>NZ_JMLM01000013.1:0-200068 GCF_000686745.1 Mycobacterium sp. UNC410CL29Cvi84
AGGAACACCTCAGTGGTGCCCATATCCAGTGAACGCCACCGTCGTCGGCCCCGGCCCTGGTCGTACCAGCGGGCCCGCGCACCGCACAGGCCACACCGCCCCGCCGCGGCGCGCAGCGGCCGGACATGGGCCACCAACACCTGCGCCATCTCGTCGAACTCGACGTCCTCGACGACCGTGTTCTGGACGCACAACAAGACCCGCCATAAGCTGGCATCCCGCACGCCGTTCTCCGCTCTATTGGTGACTGACCTTCGACAAGCCAGAAACCTAGACCGAGAACGGCGTTCGGCTATTCAAACCCCAAAATCACCCACACATACGTCAACAGAGCCAGGAAAGTTGACGCCTCCAGATCGAATGTGTGACCGAAGAGCCGACACGCCCGGGGCGAACACGCCGATCCCGGCGGCTCAGACCACGTACTTGTGGACTCCGAGGATCGCGTTCTCGTCGGCCGGTTCGGTGGTGCACTCGTGCAGCGCCGCCCGCACCTCGTCGGTGTCCATGCCGGTGCCGATGCACACCAGTTGGGTGCCGGTGCCACGGTGCTTCTGCAGCCGCAGGGAGCCGCCCACCAGCTGCAGCAGGTACCGGTGTCCGGCCCCGAAGTCGACGAAACCCTTTGCCCGGTAAAGGCCTTCGGGCCGGTCGCGCAGCAGCGCCAGCAACCGGCGCGGGTTCAGCACGTCGCCGGTGGTGTATTCGACGGACTGGTAGACGGGATGGTCGTGGTCGTGCTCGTCGTGCAGCAGCTCGTCGAACGACAGCTGGGCCTGCGGGGCACGCTCGGGGATGTCGATGAGCAGCGTCGGGTCGATCCGCGCGAAATCGGTGGGCTGCACCGGAACTCGCGGATTCTGCGCGCGAATGCTGGCCAGCACGTGATCGATGTCGGTGGCCTCGGAGGCCCGGTTCAGCACCACGAGGTCGGCGACCGGCAACCCGTGCCCGAACTCCGGCTCGGTCGCGCTGACCACCAGGATCAGGCCGGCGTAGTGGAAGTCCTCCGAGTCGGCCGTCATGATGGTGCGCGCCACCGCGGGCGGCTCGGCGACGCCACTGGCCTCCACCACGATCAGATCCAGTGCCGGGCGGACGGCGGCCAGCTTGCCCAGCATCTCGGCGACCTCACCGTCCTCGGCGACGCAGCAGATGCACCCGTTGGACAGTGACGCCATGGCGTCGACCTGACCGGCGACCAGCATCGCGTCGATGTTGACGGACCCGAAGTCGTTGACCAGCACGCCGATTCGCGCGCCGCGGCCGTTACGCAGCAGGTGGTTCAGCAGCGTGGTCTTGCCCGCGCCGAGGAAGCCGGCGACCGCGAGGACGGGAATACTCACGGCTTGACGGCAGCGTGCAGCGCGACGATCCCTCCGGTCAGGTTGCGCCAGCGCACCTGCGACCAGCCGGCCGCCTCGATCTTGCGGGCCAGGTCGTCCTGGTCGGGCCAGGCCCGGATGGACTCGGCGAGGTAGACGTAGGCCTCGGGGTTGGACGACACCGCGGTGGCCATCGTCGGGAGCGCCTTCATCAGGTACTCCTTGTAGGCCGTCGCGAAGAGGCGGTTGGTCGGCGTGGAGAACTCGCACACGACCAGGCGGCCGCCGGGCCGGGTCACGCGGGCCATCTCGCGCAGGCCGGCGCTGAAGTCGACGACGTTGCGCAGCCCGAAGCTGATGGTCACCGCGTCGAAGACGCCGTCGTCGAACGGCAGCCGGGTGGCGTCACCGGCCACCTTCGGGACCTTGCGGGCCGCGCCCGCGGCCAGCATGCCGACCGAGAAGTCACAGGCCACGCACCACGCGCCCGACGTCGCGAGCTCGACGGTCGACACCGCAGTGCCGGCAGCCAGGTCCAGAACCTTGTCACCTGGGCCGATACCCAGCGCCGCGCGCGTCTGCCGCCGCCAGAACCGGTCCTGTCCCAGGGACAGCACGGTGTTGGTGATGTCATAGCGACGGGCGACGCCGTCGAACATCGACGCAACCTCGTGCGGATCCTTCTCCAATGACGCGCGACTCACGGATATGACGCTACCGGCTGCTCCAGAGCCCCGCGTCTGCGGCGGGGCGGGAATGGAACGGGCGCTTCGGGAGCTGTAAGCCGCATGGGGACAAAAGTCTGGTTCATCACGGGTACATCGCGCGGTTTCGGTCGCGAGTGGACGGCTGCGGCGCTCGAGCGCGGTGACAAGGTGGCCGCGACGGCGCGGGACGTGTCGACGCTCGACGACCTGGTGGCCAAGTACGGCGACGCGCTGCTGCCCATCGCGCTCGACGTCACCGACCGCGACGCCGACTTCGCCGCGGTGAAGACGGCGCATGAGCACTTCGGCCGGTTGGACGTCGTCGTCAACAACGCGGGTTACGGCCAGTTCGGCTTCGTCGAGGAGCTGTCGGAGGCCGAGGCGCGGGATCAGATCGAAACGAACGTCTTCGGCGCGCTGTGGATCACGCAGGCCGCACTGCCGTACCTGCGTGCGCAGGGCAGCGGGCACATCATCCAGGTGTCCTCGATCGGCGGCATCAGCGCGTTCGCGGGCCTCGGCGCCTACCACGCGTCGAAGTGGGCGCTCGAGGGTTTCTCGCAGTCGCTGGCCGCCGAGGTGGAACGGTTCGGGATTCACGTCACGCTCATCGAGCCCGGCGGATTCTCGACGGATTGGAGCGGCGCGTCGGCCAAGCGGACCACCGAACTCGAGGCGTACGACGGGCTGCGGGCGGACGTCGCCCGCTGGCGCAGCGAGCGCAACGCGGTGCCGGGCAACCCGGAGGCGTCAGCGGCCGCGGTGCTCAAGATCGTCGATGCCGAAAAGCCGCCGCTGCGAGTCTTTTTCGGTAGCGCACCGCTGCAGATCGCCAAGACCGACTACGAAAACCGGTTGCGCACTTGGGAAGAGTGGCAGCCGGTGTCCGAGCTGGCGCAGGGCTGACCGAAGGAACTCCGATGGCGGGACTGAAATTCGTCCGACGCGACGACGGGTTGACCTACGAGTTCGCCGAAGACGGCGAGGCGCACGGGTTTCCGTCGTACAAGCGGGTCGACCTGGACATCTGGTGCCGGCGACTGCCGCACTTCGGGTGGGTGGTGTGCACCGAATTGGGCGCGGTGTCGAGCCGCCCGTTCGACCACGCGGGTTTCGGCTACCTGCCGCCCGAGGGTACGTGGGTGAGTCGCAAGGACGATCGGTCGTACATCTACGACCTCGTCCACGTGAGCTGAAGTCCTGCCGAGCGTGCGTGTCTACGCACGGCACGCCGGTCGACACGTGCAGATTCGTCACTCTCGGTAGCCGCGAGCGGCACTTGAGTGCACACCAAATACGGCGTGTCACAGGCAAACACGCACGCTCGCGGGAGAGTGGAGGAGCGACAGCGCGGCTTGCGGGAGCGCGTCAGGCGGCGAGGGCGCGGCGCTCGCCGAGGACGGCGGCGTAATGTCCGAGCAGTTCGTCGCACACCGCGGGCCAGGTGCGGCCGAGCACGCTGCGGCGGGCGGCGAGCGAGTAGCGGGACCGCTCAGCGAGCAGGTGGTCGACCGCGGCCGGCAGCGCCCCCTCGAAATCCGCTACCGGCAAGAGCAATCCGGTGTGCATGGGTGTCACCAGGTCACGCGGGCCGCCGGCATCCGGCGCGATGACCGGCAGACCCGACGCCATGGCTTCCTGCACCGCCTGGCAGAACGTCTCGTGCTCCCCCGGGTGCACGAACACGTCCATGCTGGCGTATGCCGTGGCCAGTTCCCGGCCGTACAGCGCGCCGGTGAAAACGGCTGTGGGCAATAGCTTTTCGAGCTTGAGTTGATCGATACCCTCACCGACCACCACGAGCTGCAGATCGTCGCGGCCCGCCAGCGCGGCCAGCCGTTCGACGTGCTTCTCCGGTGCCAGCCGGCCGACGAAGCCCACCACCGGCTTGCCCTCGGGCGACCACTGCGCGCGCAGCGCGGCACTGCGAGCCGACGGCGCGAAACCGGTGACGTCGACGCCCCGACCCCACTTGTACACACGCGGAATCCGATGGGTGACAAGGTCTTCCATCGTCGCGCTGGACGGCGCGAGCGTCCGGTCGGCGCGCGAGTGCAAGTGCCGGTTCCAGGCCCATGCGGTCTTCGTCATCATGCCGACGCCGTAGCTCTGCGCGAAACCGGCGATGTCGGTCTGGAACACCGCGACGGTCGGGATGCCGAGGAAACGCGCGGCGTGCAGGCCGCCGTAGCCCAGCAGGGCCGGCGATGCCAGGTGCACGACGTCGGGCCGAAAGTCGCGCAGTACCCGCACCATTCGCGGCCGCGGCACCCCCAGCGGCAACGACGTCACCTTCGGGAACATCCGGGACGGGATGCGGTGCACGGGCACATCGCCGTGGAAAGTGTCCGCGGGCTTTTCACCCCGAGGCGTGTCGGGCGCGATGACCAGCGCCTCATGGCCGTTCCGGTGGAGGTGCTCCAGCACCCGGAGCACCGAATTGGTGACGCCGTTGACATTCGGGAGAAAAGACTCCGCCACGATCGCAACTCGCACACCTGCAGGCTGGCAGCGCAGCCTGACCGTCAGGTGACCGTCAGGGATCCGCGACGCGAAGACACGCACAACTCGGGTACCACCGGTATCGTCTGTCGCACCGCGGCGAGAAAGGGGCCGGCATGCGTCTACCTCGGCTGATCCTTGTTCTGGCCACCGCGCTGGCGCTTCTCACCGCATCGACCGGCTGCGGCCGCACCGTCACCGGATCGGCACTGCGCGACCCGGATCTACCGGGTGTCGCCCTCACCGCGGACGGCTTCGGCATCATCGCCGGCCGGCCCGACGCCCCCGCGCAGATCGAGGTGTACACCGAGCCGCAGTGCACTCACTGCGCCCACCTGCAGGACACCGACGGGCCGGAGCTGAAGAGCCTGATCGCCCTCGGCCTGCTGACCGTCACCTACCGCCCGGTGACGTTCCTGGACACCGCGTACGGCTACTCGGCCAAGGTCGCCAACGCGATGTTCCTGGCCGCCGAGCACGGCACGTCCGCGCCGGCGCTGCAGGCGTACGTCGCGACGCTGTGGGGCCACCAGAATCCGGGCGGGTCCGCACCGTCGGACGGTCAGCTGGCGGGGTGGGCCGCCGACTCGGGCGTCAGCGCCGAGGCCGTGACCACCATCCAGTCCGGTGAACACGCCGTCGACACCGACGAGATGACCATCACCAACGAGACCCGGCTGCAGGAAATCCGCGACGGCGACGCCGGCACCCCAACGGTCTACGACCTCACCGGCAACACCGTGGTGGACATCCAGGAAACCGGGTGGCTCGCGAAGCTGACCGCCGGCCGCCAGACCTAACCCAGCCGGCGCTGCACGAGATTCACGATCCAGAGCAGCGCGCCCGCGACCAACCAGCCCACCACTGCGATCGAGCCGGCCGGGATGACGGCCAGCGACGCGTTGCGGTTCTGCACCCGCACCAGGTCCGGGTTGCTGCGGTCGTACTCGACGTAGATGCGCATGCCGGTCTCGAGTTCGGACGGGTACAGCACGCCCAGCTCGGGCCGGTAGGTGACGCGGTCGGGCGTCACGAACTCGATGGTGGAGCGCCGCGGACCGGCCGAGAGCACCTCGGCGGCCGCCGTGCCCATGTTGTGCTCGATCTGCTGATCGTTGCGCCACGCACCGAGCACCAGCAGCACCGACTGCAGGGTCACCAGGCAGCCCATGATGACGATGCCGATCCGGATCCGCCGGATGACGCGCTGCGACCGGGTCTCCTTACCGTCGCCGAAGACCCGCAGAATCAGGTTGTCCCACAACGTGTTCAACCTGCAACGCAGGGATTCGGGGATCACGGCGCAGCCTTGATCGCCGCCCGTATCGATGCGTGCAGCGCCCGCAGGGTGGACCGGTCGGCCTTGACCTCCAGCACGCGCATCCCCTCGAACGGTTCGCGCAGCGCGGCGGCCAGTCCGTCGGCCTCCACCTGCCGGCACTCGACGTGGTAGGCCCGGCACAGCGCCGCGACGTCGACGTCGTGCGGGGTGCCGAAGATGCGCGACGACACGTCGGAGAACCGGGGATCGCCCTGCTCCAGCAATTCGAAGATGCCGCCGCCGTTGTCGTTGGAGACCACGATGGTCAGCGCCTTGGGCGTCGGCTCGGTGGGCCCGATCAGCAGGCCCGAGCTGTCGTGGACGAAGGTCAGGTCACCGATGAGCGCGACTGTCCGGCCCGTGGTGTGGGCGAGCGCGGCGCCGATCGCCGTCGACACCGTGCCGTCGATACCGGCGACGCCGCGGTTGGACCGCACCGAGATGCCGTGCGAGTTCAGCCCGACGAGCGCGGCGTCACGCACCGGGTTGGAGGCGCCGAGCACCAACTGGTCGCCGGGCTGCAGGCCGTCGGCGACGGCGGCCGCCACGTGCAGGCCGGTGGTCAGTTCGTAGGCCGCGAGCTGGTCACGCACCGCGTGCTCGGCGCGGGCGTTGGCGTCGGCGCACTTCGCGAGCCACGACGGATCCGGCGTGCCGGACGTGATGGCCCGCGTGCCGGTGGCCTGCGAGTTGCCGGACACGTCGGGCCAGCGCGGGCCGGTGGTCAGCGCATAGACGGGCACCGACGGGTCTGCGAGCAGCGCCGACACCGGCCGGTGCAACGTGGGCCGGCCCAGCATGATCACCTGCTGCGGCCGGACCAGCGACAGTGCCAGCGGGTGCAGCGGGTTGTCCGCCGGGGGCGCGGTCGGTTCGGCGACGGTCGGCAGGTGCGCGAGGTTCTCGTGCCGCCCCGCGCCGTGGCCCGCAATGACGATGGTGTCGGGCGTCAGGTCGATCTCGAGGGGCTGGTCGAACGTGACGGGCGGCGTGTACGTCCACGGCCGGCCGTCGGGGCGTCCCTCCGGGCAATAAGTGGAGCCGTCGACCGTTCCCTCTTTGGTGTCCGGGACCAGCGGCTCCCGCAGCGGGATGTCGAACTGCACGGGTCCGGCGTTGGCCGAGCGAGAACCCTTGGCGGCCACCAGGACCCGGCACGTCGCCGACCGCCACTGGGCATTGGCCGCGGCGACGTCGGCCGTCGGCTCGGCCAGGCCGAGGCTGATGGTGGCCCGCACCTGGTTGCCGAAGTAGCCGAGCTGCTCCATGGTCTGGTTGGCGCCGGTGCCCAGCAGTTCGTAGGGCCGGTTGGCGCTCAGCACGATCAGCGGCACGCGGGCGTAGTTGGCCTCGATGACCGCCGGACCGAGGTTCGCCACCGCGGTGCCCGACGTCATCGCGATGCACACCGGCGAGCCGGCCGACACTGCGAGGCCGACCGCCAGGTAGCCCGCGGTGCGCTCGTCGATACGGACATGCAGCCGCAAGCGGCCGGCACGGTCGGCGTCGGCCAGCGCGAACGCCAGCGGCGCGTTACGCGAACCGGGGCACAGCACCACATCGCGGACGCCGCCGCGAATCAGTTCGTCGACGACGACCCGCGCCTGAATCGTCGACGGGTTCATTGCTACAGCGTGTCACAGTGCCTAACCGGTCAGCCCCGCCGACGTCGGGTTGGCAGCGAAGAATTCCAACATGGCGGCGTTCACCGCATCGGGACGCTCGATGAAGCCGAGGTGCCCGGCGTCGGGGATTTCCAGGTATCGGCCCAGCGGGATCGCGTCGGCCACCTCTTTCGACAGGTGCGGCGGCAGCACGACGTCGTCGGCGAACCCGATCACCTGCACGGGCACCGCGATCTGCTGGTAGGCCGGCAGCCGGTTCGTCTCGGGCGCGACGGCCAGTTGCGCCCGCAGCCCCGGAGTGGGCTTCGTCGGCCACATGGTGAACATCTCGATCCAGTCCTGGACGGCGCGATCGTCGTTCAGGGTCTTGGGTGAAAAGTTCTCCAGCAGACGGTTTTTCGCGTCCACCTCAGGGGGCAGCTCGATGCCGGCGGCGAGCAGCGCGCGCTCGGCCTCACGGAAGAACTTGCGGGCCCGGTCTTCGCGGCCGCGCGTGGCCATCAGCACTGCGGAAGACACCAGCTCGGGCCGGGCGACCATGAGCTCCTGGGCGATGAACGACCCCATCGACACCCCGACGACGCGCACCGGGCCGCCGACGACCTTGTTGATCAACGACGCCGTGTCCGCGACCGCCTGGTCGGTGGAGAAGCCGATGGCGTTCTCGGTCGCGCCGATACCGCGGTTGTCGAACGTGATGCAGCGGAAGCCGGCCCGCTGGAACGCCGGTACCTGGTGCAGGTGCCACGTGCGGCCCGCGCCGCCGCGGCCCGCGATGAACAGCACCGGCTCGCCATTACCGCGCTCGTCATATGCCAGATTCACCCGGCCGAGGTTACTGGACCCGGGATTTGTGCACGATTTTCCGCGGCCGGCGCGGAAAATCGTGCACAAATCCCTCGGTCAGCGGCGGGATCGGACCTTTTTGACGGCCTGGTCCCACAGCAGCGCCGTGGTGGCCTTGAGTGCCGTCGGCTTGAGCAGCTCGCGGGACATCAGGGCCGTCGCACTGGCCTTGGTGGCGGCCGAGGCCTTCGACATGTGCCCGGAGTCGAACGGGGGTTGCGGGTCGTATTCCATGGACAGCTGGATGGCCTTGGCCTTGTCCTCACCGCCGATCTGCGCGGCCAGCCACAGGCCGAGGTCGATGCCGGCCGAGACACCCGCGCAGGTGACGATGCGGTCGGCCGACTGCACGATCCGCTCGTCGGTGACGGGTTCGACGCCGAACGTGCGCAGCAGCTGTACGGCCGCCCAGTGCGACGTCGCGCGCTTGCCCTTCAACAGTCCGGAGGCGGCCAGGATCACCGAGCCCGAGCACACCGACGCCGTCCACGTGGTGGTCTCGTGGGCGCGCCGCAGCCACTCCAGCAGTTTCTCGTCGCGCGCGTGCTCCAGGGTGCTGAACCCGCCCGGGATCAGGATGATGTCGGGCGACGGGGTCTCGTCGAACGAGTGGGTGGCGCCCACCAGCAGCACCGCGGAGTCGGCGACGATCGGGCCCGGCTCATGCCAGACGAAACGGACCTCGGTGTCGGGCAGCCAGCGCAACGACTCGTACGGCCCGATGAAGTCGAGGGCCGTGAACCCCGGGTACAGGACGATGGCAACTTGCATGATCTCTCCCTACGCGAACGTCTTGCGGTACTGGTCTGGTGAAACCCCAACGCGCCGAACGAAACTGCGGCGCAGCGTCTCGGCGCTGCCGAAGCCGCAGCGGGCGGCGATGGCGGTGACGGTGTCGTCGGTCTCGGTGAGTTGCCGACGGGCCGCGTCGGTACGGACGCGCTCGACGTAGGCCGCCGGCGGCTCCCCCACCTCGGCGGTGAAGGTGCGGGTGAAGTGCCGCGGGCTCATCGCGGCGGCGCGTGCCAGCTCCGGAACACTGTGCGCCCCGGCGGGTTCGGCTTCGATGAGCTCCTGCACGTCGCGGATCGGTTCTCGCTTGGCGCGCGGCATCCACACCGGCGGCGCGAACTGCGTCTGCCCACCGGGCCGGCGCAGGTACAGCACCAGCCAGCGGGCCACGTCCTGCGCGACGTCGGTGCCGTAGTCGTCTTCGACGAGCGCCAGCGCCAGATCGATGCCCGCGGTGACGCCGGCCGCCGTCCACACCTGCTCGGAGCTGCGGACGAAGATCGGGTCGGGATCGACGGCGATGCAGGGGAATTCGCGGGCGAGCTTGTCCGCCGAGGCCCAGTGTGTGGTCGCCGAGCAGCCGTCGAGCAGGCCGGCCTCCGCCGCGAGGAACGCGCCGTTGCAGACGCTGACGATCCGGCGCGCGTTCGGTGCGGCGGTGCGAATCCAGTCGATGACGGCCGGGTTGGTCCGGGCCTCGTCGACCCCCATGCCGCCGGGCAGCACGATGGTGTCGATCGGCTCGTTGGGGTCGGGCGGCGGTTTGGCGACGAACTCGAGCCCGGTCAAGGTGGTGACGGGACCGCCGTCGGCCGCGGCCAGGACCGGCGCGTAGCCCTCGCCGGCCCGCCCCATCGCGGCCAGTTGCAGCGTCGCTCCCATGAACACGTCGAAGGGGCCGACCACGTCGAGGGCCTGCACCCCACGGAAGCCGAGCAGCACCACAGATCGCGTCACGCCTCTATCGTGCGACGCCGTGGCCCATGGCGTCTACGCCACGGACCCCACAAATTAGGACACGCCGGTCAGCGGCATCAGGTCCGGCCGAGAATTCCCCCGACGAGCCGCTGCAGCGGGCCGCGCGGCGAGCTGTCCACCACGGGCGCGCCGGCGCGCGGTGCGGCGCCGTAGCCCGCTGCCACCACGGCGTCGCACAGCTCGGCCGGGCTGATGTCACGGTCGGTCTCGACGGTGGCGGTCTTGGTGGCAAAGCTGACCGATGCGTGCACACCGTCGATCTTGTTGAGACCTTTCTGCACGCGCCGGGAACACATGCCGCACGACATTCCGGTGATGTCGAGATAGATCGCTCCGGTGGCCGGTGCGTCGCTGCGGGGTTCGGTCACATCTGTCAAGGTCATGTCCTCACAATCTGATCGGCGCCGAAGACACCGTCAAGCGGCTGCGGCGTGCTGATGCACTCCGCGATGGATTCGAAATCGATGTCGACAGTGGGATATTCGGCGAGGTACTCGGCATACGTGCGGCCCCGCAACCTCGCCCCCAACCCGACCCACGCGTCGAGCACCGCCCAGCGCTGCGGATTCCGGGCGGCCCACGCACTGCGATCCAGCCGGTCCTTCCACTCCGCGAGTTCGATGACCTCAGCTCCGAGGCTGCCGAGAAACGCTGTGTAGGGCAGCTTTTCGCCGCGCAGTACCGTCATGCCACGACCCAGCCCCACCGCATGCGACAGCCCGGGAAGCAGCCCGAGAATGCTGTGTGCGGCGGCCACCCCGGTGGTGACCTCTTCGATGACGGGCAGCACCGGGCAGACCCCCAGCGAGGCGCAGGCATCGACCATCGCGACCAGGATGTCCGACGACCGCGCGAGTTGGTGGGCGTCACCGAGCACCCTGGGCAGCCGTACCACCGAGAAGTCCAGGTCGCTCGCGGCACGCGAGACAGCTATCTCCGCCAACGACTTCGACGCGGCGTAGGGGTACGGCGCATGGCGGGGGTCGGTCACGCGGGGCGCCGTCACGTCGGCGTTCACCACGAATGTCGAAAGTTGCACCAACCCGACGCCGCGCCCCGCACACGCCTCGGCGATCGACGCCACCGCGGATACGTTGGCCGCCCGCAGCCGCCGGTAGGGCACCAACACGTTGGTGTTGCCGATGCAGTTCACCACGGTGTGGGCGCCGACGCCGTCGAAAAGGGCACCGAGTTCTGCGGGGCCCAGACGCTCAGGTACCCGGACGATGTCGACCCCACCCACTGCGCGCAGTCTCGACCACGGGTCATGCTCGGGCAGTGGCGATCTCGCGGCGAACACCACGTTGGGGCAGTCGAGCCCGGCGTCTTTGCGGTCGAGGATCGCCTGCGCGAACCCGGTGCCCAGAATGCCCGACGCACCCAGGACTACGATGGTCGATGCGCCGCCTACGGACCCGCGGGTCGCCGGCGCGCAGCCCCGGCGCACCGCCGCCAGGTCGTCGGCGATCTGGGCCGCGGTCTCCTCGTCCATCCAGGTGTTGACGTCAGGTCTGCGGCCGACGATGCCGGCGGCGGAGTCCGCGCCGATCAGATCGAGAATCGACAGCTGCCAGTCGAGGAACCGTCGCGTCTCCGGCAGGATACGGATCAGGTCCAGTGACCCGATGCCCTCGTCCAACAGAGACGCTTCCGGACCGATCGGGCGGCCGAGCCGGCGGCTCCACATCGCGGCGAGGGCGGCTGCCCGCGGATCCACCTCGGTGCCGGCGCGCGGAACCTCAGTCTCCACAGCCAGTTTCGCGCGGTCGACTTTCCCGTTGGACTGTCGTGGGATGCGCGGGACGCCGACGATGTGAAATGCCGGTGCCCCTTGTGCTTTCGCCAGGTCCCCAATCCTGACGCGGGCGGCCGGATCGTCGTTCCCGGCACGGGTCTGTGGGGTTTGGAACCAGATGCCCAGGCCGTTGCCCGCCAGTTCCACTGCCACATCGGATATCTCGGGGACCGCCGACAACCGGCGCAGCAGTTCGGCGATGTCGAACCGCTTACCGGCGATCTTGACCACGGCGTCCCGACGTCCGGCCAGCACGGGATAACCGGCGGCGTCTGTCGTCACGCGGTCGCCGGTGGCGAACACCCGCTGCCAGGAGCCGTCGGGCGTCTGTACCGTGCCGAAGCTCGGGCCGTCCAGACCCAGGTATCCCGCCGACACCAGCTCCCCGACAACGACCACTTCCCCGAACGCGACGAACACCGAGCCCGGCACCAGCGGGCGGCCCAGCCTGGCCGTGGCCGGCGCGGGCTCCTCGGCACCGATCGGCAGTTGCGTGACGACCACCGTCGTCTCGGTCGGGCCGTACGTCGAGACCAGCGAGATGCCCTGGCCGGCAACCGCATCCCGCCACTTGTCGACGGCGGAAGGCCGGACGGCCTCGCCGCCGATGATCACCTGGCGCAGCGCCGAGCCACCCAGCGCAGTCAATGCCGCGTCGTCCTCGCACAGCAGATGCCAGATCGCGGTGGGCAGGTCGAGAACGGTGGCGATGTGCGCCGCGACATCGCGGGTCAGCGCGGGCAGGTCACCGGCGCGCATCGCGGCCGACCGGACCACGCGCGCGCCGCAGGACAGGGCGCCGAACACCTCCTCCACGCTGATGTCCGACGTCAGCGGAGCGCACTGCAGGATGGTGTCGGCCGGCCCCCAACCGTAGGCGTCCCGCACCGCGGCGCAGAAGATCGCCAGCGAACCGTGCGTCACCGGAACAAGTTTGGGTTGTCCCGTCGAGCCCGACGTGGGCATCACATACGCGAGCCGGGAGCCCAGCCCCTGGTCTAGCAGGACCTGGCCGATGCGGTCGTCGACGAGTTGTCTTGTCGCGCCGTCCACCTCGGCAACCGGCGCGGTGAGGTCGACCGCGTGCGCACCGGTGCCGCAATGCTCGGCAATGGCGCTGACTCGCGACGCCACCTCGCCGGATGTCGCGCAGACGCTGTAGCCGCAGCCCGCCAGGTGGCACGCGATCAGCAGCTCCACCGCGCGCTGGGAGTCGTCGTCGACGAAGACCAGGACGTCGCCGGGATCGACACCACGGCGGACGATCTCGGCGATCCACTGGTCGACGCCGGGGCCGCGGCACTGGTCGAGATCGACGTCCAGGAACCAGGCGCGCACACCGTCCGGTGCCTGCGCGGGCAGTTCGGCGCCGGCCTCGAGCCGGCCGTCGGCGCCGAGCCCTGACCACTCGCCGACGGTCAACGCGATCGGCAGGTCCCAGTACGCATCCATCGATCGCAGTGCCGCGACGATGCGACCGGCGACGTCGGCGGGTTCGGGGTGATCGCGCCGGGTCCAGATGGCGAAGTCGATGGTGCGCCGCGCTTCATCGTGGACGCAGGCGACCGTCATCCCTTCCACCGGGCCGATATCGGTGACCACCGGGGGTTCGGACAGGTACGGGCCCAGCTCCGGGGCGGACCGGCCGCGCATGTAGTTCACGGTCAGCGCGTCGACGGGTGCACCGCGGGTGATCGCCAGATGCATGCGGCGGTAGCGCTCTTCCCGAAACCATCGGCGGCGCAGTGCTTTGACGTAGCCGCGGTCGATCGCGGTGACGACATCCCGGACCGCGGCGAAGGGTGCGAACCGAACCGGGTGGGCCACCGAGTTCACCAGGCAGGTGGCGACATTCAGCTCCGGCGCACCGAAGCGGTTGTCCACCGGGTGCACGAGGAGAGCCTCGGTGCTGTGGCGCAGGCCGGCGTGCACCGCCGTCGCGGCGGCGGCGACCAGGATGTTCAGCGGCACCTGTCTGGCCTCGCTGAGCGCCACGATCTCGTCATAGCCCCGGCCGGCGACTCGACGCGATTCGCGCAGCACGCCGCGGCCGGCGGTGCCGAGCCCCGCTTCGGCAGTGCCCGGCACGGAACTGCCGTGCAGGGCGCCTTCGGTCAATTCGCGACGCACCGCGGCGACGTGGCGTTCGGTCGACTCCGCCACTTTCCCGCGTTCGCTGCGGTGCGCCGCGGCGAGCGCCGCCAAACCTGCTGTGGTGCTGGGCTTCTGCTCGGCGTCACCCAGATGCCGCGCCAGGTCGGCTTCGATGATTGCGGTGGCCGCGCCGTCGAGCAGGATGTGGTGGGTCTGCGCGTCCATGCCCACCACCCGGCCGTCGACGTCGGTGTGCACGACATAGCGCACCAGCGGGGTTTCGAGAATGCCGTCCGCCCATGACGCTTCCAACGCGCCGCCGACGGGGTCGGTCGGCACTCGCACCCGGATGATGTCCTGAACCTGCAGGCGGGCAACCAGATCCGGATACCCGTCACCGGCTGTCGACGGATCCAGCACGCACAGCGGAATGGGGTTGTCCCGCACCGCCGCTTCCAGCGCGGACAGGAATGTCGCGAGCGCCACGGGCCGGAACCGGTAACTCTTGCCGATCAGGTACAGCGCGGGATCAGGGTCCTGCAGCACGCCGTGGTAGATGTTCTGCTGAGAGACACTCAGCGGAATCCGGCCCTCGTCAGACGCCACCACGGACGCCCGCCAATTCCCGGACCCAGCCGTCGATCGTCAACTCCTGCGCCAGCCGCTTCAGCAGGTCCGATTCCCGGTCCACCCCAAGACGTTTCATGAGCAGGACGAACCGCACCGAGTCCAGCCCGAGTTCGCGCAGATCGGTGGCGTCGCCGTCGAACAGGTCGGATTCGTCGATGTAGAGCACGTCGGCGACGGCGGCCAGGACACGGTCGCGGAGCCCGTCAGCCATGGACCGTCGCTGCCAGTGCCGCCCGAATGACCTTGCCGGACTGCGTCCTCGGTATCTCGGGCACCAGCGTGATGGTCGACGGCCGGGCCATCGATTCCGACTCCGCCCGGTAGCGCGCCGCGATGGCCTGCTTGAGCCTGCGGGCCTGGCCTTCGTCGAGTTCTCCGGACGGGATCACCGCCAGGCCGATCAGGGCACCGAATTCGGGATCGGGAATCTCGAAGCAGGCCGCCGCGCCAACGCCGGGGACACTCTCGGCGATGCGGTCCACCTCGTCGGGTGCGACGTTGACGCCGCCGGAGATGATCATCTCCGAGGACCGGCCCTTGATGTAGAAGTAACCGTCCGCGCCGCGCTCGAAGATGTCACCGGTGTTCACCCAGCCGTCGACCAGGATCTCACCGGTGCGCTCGGGATTGTTCCAGTACCCCAACATGTTTGCCGGTGACTTGATCCACAGGGTGCCCGACTCGGCGTTGTCGCCGCCTGCCAGACGGACCTCGACTCCGGGGTAGGGCTGCCCCACAGCGCCCGCCTCGATCCGGGCGATTGACCCCGCCGATGTCGGCAGACACAAGGCCGTACAACCGGTTTCGCTCAGACCGAAAACCTGCGCGGTGTGCACGCCTGCCGCCTCGACGAATTGCACGTCGGCCGCGATGGCACGCGATCCGCCGTAGCCGATCATCCGCAGCGGCGGCAGCGCCGCACCGGCCTTGACCTCAGACACCAGGCGCGTCAGCAGAGTGGGCACCAAACAGGTCGAGGCGATCTGGTTGGCGTTGAGAATCTCGGCCAGCGACGTGGAATTCTCACCGCCGGTGACACATTCGCTGCCGTGCAGCAGGCAGTTCAGGATCCACCACAGTCCGCCGATGTGGCTGGCCGGCAGCGGCGAGTACGTGGCTTCGCCGGCCACCCAGCTGATCCAGGTCAGGTTCTCGCGCGCCAGGATGTCGGCCACGGCGAAGAACGTTCGATTAGGCAGCAGTACGGCTTTCGGTTCACCGGTGGTCCCGCTGGTGAAGATCATCGCCAGCGGATCGTCGGCGCCCAAGTCCGGTGGTGCGACGGCGGGCACGGCCTCACGATGCTCGGCGGTGCCGTCGGTGACGTCGACGGCGATCACCGGGACGGCGCTCAGCGCCTCCGGCAGTGCCGCCGCCGCGGCTCCCGGGGTCAGGATAACCGCACTGGGGCCGGTGATCTCACCGAAGCGCGCAACCGTCGCGGTCGGGACAGCACGATCCACCAGCACCGCGATGGCACCGAGTTGCGCACACGCCAGCACCGCGACATAGGTCTCGGGACCGTTGTCGGACATCACGAATGCCCGGTCGCCGCGAGAAACCCCGTGCTCCCGGAGCTCGCCGGCCAGATGGTTCACCAAGGCGGGCAGCCGGCCGTACGTGACACTGCTGGTTCCGTCGCAGCGGCGCAACGCGACGGCCTGCGGCTGCAGCTGCGCCTGCGTGAGCAGCCGCCCCAGTACGGTGCTCACGGGATGTTGAGGATCGCGAGTTCGAACTCACCGAACGCGGACCCGCCGTCGTCGTCGTGGAACTCGATGGCGCACGGGACTTTCAGGTACCGCCAGCTCCGTTCGACGACCTCGATACCTTCGCACGTCAGCCGGGCGGAGAACTTGCGCGCATCGATCTGCCGCTTGTAGCGCGATGCGGTGGACCGGATCAGCATGCTGGACAACTGGTTCTCGAAATAGTCGTCGAGCGACCAGCCCCGGAACCCGTCGATCTCGCCGTGGCGGACGGCCGGCGCGAACGCGGAGTAGGCGAGCTGGTTGAAGCACAACACCAGTTCGACGGCATTGAAATGCCCGGTGCTACGGATGTACACCGACTCCGGGATGCTGAAGTTGCCCGTCGCGAACATCGAATCGCCGGTGGCCCGGTACGTCGCATCCGTGAGATATCGGCAGCCCTTGTAGGAGTAGGGCTCCAGCACCCGGGCCAGCAGTTCCTCCGGAATCTGCTCGGTATCAACCCATTCCGCAACGGGTGAGGTCAGCTCGGTGGCGCTCATGCCGCAAACCCCGGCGTCGCCAGGCCGTCGAGCATGGTCAGCCGATACGTCGTCAGCGTGCCCGTCGCGGTGCCGTGCTTCGCCCGGTGAATCAGGGCCCTGTTGTCCCACAGGATGATGTCACCGACCTCGTAGTGCTGCGTGTGGATGAACGGTGACGCGAAGTCGGCGTCGAGCTGGCCGGTGGCGGTGAGGAGTTCGTGCAGTACCGAGGGGTCCAGTACCTCGCCGTCGCCGTCTTCGATCTTGCTGGTGCCGGTGGAGCAGATGTAGAGGATTTCCTGGCCGGTGTGCGGGTGCCGGATCACCGTAGGCCACTTGATCGGTGGCGTGGCGCGGTTGATCTCGTCCCACACCTCGCCGATCGGCTTGTAGACGTCGCTGGGGCGAATCTTGATGTGGCGCCGCGGATCATGCGTGCTGAAGGTGCCCCGCACCGGCTCCTGCTGCGCCGGCGGCAGGGATTCCCACACCTTGTTGAGATCGATGAAGTACGTTCCGCGGTCGGCGCCCGGCACCGTCAGCGGCATCACCATGGAGAACGCGAACGGCTCCGGCATGAACATGTAGTCGATGTGCCAGAACGCACCCGTGCGCGGCACGCCCTGCCCCTCCTCCGTGGAGGAGACGAAGATCTCCGGGTAGTCGTTGTGGTGGTACACGGGCTCGTAGTACGTGACGATCTCACCGAGAATGCGGCCGAGCTCGATGAACTGCGCGGGCGAAGGCTTGACCCCCTTCAGGACGACAAGCTTGTTCTCGTAGACGATTTCGCGGAGCTCGTCGGTCGAGATGTTGCTCAGATCGTTCGGATCGATTCCGACGACCTGCGCTCCGAGCCCTCGTCCCTGCACATTGAGCGTCATCGACGCTGCCTCCCCAAGTTTGCTGCACCGCGTCGCGATGGCATCGAAATCCATTGCCCCACAACGCAGAAAGTCGTTCTGATGTTGTCTTCAATTGATGTAGTCGTCGGAGCACCGAGAAAAGTTCCGCGCCGCTTCACAATTCGCGTCAGCGCTGCTGAGACCCATCCGCCGTGCCGGAGTCCCAGGTGCCAGGAAGCAGGGGCGCCGACGGGTCCGCATCTGCCGGCATCCGCTCCACCATTCCGGTGGGCGCAGTGCTCGCTGTGGTCACCGCACCGGTGAACCCCACCGGACCGGCACCGCGCACACTCGCGGTGATGGCGGGCGCGCTCGGCGAATTGTCGCCGCCACCAGGCAGATCGGCTTTCATCTCCGGAAGCTCATCGCGATAGCCACGTGCACCGCGCCGGGCACGACCCACCCGTTTGGCCCGGTCGCGGACGCCGGCCACGGCACGAGCGGGCGCCGCGGCACTGACGGTATCAGTGCTGACATCGGGCGATTCACTGCCGGACTCCGGCCCCGGGCCCACCCCCTGTCGCGGCAGCCCGGGCACGGCGTAGACCAGGTTGGGTGCGGGTACGGCACTGCCGGTGCCGGCGGTGGTCGGCGCCGGCGCGGACGGGCCGGAAGCCTGCGGCACACCGACGTGAATACCGGGGACGACGGGCACACCCTGAGCGCGCGGCGCGGCGGACACAGGCTGGGCGACAGCAGGTTCGGCAGGCACCGGCGCCGCGTCCATGGCCGGCGGCAGCGGCGATTTCACCAGCGCCAGCGCCGCGAGCGCACTGAGTGCCGGCGCGAAGAACGGGGCCAGCAGCAACCCATAGGAGGCGTAGTAGGGGTACCAGAGCATGTCATAGAGCGTCAGCGCCACCAGGGCCAGCACCGCGGACGTGGCGGGATTGAAGCCCAGCTGCTGGAAGAAGCGCGTGAAGTTCTCGAGCATCTGGTCGATCTGACCGGCCGTACCCAGTTGCGACAGGAATTTCCAGAGGTCGCTCAGCGGTTGGCTGGGTGCGGCGGGCGTGTTCGGCATCGGCTGCCGGGCCTCACCACCGGGCGCCACGATCGACGGCGCCGGCTGCGGAGGCGGCACCGCGGCCGTCGCCGATTCGCTGACCGCCTGGTAGACGATCATGGTGTCGGCCGCCTGCACCCACATGCGCGCGTAGTCGGCTTCGTTGATCGCGATGGGAATTGTGTTGATACCGAAGAAGTTCGTCGCCACCAGTGCGGCGTTGGTCACATGATTGGCCGCCAATTCGACCAATGTCGGCATGGTCGCGACAGCGGTGCCGTAGGCAGCGGCCACGGTCTCGTGCTGCGCCGCCGTGGCGGCCGACGCCGCGGCGGACTCCTCCAGCCAGGCCAGATAGGGCACGTGCGCGGCGACGTACTGAACGGCGCTGGGTCCCTCCCAGCTGCCCGCGTGCACGTCGGCCAGGATGGCCGACAACTCGGCGGCCGCCTCGCCGTACTGCACGCTGAGCTGGTGCCATTGCGCGGCGGCAGCCAGCAGCGAACCCGGCCCCGGGCCGGCTGCCAGGAGCGCCGAATGCACTTCCGGCGGTAGCGCCAGCCAAATCGGTGCGGTCACTGTCAGCTAGTCGGGCGGCGCTTCGAGAAAGTTCCCGACCCATCGAAATCTCCTATGCCGCAGCCGGATATCGCGATGCTCCGGAAATGCCGTTCCCGGGGCCGGTGCTGCCGACGTGATCGCCGGACGTACGGTGGGGCCATGTCAGTCATCGACGCCCGTCATCTCGACGGCGTATCCGAAACCGCGCTCCTCACCTTGCACCAGCGCGCCACCGAGGCCGCCCGCCCCGACGGCATCATCGACGACCCGATGGCGATCACGCTGCGCGACGGCCTCGACTACGACTACCAGGATTTCGGCCGCACCCATCAGGCCACCGCACTGCGGGCCCTCGTGTTCGACGATGTCACCCGCGACTATCTGGCCGTCCACCCGCGCGCGACCGTCGTGGCATTGGCGGAGGGTCTGCAGACCAGCTTCTGGCGCGTGGACAACGGTGAAATGACCTGGTTGTCAGTCGATTTGGCGCCGATCATCGCACTCCGGCAGCAGTTGCTCCCGGCGTCCGAGCGGCTGGGCCATCGCGCGCAGTCCGCGCTGGACCACTCCTGGTTGGACGCCGTCGACGCTACCGACGGTGTGCTGATCACCGCCGAAGGCCTGTTCCAGTATCTGACCGAGGACGTCGTCTTCAGCCTCATCGCCGCCTGTGCCGAACGGTTTCCCCACGGGCAGTTGGCCTTTGACAGCGTGCCGCGGTTCCTGAGCGCGTATTCACAGCGCCGCGGCTTCCGGCTCAGTGCGAACTACACCGCACCCGCGATGCCCTTCTGGTTCACCGCCGACCAGTACCCACGGTTGCAGGTCATCCCCGGAGTCCGCGCGCTACGCGAACTGCGCTACCCGGCCGGCCGCGGCACGCTCGTGCCGTGGGTCACCCGGCAGTCCTACCGCTTGCCGGCACTGGCGCGCTTCCGCGCACCGGTGACGCTCGTCGAATTCAATTGACGGACAAAGACCCCAGCAGCGGGTAGCACGCGCGGACGCGCTCGATCCACCAGTCCCGGCGCGCGGGGGCGGCCGCCAGGCCGGTCAACCGGGCCGGGTCCGGCGCCACCGGGCCGACGGGCAGGAACCCGTCGACCGGCGGTGCCACGTCCGCGACGTCGTCGACGAACAACCCTCCGGTGCCCAAGCCGCACGCATGTTGCAGCGTCGGCAGGCAGCCGGCGGCCAGGAGCCCGCGCGTCATGCCGACCGCGGAATCCAGCGCACTCGACACCACGATCGGGATGTCGATCTGCGCGGCCACGTCCAACAACCGGGAGACCCCGCCCAGCGGCGCCACCTTGACCACCGCGATGTCGGCCGCGCGCTCGCGTACGACGCGCAACGGGTCGGAGGCCTTGCGGATGGATTCGTCGGCGGCCACGGGCACGTCGACCAGACGCCGCAGTTCGGCCAGTTCCGCCACCGTGGCGCAGGGTTGTTCCAGGTACTCGAGAGGCCCCGAAGCGGTCAGTGCCCGTGCCGCCGCCTCCGCTTCACGAACGGTCCAGCCGCCGTTGGCGTCCACCCGCACCACCGGCACCAGGGCACGGACGGCCTCGACGCGGGCCACGTCGTCGGCCAGCGTCTGCCCCGGTTCGGCCACCTTCACCTTGGCGGTCCGGGCACCCGGGAAGCGGGCCAGCACCCCGGGCACCCGCGCCGCGTCGACGGCGGGCACGGTGGCGTTGATCGGGATGCGGTCGCGCACCGGCGCCGGTGACGGCCGGTAGGCCGCCTCGATGCCGGACGCGAGCCAGTGCGCCGCCTCCGCTGCGCCGTACTCGACGAACGCGCCGAATTCACCCCAGCCACACGGCCCTTCGATCAGCGCGACTTCACGAACGTCGATGCCACGGAACCGGACCCGCATCGGCAGTGAGACGACGTACAGGCGCTCGAGCAGTTCGTCGAGTGTGGGCGGAGCGGGTAGCACCCCTCCATCGTGCCTCACACGGTGGCGCGGTCCCGACCGTCCCAGTACGGCTTGCGGAGTTCCTTCTTGAGGATCTTGCCGGTGGGGTTGCGCGGCATGTCGTCGACGAAGTCGATGGTCTTCGGACACTTGTAGGCGGCGAGGCGTTCGCGGGCGAAGGCGATGAGGTCGGCATCCGACACCCCGTCTCCCGAACCCTCCAGCGTCACAACGGCTTTCACCGACTCGCCCCACTTCTCGTCGGGCACGCCGATGATCGCGACCTCGGACACCGCCGGGTGCTCGGCGAGCACCCGCTCCACCTCGATGGAGTAGATGTTCTCGCCGCCGGAGATGATCATGTCCTTGAGCCGGTCCTCGACGAAGATGTAGCCGTCGGCGTCGACGCGGCCGATGTCGCCGGTGCGGAACCAGCCGTCGGCCGTGATGGCCTCGGCCGTCGCGTCGGGCCGGTTCAGGTATTCCTTCATCAATGTCGGTGTGCGGAACCACAATTCGCCCTGTTCACCAGCGGGCGCGTCGTCCAGGGTCTCCGGGTTCACCACGCGGACCTCGGCTTGTGGAATCAGCACGCCGGCGCTGACCAGTCGCTCCTCGTTGTCGGCGCGGTGGTCCTCGGGCATCAGCCGGCTGACGACGCCGCAGACCTCGGTCAGGCCGTACACCTGGATGAACTCGGTCTCGGGCCACGCCGTCAAGGCCTGGCGCAGCAGCGGCAGCGGCATCGGCGAGGCGCCGTAGGCGTACGTCTTCAGCGCGCTGAACAACTTCACCGCGTCCGGACCGGACTCGAGCACCTTGGCCAGCACCGCCGGCACGAGGAACGTGCGGTTGGCACCGTTCAGGATGCCGCCGGCGAGCGACGCACCGTCGGCGTCGCGCGTCATGTAGCTCGGCACGCCGTTGTGCAACCCGTACTGCACGTAGGACGAACCACCGACGTGGAACAGCGGCATCGCCACCAGGTTCTTGTCACCGGCTTCCGCCGTCCAGCCCTCGAAGGCGTTGATGGTGTGCGCGATCATGTTGGCCTGCGTGAGCGCGACGCCCTTCGGGCGGCCCGTCGTGCCCGAGGAGTACATGATGATGCTGACGTCGTCGGGCTGGACGTCGGGCGACCGATCCACCGGGGTCGCACCGGCGAGCAGCGCCTCGTACTCGTCACCGTCGCCGCCCTCGGGCGTCACGCTGACGATGTGCTCGACGGCCGTCAGCTTGTCCGTGATGGCGTCGACCGCCGGCCGCAATTCGGCGCCCACGATGAGAACCTTTGCGCCGCAGTCGTTCAGCACGAAGTCCAGCTCGTCGGCGGCCAGGCGGAAGTTGATGATGGCGTTGGCGGCGCCCAGCGACGCCGCGGCCAGCGTCAGCTCGACACACGCCGGGTGGTTCTTGTCCAGGAACGCCACGACGTCCCCGCGTTTGATGCCCCAGGCCTGCAGCGCACCGGCGAGGCGGCGGATCCGGTCGTTCCACTGCGACCACGTCCAGGTCCGGCCCAGGTAGGTGATCGCTTCTTCGTCTGGCTTGGTCGCGGC
Organism: Mycobacterium sp. UNC410CL29Cvi84; assembly: GCF_000686745.1. Lineage (NCBI taxonomy): Bacteria > Bacillati > Actinomycetota > Actinomycetes > Mycobacteriales > Mycobacteriaceae > Mycobacterium > Mycobacterium sp. UNC410CL29Cvi84. Next base: position 22,807 of record NZ_JMLM01000013.1, read on the forward strand.
CCAGTGGGCAACACGTTCATCGAGGAATCGGGGTGCCGACAGTTCAGTCATGTGCTGAGCCTGCCACGTCTGCCGCGCGCTCAGTCGGCTTTGGCGTGAACCTGTTGTCCTGCCAGGTAAGTCGCGAGGACTTCCAGGTCAGCGACGTCTTCCGGTGGCACCGTGCGCGGATCGCCGGACAGCACCACCAGGTCTGCGTACTTGCCGACTTCCAGCGAACCGATGACGTCGTCGGAGAACAGCTGCCAGGCCGCGTCGATGGTCTGCGCCCGGATCGCCTGGTCGACGGTCAGCCGTTCCTGCGGCGCCAGCACGCGTCCGCTGGGGGCGGTCCGGGTGGCCGCGACGCTGATGTTGCGCAGCGGCTCCTCGGGCGTCACGGGCGGGTCGTTGTGCAGCGAGATCCGCATGCCGGTCGCGACCGCGGACCCGGCCGGCATCCACACGTCGCCCTTTTCCGGGCCGAAGAGGCCGTCGACGATGACGTCGCCCCAGTAGTGGAGCTGGTCGACGAACACGCTGCACGTGACGCCGAGATCATGGGCGCGCTGCAGCTGCGCCGGCGTGATGGCGCCGACGTGCTCGAGCCGCAGCCGGTGATCGTCGCGCGGCCAGCGTTGCAGCGCTTCTTCATACACATCGAGGATGGTGTCGACACCGTGGTCGCCGTGCACGTGACACGCCATCTGCCAGCCCTGCGGGAAGAAGGTGCCGACGATCTCGGCGAGCTGCTCGCGGGTGTAGTTGGCGTGGCCGCATGACCCGGGCACGACGCCGATGGTGCGGGTGGCCTCGGTGTCCAGGTACGGGAACGTCAGGTCGATGTTGCCGACCCACGGGGACCCGTCGACCCAGATCTTGATGCCGGCCTGCCGGACCATGTCGTCGCCGTTGTCGGGCGACGCGTCGGTGTGCAGCGCCGCGGTGGACATCTCGTAGGTGCGCAGCCGCACGGTGAGCTTGTCGCGCATCTGCTCCAGGACCGGCCGGAACATCGGGTCGAACGCCATCTCCGAGCACGTCGTCAGACCGGCCTGGTTCAGCCGCGCGCATTCGGCGAGCAGCAACGCCGGATAGTCGGTCGGCGACATCACGCCCGTCACGAGCGGGAAGACGGCGGCGGTCTCCACCGCGGTGCCGTCGAGCTCACCGTCGGCGTCGCGGCCGTACTTGGCGCCGTGCGGGTCCGGGGTGTCGCGGGTCAGGCCGGATTTCGCCGCGGCGGCAGAATTGAAGTACGCCTTGTGTCCGGAGTTGTGCACGATCACCAGCGGGGTGTCGGGTGCCGCCGCGTTCAGCCAGGCCAGGGTCAGCTCGGGCAGCCCCTGTTGCAGCAGCGGGTCCCAGCCGTTCAGGTAGGCGCCATCGGCGCCGCGGGCGGCGACCTCGGCATGGATCGCGGCGACGACGTCGTCGGCGTTCGGCATCGTCACCGGCCGGATGTCGACGATGCGGCCGCCGAGCACCACGGCCTCCATCAGCGGGTGGCCGTGCGCCTCGACGAACCCGGGCAGTACGCACCCGGCGACCTCCCGGACCTCGGTGTCGGCACCGATCCACGGCTGCACGTCGTCGCGCGATCCGATGGCCACGATCCGGCCGTCGGTGACGGCGAGCGCCTCGGCGGTGGGTCGGCCGGGGTCGACGGTCACGATGTTTCCGGCGATGACGAGGTCGGCAGGGCTGGCCATGAGGTGGATGCTAGACCGCAGGGCTTGACCTACGGACTAGAACACGTTCTAGTCTTAGGTCATGAGTGACGAGCTGCTGCGCCATCCCCTGCATTCCGGGCACTTGACGGTGGGCGCCCTCAAGCGCAACAAAGACAAGCCGGTCCTGTTCCTCGGCGACACCACACTGACCGGCGGCCAGCTCGCCGACCGCATCAGCCAGTACATTCAGGCCTTCGAGGCGCTCGGCGCCGGCTCGGGCGCCAGCAGCGGCCTGCTGTCCCTCAACCGGCCCGAGGTGCTGATGATCATCGGCGCCAGCCAGACCCAGGGCTACCGGCGCACCGCACTACACCCTCTCGGCTCGCTGGACGATCACGCCTACGTCCTGACCGACGCCGGCGTCACGACCCTGATCATCGACCCCACCGAGGCGTTCGTGGAACGGGCCATCGGCCTGCTCGAGAAGGTCCCGTCGCTCAAGCAGATCCTGACCATCGGCCCGGTGCCGGACGAGCTGATCGGCTCGGCCATCGACCTGGCCGCCGAAGCCGCGAAGTACGAGCCACAGCCGCTGAAGGCCGCCGACCTGGCGCCTGATCACGTCGGCGGACTGACCTACACCGGTGGCACCACCGGCAAGCCCAAGGGCGTCATCGGCACGACGCAGTCCATCAGCACCATGACGACCATCCAGCTGGCCGAATGGGAGTGGCCCGAGCATCCCCGCTTCCTGATGTGCACTCCCCTGTCGCATGCCGGCGCCGCGTTCTTCACCCCGACCATCGTCAAGGGCGGCGAGCTGATCGTGCTCAAGAAGTTCGATCCCGCCGAAGTGCTGCGGGTCATCGAAGAGCAGAAGATCACCGCGACCATGCTCGTGCCGTCGATGATCTACGCGCTGATGGACCACCCCGATTCGCACACGCGCGACCTGTCGTCGCTGGAGACCGTCTACTACGGCGCCTCCGCCATGAACCCGGTGCGCCTCTCCGAGGCCATCCGCCGGTTCGGCCCGATCTTCGCGCAGTACTACGGCCAGTCCGAGGCCCCCATGGTCATCACCTACCTGGCCAAGGGCGAGCACGACGAGAAGCGGCTGACGTCCTGCGGTCGGCCGACGCTGTTCGCGCGGACCGCGCTGCTCGGCGACGACGGCCAACCCGTCAAGCAGGGCGAGGTCGGCGAGATCTGCGTGTCCGGCCCACTGCTGTCGGGTGGCTACTGGAATCTGCCGGAGGCCACCGCCGACACCTTCAAGGACGGCTGGATGCACACCGGCGACCTGGCCCGCGAGGACGAGGACGGGTTCTGGTTCATCGTCGACCGGACCAAGGACATGATCGTCACCGGCGGCTTCAACGTGTTCCCGCGTGAGGTGGAAGACGTTGTCGCCGAACATCCTTCGATCGCCCAGGTCTGCGTCGTCGGCACCCCGGACGAGAAGTGGGGCGAGGCGGTGACGGCCGTCGTCGTGCTGCGTCCCGACGCCGACCGCTCCGAGGAGGCCATCGCGAAGATGACGGCCGAGATTCAGGCCGCGGTCAAGGAACGCAAGGGCTCGGTGCAGTCGCCGAAGCAGGTCGTCATCGCCGACGCCGTGCCGGTGACGGCCCTCGGCAAGCCCGACAAGAAGGCCGTCCGGGCGCAGTTCTGGGCCGGCTCGGAACGCTCTGTCGGCTAGCCCCTACCGAGACGTAAAACTGTCGTTTCCGGCGGAAAAGGCGCTCTACCAACGTTTTCCGTGGGTCGCCTACCGGCCGTCGCGTCGGGTGTCAGTCGACGATGCGTCCATGGGTGGATGGGCTGCCGGGCGATTCTGCGCTTCCCGTCGCCGATGTCCGCCTGAGCGAACTCGACTGGCTTAACCCTCGGATCCCAGTCACCTGGTGACTGGGATCCGAGGGTTAAGCGGCTGTTGCAGTTGATCCTTGAACTGCGGGCGCCGTTTACCCGATGGTTTGCGCCACGAGGGCCACAGGGCATCACCCATGCAACTACGCTGAGGATTACTGCCCGATACTGGCACCAATCCTCAGCACAACCCACCCACGGGGTTCCGCCCGCTTGCGGGGACTGCTCGCGCTAGGTGGGCAATCCCGCCAGGAGGCGGTCGAAGAGCACCGCTGCCGCGGCGGCCGCGCCGTCCGGGTCGGCGGCGACGATGCGGTCGAGCAGCCGGTGATGGTCCTCGAACTCGGTCTCGACGGGCGTCTCGTTCATGACGGACACGCTCGCGGTGATGACCTCGATGAGCCCGAGGTACAGATCGATGAGCATGGTGTTGCCCGACGCGCGCATGACGGCGCAGTGGAATTCGGTGTCGGCGTGGACGAATTCGTCGTGATGACCGGCCCGCTGCTCATCGTCGCGGCCGTCCAGCAGCCGGCGCAGGGTGGCGAGATCGTCGTCGGTCCGGTTGGTGGCGGCGAGGCGCGCGCCTTCCACTTCCAGCCCGCGGCGCACCTGCAGCACATCGCGCAGCTCGTCGCTGCACAGCCGGCGCAGCGCGCCCGACACCTCGCTGGTGGCGCGGACGTACGTGCCGTCGCCCTGCCGCACCTCGAACAGTCCGGCATGCGCCAGTGCCCGCACGGCCTCGCGCACGGTGTTGCGGCCGACCCCGAGGGCTTCGACGAGATCGGTCTCGTTCGGGATGCGATGTCCAACGGGCCATTCCCCGTCCGCGACCGAGCCCCGGAGCTGTTCGATGACCTGCTCGACCAAGCCGGCCCGGCGGGCTGTGTTCAGCGCCACGCAATCATCCTTTCAACCAATCATAGGATGTATGGCATCCTAGCAGGATGAGTGCTGCCGTGAACGGAACCCCACACGCCCGTTACGAAGATGAATTGGCACTCGAGCTCGATGGTGCCATCGAGATCACCGACATCCCGGCAAGCCCGAACACGCGTCTCGCCAGCGGCGTCCTGCTGGCCCTCGCCGTCGTCGTCACCGCGCTGAATCTGCGGCCGTCGGTCACCAGCGTCGCTCCCCTGCTCGGCGAGATGCGCACCGCACTCGGGGTGTCATCGGTCTGGGCCGGCATCCTGACCACCCTGCCCGTGCTGTGCTTCTCGGCCGCCGGCGCCACCGCGCCATTGCTGTCCAAACGACTCGGCCTGGGCCGGACCGTCACGCTCGCACTGCTGGCACTGGCCGTCGGACTGATGGTGCGACCGTTCGGCGACGGCGGCCTCATGCTCGGCGCCACCCTGCTCGCCTCGTCGGGCATCGCGCTGGCGAACGTGCTGATCCCGGTGGTCATCAAGAGTTCGTTCCCCGCCCGCGTCGGCCTGATGACGGGCATCTACACCAGCGCACTGCAGGCCGGCGGCGCCTTCGGTGCCGCGGTCACCCCGGCCGTCGAACAGAGCGTCGGCGGCTGGCGTCCGTCGCTGGTCATCTGGGCGGCCCTCGCGCTGGCCGCGCTGCTGCTGTGGGTCCCCGCGGCCCGGCGCCACCGCACCGACTGGGCCGCCACCGCGGCACAGGCCACCAGACGCCGCTCGCTGTTGCGCAACCCGCTCGCGTGGACGGTGACGGTCTACATGGGCAGCCAGTCGTTCCTGGCCTACGTCATGATGGGTTGGCTCCCACAGATTTTCATCGACAACGGCATGGACAAGACCAGTGCCGGCGTGATGTCCGGGGTGATGTCCCTGATCGGCGTCCCGATCGCGCTCCTGATCTCGCCGCTGGCCGCCCGCACGACACACCAGAGCCTGTGGAACGTCGGCCTCGGTGTGCTGGGTGTATCCGGCACCATCGGCCTGCTGATCGCGCCGATGGCAGCTCCGGTGCTGTGGAGCACGATGATCGGCATCGGGTTGAGCGCGTTCTCGCTGGCGCTGACCATCATCGCGCTGCGCGCCCGCAACGCCGAGGACACCGCACAGCTCTCGGGGATGGCGCAGGGCTTCGGCTACCTGTTCGCCAGCACCGGCCCGTTCCTGTTCGGGCTGCTGCACGACATGTCCGGCGACTGGCACGTCCCGTTCGTGTTGTTCTTCACCGTCTACGCGGTGCAGTTGACGGCCGGCTGGTTCGCCGGACGCAACCGCTACGTCTAGCTAGTACTGCGGCGGATAGCCCGGGTAGCCGGTGGGAGCGACGGGCGCCGCCTGCCCGCTCTTCCACCGGCACCACTGCTGCGTCGAATTCAGCGCGGCCAGCACGCCGGTGGCGACCGCGAACACGATCGGTATCGCGGCGCTCAACACCGATACGCCCGCCATCCCCGGCAGTCCTTCGTAGCCACCACCGAGCGTCGTGTCGAGCCGCTTGAGGATCGTGAGTGCGGCGAACACACCGATGACGTTCGACAGCACCACGACGGTGCAACCGCCCATGACGATCCAGCGGCCCACCCCACGCCCGAGAATCAGCAGCACGCCGCCGACGAGCAGCGCGATCGCCACGACCGTCTGCACGAACGCCATGCCGGTGGTCAGGCTCATCAGGCTGGATTTCACTTCGCTCGCGTAGGAACTGGTCAACGCGCCGAGCGTCGCGACCGCGTACCAGCTGGAGAACGCCTGGAACGCTGTCGACACGGCGCCGAGCATGCTGAGCACCGCGGCGATGATCGCCGTGACGCCGGATGGGCCGGCGGGTCCGGCGGGCATGGGTGCGCCGTAACCCGCGGGCTGGGGGTACTGCGGCTGCGGGTACTGCGGATAGGGCACGTTCGGCGGCACACCGGGAGCGCCGTACGGGTTGGGCCCATACGGTTGACCCGGTGGTTGGCCGGGTCCGAACTGCCCAGGCCCGAATTGCCCGGGGGGCCACTGATTCGACATCGAAACCCTCCTTCAGCTGGGCGAACATAGCACGCCAGCGCGGTTTCGGCGCCTCGTCTAGCCTCGGGTCATGGCCCCGGACAGCGACGCGAATCTCAAGCCACCCTGGTGGCTCAAGCCCATGAACAAGGTGATGATGGCGGTCATGCGGGTGGTCCCGATCAAGGGCCCCGTGGTGCTGACCGTGCCCGGCCGCAAGTCCGGTGAACCGCGGTCGACGCCCATCACCCCGTTCGAGGTCGACGGCCGGCGCTACGTGGTGGGCGGGTTCCCGAACGCCGACTGGGTGCGCAACGCGCGCGCCGCCGCCACCGCGACCGTGACCCAGGGCCGGCACCACGAAGAGGTCCGGCTGTTCGAGGTGCCCGCCGAAGAAGCCCGCCCGCTGTTGCGGCAGTTCCCCATCCTGGTGCCGACGGGCGTCGGCTTCATGAAGAACGCCGGCCTCGTGACCGGGCCCAACCCCGACGAATTCGAAGCGCTCGCCGGCCGCTGCGCGGTGTTCCGGTTCGACCCCGTCTAGACACCGACGAGCGTGGGGGCTGACGCGAAATTCTGGACGAATTTCCGCGTCAGCCCCCACGCTCGGTAGCCGGCTAGATGTGCGGCGCGTTCTTGATCGGGGCGTCCTGCTGGCCGACCGTCTGACACCAGGCCAGCGCCGACGCGCGCGTCCCCGACACCTCCAGCGACGACGGATCGGCGCCCTTGCGGTCCTTGATCATCTTGTTGACCGCTTCGTTCTGCGTCTTCTCGTCGGCGCCGACGAAGTCCTTGCACTTGGTGTCGCCGCCCTGCACGGCCGGCGAGCATCCGACCAGCATCAGTCCGGCAATGACACTCGACACCACCACGCCTGCTGACCGCTTCATCAAGGTCCTCCTGTATTCGGGCCGCGAACGGCCGCTGTTTGTGTCCGATCTAGTACCCCTGGGTGGCGCGGGCCAAACACCGTCGGCTCTAAGGTCGAGGCGTGAACGCAGACAATCCGTTTGACCCGCAGCTCTGGCAGCCGGTGACCGACCTCGGTGAACTCACCGACATCACCTACCACCGCCACGTGCTGGACGGTAAGCCGCAGCCGACGGTCCGGATCGCCTTCGACCGGCCCGAGGTCCGCAACGCCTTCCGGCCGCACACCGTCGACGAGCTGTACCGCGCCCTCGACCACGCCCGAATGAGCCCCGACGTCGGCGTCATCCTGCTCACCGGCAACGGACCGTCGCCGAAGGACGGCGGCTGGGCCTTCTGCTCCGGTGGCGACCAGCGCATCCGCGGCCGCAGCGGTTACCAGTACGCGTCCGGCGAGACCGCCGAGTCCGTCGACCCGGCCCGCGCCGGGCGGCTGCACATCCTCGAGGTGCAGCGGCTCATCCGGTTCATGCCCAAGCCCGTGATCTGCCTCGTCAACGGCTGGGCGGCCGGCGGCGGCCACAGCCTGCACGTGGTCTGCGACCTGACCCTGGCCAGCCGCGAACACGCCCGCTTCAAGCAGACCGACGCCGACGTCGGCAGCTTCGACGGCGGCTACGGCAGCGCGTACCTGGCGCGGCAGACCGGGCAGAAGTTCGCCCGCGAGATCTTCTTCCTGGGCCGCGCCTACGACGCCGAGACCATGCACAAGATGGGCGCCGTCAACGAGGTCGTGGACCACAAGGACCTGGAAACCGTTGCGCTGCAATGGGCCACCGAGATCAACGGCAAGTCGCCGCAGGCCATCCGGATGCTGAAGTTCGCGTTCAACCTGCTCGACGACGGCCTGGTGGGCCAGCAGATCTTCGCCGGCGAGGCCACCCGACTGGCCTACATGACCGACGAAGCCGTCGAGGGCCGGGACGCGTTCCTCCAGAAGCGCGACCCGGACTGGAGCGAGTTCCCGCGCTACTTCTGAGGTTCGCCGGGGTCCTGCCGCGGTGCTGTCCGCCATACGGACGACAGCCCGCTGTGTGCTTTCCCATGAGTGCGCTGTGTATCCGCTTAGGCGCGCGTCGACGGCGGGCACCGCGCGTCACACTTGGGGCGTGGACGTCGGGACGCGAGCGCGAATCGGCCAGTGGGCGCTGGGGGTCGAGGGTTTCGCGCTGGGCGTCTTCGGCGGCGCCGGCCTGGCCTGGTCCATGGCGAACCCGCATTTCGGTGCCGCCGGGGCGCCGATCATGTGGCTGCGGGTGACGCCGCTGCACTGCTCGCTGCTGCTCGTCGTCGGCGTGCTGACCGTCTTCGCCGCGTTCGGCCGCAGCGCGGCGCTGTTCAACCGCATCGCCGCCGTCGGCTGGTTCATCGTGACGGCGGTGTGTGTGGTGGCAACCTCGAGTCACAGCCCGGGACCTCTGGGTTTCGACTCACGTGACACCGTGCTGTACGCGATCCTCACCGGCTACAACGTGGCGCTCGCGGCGTGGTTCGCCTTCCCCAAACGAACCAAGCCCGTCGAGCAGCCACCGCGCCGGTTCCACCGTCGTCACTCAGACGCGATCGGATCCCGCTGATCCCTGTTAGCCTCCCGGGGTGAGCGAGCCGAGTTACTCCGACGCCGAACGCGCAGCCGTCTACCGCGTCATGTCCGAGCGTCGGGACATGCGGCACTTCACGCCGAATTCCACAGTGCCCGAAGAGGTTCTGCGCCGCATCCTGGAGGCCGCGCACACGGCGCCGAGTGTCGGGCTGATGCAGCCGTGGCGTTTCCTGCGCATCACCGACCCGGCCGTCCGCACGGCGATCAAGAAGCTCGTCGATGCCGAGCGCATCCAGACCGGCGAGGCCCTCGGACCGCGCGAGGCGGAGTTCCTGGCGCTGAAGGTCGAGGGCATCGGCGACTGCGCCGAGCTCTTCGTGGTGGCCCTCGGTGACGATCGCGAACGCCACATCTTCGGCCGCCGCACCATGCCCTACATGGACCTGGCGTCGGTGTCCTGCGCCATTCAGAACATGTGGCTGGCGGCCCGCGCGGAAGGCCTTGGACTGGGCTGGGTTTCGCTGTTCGACCCGGCCGAGCTGGCCGCCCTGCTGGGTATGCCCGAGGGTGCCGACCCGATCGCGGTGCTGTGCGTCGGGCCGGTACCGGAGTTCCCCGACCGTCCCGAACTCGAGATCGTCGGCTGGACGACGGCGCGCCCGCTCGACGAACTCGTGTACACCAACGTCTGGCCTGTCACCGGAGCGAGCTGACGCCCCGGCCCTAAGCTCAGGGTGTGAGCAAGAGTCCGCTACAGCGCGTCGCCGAGAGCCTGCTGCTCGCCGGCATGCGGCCGCCCCTGATCGAACGGTTGTCGGGCCACGGCGAGGTCGACCTGGCCGGGAAACGCATCGTGCTGACGGGAGCGTCGTCGGGCATCGGAGAGGCGGCCGCCGCCAAGTTCGCGCGCCTCGGAGCGACGGTCGTCATCGTCGCCCGCCGGGCCGACCTGCTGGACAAGGTGGCCGCCCGGATCACCCACAGCGGTGGCGACGCCATCGCGCGGCCGTGCGACCTGTCTGACATGGACGCCATCGACAAACTGGTCACCGACGTGAAAGCCGAGCTGGGCGGCGTCGACATCCTGATCAACAACGCCGGCCGGTCGATCCGCCGCCCGCTCGCCGAGTCCCTGGACCGCTGGCACGACGTCGAACGCACCATGACGCTCAACTACTACTCGCCGCTGCGCCTCATCCGCGGCTTCGCCCCCGGCATGATCGAGCGCGGCGACGGGCACATCATCAACGTGTCCACGTGGGGTGTCATGAACGAGTCGTCGCCGCTGTTCGCGGTCTACAACGCTTCCAAATCGGCGCTGACCGCGGTGAGCCGGGTGATCGAAACCGAGTGGGGCGCAAGCGGAGTGCACTCCTCGACGCTGTTCTATCCATTGGTCAAGACGCCGATGATCGCGCCGACCCGCGCCTTCGACGGGATGCCCGGCCTGTCGGCCGACGAGGCCGCCGACTGGATGATCACGGCGGCCAAGACCCGTCCGGTGCGGATCGCGCCCCGGATCGCGGTGACGTCGCACGCGCTCAACAGTTTCGTACCCGGCGTGGTCGACCAGATGATGAAACGCCGACGCGCGCAATCGATCGGGTGACGCGATGGAGATCCTCGCCAGCCGCATCCTGATCCGGCCCGTCGACTACGCGAAGTCGGTGGCCTTCTACCGCGACGCCATCGGCCTGGCCATCGCCCGCGAATACGGTGCCGGCACAGTGTTTTACGCCGGGCAGTCACTCATCGAGCTCGCCGGCCACGGCCGTCCCGACGACGGCCCGACGGCGCCGTTCCCGGGGGCGCTGTGGCTGCAGGTGCGGGATGTCTACCAGACGCAGGCCGAGCTCGAGGCCCGCGGGGTGCCGATCTCCCGTGCGGCACAACAGGAGCCGTGGGGCCTGCACGAACTGCATGTCACCGATCCCGATCAGGTCACCTTGATCTTCGTCCAGGTGCCCGACACCCACCCACTACGACGCGACACCCGGAGTTAGCACTCCGGGTGTCGCGGGTGGGGTGTGCTGCGGCGCGTCAGCGAGCCGGCGTCGCCAGCGGCCAGCCAACCGAGGCCAGCCGCGCGGATACCTGGTGGATGTCGTCAGCGCTGGGTTCCTGGTTGGTGACGTTCGCGATCGCGGCCTGAATCTCGGCCTCGGTGACGGGGCTCTCGCCGTCGTTGGTGCGCAGGATGGACCGCGCCGCCTCGACGACCTCGTCCTCCGTGAGCGACCGCTTCAGCAGGGCGAGCACCGGGTAGTAGTCCTTCGGCGGCACGCCGTCGGGATATCCCGCCCGCAGCCACTTCAGGACGTTTTCGAACAATCCGTTGGATTCGGTCATTTTCGGGGGCTCACTTCTTCAGGAAGGGGAACAGGTCGACGCCGGTGTGGTGGATGATCGTCGACCGGGTGATCCACAGGATCGCGGCCAGGACCACTGCTCCGACCAACACGAACAGCGCCAGACCGAGGTACTTGAGGACCGGGTTGGGCGCCGCGACCGTCCCGTCGGAGTGCTCGCCGCCGGCTCCGTTGGAGTAGGCGACCAGACCAGTCGCGAAGATCGCGGGCAGGCCGGCGCCGAGGACCAGCCCCACGACGAGCACCTTGAAGATGGCTTCCACGTAATTCATCAGTGATTCCTTCTGGTTCGGTTCGCGGGGAATCAGACGCCGGCGGATTCGGGCGACTTGGCAGCGGCGTCACGGACGTCGGCGGGCACCACGGAGTTGGTCGACGCGTCCCAGTCGGCGTTGACGTTGTTGTGGTCGACCTTCTGCTGCTGCGCACGCCAGTACATGAAGCCCGACAGCGCGACCAGGATGACGAAGATCGTGCCGTCGCCGACCAGCGCGGAACCGGTGGCGGACTTCAGTCCGTAGGACAGCCAGTACGACAGCGCACCGACCAGCGCCGCGGCCGGCAGCGTGATCAGCCAGGCCATGGCCATACGTCCGGCGACGGCCCAGCGGACCGAGGCTCCCGGCTTGCCGACGCCACTGCCCAGGATCGAACCGGTGGCGACGTGGGTGGTCGACAGCGCCATGCCGGCGGCGCTGGAGCTCAGGATGATCGCGGCCGAGGACGCCTCGGCGGCCAGGCCCTGCGGGGACTCGATCTCGACGAGGCCCTTGCCCAGGGTGCGGATGACGCGCCAGCCGCCGATGTAGGTGCCCAGACCGATGGCCAGGGCGCAGGAGGCGATGATCCAGAACGGCAGGCCGTCCTTCTTCACGTCGCCGGTCAGGTGGCCGGTGGTGATGAGGGCCAGGGCGATGACACCCATGGTCTTCTGCGCGTCGTTGGTGCCGTGGGACAGCGCGACGAGCGATGCGGTCGCGATCTGGCCCCAACGGAAGCCTTCTTCCCGGCGCTTCTTGATGACGTTGCGCGTGATCCGGTAGACCAGCCAGGTTCCGACGGCGGCCACGAGGCCCGCGATGAACGGGGCGGCGACGGCGGGGATCAGCACCTTCTGGATGACACCGGTCCAGTTGATGCCCGCGGTGCCGAGCGCGGCCAGGCCGGCACCGATCAGTCCGCCGAAGAGCGCGTGCGACGAGCTGGAAGGGATGCCGAACAGCCAGGTGAGGAGGTTCCACAGGATGCCGCCGATGAGGCCGGCGAAGATGATGGTGAGTCCGGTCGATGCGTCGATGGACTTCAGTAGGTGCCCGGACTTACTGTCCTGAATCTTCAGCACCGAGGTGGTGACGGTGACGGCGACCTCGACTGACAGGAACGCGCCGACCAAGTTCAGGACGCCGGCCAGCAGCACGGCGGTCTTGGGCTTCAGCGCGCCTGTGGCGATCGAGGTCGCCATGGCATTACCGGTATCGTGAAATCCATTCGTGAAGTCAAATGCCAGTGCTGTTGCGATCAACAGCACCAGGATGACTAGCTCTGCGCTCATGGCGCTCATTCTGGTGTAACAGCGCCGTTTTTTGCGAGTTACAGCCACCCCGAAATCTGATGACGACCTGGCTCTTTCCAGTTCTGTTCAATGTGTTCACTGAGTGTTCATCGGCTCGTGAGGCGCGGTTCCACCGCCAACGCGCTGTTCAAGGACGTGAGGACTACCGTGTCGGTGTGCCCGCGGCCCGCGTCTACCGTTTCGGGGCGCAGGATTGCGGCAATCGATAGGGACGACGCTGGACGTCCCGGACCTGGAGGAGGTGACGTCATGAACATTTTTCTCACCAAGATCGTGGCGTGGCTGCAGGCCGGATACCCCGACGGCATCCCCGCCACCGACCGCGTGCCGCTGTTGGCGCTGCTGTCGCGGCGCCTGACCAACGACGAGGTCAAGTCTGTCGCACGCGGGCTGATGAATCGTGGCGAATTCGATGACATCGACATCGGCGTACTGATCACGCGCATCACCGATGAACTCCCCCGCGGCGAGGACGTCGAGCGCGTGCGTGCGCGGCTGGCCGCCAAAGGCTGGCCCCTCGACGACCCCCGCGACCCGGCCGAAGGCGAGCCCGGCGACGGAGGCGTGGCATAGCTGTTCTGCACCCGGTCGCCGTCGGATCCGGCGACGCGGCCCTCGCCTTGATCCCCGCGCTGGCCCAGGCCCTCGACGGCCGCGGCACGCTGCTGCCGGTGCCGGCCGACGATGACCGCCAGGCCACGTTGCTGACGGAAACGTTGCGGGCCGGAGAGTCCGTCGACGACGACGTGGCCCTGGTGGTCTCGACGTCGGGTTCCACCGGAATCCCCAAGGGCGCCTTGCTTTCCGCCGCCGCGCTGCATGCCAGCGCCGACGCCACGCACGACCGGCTCGGCGGCCCCGGCCGCTGGCTGCTGGCCCTGCCCGCCTACCACGTCGCCGGAGTGCAGGTCCTGGTGCGCAGCCTGCGGGCCGGCACCACGCCCATCGCGCTGGACCCGGGCTTCGATGTCAGTGAACTACCTTCTGCCGTAAACGCTTTGGGTCCCGGCCGGCGCTACACGTCCCTGGTTTCAGTACAGCTGGCGAAGATCCTGGCCGATCCCGCCGCGACCGAGGCGCTGGCCGAACTGGACGCCGTCTTGATCGGCGGCGGCCCCATGCCGCCGGGGCTCGGCGAAAAAGCCACGGCCGCAGGCATTTCCGTGGTCCGCACCTACGGGATGAGCGAAACCAGCGGCGGCTGCGTCTATGACGGCACACCACTGAACGGCGTCCGGCTGCGCATCGACGACACCGGCCGAATCTCGTTGGGCGGTCCCACGCTAGCGTCGGGTTACCGAAACCCCGTCGACCCGTCGCCGTTTGTGGATGGCTGGTTCGTCACCGATGACATTGGCGCAGTGGATGATTCGGGCGTGCTGCGGGTACTGGGCCGCATCGACGACGCCATCGCCACCGGTGGCCTGAAGGTGCTGCCCGCGCTCGTCGAGTCGGCCCTGGCCGGCCATCCGGCCATCGCCGAATGCGCCGTGTTCGGCGTGCCCGACGAACGGCTGGGCCAACGGGTGGCCGTCGCCGTCGTACTCCACCCAGGCGCGGACGCACCCACCGTCGCTGACCTGCGAGAACACGTCAGCGCCACGCTGGCCGCCACCGCCGCCCCACGTGAGGTGCACGTGGTCGCCGAACTCCCCCGCCGCGGGATCGGCAAGCTGGATCGGCGGGCGCTGACGCTGCAGTACCAGAAAAACGCCTGATCGGCCCGTGATGCCGGTCACAGCATCGGCGCTTGATTCGGTGGCGGGCCCGGCTCTCTGGGACCCTGGAACGCGGACCGGAAGAGTTGGAGTTTCCATGCCTGCCCACAGACAGTCTGACAACCATCCTGCGGTGACCGCCCTGACCTGGTCAGGAGGCGTGCTGGCCTGGCTCGTGGCCGCCGCCGTCGCAACCCCGTCCACCGGTCTGCCACTGGCCGTCGTGCTGCCCGTGACCCTGATTTTCGGTGCGCTGGTGGTCGTGGCCATCCGCAGCACCGTCGCCAGCGCCCGCGGCACCGCCGTCCGGGTCGCCCTGGCCGTCGCGATCGGCCTCCTGGTCGGCGAACTCGCCGCGATGACGCTGTTCAGCAATGCCATCACCCAGCGCATGGACGCCCAGGCCGCAGCCCGCGCCGCGGCCACGCCCGCGGTGGCCACCGCGCAGGGCCAGCTGGACGCGCTGCGTGCCGGTCGCGGCGCGCTCGACGCGGCCGTCGACTCCGCCCGGCAGCGTCGTGACGACGCCCAGGTCGTGGCCCGCTGCGAATACCACCCGACGCCGTCGTGCGCCCAGCAGCCGGTCACCGGCGTGCCCGGCGACGGCCAGATCACCCAGAACACCCAGGACATCCTCGAGCACGACCAGCGTGAGCTCGATGCCGCGCTGGCGGCCCGGGGCGAGCAGGCCCCGACTCTCGACGCGCGGATCGCCGGCGCCGAGCACGCCGTCTCAGCGGCACGCGATGCGGCCGGCGCCGACGCGGACCGTGGCTTCGGCGCGCGGTGGGTCGCGATGAACGGCTACACCATCGAGACGCCCGCCGCGCTGGTGGCGCGCATCGCCGTCGTCGGCGTCTGCGTCCTGCTGTACCTGCTGCCGATGCTGCTGCATGCCCGGCAGGACCGGACGCTGCGCGAGCGTCACGACGAGTCCCGGCTGCGGGCCGAGCTGCGCGCCGAGACCGCCATCGCCGTCAAGCAGGCCGAGGTGCGGGCCGAAGCCGAGATTCTGAAGGCCGAACACCAGTTGGCCGCTATGAAGCTCGCGCTCGAAACCGACGCCGAGATCAATCGCGAATACCACCGCCAGCGCGTGGCGGAGGCCCTTACCGGTGAGCCGGCGCAGCCCGCGCTCGCGGCCCCCACCGCCGAGGTGCTGCGGCCGTCCGATTCGCAGCCGCAGCCCATGTACTCGGACTGGGACGAACTCATGGCGTTCCCGGACCCGCAGCGACGTTCCTTGAACGCCGGCCCCGCGCCGGAGCCCGAAGCGGCCGACGCTCCGGCCGAACCGGCCGCCACGGCCGAACTGGTCCCGATCGCCGACCAGCCGGCCGACAACCTGCCGGTGCAGGCGACCTCCCAGCCCGCCGGCGGCCTGGCGCTGCCGCAACTGCCCGACCTCACCAAGGTCGCCGCTCGCCTGCTGCGTCCGCTGATGGCGCCCGTCGCACCGGTGGTGGACCGCGTCATCGACACGTCGGTGCAGCAGCTGCGCTCGGCGCAGAAGGTCATCGAAGAGTTCGAGGAGATCACCTTCACGCTGCGCCGGACGTCCCGGACGACGGTGACCGAGAACGAGCACGAGCAGTCGTCGGGCCCGCGCGCCGCGGACCAGGGCCAGGCGCTCGGAGCGGGCCAGGGCGTCCACCCGCGCGTCGAACCCCAGTGGGCCGCACCGCAGATGAACGCGACGTTCGCACCGACCACGCCGCTGCGGAGCGCCGACCCGTACACCGCGCTCGACGGCACCGACACCACGATCATCGACGCCGCCGACGAGCGCCGTCAGCTCAAGGAAGGCCGCCGCGCCATCGAGCCGTAACCCGGGGATTTGTGCACGATTTTCCGCGCCTCGCGCGGAAAATCGTGCACAAATCCCTAGGGCAGCGAGCGGTTCAGGCGCTCGGTGGCGGCGAGGTAGTCCTCGATGAACTCGCGGACTACCTCGCGGGCGGGCTTGACCTTGTTCATCAGGCCGACGCCCTGGCCGACGAAGTAGGTCGCCAGCTGCTGGGCGCCCGGATGCCCTTGGGCGGCCAGTCGGTCGATGCGCCGGATCACCGGCTCGCTCAGCATGTTCTGCAGCGGCAGCGGAAGTGGCTTGCGGCCACCGTCTTTCGGCGCCCAGGCATCCGTCCAATCCGAAACCAGCTGGCGTGCGGGCTTTCCGGTGCGGCCCGCCGACCGCACGGTGTCACGTGACGTGGCGGCCAGCATCTTCTGCTTGGTGGCCGGCGCGGTCTCGGCCTCCTCGGTGGTCAGCCACACCGAACCGGTCCAGGCCCCAGCGGCGCCCAGCGCGACCGCCGCGGCCATCTGCCGACCGGTGACGATGCCGCCCGCCGCCAGCACGGGAACCGAATCATCAATGGCCTCAATCACTTCCGGTACCACGACAAGCGTCGAGACCTCACCGCAGTGCCCACCGGCCTCGGTGCCCTGCGCGACGATGAGGTCGACCCCGGCTGCCACCTGCTTGACGGCGTGCTCCTTGGCACCGACCAGCGCGGCCACCGGAATCCCCCGCTCGCGGCCCGCCTCGATCATGTAATCCGGCGGCACCCCAAGGGCATTGGCGATCAGTTTGATGGGGTGGCTCAACGCCACGTCGAGCAGGTCGTGCCCGGTGTTGCCGGACAGCACCGACCCGCCGGTACGGACCCGTCCCTCGGGCTCGATGCCATGGTCGATCAGCAGTTGGGTGACGAATTCCCGGTATTCCGAAGGGATTCGGTCGGCCAGCTGGCCGTCGGACAGGTTCTCGCCCTTGCCCTCGAATTTCGCCGGGACGATGATGTCCGCACCGTAGGGCCGGCCGCCGACGTGATCGTCGATCCAGGCGAGTTCCCGGTCGAGCTGCTCGGGGGTGTACGCCGTCGCGCCCAGCACGCCGAAACCACCGGCGTTGGTGACGGCGGCGACCACGTCGCGGCAATGGCTGAAGGCGAAGAGCGGAAAGTCGATGCCGAGCTGTTCGCAGATGCGGGAAGTCACCCCGTCAGTTTTGCCACCCCGACTTGACGGGTGTCAATAGCCGACCCGGTCAGGGCAGCTCAAACGGCAGCTTCACCCCGGCGTGGGCCAGACAGTGAGTGCAGGTCCGTTCGGCCGGGACGGTCGCGAGGGCCTGCTGCACCAGGGCCTTGAACATCGGGGTGTTCCGCTCGAACTCCGCGAACACGTCGACGGTGGTGACGCCGGCCCCGGCCTCGATGCCCGCGTCCAGATCGGTCACCAAAGCGATTGCCGCATAACACATCTCGAGTTCCCGGGCCAGCACGGCCTCGGGGTAGCCGGTCATGTTCACCAGCGTGAACCCCTGGGTCGCGAACCACTGGCTCTCGGCGCGGGTGGAGAACCGGGGCCCCTGGATGACCACCATGGTGCCGCCGTCGATGACGCCCGGTTGCTCGGCCGCGACGGCGCGCAGCGTCGGGCAGTACGGATCGGCGAAGCCGACGTGGATGCCGCCGGCGTCGAAGTAGGTGTCCTCACGGCTGCGGGTGCGGTCCACCAGCTGGTCCGGCACGACCACGGCACCGGGTCCGAGGTCCGCGGTGAGGCTGCCGACGGCGCACGGGGCGAAAATCCGGCGCACCCCGAGCTTGCGCAGCGCCCACATGTTGGCCCGGTACGGCACCGTGTGCGGCGAGTACTCGTGCTTGAGCCCGTGCCGTGGCAGGAACGCCACCTCGTGTCCGCCGACGGCCCCGATGGTCACCGGCGCGCTCGGCGCGCCGTAGGGCGTGTCGACGGTGACGGTGCGCGCGTCGTCCCCGAAGAACGTGTAGAAACCGCTACCGCCGATGACTCCCAGCATCCAACGACTATTCGGCGTCGGTCTTGGGAGCTTCCGTCGTCTCCGGCGTCACGGCCGTGACGGGCGTCGGCGCGGGCGCCGCCACGTCGTCGTCCTCGATATCCTCGGCCTCGTCCTGTTCCAGCTGCGCGCGGGCCCGCCGGGCGCCGTCACGGATCTCGAATGCGTCGGTGGCCAGGGCACCGATGGAGCTCGCCACGTCCTTGACGGCGGTGACGACGATGTTCATGACCTCGCCGACGGTGCCTGCGACGGCTTCGACGGATTCCTGCACGACATCTTTGCGAATCTCGTTCTTGCTGAGCCGATCCTTCATGCCGATAAGTGTAGGGGCGTGGGACGATTGCGCGCGTGGCCAGTCTTTCGCAGTGGATAGAGGGCGCCCGACCGCGCACCCTCCCGAATGCCGTCGCTCCCGTGCTGGCAGGCACCGGCGCCGCCGCGTGGGTCGGCGGTGAGGTGTGGTGGAAAGCGGCTCTGGCCCTTGTGGTTTCGATCTCGCTGATCATCGGCGTCAACTACGCCAACGACTACTCCGACGGCATCCGCGGCACCGATGACGACCGGTCCGGGCCGGTCCGCCTGGTCGGCGCCAAGTTGGCCTCCCCACAGGCGGTGCTGGCGGCGGCCGTGATCAGCCTGTCGATCGGCGCCGGTGCCGGCCTGGCGCTGGCCCTGGTCAGCCAGCCGTGGCTGATCGCCGTCGGCGCGGCGTGCATCGCCGGCGCCTGGCTCTACACCGGCGGCACCAACCCGTACGGCTATCGCGGGCTCGGCGAGGTCGCGGTGTTCGTGTTCTTCGGGCTGGTCGCTGTGCTCGGCACGCAGTACACGCAGGCCCTGCGGGTCGACTGGATCGGGCTCGTCCTCGCCATCGCAGTCGGGGCGCTGTCGTCGGCGGTATTGGTGGCCAACAACCTTCGCGACATCCCGACCGATCAGGTGTCGGGCAAGATCACGCTGGCGGTGCGGCTCGGCGATGCCCGCACCCGAAAGCTGTTCCAGGTGCTGACGTTGCTGCCGTTCGTGCTGACCGCGGTCCTGACGCTCGCGACCCCGTGGTGCCTCGTCGGCTTCGCGGCGGCGCCGCTGGCGGTCCGCGCGGCCAAGCCGGTGCGCTCAGGCCTCGGCGGCCGCGAGCTGATCCCCGTGCTCAAGGACACCGGGCTGACGATGCTGGTGTGGTCCGCCCTGATCACCGCGGTGCTGGTGGCGATCAAGCCCTAGCGCCCGGGCGGCGTCAGTCGCCGGCGGAATCCTCGCCGTGCAGCCGAGCCTGCAACTGCTCGCGCTCGGCGCGGCGACGCTCGTCGACGGCGGCGATCCCGGCGGTGGCCCGGCGGCGCAGCGGAGCGAACAGCCAGATGCCCAGCGGCATGCCGAGAACCAGCGCGAACAGCAGCGCCACCATGGCCGGGAAATCACGGATACCCAGCAACGCGACGACGCCGAAGATCGCGCCGGCAATCACCGCTACCAGCAGCAGCCGGGCGAGCGCGTAGAGAAAGACGTCGAGCAGCAAACGTGGCATGGACGGGGTAGCTGGCGCATCAGACACCGCACGAGTTTACCGACGGACGCGTATATTCGAATAAAGGAGGTTTTACGTGCAGTTCCTGCTCCTGATCACGCTGCTGGCTCTGTTGGCCTACGTCGGCTGGCGTGCCACTCGCGCGACGGCCGCGCGGCCGACCACGCGTGTCATCGGCCCGGACGACGATCCGGAATTCCTGCGCCGGCTCGGCTCGTAGCGACTCTCTACAGCGACAGCGGAAATCCGTCGGCGACTGCCACGGCCAATTCCAGCAACGCATCCCTGGTGTCCGGCCGGAGCCGGTCCAGACTGATCTCGGCACCCTCCTCCAGGTGCGGATCGAACGGCACCACCTGCACGGCGCGGCAGCGGCGACCGAAATGGTCGACCACCTTGCGCAGATCGACCTTGCCGGAGCGCGGACGCACCGCGTTGACCACCGCGACGGCGTTGCGCACCAACTCCTGATGACCGTGGGCATCGAGCCAGTCGAGGGTCGCCGCGGCGCTGCGTGCGCCGTCGACCGAGCCTGAGCTGATCACGACCAGCACGTCGGCATGCGTGAGCACCGCGCCCATCGCCGAATGCAGCATGCCGGTGCCGCAGTCCGTCAGCACCAGGCGGTAGTACGGCTCCAGCACCGCCAGCGTGCGGGCGTAATCCTCGGAGCTGAACGCCTCCGACACCGCCGGATCACTCTCCGACGCCAGCACCTCGAGCTGGCTCTCACCCCGCGAGGTGTAGTTGCGGACGTCACTGTAGCTGGAGATGCCCTCGGCGTCCCGCAGGAGATGACGGACCGTCGCCGGCGTCTCCAGCGGCACCTTCTGGCTGAGCGTGCCGCGGTCCGGGTTGGCATCCACCGCGATGACGCGGTCGCCGCGGATCGACGCGAACGTCGCCCCCAGCGTCGCGGTGATGGTCGTCTTCCCGACGCCGCCCTTGAGGGACAGCACCGCGATCCGGTAGCAGTCCCGCAGCGGTCGGTTGATCTGTGCGGTCAACCGGTTGCGGTGCAGGGTCTTGGGGCTGTCGCCGGGATTGAGCAGGGTTCCCGTCGCGTAGTACAGCGCCTTGCGCCAGCCGGTCGACGGTGCGCGGCTCGGGCGGCTCAGCAGCGCGACCGTGGCGGGGTCCAGGCTCCGCGGCTTCGCGGGTGTCGGCGCCAGAACAGGTGTCACCGCATGTGCGATGACGATGCGGGCCTCCGGCGCCGCGGTGGGCGTGGCGACAGCGACGGGATCAGCCGGGTCCTTGAACCGGCCCTGGGCGCGGAACGAGGTCAAACTCAACCGACCCCTGCGTACGAGTGCAGGCCGACGGTCACCAGGTTGATGAAGAACAGGTTGAACACCATCGCGACGAAGCCGACGACGTTGATCCACGCGGCCTTCTTGTCACGCCAGCCGGCGGTGGACCGGGCGTGCAGATACGCGGCGTAGACGACCCACGCGACGAACGACACCGTCTCCTTGGGGTCCCAGCCCCAATAACGGCCCCACGCCTCCTCGGCCCAGATGGCCCCGAAGATGACGCCGAACCCGAAGATCGGGAACGCGAAGATGGTGGTCCGGTAGGCGATGCGGTCCAGGGTCTGGGCATCCGGCAGGCGCTCGATCATCCGGCCGAAACCGTTGTCCTGATGCGCCAGCGGCGACATCTTCAGCAGGAACAGGATGCTGGCGACACCGGCGACCAGGAAGACGCCGGAACCGAGGCTGACCACCGAGACGTGGATGGGCAGCCAGTACGACTGCAGTGCGGGCATCACCGGCGCGGCGTTGGTGTACAGCCACTTCCCCGACACCGACAGCAGGATCAGCTCGGGCACCAGGACGAACACCCACAGCGCGCGGAACTGCGGCTTGCGCAGCACGACCGCGGCCGCGATCAACCCGCAGAAGCTGGTCAGGTTGATGAACTCGTACATGTTGCCCCACGGCACGCGCGTGGTGGCCAGGCCGCGCAGCACGATGCACGCGAACAGCATCGCGATGCCGACGTACACGAGGGCCAGACCGACCCGGCCGATGCGCTCGTCCGTGGTGCGCGTCGGGTCCTCGACCACGACGCCCGGCGTCATGCTGTCGGCGCCGACAGCACTGCGGACCGCTGCCCCCACCATCTGCTCTTCGCGCGAGCGCTCATCGGCCTTGCGGCCGCGGCTGTACGCCAGCTCGACCGCGAGCAGCAGCAGCGCACCGACCAGCACGACCACCGACGTGGTGAATGCCCAGTCCGAGTACCGGGCCAGGTCGATGTCGATGTGCTCTGTATTCATCGCTTGTCCTCAATCAACCGCTCTGTGAGCTTTTCGAACTCGTCGCCCCACCCCGAGTTGTCCGTGCGGGCCAGGCCGCCGAGCTCGACGTTGACGGTACCCGGCCCGGCCGACACGATCCGAATCCAAACGCGGCGCCGGCGCACCACCAGCGACACCAACAGGCCGGCCATCATGGTCAGCGCGAACACCAGCACCCACACCTGCGCCGGGTCATGCGACACCTGCACGTTGATGAACGGCACCGCGCCGTCGAACTTGATGACGGTGCCGTCGTCCAGCTTGGTCTGCTCGCCGGCCTTGAGGTTGACACGGGCCTGCTTGGTGAGCCGCTTCTGGTCGATCAGCCGGGGGTCGAGCGAGAACAGCGACTGCGGGCGGCCGCTGTCGAGCCCGGTGTCGCCGCGGTAGATGTCGATGGCCACGGCGGGCGCGTTCATCGCCGGGAAGCTCGAGGACAGCAGCTTGCCGTCGAGTTCGGCGGTCGGCGCGAACAGGCCCTGGATGGCGATCTGGTGCTTGCGCCGCTCGCGGTCGTCGGGGTAGCTGCCGCCCGGCGGGTCGATGCGTGCGACGCCCGACGACAGCAGCGTCAGCGCGTTCTCGGGCTTCCACTGCACCGTCGAGGTGCGGGTCTGGCCGTTCGGGAACGTGACGGTGAAGGTCGGCGCGTAGCCGTGGCCCTGCAGGTAGATGCGCTCGCCGCCGATCCGCAGCGGGTGGTTGACCTCCAGCCGGTACGGCCGCCAGGTACCGCTGACCAGGTCGGCGCCGTCCTGGTAATCGATGTTCGCGGCGAACGCCGTGGCCTGCCCGCTCGGCAGGTACCGGGCGTCGAAGTCGTGGACCCGCAGGCAGCTGGGGTGCAGCGAGGTGCCGTCGACGACGTTGCCGGCGCGGAACGAGTCGAACGCGGCCGGTGAGGCCGAGCAGAACCCCGGCCCGCCGTCGGCGATGACGATGACGTTGCCCTCGTAGCCGAACATCTTGCCGAACGCGATGGCCACCAGCAGGCCCAGCAGCGAGAAGTGAAAGACGATGTTGCCGAACTCGCGCAGGTAGCCCTTCTCGGCCGAAATCTCGCGAGTGCCGTCGTCGAGCGTTCGGGTGGTCTGGCGCCAGCCCTTGAGCCGCCCCGCCATCCGGTCGGCGACGGCGTCCAGCTCACCCGGCACGGTGGCTTCTGCGTGCTTGGGCAGCCGCGCCAGGTTCCGCGGCGCGGGCACCGGCACGGCACGCAGGCTGCGGATGTGCTCGATCATGCGCGGCGTCAGGCAGCCCACGAGCGAGATGAACAGCAGCACGTAGATCGAGGTGAACCAGAAGCTCGAGAACACCGAGAAGGCCTGCACCTTGTCGAGCCACGGCCCGATCGTCGGGTGCTGCGCCAGGTATTCGTCGACCTTTCCGGCGTTGAGCGAACGCTGCGGTAGCAGCGCGCCCGGGATGGCGCCGAGGGCCAGCAGGAACAGCAGCACCAGGGCGGTGCCCATCGACGTCAGCGTCCGCCAGGTGTTGCGGAACAGCGCGACCACCCGAGAGATCGGGCCGGGGCGGCGGGTCTCGCCGCCCGACACGGCGTCGGGCGCGGAAACGTCGGTCATATCGGGAGCCTCACGTTGCTGACGAAGGCGTCGCGCACCCAGGACGTGAAGTCGTTCCACACGCCGGTGACCAGCGCGGTGCCGACGACGATCAGCAGCAGACCGCCGAAGATCTGAATGGCGCGGGTGTGCCGGCGCAGCCAGCCCAGACCCTGCACGGCGCGGGCCGACCCGAACGCCAAGAGCACGAACGGAATTCCGAGACCCAGGCAGTACGCGATCACCAGCGCGATGCCACGGGCGACGCTGGCGCCGTCACTGGCCGAGGCCACCGCGATGACGCCCGTCAGCGTCGGCCCCAGGCACGGGGTCCAGCCCAGCCCGAACACCGCGCCCAGCAAGGGGGCGCCGACGACCGTCGACACCTGGCGCGGCGTGAACCGCACCTGACGCTGCAGGGCGGGCACCAGCCCGATGAACACCAGGCCCATCAGCACCGTGATGACGCCGCCGATGCGTTGCAGCAGAAGCTGATTGGCGATGAGGGTCGTGGTCAGACCGAGCACCGCGACCGCCCCCAGAAGGAACACCACGGTGAAGCCAGCGACGAACAACGCCGCCGCGCCGGCCACCCGCCAGCGGGCGGTGCGGACCTTGGTCGTCCCCTCCGCATCGTCGACACCGACCACCGCGGCCAGATACGACAGGTACCCGGGCACCAGCGGCACCACGCACGGCGAGGCGAAGGACACCAGCCCGGCCAGCACGCTCACCCCGAGGGCCACCAAAAGCGGTCCGGCCGCTGCGGTTTCGGCGAAGGAGGTCATGCCCTGCCCTCTTTGGCAAGCCGCTCGACGACAGGCTTGAGGTCGTCGGCCAGCAGTTCCCGCAGGAACACGGCGGCCACCCGGTGCTGACGGTCCAGCACCAGCGTCGACGGGATGACCGTCGTCGGGTACTTGCCGCCGAACGCGATCATGGTGCGCATCGCCGGGTCATAGATGGACGGGAACGTCACCTTGTGGTCGACGACGAAGTCGACGGCGGCCTGTCGGTTGTTGTCACGCACGTCGATGCCGAGGAACGCGACGCCCTGCGCCTTGGTCTGCTCGTACACCTTCTCGAGCTCGGCGATCTCCGAGCGGCACGGGCCACACCACTGACCCCAGACGTTGATCACCACGACCTGATCTGAAAAGTCATCCAGGGACAGGGTTTTCGACGGATCCGTCAGCGACGGACCGCGCACCGCGCCCGGCTTGCCACGGCTCGCCGGCGGGTCGTAGAAGATGTCGGTCTTGCCGCCCGGCGCCACGAACTCGAAGGTGCCGCCCTGCGCGACGGCGTCGTCACCGGTGGAGCAGCCGACGAGCAGCACGGCCGTCGTCAGGACGGCCGCCATCACTGCCCCGGCGCGGGCCACCAGCGAAGTCACTGTCCGGCCAGCTCCGAGTATCCCCAGCCGACCATCTGGTCGCCATGGAAGTAGAACGACGTCACCGACGCCAGGTTGCACATGCGCTTGGTCGGGAAGTGGTGCAGGTTCTTGCCGAGCATGGCGCGACGCAGCGTCTCCACCGGCAGCTGATGGCTGACGCACACCGCCTCGTGCCCCATGCCCTTGACCCGCGCCCGGTCCACGGCGGCCGTCATGCGCGCCGCGATGTGCTTGTACGGCTCGCCCCACGACGGGGTCTTCGGGTCGCGCAGATGCCACCAATTGCGCGGGTCGCGCAGCGCGCCGTCACCCGGCGAGACCCGCTGTCCCTCAAACACATTCGTCGACTCGATGAGCTCGGGATCGGTGTCGATGGGCAGGCCGTGCCGGGCCGCGATGGGCGTCGCGGTCTCCTGCGCGCGCTCCAGCGGCGACGCGACGACGTAGACGATGTCGCGCTCGGCCAGCCAACCGGCGACCGCCGCGGCCTGCGCCTGCCCACGCTCGGAGAGGTGGAAATCAGGCTTGCGGCCGTACAGGATCTTGTCGGGGTTGTGGACCTCGCCGTGACGCATCACGTGCACGATCGTCTTGTCGGTCATGCGGGCTCCTGAGCTTGGGCGGCGGCCTGCGCGGCGGCGGGCAGCGCGTCGGCGATCCGGTCGAACGCAGCGTCGTCGAGTGCGGCCGAGACGAACCAGGTTTCGAAGGCACTGCACGGCGGGTAGACCCCGGCGTCCAGCAGGGCGTGGAAGAACGCCGGGTAGCGCCAGGTCTCGGTGGCCTTGGCCGATGCGAAGTCGCTGACGGGCGCATCGCCGAAGAACACCGTCAGGAAGTTCCCTGCGCGCGAAATGCGGTGCGCGACAGAGGCTTCGGTGAGCGCGCCGGTCAGCAGCCCGGACAGCCGGTCGGCGTTGACGTCGAGGGCGCGGTAGACGGCGTCGTCGGCGGCGCGCAGCGTGGCCAGACCCGCGGCCATCGCGACCGGGTTCCCGGACAGCGTCCCGGCCTGGTACACCGGGCCGAGCGGAGCCAGCCGTTCCATCACCTCGGCGCGACCACCGAACGCGGCGGCGGGCAGGCCGCCGCTCATCACCTTGCCGAAGGTGAACAGGTCGGCATCGACCGGATCGAGGCCGTACCAGCCGCCACGGCTCACGCGGAAGCCCGTCATCACCTCGTCGATGATGAGCAGCGCGCCGTGCTCGGCGGTGATCTGCCGCAGCGCGGCGTTGTAGCCCGCGGCCGGCGGGACGGTGCCCATGTTGCCGGGGCTGGCCTCGGTGATCACGCAGGCGATCTCATTGCCGGCCGCGGCGAACGCCTCACGGACTGCGTCGAGGTCGTTGTAGGGCAGCACGATGGTGTCGGCGGCGGCCGCCCCGGTGACGCCCGGCGAAGACGGCAGGCCCAGCGTCGCGACGCCGGAGCCGGCGTCGGCCAGCAGCGCGTCGCTGTGACCGTGGTAGCAGCCGGAGAACTTGATGATCTTGGGCCGGCCGGTGAAGCCGCGGGCCAGCCGGATGGCGCTCATGGTGGCTTCGGTGCCGGAGTTCACGAAGCGGATGCGCTCGACGGGCGCGACGCGGTCGATGATCTCGCGCGCCAGCTCCGTCTCGGCGGGCGTCGGGGCGCCGAACGACAAGCCGTTGACCGCGGTGGTCTGCACGGCCTCGACCACGGCGGGGTGGGCGTGGCCCAGGATCATCGGGCCCCACGAGCACACCAGGTCGACATACCGGTTGCCGTCGGCGTCGGTGAGCCAGTAGCCGTTGGCCGAGGTGATGAAGCGAGGGGTACCGCCGACCGAGCTGAAGGCCCGCACAGGCGAGTTGACCCCGCCGGGGATCACGGTCGACGCATCGGCGAACAGTTTCGCGGAGACGTCGGTAGAGCGCATGGCCACCAGTGTCCCAGCCGCGCGCGAATGGACCAACTACAGGGTGTAGGAGCCGGCTCACGCGGCGGTGGGAGGTCGCGCCAATCCCCGGCCGTGGGTAGGCCCACGAGACCTCACGAACCACATCCGTCACGTCCGCGCGGCTCTCCCCCGACACCTTTCGCCAGGAGTCGTCAACTTTCCTTGACGTCAAGGAAAGCTGACGGCTTCGGATCGAACATGTCCGGAGAGGCCCAGCACCCGCCCTAGTTCTGCGGCGTCAGCTTGAAGACCGGGTGGTCGGCGTCGTCGGGCAGCTCGCGCCAGTACTGCTCGACGACCTTGCCGGCAAGCGGCCGGTACGCCGCGATGATCGGCGCCCGGTCCGCGACCGGAATCTCGCTGGCCAGGTAGTTCGCCTTGCCGAGCGCCACCACCGGGTTCTCCCGGACGTTCTTCACCCACGCCGACTCACCGCGCGTCGACACCAGGTACTTCACCCTGTCCACCTCCGGTACGACGACCGGGATGCGCTGCGGCACATGGTTGGAGCTGCGGGTGACCGTCAGGGTCTGGCTCCCGCCGATGCCGGTCAGCCGCGCAATCGGGTTGAAGACATGGACGACGAACCACGGCGGCTTGAGGTAGGCCATGCGCCAAAGCGTATGGCTATACGGCACTCAGCGCATCGTCCAGAATGTCCAGCCCGCGCTTGGCGTCGTCGATGCTGATGTTGCACGGCGGCACCAGGTGGAAGCGGTTGTAATTCATGAACAGCAGCAGGCCGTTCTGCTTGGCCCGCGCGTTGATGGCACCCATCTCGGGCGACGACCCGCCGTACGGAGCCAGGGGCTCCTTGGTGGCGCGGTCCTTGACCAGCTCGACCGCCCAGAACACGCCCAGACCACGGACGTCGCCGATGATGTCGTGCTTCTCGGCCAGCGCCGCCAGGCCCGGACCGAAGACATCGGTGCCGATCAGTTCGGCGTTCTCGACGATCTTCTCGTCGTGCATCGCGGTGATGGTCGCGACGGATGCCGCACACGCCAGCGGGTGGCCCGAGTAGGTGAGCCCGCCGCCGTACGGCTGCTCCAGGAAGCGCTCGAGGATCTTGTCGCTGACGATGACGCCGCCGAGCGGGACGTAGCCGGAGTTGACGCCCTTGGCGAAGGTGATGAGGTCGGGGGTGACGCCATAGTTGTCCAGCGCGAACCACTTGCCGGTGCGGCCGAAGCCGGCCATGACCTCGTCGAGGATCATCACGATGCCGTACTGGTCGCACAGCTCGCGCACGCCCTGCAGGTAGCCGGGCGGCGGCGGCATGATGCCGACGGTGCCGGGCACCGACTCGAGGATGATCGCGGCGAACGCCGACGGGCCCTCGAACTCGATGACGGACCGCAGGTGCGCCAGGGCGCGCTCGGACTCTTCCTCCTGCGTCAGCGAATTGAACTGGCTGCGGTACAGGAAGGGCCCGAAGAAGTGGGTAGTGCCTTCGGTGCCGTAGTCGTTGCCCCAGCGGCGGACGTCGCCGGTCAGGTTGACCGTCAGCGCGGTGCCGCCGTGGTAGCTGCGGTACGTCGACAGCGTCTTGTAGCGGCCGGTGTACACGCGCGCCATGCGGATGGCGTGCTCGACGGCGTCGGCGCCGCCGTTGGTGAAGAACACCCGGTTGAAGCCCTCGGGCGCGACCTGGCAGATCAGGTCGGCAGCCGTGGCGCGGGCCTCGTTGGCGTGCTGCGGCGCGATGGTGCACAGCTTGGCGGCCTGCTCGGCGATGGCGGCGACGACCTTGGGGTGCTGGTGGCCGATGTTGGTGTAGACGAGCTGGCTCGAGAAATCGAGGAGACGGTTGCCGTCACCGTCGATGAGGTAGCTGCCCTCGGCGCCGGTGAAGACCATCGGGTCGAGCTTTCCCTGGGCCGACCACGAGTGGAATACGCGGCTGCGCTCCAGGTCATAGATCCGGCGGGCGTCAGCGTTGGCGGGCGCAGGCATGCATTCCTCCTCGAAGATGAATCAGCGGGTTACAGGCTGGTGTGCGACACCGCATCGTCGCCGCTACCGGTCGGTAACTTTACTCGCTCCCCTGGCCACCCCAACCACGATGGCGCACGATGGGGACATGCAGATTCCGCAGTCGGTCGCGCGCTTCAACCGCCGGGTCACGAACCCCATCCAACGGCTGTGGGCCGGCCGCGCGCCGACGTTCGGCATCCTCGAGCACGTCGGACGTAAGTCCGGCAAGCCGTTCCGCACGCCGCTGACGGTGTTCACCACCGACGAGGGCTTCGCCGTCCTGCTGACCTACGGCCCCGACCGCGACTGGCTCAAGAACATCACCAAGGCCGGCGGCGGCAAACTGATCCGGCGCGGCCAGACGTACGACGTCGTCGACCCGCGCGTGGTGAGCAAGGAAGAAGCCGCCCCGCTCATCACCGGAGCGCTGCGTAAAGTGTTTCCGCGCTTGCCTTTTGAGCAGGCCGTGCTGTTGCGCCGGGCTTAGTCCGGCCGCGTCTCGTCGAGCACCTGCTGCACCACGCGCATCGCGCTCAGCGCCGCGGGCGCGCCGCAGTAACCCGTGGCGTGGATGATAGCCTCGACGATCTCGTCACGGGTGAGGCCGTTGTTGAGGCCGCCCCGGACGTGGCCTGCCAGCTCCTCGTGGACGCGCAGGGCCGTCAGCATGCCGAGGTTGAGCAGGCTGCGGTCGCGACGGCTCAGGCCCGGCCGGTTCCACACGGCATCCCAGACATGCTCGGTGACGAAGCGCTGGATCGGCTCCGACTCGGTGCCACTGGTGCGGGCCAGGGCGCGGTCGACGAACTCGTCGCCCATCACCTGACGGCGGGTGGTGATTCCGGCGTCGAATGCCGAAGCAGGCTCGCTGGTCATCTCTGGCCTTTCTCTCGATATGGCTGCGGCAGACCGTAGCGCAGCGCCGCCGGGACCGAATTCGGTGAACAGAACGCGATACCGCTCGCGAGTGACCCAGCTCTCAATTAGGTTCTGCGCTATCTGCTCACAGTCAATTGTCAGGAGTGCCCTCGGTGCCCGAAACCGACCGTCCCGAGAGGGTTGCCCCCACCGGGGAGCAGTTCCTCGCCATGCAGGCCAGCCCCGAGTTCCAGGAACTGCGAACCAGACTGCGCCGCTTCGTGTTTCCGATGACCGCGTTCTTCCTGGTGTGGTACGGCCTCTACGTCGCGCTCGGCGCCTTCGCGCATGACTTCATGGCCATCCGGGTGTTCGGCAACATCAACATCGGGCTGCTGATCGGGTTGGGCCAGTTCCTGACGACGTTCGTGATCACCGGGCTGTACGTGCGCTTCGCCAACCGCGAGCTCGACCCGCGCGCTGCCGCCATCCGTGAAGAACTCGAGGGCGCCCGATGAACACCACCGTGCTCGCCGCCGCCACCGTCGGCAACCCCGTCGCCAACATCGGCATCTTCAGCGTGTTCGTCGTCGTCACGATGGTCGTGGTCATCAAGGCCAGCAAGCGCAACGCCACCGCCGACGAGTTCTTCACCGGCGGCCGCGGCTTCTCCGGCCCGCAGAACGGCATCGCCATCGCCGGCGATTACCTGTCGGCCGCGAGCTTCCTCGGCATCGCCGGCGCCATCGCCGTCTACGGCTATGACGGCTTCCTGTACTCCATCGGCTTCCTGGTCGCCTGGCTCGTCGCGCTGCTGCTGGTCGCCGAATTGCTGCGCAACACCGGCAGATTCACCATGGCCGACGTGCTGAGCTTCCGGCTCAAGCAGCGGCCGGTCCGGTTGGCCGCAGCCACCTCGACGCTGACGGTGTCGCTGTTCTACCTGCTGGCCCAGATGGCGGGGGCGGGCGGTCTGGTCGCGCTGCTGCTCGACGTGAAGAGCCGGGGCGGCCAATCGATCGTCATCGCCGTCGTCGGCGTGCTGATGATTGTCTACGTGCTGGTCGGCGGTATGAAGGGCACCACGTGGGTGCAGATCATCAAGGCCGTGCTGCTGATCACCGGCGCCGCCCTGATGACGGTCATGGTGCTCGGCAAGTTCGGGTTCAATTTCTCCGACATCCTCGGTTCGGCGCAGTCGGCCATCTCGCACGCCACCACCAAAGGCGTCTCCAGCCGCGACGTCCTGGCGCCCGGCGCGCAGTACGGCGGTTCGCTCACCTCGAAGATCAACTTCGTCTCACTGGCGCTGGCGCTGGTGCTGGGCACCGCGGGCCTGCCGCACGTGCTGATGCGCTTCTACACCGTGCCGACCGCGAAAGAGGCGCGGCGGTCGGTCGTTTGGGCCATCGCGCTGATCGGCGCCTTCTACCTGTTCACGTTGGTGCTCGGCTATGGCGCCGCCGCCCTCGTCGGCCCGGACCGCATCCTCAAGGCAGCCGGCGGCGTGAACTCCGCGGCGCCGCTGCTGGCATTCGAACTCGGCGGGGTGATCCTGCTGGGCGTCATCTCGGCGGTGGCGTTCGCGACGATCCTCGCGGTCGTGGCGGGCCTGACCATCACGGCTTCGGCATCCTTCGCGCATGACATCTACGCGTCAGTTCTCAAGTCCCACAAGGTGACCGAGGAGGAGCAGGTCCGGGTCTCCCGGATCACCGCAGTGGTGCTGGGCGTGTTCGCGATCGGGCTCGGCATCCTCGCCAACGGTCAGAACGTGGCGTTCCTGGTGGCCCTGGCGTTCGCCGTGGCGGCCGCGGCCAACCTGCCGACGATCCTGTACTCGCTGTACTGGAAGCGGTTCAACACCCGCGGTGCGCTGTGGAGCATGTACGGCGGCCTGATCTCGACCATCGTGCTGATCGTGTTCTCCCCCGCCGTGTCGGGCAGCAAGACCGCGATGATCCCGGGTGCGGACTTCGCGTATTTCCCGCTGGCCAACCCGGGCATCGTGTCCATCCCGCTGGCATTCGTGCTCGGCATCATCGGCACGCTGACATCGTCGGACACCGGGGATCCCGAACTGGCCGCCGAGATGGAAGTGCGGTCACTGACCGGGGTGGGCGCGGAGAAGCCCGTCGCGCACTGACCTTCGACCGCCGCTCACGGACTGATGGTTCAGGTGTCAGGCGAGGGCCCGCTGGGACCGCGGAGATGTCGTCGTTCCGCCTTCTGACTCCCAACGCTCTTGAGCGTTGGACGCCTGTGTCCGCGTGGCGCGGTCTCGTGGGCTGATCATGAGCAGCCCGTCGACCGTGCCGGCGTTGCCGGATTGGGCTGCGGTCATCATGGTGGCGTGGGCGTCGCCGGGGTCGGTGCGCGGCGGGATCACCAGCAGTATCAGCCGATCGCGGTCGTCGTCGAGGCCGCGAACTTCGATGGTGTTGCGCGGCTGAAGCCGGTACCCGTCCAGACGTACCGCGCGGCCACCGGTGGTGAGCTTGCGAGGCGCATTCGCCCAGGAGTTCAGGCGATAGGACACGCGGTCAATGCGGCCCAGCCGCACCGACAGCACCGCCAACAAATCCGGCAGCTCGTGGGTCAGGTCATCGCTGCGCGGCCACCACGCCCCGTCGACGTATCCACCATGCGGCGCTTTGGACTTCAATCGCAGGCGCGGTGTGTGCGCGGGCACGGTGCCGTTCGGGTCATTCTTGCGGGTCAGTTGTGGCGTCATGGCGACGCTCCCTTCGGGGTGTATCTCTGGTGTCGGCGCGATCCCACTGAGTCGTTGAGCTGTCCAGCGCGGACCGGCGCCTCGTTGTGGTGGTTGTCGGCGGGTGGTCGCCGACCTCAGGCGGCGCAGGCTGAGGCAGGGGCGTCGCAGCACGACGTAGGTTGCGGTTGGTTCCCGCCGTCCACGCGAAAGCCGCGCTGAGCGCGAGCGCCACGACGACCACGAGGGCCAGGAAAACTGCGTTGCTGGTAGCCATTTCGGCTCCTAGGGTTTGGTGGACGGGACGTGAATGCGTCCCGGCGTCACCGGCGATGGGTCGTGCGTCGCGTCGGACTCCACGGCCGGCGCGATGAGCACAACGACCGATCCAGCGATGACGATCATGACGCCACCTCATTTCGGTGCTATAGGTCCAGTACACGCCCCATTGGCACCGATGTCAACAGCGTAGACCTACTGGATAGGGCTACAGTGAAGATATCCGAACGAAAAACTTACCCGGAGGGTGGTGCTTCATCCGTGACCCCAGAAGACAGCGCCAACCGGCCGATCACCCGTGCGGCGGTCCTGACCAGTGCCCTGGAAATCATCGACCGCGAGGGCGTGGAGGCGCTGTCGATGCGCCGCCTCGGAGAGGTGGTGGGGCGTGACCCCATGGCGCTCTACCGCCATGTGCCGAACAAAGCGGCCGTGCTGGACGGGGTCGTGGAGCTGATCTTCGATCAGCTTTCGCTCGACGCCCCGGCAACGGGCTGGGCTGGTGCGTTACGCAAACTCGGCCACGATTTCCGCGAATTGGCGCGCGCGCATCCCAACGTGGTGCCGCTGCTGGTCACCCGCCCCCTGTCCACACCGCTCGGGATGCGACCCCCCGGGATCCTGCGGCACCTCGAAGAGGTGCTCGCACTCCTGACCGGGGCCGGGTTCAGCGGAGCCGACGCACTCCACATGTACCGGACGTTGTTCGGATTCCTGTACGGCCACGTCCTGACCGAACTGCAGGAGATCGTCGAACGTCCCGAGGAAACCGATCATGTGCTGCGGCTCGGGCTGTACCGGCTGCCGATCGACCAATTTCCGCACTTGCGTGACCTCGCACCGACCTGGGCCAGTTACGACGGGCGGGCCGAACTCGACCGGGGACTCGACATCCTGCTGGGCGGCCTGGGCGACCGATTCGGTGTGCCTGCAGCCGAGGCCACGTAAATCACCAGAACGGAGGTGATCCCCATGGCGATCACCGAAGTAGCCGAATACGCCCATCTCAGCGAATCAGACCTGGACGCACTCGGGACCGCGCTGGAGGCCATCCGCCGCGACGTCGAGAATTCGCGTGGCGCGGCCGACAGGGCATATATCCAGCGCACCATCGTGTTTCAGCGCTGCCTGGAGGTCACCGCCCGGCTGTTCATCGCGGCCACCCGGGGCAACTTTGCTTGTGCGCTCGGCATCGTTGCACTGGCCACAGCCAAGACCATCGAGAACATGGAGCTCGGCCACAACATCAGTCACGGGCAATGGGATTGGATGAACGACCCGGAAATCCACTCCAGCACCTGGGAGTGGGACATGGCCGGCGTGTCCTCACAATGGCGATACGCCCACAACTACCGCCACCACATGTTCACCAACGTGATCGGTATGGACGACGACCTCGGATACGGCATCATGCGGGTCACTCCGGACCAGCCGTGGGGCGCCGGCAATCTGCTGCAGCCGCTACGAAATGCCTTGCTGGGCATCATGTTCGAATGGGGCATCGCACTGCAGGGCTGGGAGTCCGAGCAGCGGGGCGCGGCGACGCGCGCCGAGAAATCCGCCCTCACCCGGGCACTGGTCCGCAAGATCGCCCGGCAGGCCGGCAAGGACTATCTGTTCTTCCCCGCGCTGAGCGTTCGACGGTGGCGCCGCACCCTCACCGCGAATGCGGTCGCCAACCTGGCCCGCAACGTCTGGGCCTATGTGGTGATCTGTTGCGGTCATTTCGCCGACGGCACACAGAAATTCACCCCTGCCGCCTTGGACGGCGAGACCAAATCCGAATGGTATCTACGACAGATGTTGGGCACCGCGAACTTCCACGCCGGGCCTGTGCTGGCGTTTCTCAGCGGAAACCTCTGCTACCAGATCGAGCACCACCTGTTCCCCGATCTTCCGAGTAACCGCTACACCCAGATCGCGGTTCAGGTCCAGGCCGTGTGCGTCCGCTTCGGCCTGCCGTACACGACCGGTCCGCTCGCGCGCCAGTATCTCCGCACCCTGCGCACCATCGTCACACTCGCGCTGCCGGATCGCGTTGCGTCCGGACGCGATTGCGCGTACGCCGTCGCGCCGCGCTAACTCGCCAAAGGGTCGGTGCGATGCAGATCGCATTCGGCGTGATCGCACCGGCGTTGGTGTGCTAGTCGGTTGTCCCGGCAGCAGTCGGCGAATCGTGCGCGGCGGCGAATCCTTTCGGTCACCCGGCGGCCGTCGGCAGCCCGACTCGCCGCGGGCTCTCCGTTGGTCAGGAACTGCTTTATCGCCGAGCACAGCACCATCGCGGACATCAGAGCCTCGCACGTGCGGCAGCCGAAACGCCGATCACATCATCGAGATCGTGGACGGTCATGGTCCAACCTCATCAATCCCCCGATGTCCAGTACACGCCCGCTGCCGCGGCGTTGTCAACGCTGTCGCCAGGACGGGCGACGTATGCGCGGACCTCTACCCGTGCAGATCTACCGCATCGACCCCGCGACCGGCTTGCCCGCCTGACCTTGCAACGCGGCCGGCAGGCTCGGCACGAAATGCCGTGCGGCGAAAGCACGGATCTCGTCGGCGCTGTCGAGCGCCTCGACGCTCGGCAACAGCAGCACCATCGCGGCGTAGCGCAGGATGGTGTCGGCCAGGTCGTTGACGGCCTGTTCACCGATCCGGTCGGCGAAGCCCTCCGGGAAGATGACGCGCAGCGCAGCCGCCATCCGGCCGACCGCGGCACCGTAATGCCGCTGCATGAGTTCGATGACCAGTGCGGGTTCGTCGAGCATCATCCGGTTCAGCACCCGGTGCCGCCGGAATCGCAGGATCGAGAGCGTGAATGCCTCGACATACAGATCCGACTGTGGCCCAGCATTTTTCAGTTCACTCGCGATGTCGTCGAACAGCACGACGTTCTCGCGCTCGACGACCGCGGCGACCAGCTCGTCGCGGTTCGCGAACCGTCGGTAGATGGTGGTGCGGCTGACGCCGGCCCGGCGCGCGACGTCGTCGAGGGCGACGCGGCGGAAGCCGTGCTGTTCGAACTCGACGAGCGCGGCGTCGAGGATCGCGGCCGTCGCGTCAGCGGGCACGCGCATAGCCCTTCTGCGCAAAGCTGTTGTACCGCACCGACATCGGCAACCGGTCCCACACCCAGTTCACCGGCTTGGTGCGCCAGGCGGCGGCGAACAGCTGGTAGGCGCGTTCCTGCCGGTCGGACCAGGGCAGCTCCAGCAGGTCCCGCGCCCGCGGCGGGAGCCCACCGGTGGTCAGGAACGCCGCGACGGGGTTGAACACGACCGCGATGACGCGCCACACCGCCGGGTTGACGGCCTTGGGCGCCGGAAAGCCTTTGGT
Source organism: Mycobacterium sp. UNC410CL29Cvi84 (assembly GCF_000686745.1). NCBI lineage: Bacteria > Bacillati > Actinomycetota > Actinomycetes > Mycobacteriales > Mycobacteriaceae > Mycobacterium > Mycobacterium sp. UNC410CL29Cvi84. Next base: position 59,107 of record NZ_JMLM01000013.1, read on the forward strand.
CACATAGCCGACGCCGTACCGGGCCGTCTTGTGCGGCACCGCGACCTCGTTGATCATCCGGTTCCAGTACTCCTCGAATTCGGCGTAGGTGGCCGGCATGGGCCGGTCACTGACGCCGTAGCGGCGGTACCAGGTCTTGGACTCCAGGTAGATCTGTTCCTTCTCGGCGTCGGTGAGCCGCTTGACGAAGGTGTCCGCGAAATACAGCACCTGCTCGACGAACGTCGCATGCGCCCAGTAGTAGGTCTCCGGGTCGAGCGCGTGGTAGCGGCTGCCGTCGGGCATGTCGCCCTTGATCTCGCGGTGGAAGTCGCGGACCTGGGTGCCGGTGTTCGCGTCGTCGGTGCCGTAGACGGTGCGGAAGATCGGCGGCAGCGAGCGCTTGATCCGCGCCGAGGTGTCCGCGAAGAACACCGAATGGTCCAGCACACCCTGGCCCAGCTGGGCGAGCATGTTCTGCAGGACCGCCGGCCGCGGGCCGATCAGGTACATCCGGTTGTCGCCGAAGTACTTCCACACCAACGAGTCCGGCCCCAGTGGCAGGGCGTCGTCTTTCCCCGTCGCTCCGCTCGCCCCGTCGACCAGCTCGGACTGCTCCGCAAGTTCGGTCATGCGGAACAGTGTTACAAATTTTGCACTCTGTAACAACCCCTGCTTCCCCATTTCCCGCGAGCGCGCGTGTCTGCAGACGACACGCCGTGGCCTCCGTGCAAAAACGCCCCGCTCAGACCTGCCGAGCGGGACGTTCGTGTACATCGGATGCGCCGTGCCGCAGCCGGCACGGTCGCGGACGTTATTTGAGCGGCAGCCCCGTGATCGCGCGGGACATCACCAGCCGCTGAATCTCGCTGGTGCCCTCGAAGATCGTGAAGATCTTGGCGTCGCGGTGCCACCGCTCCACCGGGTAGTCGCGGGTGTAGCCGTTGCCGCCCAGAATCTGGATGGCCTCGTCGGTCACGTAGACCGCGGTCTCGCTGGCGACGAGCTTCGCCATGGAGCCCTCGGCGTTCTCGAACGGCAGGTTGTTGCGCGCCATCCAGCCGGCCCGCCACACCAGCAGCCGCGCCGCGTCGATGCGGCACTTCATGTCGGCCAGCTTGAACGCGACGGCCTGGAAGTCGCCGATCTTGCGGCCGAACTGCTCGCGCTCCTGCGCGTACCCGAGCGCGTACTCGTACGCCGCGCGGGACACCCCGAGCGCCATGGCCCCGACGGTCGGCCGCGTCCGCTCGAACGTCTTCATCGCCACCTGGCCCGCCGAGCTCTTGCCCTCACGGGTGCGGGCCACCCGCTCCTCGAACTTCTCCCGGCCACCGACGATCAGGCGACCCGGCAGGCGGACGTCGTCGAGCACGACCTCGGCGGTGTGCGACGCCCGGATGCCGTGCTTCTTGAACTTCTGTCCCTGACTGAAGCCCTTGGTGCCCGGCGGGATGATGAAGCTGGCCTGGCCACGCGATCCCAATTCCGGGTAAACCGAGGCAACGACGATGTGCACGTTGGCGATTCCGCCGTTGGAGGCCCAGGTCTTGGTGCCGTTGAGCACCCATTCGTCGGTGGCCTCGTCGTACCGCGCCCGGGTGATGATCGACGAAACATCTGATCCCGCACCGGGTTCCGACGAACAGAACGCGGCGAGCTTGGGCTCGTTGATGTCGCCGTACATCTGGGGCAGCCACTCACCCAGCTGTTCCATGGTGCCGTTGGCCGCCAGCGACGCGGCAGCCAGACCGGTTCCCATGATCGACATCGAGATGCCGGCGTCGCCCCAGAACAACTCTTCGACAGCGACGGGCATGCCGAGCCCGGTCTCCTCGGCCGTCTGAGCAGCAAAGAACTCCATGGAGTACAGGCCGACCTTGGCCGCCTCCTGCAGGATCGGCCACGGCGTCTCTTCGCGCTCGTCCCACTCCTCTGCGGCGGGACGGATCACGTCGGCAGCGAACTCGTGAACCCAGTCGCGGACCTGGCAGACGTCAGCAGACAGTTCTAGCGAAAAAGACATGGGCGACACACTACTTGGCGCGCCGCCACCTCGCCGTCCCCACTACGGCGAGCACCCCGGCCAGGGTCGCCAGCAACAATGACAACGTGATGAACGACGGGTCGTAGAGCACCGACGTCTTCACCGGCTCGCCGGGGATCACCGGCGCGACGTCGGCGATCGACGACGCGGCCAGCCAACTCACGACCGACCCGACGGCGGCCAGCACCGCCGCCACGAGTGCGCCGGCCGCGATGATCTTGTCGCGGCTCATTCGTCGTCGTCCTCGCCGAGTTCGCGCACACCCAACGCCTCCAGCTGGGCCCGCAACCCGCGATGGCGCCGCGCCCAGGCCTGCCCGCTGCGCTCACCGGTCAGCTTGACGCCGATCCCGGTGCGGCCGCGCGGAACGCCCGTGAGCTCCCCGAACGCCCGGTACGACTGCCAGCGGGGCACGTCAGCGCCTCTGGCCTCCGGGAACATCCCGATCATGTCCGCGACCCGCACGGACTCGGTGCCTTGCCGCAGGTACTCGGGCGTCAGCTCGACCGAAGTGTGCAGCCGCGCCGCCTTGACCTGCAACCCCAGGAACCCGGTGACCAGGACGAGGAACACCACCGGCACCAGCGGGTCCACCCGGTGCGCCGACCACAGCTGCATCGCCGCGATGGAGGCACCGGAGAACGGACCGAGCGCCAACCACCACCAGCTGGCACCGACCTCGTGGAAGAGAATCTGCTCGGCGTCGGTGTCAGTCGGCGCGTCCGTCATGCGTTGGCCTTTCCGTCGAACCACGTCTGCGCCGCCGGCCGGGTGATCGAGACCGTGCCGCCGATCAACGGCAGCAGCGCCAACAACGACAGCAGCTGCGCCACTCCCAGCAGCGCGAGAAGGCCGACGACGATCACGATCGCCATGGACAACGCGACCGCGGCCCGACGAAACCGGTTGTCCCCCGAGCGGGCCCGGCCGGCGGAAAAAGCCATGGCGGCGCCGGCGAGGGCGGTGATGGCGCCGAAGCCCAGAACCAGGCCACGATAGGCGGCGGGCACCTCCGCGGTGGCGGTCAACATGCCGCCGACCATCAGCAGTACCGCGGCCACCACCCAGCACCAGAAAGCGACTGTGACGGCCTGCGGACGGGCGGGCGCGGAGGGCGTGGGCTCAGTCATATCCGGGCCAGCCTAGCGGGCCACATGTGCGTTCACGTCGACCTGGGCGCCCGCGAGCGGCCCCGAAATGCACGCTTCGCGCCGCGCGCCGCCGTACAGACACGGCCGCTCGCGGGTGGTTAGCGGACGAAGTAGGCGTTCGAATCGGGGCGGTGCAGCAGGTACACGCCGCCGCCGATCAGCACGGCGCCGCCGATGCCGCACACCGCGTAGCCCAGCGCCGCGGCCGCACCGTGGTAGTTGGCGAACAGGTTGGTGGTCAGGTACAGGATCGTGGCCGCCGACCCGCCGGTGAGGATGCTGCGCGCCCATCGGTAGCCCTGTCGCAGCAGCACCAGGAACGTGGCCACCAGGACCACGATGATGAACAGCATCAGGCCGGACACCGCGTACGCGTAGCCCGACACCTCCCGCTCGGGCGTCGTCAGCAGGTTGATGACGTAGCCGATCACCGACAGCGGCAGCGCGGCCGTCCACAGCCAGAAACCGGTGACGACGTCCTGCGGCATCTCGTGCGGCTCGGGTGCGAGCGCGTCGGGCCCCGGACCCTGTTGCGGCGGGTACTGCGGGTGGTAGGGGTTCTGCGGGTCGTGCGGGTTGAGTGGGTTCACCGCAGCCAGCCCGCGACGTCCGTCGCCCAGTACGTGAGGACGATGTCGGCGCCGGCGCGCCGAATGCCGACCAGCGACTCCAGGACCGAGGACCGCAGGTCGATCCAGCCGTTGGCGGCGGCTGCGCTGATCATCGCGTACTCACCCGAAATCTGGTACGCCGCAACGGGTACCGGCGAAATCTCGGCAGCGGCGCGCACCACGTCCAGGTAGCTCATCGCCGGCTTGACCATCACCATGTCGGCGCCTTCGGCGAGGTCCAGCTCGATTTCGCGCACCGCTTCGCGGGCGTTGCCCGGATCCTGTTGGTAGGTACGACGATCGCCCTGCAGGCTCGAGCCGACCGCCTCGCGGAACGGGCCGTAGAACGCCGACGCGAATTTGGCGGCGTAGGCCAGGATCGCGACATCGCTGTGCCCGGCGTGGTCCAGCCCGTCGCGGATCGCCGCGACCTGACCGTCCATCATGCCGCTGGGACTGACGACATGTGCGCCCGAATGCGCTTGCGCCACGGCGAGTTTGATGTACTGCTCGTTGGTGGCGTCGTTGTCGACGCGGCCGTGCACGTCCAGCACGCCGCAATGCCCGTGGTCGGTGAATTCGTCCAGGCAGGTGTCGGCCATCAGCACCGTCGCGTCGCCCAGGTCCGAATTCAGGTCGCGCAGTGCCACATTCAGGATGCCGTCGGGGTTGACGCCCTCGGAGCCGGTGGCGTCCTTGTCACCGTCGCACGGGATGCCGAACAGCATCAGCCCACCGACACCGGCCTCGACGGCTTCGGCCGCGGCGCGGCGCAGCGACTCCCGGGTGTGCTGCACGACACCGGGCATCGCGCTGATCGGACGCGGCTCGGCGAGCCCGTCGGCGACGAACAGCGGCAGCACCAGATGCCGTGGCTCCAGCGAGGTTTCGGACACCAGACGGCGCAATGCCGGGGTGGTCCGCAGTCGCCGTGGCCGATGCCGTGGATAGGACACAGGAATGCCTCCTCGTTCGCCGAAACCGCATTCCGGCAAGCAGAGTGCGAGTACCCGCCTGCTGGAATGCCGTTTCGATCGAGTTTAGCGGCGCCGGCTCTTCTTGCGCGGAGGCGGCAACGCACCCTCGGCGCGCAGGCGAGCGGCGTGCTCGGCCAGCGCCTCGACCAGCGGGCCGACGGCGGCGGTCTCCGGCTGCACGTCCACGCGCAGGCCGAATTCGGCTGCGGTTTCAGCGGTTTTCGGGCCGATGCAGGCGACGATGGTCCGGGCGTGCGGCTTTCCGGCGATACCGACCAGGTTGCGCACCGTGGAGCTCGAGGTGAAGCACACGGCGTCGAAACCACCGGTCTTGATCATCTCGCGGGTGTGCGCCGGTGGCGGTGCCGCCCGGACGGTGCGGTAGGCCGTGACGTCCTCGATCTCCCAGCCGCGCTCGCGCAGGCCCTCGGCCAGCGTCTCGGTGGCGATGTCGGCACGCGGCAGCAGCACACGGTTCACCGGGTCGAAAATGTCGTCGTAGTCCGGGAATTCGTCCAGCAGGCCCAGCGACGACTGCTCACCGGCGGGCACCAGCTCGGGGTTGATGCCGAACGCGCGCACCTTGTCCGCGGTGGCCTGACCGACACACGCGATCTTCACACCGGAGAACGCGCGGGCGTCCAGACCGAACTCGTTGAACTTCTCCCACACCGCACGCACCGCGTTGGTGGAGGTGAACACGACCCACTGGAAGCGGCCGTCGACCAGACCCTTGACCGCACGCTCCATCTGGGCGGGGCTGCGCGGCGGCTCGACCGCGATGGTCGGCACCTCGATCGGCAGGGCGCCGTGGCCCACCAGTCGATCGCTCATCTCGCCGGCCTGGTCCTTGGTGCGCGGCACCAGCACGGTCCAGCCGTACAGCGAGCGGCTCTCCCACCAGTTCAGCTTGGCCCGGTGCGCCACGGTCTTGCCGATGGTCACGACCAGCGGGCCCGCCAGCGGACCGACCGGCTCAGGGCCGACGGGCTTCTCCAGCACGGCCTTGTCCAGCAGCCCGGCCAGCGTGGTCTCGATGGACCGCTGCTGGCACGTGGTGCCGTTGGCCGTCACGACGCACGGGGTGCTGTCGGTGAGGCCGTATTCGATCAGGGTGCGGGCGGCGTCCGGCAGGTGCGACACCGTCGCGTGCAGGATCAGCGGCCCGGGAGCCGCAGCCAGCGCGGCCCAGTCGACGTCACCACGGACGTCGGCCACGGTGTGCGACGAACCGACGGGCAGACCCGCGTAGGTCGGCACCGCCGTCGACGACGGCAGGCCGGGCACCAGCTCGAAGTGCGCCGCGGTCTTGGCCAGCGCGTTCACCTCGGTGATGACGGAGTCGACCGACAGCGGGTCGCCGGCGACCAGACGCACCACGTCGACGCCGGTCTTCGCCTCGGCGATGAGCAGCTTGGCCACCTCGGTGGGGTCGCCCAGCGCGGGACGGACGTCGACACCGTGCGGGAACGTCATGGTGGGCGCGGCGGCCGGGGCCTTGTCGGCCGCGGCCTCGTCAGCCTTCGGTTCGGCGGCCGGCTCGGCGTCGGCCGGGTGCGGCCCGGACGTCGGCGGCAGATCGGTACCGATCAGCGCCAGCACCGCCTCGGGCACATCAGGGTCGGTGAAAACCAACGCCGCATGCGCCAAGACGTTCCGCGCACGCGTCGTCAACAGGCCCGGGTCACCGGGGCCGGAACCGACAAAGGTGATGCGGCCAGGCTTGTGCTGCTTACGCACTCGGGTCGTCATCTCTCACTCCCGCTCTACAGTCCGCTGATCCAACACGTCGCGCGCACCCAGGTCGAACAACTCCGCGGCCAACGAGAGCCCCAGCTCCCGTGCCCGTTCGGGGGTCCCGATCCCGGACGCCCGGATCACGTCGGATCCGTCCAGAGCCGCCACGCAACCGCGCAACGACAGCTCTTCGAAGACTCGGCCGTCCTCGTCGATGGACTCGACCACTTCAGCGATCGCACCCACCGGCGCGGAACAACCCGCCTCCAGTTCGGCCAACAGGACTCGTTCGGCAGTGATCGCGGCGCGCGTGTCGGGATCGTCCAGCTTTCCCAGCAGCGTCGCCAGCTCGGTGTCACCCACTCGGCACTCGACCGCGAGGGCGCCCTGCGCCGGCGCTGGCAACATCTGCACCGGCTCGAGGCTCTCGGTGACGGCATCGAGCCGTCCGATACGGGCCAGACCCGCTCGGGCGACGACAACAGCGTCGAGATCACCACTACTTACCCTGTTCAACCTGGTATCTAGGTTGCCTCGTAGGGGGCGGATTTCCAAACCGAGACCCAGTGCTCTAAGCTGTGCGGCCCGTCGCGGGCTCGACGTGCCGATCACCGAGCCGGCCGGCAACTCCCCGAGCACCAATCCGTCGCGCGCCACAAGCGCGTCCCGCGGGTCCTCGCGAGGCGGCACCGCGGCGATGACGAAACGCTCGTCGGGCGCCGTCGGCAAATCCTTGTACGAGTGCACCGCGACGTCGATGCGACCGTCGGCCATGGCGTGCCGCAACTCGGCGGTGAACACACCGATGCCGATCTCGGCGACAGGCGCCTGCGACCGGTCGCCGTCGGTGCTGATGATGACCAACTCCGCGGGCTGCCCCAGAGCTACCAGGGCGTCACGGATGGTGCCGGCCTGTGTGGTCGCCAGAAGGCTGCCCCTGGTGCCGATCCGGACAACGTTTTCGAGGGTGGATACCAAACCGGGTTACTCAGCCTTGTCGTGGTGGGAATGCGGCTCGCCGGCCGCCAAATCTGGTGCCATCAAAGGCAGTTCGCCAGCCGACACCGCGTCGATGGCCTGCGGGTCGAGCTCGAACAGCTCCCGTAGCGCCTCGGCGTAAGTGTCACCGCCGGGCGCGCTGGCCAGCTGCTTGACCCGCACCGTCGGCGCGTGCAGCAACTTGTCCACCACCCGACGCACGGTCTTGGCGACCTCGTCCCGGTGAGCGGCGTCGAGTCCCGGAACCCGGTTGTCGAGCCGCAACAACTCCGCCTCGACGACGTCCGCGGCCCGCTGGCGCAGGGCGGTGACGGTCGGGGTGACCTCGGCCATCCGCTGGCCGGCCAGGTAGCTGGCGACCTCCGCGGCGACGATCGAACGGGCCGCTTCGGCGTCCGAGGCAGCAGCCCGGGCCGACGGTTCCCGCTGGATGCGGTCCATGTCGATCATGTGCACGCCCGGCAGGCCAGCAATCGCGCCGTCGACGTCGCGGGGCATGCCCAGGTCGCAGATCACCAGCTGGCGGTGCTCCGGGCGGTTCATCAGTCCGCGGTGCGCGTCGGCCAACGACACCACCGGACGCACCGCGCCGGTACACGCGACGACGACGTCGGCATTACCCAGCGCGACGGCGATGTCGTCCAGGGTGTGCGCGGCGGCTTCGACGCCGTGGGCCTTCAAGTTCTCGACCATGCGCTCGGCCCGCGGCAGCGAGCGGTTCACGACCTCGACGCGGGCGATCCCGGCGCGCGTCAGATGCGCGGCGGCCAGGGCGCCCATGGAGCCGGCGCCGATCACGGCGGCGTTCAGCCCGGTCAGCGAGGTGAGCTTGGACTTGGCCATGTCGAGCGCCACCGACACCACCGAGGCACCGGCGGCGTCGATCCCGGTCTCGGAATGCACGCGCTTGCCGACCGACAGCGCCCGCTGCGACAGCTCGTGCAGGGTCCGGCCTACGGTCTGGTGCGCCTCGGCCGACGTGTAGGCGCGGCGCACCTGGCCCAGCACCTGCGCCTCACCGATGACGGCCGAGTCCAGGCCACTGGCGACGGCGAACAGATGCTCGACGGCCGCCTCGGCGTACCGCACGTAGGCGTACCTGGTGAGATCCTGCAGCGACATGCCGGACCGCTCGGAGAGCACCGAGCCGATCACCGAGAGCCCGCCGTGGAAGGCGTCGACCACCGCGTACACCTCGACCCGGTTACAGGTGGAGAGCACCATGGCCTCGGTGACCAGAGAGGACTGCAGCAGCAACTCGATGATCTTGGCCTGTTCGGCCTCGTCGGTGCTGAGCTGCTCGATCACGGAAACCGGCGCGCTGCGGTGTGAAACCCCGAACAGCAGGACGCTCACGGCCTCATCACCTCGTAGCACCTCCGTTGGGCAAGAAGGTTTCCCGGGCCTCTTCTGGCCGCAGGAACGCCATCAAAGCTAGCCGCTCACCAGCCCGCCGACCAAATTTGCTATACGCACGCCCGGCCCCGGGGCACACGTGCCGAGCGGACTGCTTCGCCCGGTCAACCTGCCAGGTCGGCCCGCAGCTGCTCCTCGTCGACCTCCCAGTAGCTGTGCTCAACGTCATCGAGGAGCACCACGGGCAGCCGATCGCCGAATTCCGCGCGCAGGGCCGTGTCCCCCGCCGCGGCCAGGACATCGACGTCCGTGCTCGTCAGGACGAATCCGAGCTCGTCGGACAGCTCCACCAGCTGAGCCGCCGCGCGCTCGCACATGCTGCAGCCGGCCCGGGTGAGCAACGTCACGCGGTGGCTGTTCCCTGATCGATCCACGCGCAACAGTATGGCGTGACCTACTGTTGAACCGTGTCCGAATCCAGCCCCGTGACTGCCGACGAGCCCACGGGCACGCCCGTGCCCTCCGGAGCTGATGACGCCGCTGAACTCGATGCCGCCGAGCGTGATTCCGGAGCCGACGAACCCGCCGCCCCGGTGCTCCCGCCGCCGCCCGACCTCACCGCGGCGGCGTTCTTCGACGTCGACAACACGCTGGTGCACGGCTCGTCGCTGGTGCACTTCGCCCGCGGCCTGGCCGCCCGCGACTACTTCAAATACTCGGACCTGGCCCGTTTCGCCTACGCGCAGGCCAAGTTTCAGGTCACCGGCAAGGAGAACAGCGACGACGTCGCCGCCGGCCGGCGCAAGGCGCTGTCCTTCATCGAGGGCCGGCAGACCGCGGAACTGGAAGCCCTCGGCGACGAGATCTACGACGAGATCATCGCCGACAAGATCTGGCAGGGCACCCGGGCGCTGGCGCAGATGCACCTCGACGCCGGCCAGCAGGTCTGGCTCGTCACCGCGACGCCGATGGAGCTGGCGCAGACCATCGCCCGCAAGCTGGGGCTGACCGGGGCGCTGGGCACCGTCGCCGAGTCGGTCGACGGCGTCTTCACCGGGCGGCTGGTCGGCGACATCCTGCACGGGGTCGGCAAGGCGCACGCCGTGCGTCAGCTCGCCATTCGCGAGGGCCTGAACCTGCGCCGCTGCACCGCCTACTCGGACAGTTTCAACGACGTGCCGATGCTGTCGCTGGTCGGCACCGCCGTCGCGATCAACCCCGACGCCGCGCTGCGCGACGTCGCGCGCGAACGCGGCTGGGAGATCCGCGATTTCCGGACCGCCCGCAAGGCCGCCCGCATCGGGGTGCCCTCGGCGCTGGCCCTGGGCGCGGTCGGCGGAGCGCTGGCGGCCATGGCGTCGCGCAAGAGCAACTAGGGACCGCGCTGCCACCACACCCCAGGCGTAGCGCGCAGGTCAGCCCCGCGAACGCTGATAGGCTCACGCGCCATGGGCATTGCGGACGACATCATCGGAACCCACTTCCGGTACCCGGATTACTTCGAGGTCGGCCGCGAGAAGGTCAAGGAGTTCGCGCAGGCGGTCCAGGACGATCACCCGGCCCATTTCTCCGAGGAAGCGGCCGCTGAGTGCGGCTCGGACACCCTGATCGCGTCGCTGACGTTCATCGCCGTCGCGGGCCGGCGGGTCCAGCTCGAGCTGTTCAACCAGTTCGACGTGCCGATCAACCTGGAGCGCGTGCTGCACCGCGACCAGAAGCTGATCTTCCACCGCCCGATCCGGGTCGGCGACCGGCTGTGGTTCGACTCGTACCTGGACTCGGTGATCGAGTCACACGGCACGGTGATCGCCGAGATTCGCGCCGAGGTCACCGACGACGCCGGTGAGCCGATCATGACGAGCATCGTCACGATGCTGGGCGAGGCCCAGAACGACGACGAAGCCGGCGAGGTCAGCGCGCAGATCGCCGCGGCCCGCGACGCCGCCATCGCGAAAATGGTTGCCGCGCAAAAGGGTTGAACCTTCGCGCGAGTTGTCTGGCGACTGCGCCGATCGCCGGAGTAGCCACTGCCGTCACCGCAGCGTGAGTTCACCCTGTTTCCAGGCCGGAAAAGCTCGAGTAACGCGCACCCTCACCGCAGACCCGAACCCCGGCTGCCGTTGATCCTGTACACACGGCGGAAAAGGTCGAGTAACCGGCACCCTGACTACAGGGTCAGCATGGCAGACCACGCCCGCGATGTTGATCCTGAACCCACGGCGGAAATGCCCCGAGTGGCGCGCACCCTCACCGCAGAGCGAGTTGACCGTGCCTCCATGCCGAGCGGCACTCGAAAAACATCAGCGCCAGCGCACACTCAACAACTGGCGCCTACAGGAACGTGCCGCGGCGATTGGCGAGCAGCTGGTACAGCGTCTGCTGAATGGTCGCGCGCACCTGGTCGGTCAGCTCGAAGGTGATCATCGGATCGTCGGCGGCGGACTCGTCGTAGTCGGCCGTCGAGATGGGCTCGCCGAACTGGATGTACCACTTCGACGGCAGCGGCAGCAGGCCGATGGGCCCGGCGAGCGGGAACAGCGGCGTCAGCGGGAAGTACGGCAGCCCGAGCAGGCGGGCGAGCAGCTTCACGTCGCCGATCTTGGGGTAGATCTCCTCGGAGCCGACGATCGAGCACGGCACGATGGGCGCACCCGAGCGCAGCGCCGCCGAGACGAAGCCGCCGCGGCCGAACCGCTGCAGCTTGTACCGGTCCTTGAACGGCTTGCCGAGACCCTTGTACCCCTCGGGGAACACGGCGGTCAGCTCGCCGGCCTCGAGCAGCCGGTGGGCGTCGGCGGTGCAGGCCATGGTGTGGCCGGCCTTGCGCGCGGCCTGGCCCACCACCGGCAGGTCGAAAACGAGGTCGGCGGCCAGCAGCCGCAGGTCCCGGTGCTTCGGGTGCTTGTCGTGCACGGCGACCGACGTCATCAATCCGTCGAACGGCAATACGCCCGCATGGTTTGCCACGACCAATGCTGCGCCGTCGTCCGGCAAATTCTCGATGCCGGATACCTCGACACGGAACCACGAATTGAAAAGTGTTCGCAGCAAAGGAAGAAAGACCGCATTGTTGAGATGCTGGTCAAAACCGAATTCGTCGACACGGTAGTCGCCGGTCAGTCGCTTACGGATGAAATCCGAAGCGGCACTTATGCGTTGGGCCAGTTCATTGGGCCCCTCGTCGGCCGCAGGGCCGGCCGCGGCAAACCGGTGCTGGTCGATCTCCCGGACCACGGCAGCAATCTGCTCAGCCGATGCGCGGGTCCCGGGGTCGGTCAACAGCGAAGGATGTCGCAGCGTTGCATCCCGCTTCGATGCCCGACGTTGCGCAGCAGCGCGTGTCGAATTCGAATGGAGCGGAATGACTTTGGCTTTCGATTCGCCCGCCACGTCAATATCTCCCACCATCAAAAACTTGCGAAATCAGCGTCCCCACCGCTGCGCTGCGGCCACTGCACGACGCTCCACTGAGCCTACCCACCCTGGGTCGATAATGGGCGTCAGCGCGCGGCCTGAAACGTAATCGTCAAAAGCCTCCATGGTCGTCCACTTTGGGGTATAGCCGAGTTCCCTCGTCATCCGTGTGGTGTCCATGACCCGGCCATAGCGCATGTAGTCGGACTGTTCGCGGTCCAGTTCGACGCCCGCGGTCGCTCGTCGCCAGGCGTCGAGCACCCACATCGTGGGGCCGGCGAGCGGCAACCCGATGCGGCCGGACCGGCGAATGGCCTGGCTCATCAGGATGATGCCCGACGCCCCGATGTTGAAGGTGCCGGCCCGCCCCACCAGGGTGGCGCGCTCCAGCGCCCCGAGGGCGTCCTGCTCGTGCAGCAATTGCAACCGGGCGTCGTGCCCGAACGCGGTCGGCACCAACGGGCCCGCCAGGTACCGCGACAGCGCGGTGTCCATGGCCGGACCGATCATGTTGGCCAGCCGCAGGATCGTGACCGCGATGTCGGGCCGGCGCCGCGCGAGACCGCGTGCGTAGCCCTCGATGTCGATGCTGTCCCGGGCGAAGCCCTCTCCCGGTGGGCGACGGGCACTGCTGTCCTCGGTGAACATCACCGGATCACGCGGGCTGGACCCGTAGATCTCCGATGTCGACTTGAGGATCACCCGCCGGACCGAAGGCGCCTTCTGACAGGCCGCGAACAGCTGCATCGCGCCCATGACGTTGAGCTCTTTGAGCGCAGCGCGACCGGACTGCGGCACGTAGGACGCCGCCGCCGCGTGGACGACGGTGTCGACGTTGCCGTTCCGGATCACCTTGGCGATGAACGGGTTGCGGATGTCCGCGCGGACGAACTCCGCGCGGCCCATACGCCGCAACATGTCCTTGCTCGGCGTGATCGCGTCGACCGCGATCACATGCTCGATGAGCTGGTTCTGAGCGAGTCTGGCTGTCAGATATCCGCCCAGGAACCGGCACGCACCCGTGACCAGCACCACCTTGGGGTGGTGCAGGGTCTCGGGGATGTCCGGGCCGGAATCGCTTCCGCCCGGCGCTGTGGGCCGGCTTCCGGGGCGTCCGTCGGCATCCATTTGGTCAGCCTAGTGGGCGACGCAAACGAGCGCTGAGAACTACTTACCGAGTTTTCTGCGCTGAACCCGGGTGCGACGAAGCAGCTTGCGGTGCTTCTTCTTCGACATGCGCTTACGCCGCTTCTTGATGACTGAACCCATAGACTTTGAAGTCTCCGCTACTAGACGTCGATCCGTGAAGATCGGTGTGAAACCAACCCCGCCACTTTACCCGGCCGGGTTTCCCGCCACGAAAACGCCTGCTGGATACGCCCGCCTATCAGCGATTTCGGCGTGCCCTGCAGCGCTGATCGATGCAAATCACGCCGAAGTCGCGGATACGGTGCTGCGCACCCGAGGTACGCAGCACTCAGCCGGGCGCGCGGAGACTAGCCCGCGTCGTGGTACGACGACTCGAGGAGGTCGTGCACGGCCTTGGCGTGCACCCGAAATGAGCGGCCGACACGCACCGCGGGCAGCTCTCCGTTGTGCACCAGCCGGTATACCGTCATCTTGCTGACCCGCATAAGGCTCGCAACCTCGGCAACAGTCAGGAACTGCGTTCGTGGCTGATCGCCACCGTCACGCGCCGATGGCCCGTTCATAGACGTCATCGCAACCCAATCAATCAGGCACGGCCAGCTCCAGCGGCTTCCCCTCCGCTGGCACCAACGCGTGCTTACGAGAAGGAGAATAGCGTGGCCAATGTGGTTATTGCGACGGGTGTGGGGTAATCAATCTGAAATCTTAGAACTACTCAGATGTAATTCTTAGCTGCTCAGACCGTGTTTTTGCGGCTTCGACCGCACTCGCGACGGCAGACCGCAGGCCACCGCGTTCGAGTTCCCGCAGACCAGCGGCGGTAGTGCCCCCCGGAGAGGTCACCGAGGCCCGCAATTGTGCGGCGCTGGTGTCCAGCGGACCGACCGCGGAACCAGGGCCGGATTCCGTCATCCGATCGAGCAACATGGCGGCCGCACCGGCCATCGTCTGGGCCGCCAGCTCGGTTGCTACGGGCCGTGGGAGGCCCGCTGCGACACCCGCATCGACGACCGCCTCGACCATCAGGAAGAAGTACGCAGGGCCCGAACCGGACACCGCGGTGACCGCGTCCATCTGCTTCTCGGGCACCGTCAGGACCGCGCCGACGGCGGAGAAGATCTCCGACACCTCGGCCAGCTGCGCGTCGTTCGCGTACCGGCCCCGCGACAGCGCGGTGATGCCCGCACCGACCAGCATCGGCGTGTTCGGCATGACCCGGACCACCGGCGAACCGGCCGGCAGCTTGGCTTCGTAGAAGGCCGTGGGGACGCCCGCGGCCACTGACACGACGACCTGCTCGACGCTGCTGCTGTCGGCGTCCGCGGCCGCGTCGGCCAGCGTCTCGACGACGCCCTCGACGGCGTCGGGCTTGACGGCCACGATCACGTAGGCCGCGTTCTCGGCGGCGTCCGCGACATCGGTGACCCGGACGGAGTACTTCTCGGCGAGCTGCGCGGCACGAGCCGAATTGGCCTCGGCGACTACGAGATCCTTGACCTGCCGCCCTGACTGCAACAGCCCCGCCAGCAGGGCCTCGCCGATATTTCCGCCACCGATGATCGCAATTCTCGCCACGGGAGACAGCATGCCAGGACGGCGCGGGGTCAGCGCAGCAGGTGCCGCCGCGCGAATTCGAGCGACTCGACGAGCAGCGCCTCACGCTCGGCGTTGTTGCGTGCCGCCGATGTGGTGACCTCCAGGATGACGTGTCCGGAGAACTCACTGGCGGCCAGCATCTGGCAGATCTGCACCGTCGGCTGGCTGCCGCGCCCGGGCACCAGATGTTCGTCGGTGGACGCGCCGTTGCCGTCGCACAGATGCAGGTGCACCAGCCCCTTGCCCATGCGCCGCGCCATGTCGACGGCATCGGTGCCCGCCGTCGCCGAATGCGACAGGTCCAGGGTGTAGTGGGCGTGATTGCCGTCCAGCGGGTCGTAGGACGGCGCGAACGCCGAGATCCCCGGTCCCGGGGTCCCGCCGCGCTTACGCATCCGCTCGATGGACGGCTGGCCGGTGCCGAAGAAGCGGTCGGTGCGGAACGGGAACATGTTCTCCACCGCGACCAGGACGTCGCTCGACGCCTCGAGCTCGGCGACCTGGTCGGAGAAACCTTCGGCATAACGGCGCTGCCACCGGAACGGCGGATGCACGACGACCGTCTGCGCACCCAGCTGCTCGGCGGCCCGCACGCTGCGTTCGAGCTTGGGGATCGGGTTGGAGCCCCACACGCGCTGCGAGATCAGCAGGCACGGCGCGTGGACGCTGAGTACCGGAACCCCCCAGCGCTGTGACATCCGCTCGATGGCGTCGATGTCCTGGCTGACGGGCTCGGCCCACACCATCAGCTCGACACCGTCGTAGCCGAGGCGGGCGGCGTACTCGAAGGCAGCCTCGGTCCGCAAGGGATAGACCGACGCGGTGGACAGACCTACCTTGATGGCGGGACGCACAGGCCTCCGGTTCAGGCTGAGTAGAGCAGTGCCAAGGGTCCGAACGTGACGAGACCGCCGACCAGAATCGCGATCAGCGTACTGGCCAGGTCGTGATCCTTCCGGATCACGCGAATCCCGGCGACCAGGCCGAGGATCACCAGCATCGAGAGCATCAGCGCCACGATCTGGTTCCAGCGCCACAGCTGGTCGAATGCGAAGAACATGCCGGCGCCGAAGACGACCGCCAGCAGGCTCTGCCCGACGACCCACGCGCCGCGTTTCAGGCCGGAACCGGACTTCTCGTCGTCCTCGTGGTCGGCTTCGTCGTGGTCGACGTCCGCAGCGGGCACGTCGTGGTCCGCGACCAGCTCTTCGCGCCGGGTGTCCTCGTCCGCCGCGAAGCCGCCGAACAGGGCGTCGTAGCGCTCGGCGCGGCCATTACGCGACGGCTCCCGCGGCGCCTCGGGAGCGGCTTGCGGCGCCTCGGTGTCGTGGACGTCCTCGTCGTCCTCGACGACGGGAACGGCCCCGGTGTCGAGCTTGGCGACGGGCTCCGCGTCCGTGAGCGACAGCAGGTCGTCGTCGATGTCCGCGTCGGCCGGCAGGTCCTCGTCGACCGGGTCGGGGCTCATCTCCTCGGCGCCGCGGACCGGCTTGAACGACCAGCGGAAGGCGGGCTTGCGCGACGGCGCCACGAACTCCACCGGATCGGCCTCGGCGTCACGACGGCGCAGGTGGTCCTCGTAGTCGTCGACCACCGCGGTGTCCGCGGGCACGGGTTCGACGATGTCGGTGTGCAGCATCTCCTCGTCGACGACGTACTGGACCCCGGTGTCGTCGGGCTCCATCTCGTCGGCCGCGGACGGCGTCTCGTCCTCGACGGTGGCAGGCGGCTCTTCGACGGCGGCTTCCGCTTCCGGCTCGGCGACGGGCTCGGGAGCGGCTTCCTCCGGAGCCGGGGCCTCAGGGGCCTGCGCCGGCTCTGCGTGCAGCGTCTCCGGCCGGATGATCGGGATTTCGCCCGTCAGTTCGGCGACGGTCACCGCGTCGCTGTTCCCCCGCCGGCGGCGCCGGCGGCCGCCGACCGGCGGCGCACCGATGGTGCCGTTCTTGGCCAGCAGCTCGGCGACCGAGATCGGTCGCGTCGCCGAGAAGTCGTCTGAATCTGTCATCGTGTCTCGCCTTTGGCGGGAGCCAATCCCGCGAACGTTTCCACCAAGTCGGTTCCATCGGCTTCACTGTCGAGTTTCCGCAGGATCACACCCTCCCGCAACGCCCACGGGCAGATGTCCACGGAGTCGAGCGACAGCGCTCGCATGGTCGCCTCGGCCACCAACGCACCGGCCACGATCTGTGGCGCGCGGTCGGCACTCACCCCCTCCAGTTCGGCTCTGTCGGCCGTGGTCATCCTAGAGATGAAAGATATGAGCTGTCTGAGGCCGGCGGCGGTCAACGTGCGCTTCACGCGCGGTCCCGCGCCCGACGGCGCCGCGCCGGTGAGCCGGGCCAGCGAGCGGAAGGTCTTCGACGTCGCGACCGCGAGCTCCGGCGTACCGGCCGCCAGCACCTTGGCCGCCGAGGCGGAAATCTCGTTGTCGAGCCAGTCGCGCAGCACCGCCACGCGCCGCCGCCCGGGCGGATCCTCCTGCAGCCATTCGCGCGTCAAACGGCCCGCACCCAGCGGCATCGACAGCGCGACGTCGGGTTCTTCGTCGATGCCGCCCGAGAGCTCGAGCGATCCGCCACCGATGTCGAGGTTGATGATGCGGCCCGCGCTCCAGCCGTACCAGCGGCGCACGGCCAGGAAGGTGAGCCGCGATTCGTCGACCCCGGACAGGACCTGCAGCTGGACGCCGGTCTCGGCCCGCACCCGCGCCAGCACCGCCTCGGAGTTGGTGGCATCCCGGACCGCAGATGTGGCGAACGCCATAAACTCCGCGCACCCCGAGCTGGTGGCGATCTTGGCGAACTCGTCGACGGTCGCGACCAGGCTGTCGGCGCCCTTGCGGGTCAATTTGCCGGTGTCGTCGATCGCCTCGGCAAGGCGCAGTGAGGCCTTGGTGGAACTCATCGGTGTCGGGTGCCCGCCACGGCGCGCGTCGACTACCAACAGATGAACGGTGTTACTGCCCACGTCGAGGACGCCCAATCGCACGGAAACCACGGTAACGGGTCTACGGTTGCGTGCTGTGACCGCATCGCAGAACAGTGCCGGCGAGCCTTCGAAGCCCGGTTCCCACGAGGTGGGACTGGACTTTGCCCGCGAGTGGGTGGAGTTCTTCGACCCTGACAATCCGGAGCACCTGATCGCCGCGGATCTGACGTGGCTGCTGTCGAAGTGGACATGTGTCTTCGGGACGCCGGCGTGCCAGGGCACCGTCGAAGGACGGCCCGACGACGGCTGCTGCAGCCACGGCGCCTTCATGGCCGATGACGACGACGTCGCGCAGCTCGAGGAGTCGGTCAAGCTGCTGACCGACGAGGACTGGCAGTTCCGGGAGAAGGGCCTGGGCCGCAAGGGCTACCTCGAGATGGACGAATACGACGACAAGCCCAACCTGCGGACTCGCAAGTACAAGGGCGCGTGCATCTTCCTGAACCGGCCGGGTTTCGCCGGCGGGATCGGCTGCGCACTGCACAGCAAGGCCCTCAAACTCGGGGTCGAGCCGCTGACCATGAAGCCCGAGGTCTGCTGGCAGCTGCCGATCCGTCGCACGCAGGACTGGGTGACGCGGCCGGACGGCACCGAGATTCTGCGGACCGTCGTCACCGAATACGACCGGCGCGGCTGGGGCGAGGGCGGCCACGACCTGGTCTGGTACTGCACGGGCGACCCGGCAGCGCACGTCGGCGCCCGGGCCGTGTGGGAGTCCTACGGGCCCGAGCTGACCGAACTGCTCGGCGCGAAGGTCTACGCCGAGCTGGCGGCCCTGTGCAAGCGGCGGACCGGGCTGGGGCTCATCGCCGTCCACCCGGCCACCGCGGCGGCAGAGGCCCCGAAAGCGCCGAAGGCCGCCAAGAAATAGCCGCGAGGGGAACTAGCCCTCGAGCTTGTAACCCAGCCCGCGAACGGTGACGAGGTGCACCGGGTTGGCCGGGTCGGCCTCGATCTTGGACCGCAGCCGCTTGACGTGGACGTCGAGGGTCTTGGTGTCACCGACGTAATCGGCGCCCCAGACCCGGTCGATCAACTGGCCACGCGTCAGCACCCGCCCGCTGTTGCGCATCAAGTACTCGAGCAGGTCGAACTCCTTGAGCGGCAGCGTGATGGCGTCGCCGTTGACCGACACGATGTGCCGCTCGACGTCCATGCGGACCGGCCCGGCCTCCAGCACGCCGTCGGCGCCGACGTTGTCGTCGGACTCGCCACCGCGGCGCAGCACGGCGCGGATACGGGCGATGAGCTCACGGGCCGAGTACGGCTTGGTGACGTAGTCGTCGGCGCCGAGTTCCAGGCCGACGACCTTGTCGATCTCGCTGTCGCGCGCGGTCACCATGATGACCGGCACGCCGGACCGCGAACGCAGCTGCTTACAGACGTCGGTGCCGCTCATACCGGGCAGCATGAGGTCCAGGAGCACGATGTCGGCCCCGGCCCGGTCGAATTCGGCCAACGCCGACGGACCATCGGTCACGACGGTGGCCTCGAAACCCTCTTTGCGCAACAGGAACGCCAAGGGATCGGCCAGGGACTCCTCGTCCTCCACGATCAGCACACTGGTCATTGGTTCGGTCGCCCTCCTTGTGATGGCAATGAGTGGTCGTCTCCCTCGTCGACATCCACGTCGTCCGAGTCGAGATAGGCCGGAATCGACAAGGTGAACGTCGACCCGGTTCCCGGCTGACTCCACAGCCGGATGGTTCCGTTGTGGTTGGCCGCAACGTGTTTGACGATGGCCAACCCAAGCCCGGTGCCGCCGGTGGCCCGGGACCGCGCCTTGTCGACGCGGAAGAATCGTTCGAAAACCCGTTCCTGATCAGCTTTTTCGATACCGATGCCGCGGTCGGTCACCGCGATCTCGATATTGTCGCCGTACCGGCGCCGACTGATCGACACCTGGGAACCCTTGGGCGAGTACGAGATTGCGTTGGACACCAGGTTCGCGAGCGCCGTCGCCAGCAGCGTCTCACTGCCCAGCACCTGATAACCACGCGGCGCGTCCGTCGTGATCGCGATGTCGGCGTTGTCGGCGGCCACCTTGTGGCGCGAAACAACCTCGGCGACAACGGAATCCACGTCCACGGCGTCCAGGTGCGGCAGCGGCTCTGCACCCTGCAGCCGGGACAGCTCGATCAGTTCACCGACCATGTTGGCCAGCCGGTTCGACTCGGTGACGATCTTCTCGGCGAACCGGTTGACCATGTCCTGGTCCTCCGAGGACGCCAGCAGCGCCTCGGCCAGCAGACCCATGGCGCCGACGGGCGTCTTGAGCTCGTGGCTGACGTTGGCGACGAAGTCGCGGCGGCTGGCCTCCATGCGGGCCTGTTCGGACTGGTCGTTGACGTAGACCACCGCGAACCGGCCGTCCTCTTCCGTCAGCTGACGCGCCAGGCCCCGCACCGCCAGCCGCGAGCGGCCCGGTGTGGCCCGTTTGGCCGGCGAGAGATCGAACTCGACGTCCTCGCCGGTGGCCAGGGTCTGCTGCGCGGCCTCCCAGGCCCGGTCGTCGAGCAGCCGGTCCCGCACCAGGCCGAGGTCCTTGGCCAGGCCGTTGGTGTAGACGACGTCGCGGTAGGTGTCGACGACCGCCATCCCCAGCGGAGACATGGACACGATGTGCGCGAACATCTCCGACACCGTAAGCCCGGACTGCTCGGCAGTGCGGCGCTCGCGGCGCTCGTTCAGCCGCGGCACCCACCGCATGCCGATCGCGATGCCCAGAGCCAACGCGAGCAGCGCCGTGGCGGCCACCAGAGGCAGCACGTACGACAAGCTCACGGGCAAATCGTACGCATCAGGTGAACGTCATCCCAGCAGCGAGCGGCCAGATCGGTACAAGTCACACGTACAAATCCAGGTGTTTCACTGGAGTTAACCGCAGTTCACCGGCTGTTCGCGGCGTCAGTGCTGTTTGGCGCCCTGCGCGGCGACGGCGGCGGCCCCCGCCGCAGCCGCCTCGGGGTCCAGGTACTCGCCGCCGGGCACCGTCGGCTTCAGATTTTCGTCCAGTTCGTACTTCAGCGGGATGCCCGTGGGGATGTTCAGACCGGTGATCTCGTCGTCGGACATGCCGTCGAGGTACTTCACCAGCGCCCGCAGCGAGTTGCCGTGCGCGGCGATCAGCACGGTCTTACCGGCCTTGAGGTCGGGCGCGATGGTCTCCTCGAAGTACGGCACGAACCGCTTGACGACGTCGGCGAGGCATTCGGTCAGCGGTGCGTCGATGCCGGCGTACCGCGGGTCGCCGTCCTGGCTGTAGGTGCTGCCCTTCTCGATCGGGGGCGGCGGGGTGTCGTAGCTGCGGCGCCACGACATGAACTGGTCCTGGCCGTACTTGGCCAGCGTCTCGGCCTTGTCGAGGCCCTGCAGCGCGCCGTAGTGCCGCTCGTTGAGGCGCCAGTCGCGATGTACGGGAATCCAGTGCCGGTCGGCGGCGTCCAGCGCCAGGTTCGCGGTGGTGATCGCCCGGCGCAGCAGCGACGTGTACAGCACGTCCGGCAGCACGCCCTGCTCGACCAGCAGCTTTCCGCCTCGGACGGCCTCGGCCCGGCCCTTGTCGGTGAGGTCGACGTCGACCCAACCGGTGAACAGGTTCTTCTCGTTCCACTGGCTCTCGCCGTGACGCAGCAGGATCAAGGTCGGCATGGCCTGCATCTTCTCACGTGCGGGTCTTTGGCTCTCGCCGCACCCGGGAGCCAATGCTGAGGCGCGCTGACACTGCGGCGGCGGCGGAAAAGCCGAGGGAGCCGAGCCCTCGACGCAGCCTCAACGAGTACGACGGGCGGCCGCGGGCTCTGTCTCCGCTGATGTTTCGCTGGAACCCGTCAACTTTCCTTGACCGTCAAGGAAAGTTGACGGGTTCAGATCGAACATGTCCCCAGAAGCGCGACACGCCCAACCCCGACGCGCCGGACCCGCGCGGCCCTACTCCGGCCGCAGGTGCTCGAATGCCTTGAGGTTCTTCAGCGACTCCCCGCGGGCCAGCCGCCACTTCCACTCTTTCTCGATCGACGAGCGGAACCCCAACTCGAGCAACGTGTTGAAGTCGAAGTCGACGGCCTCGATGACCTGGCCCATCAGCCGGTCGATCTCGTCGGGGGTCACCGCGTGCAACGCCATCCGGCCCACCAGGTAGATGTCGCCGATGTTGTCCAGCGTGTAGGCCATGCCGTACAGCCGCCGGTTGCGGCGCAGCAGGTACTTGTAGACGCCCTCGAAGTTCTCGTCGGGCTTGCGGCAGACGAACGCCTCCAGGCGCACGCCGTGCTCACCGACGCTGAGCAGTGTGTTGGTGGTCAGCCGGCGCTCGCCGGGCAGCGCGACGACGATGCCGGGCCGGCCGTGCACTCCCCCGTCGTGGTGGGAGAAGTCGAGTTCGTGTGCGCGCAGGGTCTCTTCGATCAACTGGGTGACCGTGGCGGAGGTCGTCATGCGCGCACGCCCCGGCGGATCAGGAACCGGCGGCTGCGACGGGCCGCGGCGTCACGACGGGGACGACGGCCGCGGTAGTCGGCGATCGCGCGCGTGTAGCCGGCCAGCAGCGCGTCCACGGTGTGCGCCCACGAGAACGTCGCGGCGTGCTGCAGAGCACCCTCGCGCAGGGATTCCGGACCCATTTCCAGCGTGCGCCCGATGGCGTTGGCCCAGTCGACCGGATCGTGGCCTTGCACGAGGACGCCGCTGACGCCGTCGCGCACCGCGACGGGCAGCCCGCCGACCGCGGCGGCCACCACCGGCGTCCCGCAGGCCTGCGCCTCGACGGCGACGAGGCCGAACGACTCCGAATAGCTCGGTACCGCAACGAGATCCGCGGCACGGAACACGTTCACCAGCTGGTCACGGGACTGCGGCGGCAGGAATGTCACACGGTCGGTGATACCCAGCTCGTCGGCGAGGGAAACCAGGCCGTCGGGTACGGCCAGGCCACTGCCCGACGGACCGCCGGCGACCACGACGCGCACGTCGGGCAGCTTGGCCGCCGCGCGCAACAGCACGTCAGGTGCCTTCAGCGGCTGGATGCGGCCGACGAAGGCGACCACCTGCTCGTCGGGCGAAAGCCCCAGTGCCGCACGGGCTTCGGCCTTGTCTCCGGGCGTGAAGGTCGTCAGGTCGACACCCGGATAGGCCACGTCGATGCGGGCCGGGTCCGCGTGGTGCAGCGAAACCAGTTGCTGCGCTTCGTCTTCGGTGTTGACGATGAACCGGTCGGCGGCGTCGACCACCTGCTGCTCGCCGACCGCGCGCAGCGCCGGCTCCGGCGTATCGCCTTCGGCCAGCGACAGGTTCTTCACCGCGGCCCAGGTGTGCGCGGTGTGCACCAGGGGCACCGCCCACCGGTCCGAGGCCAGCCAACCCACCTGGCCGGACAGCCAGTAGTGCGAGTGCACGATGTCGTAGTAGCCGGGCTCGTGATTGGCCTCGACGCGCAGGACACCCGCGGTGAAGGCGCACAGCTGCGTCGGCAGGTCGTACTTGTCCAGGCCCTCGAACGGGCCGGCGACGATGTTGCGCACCAGGACGCCGGGGGCCACCCGGACGACCGGCGCGTCGGTCGACGACGTGGCCCGGGTGAAGATCTCCACCTCGACACCGCGGCGCGCCAATTCGAGGGCACTCTGCAGGACGTACACGTTCATACCGCCGGCATCGCCGGTGCCCGGTTGGGCCAGCGGCGAGGTATGGACCGACAGGACGGCGACACGCACGCCCTCCATCCTTACACCGTCGCTTCGGACGTCCTCCGTCCGGTGGTCCGAGCTGGGCATTTTGGGGACACTCGACGCCCGCGAGCGGCCGCGAAATGCACGCCTGACACGGTGTGTCGGCGTGCAGACACGGCCGCTCGCGGGAAATGGGTCAGAGCATGTTGGTGGCGGTCCGGCGGGCGACGGCCATGACGGTGATCATGGGGTTCACGCCGGAACAGGTGGGCATGGCGCTGGCGTCGGCGATCCAGACACCCGGGGTGTCGTGCAGCTCCCCCGACGGCTTGGCGACCGACGTCTGCGGGTCGGCACCCATCCGCGCGCTGCTCATCTGGTGCGCGCTGAACACCGGGGTGCCACCGGGCCCGATCGGCAGCTGGTTGACCTTCTCGATGAACGCCTCCAGGTCCTCGCCGCGCTGCCAGGGTGCGAACGGCTGGCCCGCCGCGTAAATCTGCTGCGCGCCCGCGGCGGCGTGCATGCGGATGGACGTCTCGATGCCCTCCCGGAAGTGGCGGCGGTCGAGTTCATCGGTGAACGGGTACCAGTGCACCGCCTCACCGTCGGCGTCGATGGTGACGCTGCCGTCGCCGCGGTCCTTGACCAGCACGACCCAGTCGGCGCGGTTCTGGTACTGCCGGGCGAGTTCCTTGTGCTGAGCCCCGGACAGCCACGGCACGGTGGCGGTGAACAGGCCGGGCAGGTGCTGCACGCATTCGATGAGGTAACCGTGCCCGTCGTGGGCCTCGGCGAACTCGTTCATCACGCCGGCCATGGCGGGGCCGGACCAGGGCTCCTGGCGGTCGTCGTAGATGCCGCTGACGAGGGTCGCCGGGTGCAGCCGCAGGCCGGTGCCGACGGCGGGGCCGCCGATGCCCGACCGCAGCAGCAGCGCCGGGGTTTCCAGGCTGCCCGCGGCCGCGACGACCTGCGGGGCATTGATCACCACGCGATGCGCGGCGCCGGTCACCGGGTCGGTGTACGTCGCCTCGACGCCCGCGGCCACCCCGTCGCGCGTGACGATCCGGTGGACCCGCGTGTTGGGCAGCAGCTGCGCGCCGGCGTCGGAGGCGTCCTGCAGGAACGTCTTCATGGTGCCCTGCTTGGCGCCGGTCTGATCGCCCATGCCGCTGTAGCCGACGAGCGCCGGGTCGAAGCGTTCCGGGTCGATGTTGAGCTGGGCGACGCCGTACGAATAGTCCAGTGCCGCAGCACCTTCCGACAAGCGCTGGTGGGGTTCATTCTGGACGGCGACCTTGTCGCAGCAGCCGATGCGCTCGAACACCGCGGCCAGGTGCTCGTCGAACGACGGGCCGGTGACGTCCGTGAGGCCGAACTCCTCAGCCCAGGTCTTGCGCACGGTCGCCGGGGTCAGCAGTGAGTTGGACCAGTTGACGGTGCTGCCGCCGCCGACCGTCGACCCGGCGGCGATCGAGACCATGCCGTCGGCGCTCGGGAAGAAGCCGCCGCGCAGGAACAGGTTGTGATAGGCGACGGGCTCGAGCTGCACGAAGTCCGATTCGTTGCGGTAGCCGCCGGCTTCCAGCACGATGACGCGCTTGCCCGCTTCGGCCAGCACCGCGGCGGCAACGCCGCCGCCCGACCCGGATCCGACGATGACGACGTCCGCGTCGAGCGTCGTATCCGCGGCGGGGGTGATGACCGACAGCGTCTTCGGGGTCTGCGGAGGCAGCTGTGCGGGGCCCGGGTAGCCCATGCCCGCCCACAGCGGGTTGCCGTTCTCGCCGCCGGGCAGGCTGTAGGAGAACAGGACCGACAGCGTGTACAGCGCCGTCATGGCCGCGGTGGTCTCGGGCGAGATGCGCGACAGGTTGCCGACGATCACCTCGCGCACGTTGAGCGGCTGGTTGTTGAGGCCGACGAGCTCGGCGGTGTCCAGCAGCTGCTGCAGGCCGGCGAACTGTTCGGCCGACAGCTTGGTGGTCAGGTACTGCTCGAGCACCGCGTCGGTGCCCAGGTCGCTGCCTTTGGCGGCGAAGAATCCGGTGGGGTCGTCGTCGCGAGGCACCGCGGCGACGTAGGTGTCGACGATGCTCGTGAGGGTCGCGCGCTGCTTGGTGGTGAATGCGTTGGTCATGGGAGGTGCTTTCGGAAGTCGTTGGGAAAAGGGAAGTTTCAGGGCAGCTGCAGGGACTTGGTCTCGAGGAATTCCTCCAGGCCCCACCTGCCGAACTCGCGCCCGTTGCCGGACTGGCCGTAGCCGCCGAACGGGGCGTGGATATTGAAGGCGCCGTCGTTGATCTGCACCTGGCCGGACCGCAGCTGCCGGGCCACGGCGATCGCGCGCTCCCGGTCCGCCGAGTACACGCCGGCGTTGAGCCCGTAGATGCTGTCGTTGGCCAGACGGATGGCTTCGTCCTCGTCGTCGTAGGCCTGGATGACGAGCACCGGCCCGAAGATCTCCTCGCGCACGATGGCCATGTCGGGTGTGCAGTCCGAGAACACCGTCGGCCGGACGTAGAAACCGCGATCCAGGCCGTCGGGCGGGGTCGGGCCGCCGGCCACCAGCCGCGCACCTTCCGCGATGCCCTTCTCGATGTAGCCGACAACGCGGTCGCGCTGCACCGCCGACACCAGCGGGCCCAGTTCGGTGGCCGGGTCGAAGGGATCGCCGACGCGCAGCGCCTCGGTGCCGGCGCGCGCAATCGCTTCCACCTCAGCGACTTTCGCGCGCGGGACGATCATGCGGGTCAGCGCGATGCACGTCTGTCCCGAGTTCAGGAAGCACCGGGTCAGCCCCTCCCGCACGGCCTCGACCAGATCGGCGTCGTCGAGCACCACCAGCGCCGACTTGCCGCCGAGTTCCAGGCCGAGGCGTTTGATGGTCTGCGCGGCCACCGCGCCGACGCGGCGGCCGGCGGCCGTCGACCCCGTCAGCGACACCATGTCCACCTGCTCGTGCGCGACGAGCGTCTCCCCCACACCCGGACCGGTGCCGGTGACCAGGTTGAAGACGCCGGGCGGCAGGCCGATCGCGTCGAAAACCTCGGCCAGCACGTAGGCGTTGAGGGGCGCCACCTCGCTGGGCTTGAGCACGACGGTGCAACCCGCGGCCAGCGCCGGCGCCACCTTGGCGGCGATCTGGTGCAGCGGGTAGTTCCACGGCGTGATCGCGACGACGACGCCGATCGGCTCGCGGACCACCAGCGAGTTGTAGACCTGCTCCTCGAACGGAAAGCTCAGTGCCACATCGGCGATCGACACGAACGACTGCACCGGCAGCCCCGCCTGGATCACGTTGCTGTACGCGAACGGCATGCCGACCTCTTGGCTGATCAGCGTGGCGATCTCGGTCTGCCGGCGCTGCAGTTCCTCGGCCGCGAGCTTGAGGTACCCGGCGCGCTCGGCCACCGACGTCGCCGCCCACTCGGGAAACGCGGCGCGCGCCGCGGCCACCGCCGCGTCGGCGTCGTCGGCGTCGCCCAGCGGGATGGTCGCGATGACGTCCTCGGTGGCAGCGTTGACGACCCCGAATCGCTCCGTGCCGATCGACGGCTGCCAGCGGCCGTCGATGTAGTGCGCGTCGTGTTCGATCATCGGGTAGCTCCTGTCGGGGATGTCAGAGATTTGTCACTGCGACCCATGCCATTCCCAGGGTGCGATGTGATGACCGCCATATTCTTGGTCCGGCGGGACAACGAATCGCGCGACATTGTTCGCGCGGACAAACGAGGAGCGAATCGATGCGGACCGATCCGGCCGTGACGGACTGGCTGGCGCAGTTCGCCGAAGTGTCGGAGAACCGGGAGACGCTCGACCGCCTGGTCACGGTGGTCGACGACGAGATCACCGCGGCGTTGCCCATGTTCACGGACCCGACGCTGCGCCGCGACCTCGATGCGAGCACCCGCTCGAACTGGAAGGGCTTCCTCGCCGTCGTGACGCGCGACATCGTCGACGTGCGACCGGCACCCGAGATCTACGACCTGGCGCGGACCCTCGCCCGCCGCGGCTACGAACTGCCGGTGCTGCTCGCGGTCTACCGCATCGGCCAGCGGTCCGCGTGGCAGTTCATCACCGAGACGCGGGTCGCCGCCATCGGCGATCCGGAGCTGCGCGCCGCGGTGCTGATGCAGCTCTGGCCACGGCTGGCGAGCTGGCTGGACACCATGGTCGAGGCGCTGATCGTCACGTTCGCCGAGGAACGCGACCAGTGGCAGCGCGGCGCGCGGGCCCGGCGCGCCGAAACCGTCCGGACCATCCTCGCGGGCCAGGCCGTCGACGTCGACGACGCCACCACGGCACTGTCGTACCCACTTCGCCAGCGCCACACCGCATTCGCGGTGTGGGTCGACGAGCACGTGGCCGACGCCGACGTGCAACGGCTGCTCGACGCCACACCCGTCGCCGTCAGCGCGGCCCTCGGCGCCGACCGGCCGTTGACGATAACCAGCGGAGCTCGCACCGTGTGGTGCTGGTCGGCCACGACGGGACCGTCGAAACCCTTGTCCGGCAACGATATCGCCGCGCTGCCCGAGTTCGTCCACGTCGCGGTCGGCACGTGCCATCCGGGTGTCGACGGATTCCGCCGCAGCCACGCCGAGGCCCTGGCCGCCCAGGCGGTGGCACACCGCCGCGGCGCGAGCGTGGTTCGCTATGACGACGTCGAATTAGCTTGTCTGGCAGCGGGTATCGCGGGCGAAGACGGCATGACCACATTGGTGCGACGGGAACTGGGCGCGCTCGCGGCGGCCGACGACGGGGCGGCACGCCTGCGAGACACGCTCCGGCTGTATCTGGAACATGCGGGTGACGCCCGGGCCGTCGGCGAAATCCTGAACCTGCACCCGAACACCGTCCGCTACCGCATCCGGCAGGCCGAAGGGTTACTCGGGCACTCCGTGGACCACCGCCGCGTCTACCTCGAACTGGCGCTGCACATCGTCAGCGCATTCGGCAGTACTTAGGCGGCGCGCAGGGCGCGGCGCATGGCGCCGATCGGGTCGGCGTACAGCCCGCCGAGCGACACCACTCCGGCGCCGGCTTCCTGCACCCGGTTGCCGAACGTGGTGACGCGAATGTCCCTGACGCCCAACACCGTTCGCTCCGCGAACGCCTGCTCGACGATCGGCAGACCCTCGGGGTACTCAGAGAAGGCCTGGCCGCCGACGACCAGATCATCGGGGTTCAGCAGGTCGCGCAGCAGCGCCACCGCACCACCGAGCACGCGGGCCCGTTCGGCCAGCAGTTCGACGGCCGCGGCGTTGCCGGAGCGTGCGGCGCGCAGCACCGCGGCGATGGTCGACGACGGTCCGTCCGCCGGCACGATCCGCTGCTTGCGGGCGGCGGCCAGCACGGCCTCGTCGCTCACGGTGGACTCGAGCCGGCCGCTGCCGCCGAGCAGTTCCGACTGCGCCGGCAGGCCCGAGATGGTGCCGGGGCCGCTGGCCGGCGAGTGCACCTTGCCGCCGATCGACAGCGCGTAGCCGACGGTCTCGCGGGCGTAGACATACAGGCTGGTCATGGATTCAGACGAGGCCTCCGCGCCGATCTTGCCGCGGCGCGCACCCAGCAGCAGTTCGGCGCCGGCCATCGCATCGACGTGCGACGCCAGCGACACCGGCAGACCGAGGGTCTGGGCCAGGACCGGGCCGACGGGTGCGTCGACCCAGCCGAGGCGCGGGTGGTCGACGTGACCGGTGGCGCTGTCCACGACACCACCGGCGGCGACGCCGACCCACAGCGGGCGGCGGCGGTGCCAGCGGCTCAGGTAGCGCTGCGCGCTGCCGGCCAGCGATGCCAGCGCGGCGTTCTGGTCGCCGCGCGGCGTGGGCGTCTCGACCACGTCGAGGGTGCGGCCGAACAGGTCGGTCGCGACGATCGCGGTGGTGCGGGCGCCGACGTGCAGGCCCAGGGTGAGGAACGGTTCGTGGTTGACCTCGACCGGAATGCGCGGGCGGCCAATGGCGCCGGCGACGGCCAGGTCGGCGCGCTCACGCAGCATCCCGGCGTCCAGCAGGGCCGTGACCTGGCGGTTCACCGTGGCGATGCTCAGGCCGGTGGCCTGCGCGATCACGTCCCGGGCGATGGGGCCGCGGAGCCGGGCCGCGCTGAAGACCGAGCCGGCGGCGGCGTCGGCGACGCGGAGCGACGGGGCGACGATGTGGTGCCGGGCCAGCAGGGTGCGCTTGGCGTGGGCATTGGACTGAACGGCAGCGCGGGCGCCAGAACGGGTGGCGACGGTGGAGACGGAAGCAGGCATTTGGGTGTCCTAGGAAAGAAGTCGGGCTGGTGGGTTCTGAGGCCACACCTGCCGACAGCTAGGACGAAGATATCCGTGTCGTGAGTCAGGCGCAGCGCGAAGCGCGACAACAACAACACGAACGCCGCACAGCGACGCCGGATGCCTGACTGATGATCACGGAAGGAACTTAGCACGCCCACTAAGGTCGGTCATATGCCAGCTGACGAACGCTCCGTACGCGTCGCGGTGGTCACCGGCGCCAGTTCCGGAATCGGCGCCGCCACCGCGAAAACCCTTGCCGCCCTTGGCTTTCATGTCGTCTGCGCGGCCCGCCGCGCCGACCGGATCACCGCACTCGCGGCCGAGATCGGCGGTACCGCGGTTGTGACGGACGTCACCGACCAGGAGTCGGTGGACGCGCTTGCGGCCCAGGTCAGAGGCCTGGGACCGGTTCATGTCCTGATCAACAACGCCGGTGGCGCCAAAGGTCTGGCACCGGTCGCGGAGGCCGATCTGGAGCACTGGGACTGGATGTGGCAGACCAACGTCCTGGGCACCCTGCGGGTGACGCGCGCGCTGCTGCCCGCGCTGATCGATTCGGGTGACGGACTCGTCGTCACCGTCACCTCGATCGCCGCGCTGGAGACGTACGACAACGGCGCCGGGTACATCGCCGCCAAGCACGGCCAGGGCGCGCTGCACCGCACGCTGCGCGGTGAATTGCTGGGAAAACCGGTGCGGCTCACCGAGATTGCGCCCGGTGCTGTGGAGACGGAATTCTCGCTCGTGCGGTTCGACGGCGATGCCGAGCGCGCCGACGCGGTGTATCAGGGCATCACGCCACTGGTCGCCGAGGACGTCGCCGAGGTCATTGGTTTCGTGGCGTCACGGCCGCCGCACGTCGATCTGGACCAGATCGTCATGCGGCCGCGCGACCAGGCGCCCTACAGCCGCTTCAGCCGCCGGCCGCAGTAGTCGTCGGGGCCGGCGCGGTCGAAGTCGACGTCGCCGTCGACACGGACGTCGAGGTCGTCGTCGAGGTGGACGACGACGTCGACGGTGTCGTCGACGACGTGGTGGCCGGACCCGTCGGCGGCGGCGTCGTGGTGGTCGTCGGCGTGCCCGAGTACGTCGGTGCGTCGGTCGGGGTGGCCGGCGCACTCTGCGGGATGGAGGTCTCCGGCGGCGCGGCATTGGCCGGCGGCAGCGCGGACATCGACACCCAGGTGGCCCAGTCGACGGCCCAGTCCCAGATGTCGCCGTCGGCGTACGACAGCTGGATCGATGTGCCCGTCACCTCGACTGGGTCGCCGTAGATGGCGGTCTGGAAGTACTGCTGGGCGTTGTCGGTCGACAGGTTGATACAGCCGTTGGTGACGTTGGTGTTGCCCTGCGCGCCCGAGCTGGCCGGGTTGGCGTGGATGAACTCACCGTTGTTGGAGATGCGCACGGCCCAGCGTTCGTGGACGTTCGAGTATCCGGCGGCCGGGTTGGACATCCAGAAGTCGGCGTACTTCTCGGTGACGACGTGGGTGCCGCTGCGCGTCACGTTGCGCGGCTTGTCGGCCTCTCCGTAGCTACAGGGGAAGTCGAACAGCACGCCGCCGTCGGTGATCACCTGGATGCGGTGGCTGGTCGCGTCGGCCTTGACCACCTGGCGCCGGCCGATGGTGATCTCCAGCGTGCTGTCCTGCGCGCCGTAGGCGTCGTCGCCGAACGGGACGCCGTACAACTTCGCCGAGACGCTGACCTTGGTGCCGGGCGGGTAGTACTCGCGGGGGCGCCAGTGCATGCGCGCGCCCTCCCGCTCGTCGGGTAGCCAGGCCCAACTGCCCTCGACCGGCGGGTCGGTGACGACCTTGACGTTGCGCTCGACGGAGGCCTTGTCGCTGATCGAGGAGTCGAACTGCAGGATGATCGGCGCCGCCACGCCGACGGTCTGCCCGTCGGCGAGCTGGAACTGGCCGTTGACCTGCTTGGTCGGGTTCACGGTCGTGAACGTCGCGGACACCGGCACGGCCTTGCCGTCCCGGCCGACGACGGAGCCGGTGAACGTGTACGTCGCGCCGAAGCCGAGCGGCTCGGCGGCGTTGAACGACGTGCGGTCCTTGTTGAACACCGCGGCGACGACCTTGCCGTCACCGTTGGTGAGTGTCAGCTTCTGGAACCAGCCGTCTGTGACGTCGACCCCGATGCTGCTGGTCGGCACCACATCGGTGGCGCCATTGGCAGGCCGGTAGGTGACGACGGGCGCCGCGGTCTCTTTGGCAGGGGCCGAAGAGCCAGATCCGTTCGATTTGTCGGAGCACGCGGCGAGCACGCCGGAAGTGCCGACGGCAATCGCGGTCAGCATCTGTCGCCGGTTCACACTCACAGGTTCGAATTTACCTACAGCGAACAGCCGATTAAGCACGGTTCCGGTGTGAGATCTATCCCGAAAGCGGCCTTGACGCCGTCCCGCACGGTCCTGGCCAGCGCTAATACGTCGGCGCTGCCAGCAAAGCCCCGGTTGGTCAGGGCCAGCGCATGCTTGGTCGAGAGCCGGGCCGCAGCGCCGTCACCGGGGTATCCCTTGCCAAAACCGGCCTGTTCCACGAGCCAGCCGGCCGCCAGCTTGACCCCGCTCGGCGCCGGGTAATTGGGCACCGGACCGTCGGTGGCGTCCCGGATGCGTTCGAAGACGTCGTGCGGGACGACCGGGTTGGTGAAGAACGAACCGGCGCTCCAGGTGTCGTGGTCGGACGCGTCGGAGACCATGCCCTTGCCGCGCCGCAGCGCCAGGACCGCCTCGCGGACCTTGACCGCATCGACCCTGGTGCCGGCCTCGGCGCCCAGCCGGGCAGCCAGTTCGCCGTACCGCAGCGGGGCGCTGAGGCCGTCGGGGTTCAGGGTGAACTCCACCTCCAGCACGACGGCGTGGTCGGAGTTCTTCAGCACGCTGTGCCGGTAGCCGAAATCCAGTGTCTCGGGACCGACCCAACTGTCGGTCCCCGTTTCGCGGTCGAACAGCCGGACCCGGCTGATGGTGTCGGCGACCTCGGCCCCGTAGGCGCCGACGTTCTGCACCGGCGTCGCACCGGCCGAGCCCGGGATGCCGGACAGACACTCCAGCCCGCCGAGCCCGTGGGCCAGCGAGGCCACGACGACGTCGTCCCACAGCGCGCCGGCCTCGGCCCGCACCACGTTGCCGTCGATGGTGATCTCGGTGTTCGCCAGCAGGACGACCGTCAAGTCGCGCAGATCGTCGGCCACCAGCACATTCGACCCGCCCGCCAGGACCAGCAGCGGGCCCGGGTGACCCCGCAGCGCGGTGAGCGCCCCGACCACCTTGGCGGTGGTATCGCAGGTGATCAGACGGGCTGCCACCGGTCCGACGCGGAACGAGGTCAGGGGTGCCAGCGGCACGTCATAGTCGACCGCCGCGCCCCCGATATCCGAACTGACCACGGCCGCTAACGGTAGCGTGGCCGATTATGGCCCGCTCTTTCGACATGGTTGCCGAATACCTCGGCACCGTGGCGCAGGTGCACACCGCCTTCTGCAACAAGGACTACTGGCTGGACCGGCTGGCGGAGGGTCGCGCCGACGTGTCGACGCTCGACTCGTTCGCCGAGGACGGCCACGGCGGCACCGACATCATCACCACTCAGACCGTGCGCGCGGCCGGCCTGCCCAGCATCGTCACGCAGTTCCACTTCGGTGACCTCAGCCTGGTGCGCGAAGAGCATTGGGGTCCGCTGACCGACGGGCGGGCCATCGGGACGGTACGCAGCCGCGTCCCCGGCGCACCGGCGACCATCACCGGCAAGGGTGTCCTGACCGCCACGGGCGACGGTGCGCGACTGGACTTCTCGGCGAACGTCGAGGTCCGCATCCCGTTGGTCGGCGGCAAGCTCGAGTCGATGCTGGGCCAGCAGCTCCGGTATCTGATCGAGCTGGAGCAGAAATTCACGAGCGACTGGATCGCCGCCCGCTGGTGAGCCGCCCATAAACTCGGGCCATGAATTCGCCCGTGGGCCAGCCACGGAGTACACCTGTCGGCCAGCCGACGCGCGGCACAACGGGTTACAACCGCCTGCGCCGCAGCGACCGCTGGCTGGTCCACTCGCCGCGGGTGCGAACGCTGCTGCGCACCGCGCCGGATCCCGTGGTCGTCGACCTCGGGTACGGCGCGCTTCCGGTGACCACGGTGGAACTGGCGTCGCGGCTGCGCACGGTCCGGGCCGACGTGCGGGTCGTCGGCCTGGAGATCCACCCGGAACGGGTGCGGCTGGCCCGTGAGCTGGCCGGCGACATCGTCGAATTCGGCCTCGGCGGCTTCGAATTGGCTGGGTACACACCGGTTTTGGTGCGCGCGTTCAACGTCCTGCGCCAGTACGACGTCGCCGACGTGCCCGCCGCGTGGGCGGAGATGACGAGCCGGCTGGCCCCGGGCGGGCTGCTGGTCGACGGCACCTGCGACGAGTTGGGACGACGCTGCTGCTGGGTACTGCTCGACGCCGATGGGCCGGTGAGCCTGACCCTGTCGTGCGACCCGTTCGCCATCGAACGGCCCTCCGATCTGGCGGAGCGCCTGCCGAAAGTGCTTATCCACCACAATGTTCCGGGTCAGCCGATCCACCGGCTGCTGCAGGCCGCCGACCGCGCCTGGGCCACCTCGGCAGGGCACGGGGTGTTCGGTCCGCGCGTCCGGTGGCGCGCGATGCTCGATCTGCTGGTGGCCGAGGGCCAGCCGCTGGAGCCGCCGCGGCGCCGGCTGCGGGACGGCGTGCTGACGGTGCCGTGGTCGGCCGTCGCGCCCACGTCGTGACGACGAGCGCATAGGGTTCGCCGTATGCCGTCACCCCGCAGCCGACTGCAATCGCCGGTCGTCCTGGCCTCGGCCGCGGCGGTGATCGTCGTCGCCCTGATCGTCGCGGCCGTCATGAGCAAGCCGCGGCCCGCCCCCACCCCGGCCGAACCCTCGACCACGTCGTCCCCCGTTGCGGCGGCACCACCCCCGTGCCGGCTCGACACCGTCGTGACCGCGCTGACGCCGCGCCAGAAGCTGGCCCAGCTGCTGATGGTCGGGGTCAAGAACCTGGCCGACGCGCAGGCCGTCGTCCGGGAGCAGGAAGTCGGCGGCATCTTCATCACCAGCTGGACCGACTACTCGATGCTCGGCGCGCCCCTCGCCGCGCTGGCGCAGGAACCGCGGCCGCTGCCGCTGGCCGTCAGCGTCGACGAGGAGGGCGGCCGGGTGCAGCGGCTGAAAGGCCTCATCGGCAGTCAGCCGTCGGCGCGCGAGCTGGTCGCCGCCGGCAAGACCCCCGAGCAGGTTCGGGAGATCGCCCGCCTGCGCGGCCAGGCGATGAAAGAACTCGGCATCACCATCGACTTCGCGCCCGTCGTCGACATCACGAACGCGGCCGACGGCACCGTCATCGGCGACCGGTCCTGGGGCAACACCGCCGACGGCGTCACCGCCTACGCCGGCGCGTACGCCGCCGGCCTGCGTGACGCCGGACTGCTGCCGGTGCTCAAGCACTTCCCCGGCCACGGGCATGCGTCCGGCGACTCGCACCAGGGCGGCGTCGTCACGCCGCCGCTGGACCAGCTCGAGACGCTGGACCTGGTCCCCTACCGGTCCTTGACGACGCAGCCGCCCGTCGCCGTGATGGTCGGCCACATGCAGGTGCCCGGCCTCACCGACACCGACCCGGCCAGCCTGTCGAAGGCCGCGTACGACCTGCTGCGGAGCGGCAATTACGGCGGGCGCCCATTCCAGGGCGCCGTCTTCACCGACGACCTGTCCAGCATGGGCGCCATCACGCAGCGCTACAGCGTGCCGGAGGCGGTGCTCAAAGCCCTGCAGGCCGGTGCCGACACCGCGCTGTGGATCACGACCAAAGAGGTGCCCGACGTCCTCGACCGGCTGCAGCAGGCCGTCGACGCCGGTGAACTGACCACCGAACGCGTCGACGACGCCGTGCGGCACATGGCGGTGACCAAGGATCCGTCGCTGGCCTGCGCCCGCTGATTACGCTGGGGCGCATGCGCATCGCACTGGCCCAGATCGGCGCGGGCACCGACCCCGAGGCGAATCTGGCACTGGTCGCCGACCACACGGCGCGCGCCGCCGACGCCGGAGCCGAACTGGTGCTGTTCCCAGAGGCGACGATGTGCCGGTTCGGCGTTTCGCTCGCGCCCGTGGCGCAACCGCTCGACGGCCCGTGGGCGGACGCGGTCCGGGACATCGCCGAACGTGCGGGCGTCACCGTGGTGGCAGGGATGTTCTGTCCGACCGCCGACGGCCGCGTCACCAACACCCTGCTCGCCACCGGCCCGGGCGTCGACGCGCACTACCACAAGATTCATCTGTACGACGCCTTCGGATTCGCCGAATCACACACTGTCGCAAGGGGTTTCGATCCCGTCGTGATCGACGTGCCGACGGCCGACGGCACCGTTCCCGTCGGCCTCACCACGTGTTACGACGTCCGTTTCCCGGAGCTGCACCTCGAGCTCGCCGAACGCGGAGCCAAGCTGCTGACCGTCCACGCGTCGTGGGGGTCGGGCCCGGGCAAGCTCGAGCAGTGGACGCTGCTGGCCCGCGCCCGCGCGCTCGACACCGGCTGCTTCGTCGCCGCCGTCGACCAGCCGTACCCCGGTGACGAGCTCGCGAAGAAGGGTCCGACCGGCAACGGCGGCAGCATTGTGGCCTCCCCCACGGGCGACATCGCGGTGCAGGCGGGGCTCGAACCGGAACTGCTGGTCACGGACGTCGACCTGGCCGCGGTCGAGCGCGCCCGCGAGACCATCGCCGTGCTGCGCAACCGCACCACGATTCCGCGTAAGGCACAATCGCAAGGGTGACTGACCCCTGGGCCCGCCCCGCCAATGAGGACGCTGCACCATCTGCCGAGCCTGCGCAGCAGGCCCCGGAGGCCCCGGGTGCCCAGCCCACCGAGGTGCTGACGGCCACCGAACAACCGGCACCGGCCGCCGATGTGCCGCCCGCCTATGGCGCCGACGCGCCGGCCCCGCCGGCCTATGGCGGCGACGTCCCGCCGACGTCGTACCCGGCGCCGCAGCAGGTGCCCGCCACCGACCCACCCAAGAAGCGCCGCGGTGTCATGGAGCTGCTGCGCGACCCGATGTCGCTGATCCTGATCATCGTCATCGCGCTCGCGCTGTCGGCGGCCGGCGTCGTCGGCGGCGAGTTCTACGCCCGCAGCCGCGGCAACAGCGTCGTCTCGCAGTCCGTCCAGTGCGTCGTCCAGGACAAGGTCGACGTGCAGTTCGGCGCGACCCCGTTCCTGTGGCAGGTCGCCAACAAGCACTATGACCACATCACGGTGACCACGGCCGGCAACCAACTGCGGTTCGCCAAGGGCATGAAGGCCCAGATCCAGATCGACGACGTCAAGCTCGACAAGACGGCGAAGTCGGCCGGCACCATCGGGGCCCTCGACGCGACCGTCACCTGGTCGGCCGACGGCATCAAACAGACCATCGCCGACACCGTCCCGGTGCTCGGTGGCCTGGTCTCCGACGTCACCACCGACCCGTCGTCGGGCACCATCGTGCTGGACGCGCCGATGACGCAGATCGTGGCCAAGCCGACGCTGTCC
Source organism: Mycobacterium sp. UNC410CL29Cvi84 (assembly GCF_000686745.1). NCBI lineage: Bacteria > Bacillati > Actinomycetota > Actinomycetes > Mycobacteriales > Mycobacteriaceae > Mycobacterium > Mycobacterium sp. UNC410CL29Cvi84. Next base: position 96,643 of record NZ_JMLM01000013.1, read on the forward strand.
GACGGCACCATCTCGCTCAAGGTGGAGCAGCTGACCGGGCTCGGCTTCCTGCTGCCCCGCGAGTCGATCCAGCCGGCGCTGGATTTGTTCGCGTCGCAGCTGACGAAGGACTACCCGATGGGCATCAAGCCGGAAGCCCTGCAGGTGACCGGTACCGGTGTGACGGCGAAGTTCGGCACCAAGAACGCGACGATCCCGCTGGCCCAGCAGGACTCCTGCTTCTCCGGCCTCTGATCCCCCGCTGACCCCAGCGATTTGTGCACGATTTTCCGCGGTGACCGCGGAAAATCGTGCACAAATCCCTAGTTGAGGCCGTCGAGGACGGCGCGGGTGCCGGACAGGCCGAGGCGCGTGGCGCCGGCGTCCAGCATGGCCACGGCCGCGGCGGCGTCGCGGATGCCGCCGCTGGCCTTGATCCCCAGCGCCGGGACGGTCTGCGCCATGATCTCCACGGCCTGCACGGACGCGCCGCCTGCCGGGTGGAATCCGGTGGAGGTCTTCACGAAATCGGCGCCGGCGTCGGCGGCCGCACGGCAGACCTCGGCCAGCGTCGGTGCGCCGGCCATGGTCAGCAGCGCCGCGGACTCGACGATCACCTTCAGTACTGCCGTCGGGGCGGCCCCGCGCACCGCGGCGATGTCGGCGAACACCGCCGAGATGTCGCCGGCGATGGCGGCGCCGACGTCGATCACCATGTCGACCTCGTCGGCACCGCGCCGGCCGTCGGACCCGACGACCGACAATGCCGCCTCGCGGGCCTTGATCTGCGAATCATGCTTGCCCGACGGGAATCCCACGACGGTGGCGATCTTCACGCGCTCAGGCACCTCGACCGCGCCGAGCATCGACGGCGACACACACACCGCGCACACGCCCAGATCGGCGGCCTCCCAGCACAGGCTCGCCACGTCGGCGGCGGTCGCCTCGGGCTTGAGCAGCGTGTGGTCGACCAGTGCGGCCACCTGCTGGCGGGTCCAACTCATCAGAACGGCTCCTCTGTGCCACCGGGATTGCAACGTGCTCTCACCATCTGGTTGTCATCGACCACCGGGCGCCACGGCTCGAGGTTCCAGCTGGTCTTGCCGGGCGCGCCCGCCTCGGCGAAATACCAGTGGCACATGAACTGGGCCCGCATCCCGGGGGTGTCGGCGTCAGGCGCCAGGTTCAGGACCTCGGACCAGGCCTCGTCGCCCGACTGCGTGGCGCCCAGGCCGGAGGCGCGCCGACCGGCCGACGTCGGGTACACCCGCAGGCTCGTCGCACCGTCCCACTGCGTCCACCGGGTGTGGTCGACGTAGGGCGGCGCCGGAACGGTTTCGGTGGGATCAGCTGCGGACAGCGGGGCCGGAGCCAGCGTCAACACCGCGGCAGCCAGGACCGCGCACCGGATCGCCCGCACCGATTACCGAGATTTCCCTTGGACCTCAAGGAGTTTGGGCTTCACATCGACCAGGTAGACACCGGTGGCACAGGCGGCGATGGCCGCGCCCACCGGCGGGCCGATGATCCAGCCCAGGACGGCACCGCCCCCCAGGATCGCCAGCCACACCGGCTTGGTCAGTTTGTCGACCGCCGTGTAGGCGTCCGGCCGCTGCATGGCGGCATGCACGAACGCATAAACGGTCGTGGCCAGCACCGCGATCTGCAATGCGAAAAGGACGTAACCCACCAGGCTTCCGAGGTACACGCCCTCAGCCTATGTGGGTTACGTCCCTGACGTCGAACCTGATTACTTCTGGGTGACCTTCTTGGCCGGGGCGGCCTTCTTGGCCGGAGCCTTGGCAGCGGCCTTGGCCGGGGCGGCCTTGGTCGCAGCAGCCTTGGCCGGGGCCTTCTTGGCGGCCGGCGCCTTCTTGGCCGGGGCAGCCTTCTTGGCCGGGGCCTCTTCCTTCTCGGGCAGCTCGACGCCGACCAGCTTGGCGGCGCGCTCGCCGACCGCGCGGGTCTGGCTGGCGACGTTGCCCAGGGCGTCCTGGGTCAGCTCGGTGACCTGCTCGCGCACGTCCTCGACACGCTCACGGACGTCCTCGACACGCTCGCGGACGCTCTCGATCGACGACTGGGTGCGCAGGCGCTCCAGGGCAGCCTCGCCACGCTCGACCAGCTTGTTGTAGGTGTTCTGGGCGTTCTCGGCGTAGGTCTCGGCGGCCTTGCGCAGCTCTTCGGTGCTGAACTTCTCGCGCAGCTCTTCAACCTGGCCCGGCAGTTCTTCCTGCAGCTTGGTCAGGCGGGCACGGCCCTCTTCGACACGCGCGTTGGCATCGGTGCGGGCCTCTTCGGCACGCTCACGCAGGCTCGCGACGATCTCGTTGACGGTGGCCAGGGCGAGGTCCGCGGCGCCGACGGCGGCGAACAGGGGGGCCTTCAGGTCTTCGATGGTGGGCTGGCTGGTCTCTTTGTTCTCTGCCATGTTCGTTGTTTCCTTTCTCGGGTACTGCGTTGGTCAGTTCGCTACTTGGTGAGTGTCAGTCGTCGTTGTCTGCTCCTCACTGGCGGCTTCCAATTCAGGCTGATCAGGAAGCGGTTTGGACTCGGCATCGTTCTGCTGCCGGAAGGACGTGTAGATGTCGAGCAGCACCTGCTTCTGCCGCTCGGTGATCGAGAGGTCCGCGATGATGGCGTCGCGCACCTCGCCGGCGGCGCTGGGCTCCAGAATTCCGGCCCGCACGTAGAGCACCTCGGCCGAAACCCTGAGCGCCTTGGCGATCTGGTTCAGCACATCGGCCGACGGCTTGCGCAGGCCACGCTCGATCTGGCTCAGATAGGGGTTGCTGACACCCGCCTTCTCAGCGAGCTGGCGGACGGAGACCTGCGCAGCCTCCCGCTGGGTGCGGATGAAGCTGCCGATGTCCTGGGCTGCATTCGACATGACGGCGGCGATATCTGCATCCTGCGCCATGTCGTTCCCCTGTCTTCGTCGACCGCTTTTGGTTGGCGGTCCGTACCAAAACAACGGTACGAGGGGGTGCTAACTATTGCAAGCGCTAGCAAGCGCCCGCTAGCACTGTCAGACGAAAAGCTCGGCGATCGTGTATATGACGAGGCCCGCCAACGATCCGACGACGGTGCCGTTGATGCGGATGAACTGCAGGTCACGGCCCACATGGAGCTCGATCCGCCGGCTCGCCTCGTCGGCGTCCCAGCGCTCGATGGTCTCTGTGATGATCGCTGTGATCTCCGTCCCATACTGCGCTACAAGGTGTTTTGCGCCCCTGACGAGCCAGTTGTCGACCTTGTCGCGCAGCTCCGCATCGTCCCGCAGGGACTCCCCGATCCGCACCACCGAATCTGCAATCCGGGTGCGCAAAACTGACGTCGGATCGTCCACCGATTCGAGGATGATGCGCTTGGCGGTACTCCATGCCGTCTCCGCCGCGCGGGCCACCTCGTCGCGCGCCAGGATCTGCTCCTTGATGCGCTCCGCCCGCGCGATGGTGTCCTCGTCGTTCTGCAGATCGTCGGCGAAGTCGAAGAGGAACTTCGTCGCCGACATCCGCAGCTCGTGCTCGGGGTTGCGGCGCACCTTGTCGGTGAAGTCCATGAGCTCGCGGTGGATCCGGTCACCCACCAGGTGGTCGACCCAGCGCGGCGACCACGTCGGCGAATCCCGCTCGATGACGCGTTCGATGATCTCGCCGGCGTTGAGCGACCACTGGAACGCCCGGTCGGCCAGCAGCTGCAGCAGCGCCTCCTGCCGCCGCTCCGCCAGCAGGCTCTCCAGCACCCGGCCGATCGGCGGACCCCACTGCGGTTCGGCGATCCGCTTGACGATCATCCGGTCCAGGACGTGCTGGACGTCTTCGTCGCGCAGCAGCTCCACCAGGACGCGCAGCACCGTCGACGCCTCGGCGGCCACCCGCGCCGCATGCTCCGGTTCCGACAGCCACTTGCCCAGTCGGCTGGCGACCTGGGCGTCGCGCAGCTTGGTCTCCACGACCTCCTGCGACATGAAGTTCTCGCGGACGAAGGTGCCCAGGCCCTCGCCCAGCTGGTCCTTCTTGCGCGGGATGATCGCGGTGTGCGGGATCGGGATGCCCAGCGGATGCCGGAACAGCGCCGTGACGGCGAACCAGTCGGCGAGCGCGCCGACCATGCCGGCCTCCGCGGCGGCCCGCACGTAGCCCACCCACGGCCCGGTCCAGCTGTACGCGGCACCGCGGGACTGCAGCCACGTACACACCGCAAACAACACCGTCGCACCGAGCAGGAAGCTCAGCGCGACCGCTTTCATCCGGCGGAGGTTGCGGCGTCGCTCTTCGTCGGCAGTCCGGTCGGCGCCGGCAAACGACTCCGCGAGGCTGACGTGCGGTTCGAGGGACGCCTGGTGCCTCGGATGAGGTCCAGGTCCCGGCCTGGGTCGGTGTGCCACGCTTCCATCATCCTGTATGCCAGGCATGGTCGCCCCGTATTATTAAGCGGACCTAGCGGAATGGACGTATTGCGACCGTGGCACAGCAAAACGCACCCTCGTCGGCAAAAGCCGACGGGCGTAAACGACGCTGGCACCAACACAAGGTCGATCGCCGCAACGAACTGGTCGACGGCACCCTCGAGGCCGTCCGGCGCCGCGGCAGCAACGTCAGCATGGACGAGATCGCGGCCGAGATCGGCGTGTCGAAGACCGTGCTCTACCGCTACTTCGTCGACAAGAACGATCTCACCACCGCGGTGATGATGCGGTTCGCGCAAACCACGCTGATCCCCAACATGGCGTCGGCGATGTCGTCCAACCTCGACGGTTTCGAACTCACACACGAGATCATCCGCGTGTACGTCGACACCGTCGCCGCCGAACCCGAGATCTATCCGTTCGTCTTCGCCAACAGTTCGGCGAGCAAGAGCAAGGCCATCGCCGACTCCGAACAGATCATCGCGCGGATGCTCGCCGTCGTCCTGCGCCGACGCATGGCACATGCCGGCATGGACACCGGCGGCGTCGAAGCCTTCGCGTTCCACACCGTCGGCGGCGTTCAACTGGCCACCCACTCGTGGATGTCCAATCGCCGGATGACCGCCGAACAACTCATCGACTACCTGACCCTGCTGTCCTGGAGCGCGCTGCGCGGCATCGTCGAGGTGGGCGGATCACTTGCGGAATTCAACGCACAACCGCATCCGTCACCGGCCATCCCGCCGCATCTGATTCACTGATCGCGTGACCTCCGATCTGCCGTCGCTGTGGACCCACGAACCGCACAAGCACCTGGAGTTCAAACCCGGCCTGCGCGTGAGCGACATCGACCCGGACGCAACCCCCGGATTCCGCGGCAAGAAGGCCGACGCCCCCGAGCTGCAGGCCGAACGCAACGCGCGGTTCGCCGAACTGCAAGAGATGCTGTACGCGAACAGCCGCTCCGGGGACACCCGCTCGATCCTGCTGGTGTTGCAGGGCATGGACACCGCCGGCAAGGGCGGCATCGTCAAACATGTTGTGGGAGCGGGTAATCCACAGGGAATTCGATACTCCAGCTTCGGCAAGCCCACCGAGGAAGAGCTGTCGCACCACTACCTGTGGCGGATCCGCAACGCGCTGCCCACCGCCGGGCACATCGGCGTCTTCGACCGGTCCCACTACGAGGACGTGCTGATCGTGCGGGTGCACAACCTCGTGCCGCCGCCGGTATGGGAAGCCCGGTACGACGAGATCAACGCCTTCGAGCGCGAACTCGTCGACGCCGGGACGACGATCATCAAGGTCGCGATGTTCGTTTCCCTCGACGAGCAGAAGAAGCGACTGGCGGAGCGACTCGAACGGCCCGACAAGTACTGGAAGTTCAACCCCGGCGACATCGACGAGCGGCTGTTGTGGCCCAAGTACCAGGAGGCGTACCAGGCGGTGCTGGACCGCACCTCCACCGACTACGCGCCGTGGCACGTCGTGCCCTGCAACCGGAAGTGGTACTCCCGGCTCGCCATCACCGAGCTGCTGATCGAAGCCCTCGAGAGCCTCAAATTGTCCTGGCCCCCAGCCGATTTCGACGTCGAGGCGGAGAAGAAACGGCTGGAGTCCGCCTAGCGCACAAAAAGAGGAGCCCCCCGACCTGGTCGGGGGGCTCCTCTTTTCCGGCTTACTTGACCAGCGTGAACTGGCCGATGTTGGTGATGCCGCGACGGAAGAAGTCGGCGCAACCGGTGAGGTACTTCATGTAGCGGTCGTAGACCTCCTGGCCCTGCAGGGCGATGGCCTCGTCCTTGGCCGCCTCCAGGTTGGCCGCCCACATGTCCAGCGTGCGCGCGTAGTGCGGACGCAGCAGGTGGGTGCGCTCCAGCGTGAAGCCCGAGCCCGCGGCGAGCTGCTCGATGTCCTCGACGGCCGGCAGCTGCCCGCCGGGGAAGATCTCGTCGCCGATGAACTTCATGAACTTCAGGTCGCTGATGGTCAGCTTGATGCCGTTCTCGCGGAAGAACTGCTGGGTGTGCGCGAGGATCGTGTGCAGCAGCATCCGGCCGCCGTTCTCCGGCAGGATGTTGTAGGCCCGCTCGAAGAAGATCGGGTAGCGCTCCTGCTTGAAGGCCTCGAAAGCGCCGATCGAGACGATGCGGTCGACGGGCTCGTCGAACTCCTCCCAACCCTGCATCCGGATCTCGATGCTGCGGTTGGTGTCGATCTTGGCGAGGCGCTCGCGGGCGTACTCCGACTGCGCCTTGCTCAGGGTGATGCCGATGACGTTCACGTCGAACTGGGTGATGGCCCGCTCCAGCGCGCCGCCCCAGCCACAGCCGATGTCGAGCAGGGTCATGCCCGGCTTCAGATCGAGCTTGCCGAGCGCCAGGTCGAACTTGGCGTTCTGCGACTCCTCGAGAGTCATGTCCTCGCGCTCGTAGTAACCGCACGTGTAACCCATGGTGGGGCCGAGCCACAGGGCGAAGAACTCATTCGAGATGTCGTAGATCGACTGCGACTCCTCGTAATGGGGGGTCAAATCGATGTCGGCTTGAGACATATCGGTATCTATCCTTTGCGTTTACGTTCGCCGGGTCGGGCGGCGCGACCGCATGCTGCGGCCAGCTGAAATACCCGTACGTGCGCGCCCTAACGGGCCCAGCGAAAAACAACCCGCACGCAAGGTTAACGAAAATTACTGTCAGGCTCCAACCCGGCGTCTGTCAGTAGGTGTAGAAGCCCTTACCGGACTTCTTGCCGAGCTGGCCTGCCTCGACCATGCGCAGCAGCAACGGCGGCGCCGCGTACAGCGGCTCCTTGTACTCGTCGTACATGGAGTCGGCGATCAGCTTCATGGTGTCCAGGCCCACCAGGTCAGCAAGCTTCAGCGGGCCCATCGGATGCGACAACCCGGCAACGACCGCGGTGTCGATGTCCTCGACAGTGGCGAAGCCCGACTCGGCCATCCGGATGGCAGCCAGCAGGTAGGGAACCAGCAGGAAGTTGACAACGAAGCCCGAGCGATCCGATGCCCGCACGACCTTCTTGCCCAGCACCTCACCGGCGAAAGTCTCGACGCGCGCGGCGGCTTCAGGGGCGGTCGTCACCGAGGAGATGAGCTCGACCAGGGGCAACACGGGCACCGGGTTGAAGAAGTGCAGACCGAGCACCCGGCTCGGGTTCTTGGTCGCGGCGGCGATGCGCATGATCGGGATGGACGACGTGTTCGACGCCAGCACCGCGTCGGGGTCGGTGATGATCTCGTCAAGCTGAGAAAAAACCTTCGCCTTGACGTTGACGTCTTCGACGATGGCCTCGATGACGAGCTGACGGTCGGCCATGTCGGCGAGGTCGTTGGTGAAGCTCAGGCGACCCAGCGCGGCGTCGCGGTCGGCCTCGGACAGCTTGCCCTTCTTGACGGCGTTGTCGAGCGACTTGGTGATCCGCTCCCGGCCGGCGGTGGTCAGCGCCTCGGTCGGCTCGAACGCCAGGACCTGCGCGCCTGCCTTGATACAGACCTCGGCGATGCCGCCGCCCATCTGCCCGGCCCCGATGACCCCGACTCGTTCGATTGCGTTGCTCACCGCTGTCCTCTCCTCGTGATTACTTCTGAAGATATGCGACAGGCCCCGCCCAGTTTCTGAGCGGGGCCTGCCGTATCTAGCTGTCGCGGCCGCGAGGGCTGTGCACGCAATTCACTGCTGATGCGTACCCGGCACTCGCACTCGTTGCCGACTTAGTGGAACTGACCCTCTTCGGTCGAGCCCTTCAGAGCCGCGGTCGAGGTGTTCGGGTCCACGGTGGTGGCGATCTTGTCGAAGTAGCCGGCGCCGACCTCACGCTGGTGCTTGGTGGCGGTGTAGCCACGGGCCTCGGCCGCGAACTCGCGCTCCTGCAGGTCGACGTAGGCGGTCATGCCCTCGCGGGCGTAGCCGTAGGCCAGGTCGAACATGGAGTAGTTGAGGGCGTGGAAGCCGGCCAGGGTGATGAACTGGAACGTGAAGCCCATGGCACCCAGTTCCTTCTGGAACTTGGCGATGGTCGAGTCGTCCAGCGCCTGCTTCCAGTTGAACGACGGGCTGCAGTTGTAGGACAGCAGCTGGTCCGGGAACTCAGCCTTCACGGCCTCGGCGAACTTGCGGGCGACCTCGAGGTCCGGCACACCGGTCTCCATCCAGATCATGTCGGCGTACGGGGCGTAGGCCTTGGCACGCGCGATGCAGGGCTCGATGCCCTTCTGGATGTTGTAGAAGCCCTCGGAGGTGCGCTCACCGGTGACGAACGGCTTGTCGCGGTCGTCCACGTCCGAGGTGATCAGGGTGGCGGCCTCGGCGTCGGTACGCGCGATGACGACGGTGGGGGTGTTGGCGACGTCGGCGGCCAGGCGAGCCGAGGTCAGGGTGCGGATGTGCTGCTGGGTCGGGATCAGCACCTTGCCACCGAGGTGGCCACACTTCTTCTCCGAGGCCAGCTGGTCCTCCCAGTGGGTACCGGCGGCACCCGCGGCGATCATGGCCTTCTGCAGCTCGTAGACGTTCAGCGCGCCACCGAAGCCGGCCTCACCGTCGGCGACGATCGGGACGAGCCAGTTGTCGACGCTCTTGTCACCCTCGACGCGGGCGATCTCGTCGGCGCGCAGCAGGGCGTTGTTGATGCGACGGACGACGGCCGGCACCGAGTTGGCCGGGTACAGGCTCTGGTCCGGGTAGGTGTGGCCCGAGAGGTTCGCGTCACCGGCGACCTGCCAACCGGACAGGTAGATGGCCTTGAGGCCGGCGCGGACCTGCTGCACGGCCATGTTGCCGGTCAGGGCGCCCAGCGCGTTGATGTAGGAGCCGTCGCCCTTGGTGACCGCGTCCCACAGGATCTCGGAGCCACGACGCGCGAGGGTGTGCTCCTCGACGACGCTGCCCTGCAGCTCCTCAACCTGGGCTGCGGTGTAGTCGCGGGTGATGCCCTTCCAGCGGGGGTTGGTGTCCCAGTCCTGCTGAATCTCAGCGGCGGTACGTGGCTTTCCGACGTTGGACATTGTGCTCCTTCGTGAGGCCGCGTCGCCGTGGGCGCCAAGATTCAAGCTGATTGTTAACGCTTCGGCGACTTCGCTTGTGTGCTGTTAACGACGATGACACAGCACATACCCGCAGGTCCAGCGGTTACAAGTGCCAACTTTCGCCAACACTTGTAGCGAAGTTGCGAAGATTGCGAAGTTGCTGGGGTGCTTGACCGGTTCAGAAGCTACCGGACGGTAACCGATATGTGCTGGTCAGTACGCTCGTACTGTTAAATCGGCGCACTCAGAGCGCGAACAGGCAGGCGACCGCTTTGACCTCGTCACCGACCACATATGTGAGCGTTGTAACACTGCGGTCACACAGCTCGGGACCGAATTTTTCGGTCGAACCGGCCGGGTACTCGTGCGTGATGATCTCCAACCGGTCCCCGAGTGCCACCGCGGCGTCGTGCTCAATGGTCACGCGCAGTGGCGCCTCGAGCAGCTCGGGACGGTAGGTCTGGAGGTAGTCCTCGACCACCGACCAGTAGACGGAGTTGTTCATGTGGTCGAACAGGTCGATGTCGGTGACCCGGACCGGGAAGTCGACGATCCGGAGCGCGTCGTCGCGAGCGCCGGCCTTGAGGTAGCCCTTCCAGCGCAGCCGGTCCGTGGTCGCGGTCCGCTTCAGACCGGCGAGGAAGTCGTCCGAGATGCGGGCCGGGCCCTGCGTCTCGAGGTTCATATTGATCCAGAACGCCTCGGACTCGATCAGTCCGCCCTTGCGGCCGTCGATGCGCACCCGCATCTCGCACCACCGGTTCGACGTGCCCGAACACCAGCGCCGCAGCCGCAGGATGTCGCCGCGCTCGAACGGACGGATCAGGTCCACCATGGTGCGCCGGACGACCCAGGCCGGGTGGACGTCTTCGTAGCCCATCTGGCGCAGCTGATCCTGGCCGACGTCCTGGATGTGCCGGCAGGCACCGTCGAACCGCAGCCGGCCGTCGCGATCGACGTCGGCCATCCGCAGCGGCCAGCTGGTGTCGAAGACGTCGGGATGCCCCTCCGGGACCGGCGCGAGGGTCTTGGCCAGGCCGGTTGCCGGTGCGGCAGTGGTCTTTTCGACGACCTTTTCGATGGTCTCCGCGGTGCTCATGGCGCCCCCTTCCCAGCGGGCCAACGCGGCTGGATCGCCCAACTCACCCGCGGGCCCGATCCTGCCACAGCCCATTTTTGCCAATTATGCGAAGACGGTATTCACATGATTGCTAGCCTGGTTTCATGGCGAAGACTTTCGTTGGCTCCCGGGTGCGTCAGCTCCGGGGCGAACGCGGCTTCAGCCAGGCCGCGCTGGCGCAGATGCTCGACATCTCCCCCAGTTATCTCAACCAGATCGAGCACGACGTCCGGCCGCTGAGCGTCGCCGTGCTGCTGCGCATCACCGAGGTGTTCGGGGTCGACGCCACGTTCTTCGCCTCCCAGGACGACACCCGACTGGTCGCCGAGTTGCGCGAAGCACTGATGGATCGCGACCTGGGTGTCGACGTCGACATCCCGGAGATCGCCGACCTGGTGAGCACGCATCCCACGATGGCCCGCGCGATGGTCGACCTGCACCGCCGCTACCGGTTGTCCACGGCTCAGTTGGCCGCCGCCACCGAGGACCGGTTCTCCGACGGCAGTGGCAGCGGGGCCATCACCATGCCGCACGAAGAGGTGCGCGACTACTTCTATACGCGCCAGAACTACCTCCACGAACTCGACACCGCGGCAGAGGAATTCATCCTGCGCATGCACATGCGCCGATCCGAGCTGTCCCGCGAGCTCGCCGAGCGGCTGAGCCGCGTGCATCACGTGCGCATCGTGCAGCGGCTCGAACTCGGCGACAACGTGCTGCACCGGTACGACCCCGAAACCCGGACGCTGGAGATCGGCGGCCACCTGTCGTCGGGACAGTACGTGTTCAAACTGGCCGCCGAGCTGGCCTACCTGGAATTCGGCGACCTACTGGAAAGCCTGGTGGCCGAAGGCAATTTCACCAGCGACGAGTCGGTGAAACTGGCGCGGATGGGGCTGGCCAACTACTTCGCCGCGGCCGCGGTGCTGCCCTATGGCCAGTTCCATGCTGTCGCCGAGGAATTCCGCTACGACGTCGAGCGGCTGTCGGCGTATCACTCGGTGAGTTACGAGACCATCGCGCACCGGCTGTCGACGCTGCAGCGGCCGTCGATGCGCGGCGTGCCGCTGTCGTTCGTCCGCGTCGACCGTGCCGGAAACATGTCGAAACGCCAGTCCGCCACCGGTTTTCACTTCTCGTCGTCGGGCGGCACCTGTCCCCTGTGGAACGTCTACGAGACGTTCGCGAACCCCGGCAAAATGCTGGTGCAGATCGCCCAGATGCCCGACGGCCGCAACTACATGTGGGTGGCGCGCACCGTGGAACGACGCGCCGCGCGGTATGGCCAGCCGGGTAAGACGTTCGCCATCGGGCTGGGTTGCGAACTGCGCCATGCCAATCGGCTGGTCTACTCCGAGGGGCTGGACCTGTCCGGCGGCGCCGCGACGCCCATCGGCTCCGGCTGCCGGGTATGCGAGCGCGACAACTGTCCGCAGCGGGCTTTCCCCGCATTGGGGCGCGAACTGGACCTCGACGAACACCGCAGCACCGTGACGCCGTACGTGGTGAAGCGGGCGAACTAAGACCCCGGTTGATCCTGCGCCGAGGGCGTAAAAGGTCGAGTGGCGTCGTGCGTAGACGCAGGGTCAACGAAGCCCGTCGACACCGCCTCGACGCGCGCGAAGAACGTGCCGTAGAAGCCGTAGACCAGCGTCGCAAGCGCCCCAATGATGAGCAGCCCGAACATGATCGGATACTGCGCCATCCACCCGGACAGGTAGCGAACGCACAGCATCAAACCGACGATGAGGGCCACGCCACCGGCAATCAGCCGCAGCCTCGCATGGGGCGCCGGCCGAACCGGTTCCCGCAGAGCCGATTCCACCGTCAGGCACAACGCCGCACCGACGACGAGGTCGACGCCGTAGTGGAAGCCGAAGCCCAACGTCGCGGCCAAAGTGCCCACGAGCCAACAAGTGCCACCGACGCGCAACCACCGCGGGCCGGACCGCGAATGGATGAACACGGCCAGTGCCCACGCCGTGTGCAGCGACGGCATGCAGTTGCGCGGGGTCGACGTGTCGAACGCGATGGGCACCGCCGTCCCGTCGACGGGTGGCAGCAGGGCCGGCCAGAAGTCTCCGACCTGGAATCCGCCACCGGCCGAGCCGAAGGCGTAGGTCGGCCCCACCAACGGGAACATCAGGTAGATCAGCGGGCCGACCAGGCCCAGCACCAGGAAGGTGCGCACGACGAAGTGCCGCGGCCACCGTCCACCCGTGGTCACGTTGCGCAGCTGATAGATGGCCACCACGGTCGCGGCAGCGGAAAGTTCGAGATAGACCCAGTGCAGTACGAAGTAGAGCACCGAGTGGTGCTGGACCAACTGGCCCATCACCCATGACGGCTGCCCGAGGGCGACGTCCGCACGCACCGCGAACTCGTCGAGAACGGTGGGACGGGTCAGAGACGTGATCGTCAGCCAGGCGTCTCCGGCCTTGGTGGCGAGCACGAGCAACAGACCGGTGGCGACGCCCTTCAGCGCGGTGTCGCGCTGCGGGCCCGTCCACCGCGTCAGCGCGAACACGCCGAGGCCGGTGAGCACGACCAGCGCGCCGCTACCCATCGCCGCCGGAAGACCGACGTACTCCCGGCCGACGACAAAGACCACATCGAGCCCCAGTGCGGCGCCCGCGATCGGCAAACGGTACTCGCGTGGCACCGCGACCAGCGCCACCACCAACGCCGCCCAGGGCACCGTGAACCCCGCCGGAGTTCCGACGTAATCGCTGATCAGGCGCTCGAGCGGGCCCCGGAATCCGCACAGCATGGCCGTAACCTGCAGCGCGCACATGAACGTCGCGACCAGCGCAATGCCGATCGCGACGTTCGTCCGGGGTGGTACACCCTCGTTAAGAAAGGGTGAATGCTCAGTGAACACGCATAGACGATAGGCCGTCGGCCGCCGCTACCAGCAATTTGCGACCAATTTGCGACTCAGCGAAACGTCAGTGCGCCCGCTGTACCCGGTAGATGACGTAGGCCAGGTCTTTGCGCTGATCATCGATCGCACGCTGGCGCGCTCGATGTTGGTCCTCGCCTTCGGCGCGTTGCACCACCAAGGGCGCCGCCCGCAACAAGACTCCGCGCACCCGGACCATCTGGGCCACCACAGAATCCGGCTGGCAGTACTTCGTGGTCTTCACATAGCTCTCCCCGAGCACGACCCCCTGGTAACCAGTGACCACCTCGCCCTCGATCCGTACCGGCGGTGTGGTTTCGAGCTGTGCTTCCTTCGCCTTGTCAGCGCAGACCTCGGGCACGAACGGCTGTGCGCTGCAACGCTTGACCCAGTCGTTCACCGCCGTGATGCCGTCGAACCCGTCGCGCTCCCGGAAGACTGCGGCGACTCCTAGCGCGTCGACCAATGGATCGGCACCCTGTCGGGGCGACGACAGCGGGTCGGCGGAGCAGTCCGCAGGCACGTCGCCCCGCGGGGGCGCTGACAACTGCACCACTCGGCTGCCGCTCTTGACCGGTGGCGTCATGACCAGTGCCGACAGCTGCGCCGCGGGCCGCGACGCGATGCTGGACGTCTGGACTGTGTCAGGGGCTTGCTCGGCAGCACGCTGGACGAAGCCGTCGACCAATTGGGCTACGTCGTGGACCGTCACTCCCAGAGGACCCCGGGAAATGAACCTCACCCGCAGCACGACTCCGTCTCGGGTCACGACGACAGTTCGGCCGTCCGGGCCGTCGTTGGATGGCCTCCAATACTTGTCACCCGTGGTCTGGGTGGTGTCGAATTGGATTGCATCGGTGGGCATTCCGGGGATATTGCGGAATGTCTGGACAGCCCAGGTGCCGTAGAAGTCGCGGTAGGTCGCGCAGCGGGTCCCCCAGTTCGCCATCTCGTCGACGACGTTCTCACCGGGGCGGGTTCGCCACAGGTCAACGTGGATCAAGCGGCCGTCGCGATCAAGCCTGTCCCCGTAGCGCGCGGTGAGTTGCGGCCCGTCTGGGTCACCCGGTTCTGGATACAGCGAGCACTCGACTCGCCGCTGTGCGGAAAATTCGTCATTGCGTGGCACCTCGTAGCCGACCTCGACCATTCCCGGCACGTCGGCCAACGTCGGCAAGTACCGCAGCAACGGATGGTCAGCGGCCCGCGATATCGCCACATCGGTAACCCGGTCACTACAACTGACCACCATCAACGCAACCGTGAAAATCACGGCCCCCACCCGTTTCCACCCCATGGCTCGACCCTACGACCGCCCCGCCTGTGCCAGACTCGGGAATTGTGAACAGCATCGAGCCGGCCCGCATCGAACCCGGCGGATTCCGTGAACTGGGCCCGCTCAACTGGGTTATCGCCAAGATCGGCGCCAAGACCATCCGGGCCCCGAGGTTCGCGCTCTTCAACGTCCTCGGCCAGCATCACCTGCTGTTCCTGACGTTCCTCCCCTACTCCGGCATGCTGCTGGGCCGCAGCAAGCTGGGGCTCAGGGACGCCGAGCTGGTGATCCTGCGCGTCGCTCATCTGCGCGGCAGCGAGTACGAGCTGCAGCAGCACCGTCGCCTCGCCCGCAGCCGCGGCGTCGACGCCGAGACGCAGGCCCGCATTTTCGAGGGGCCGGACGCCGAGGGCCTCACCGACCGGCAGCGTGTCCTGATCACCGCGACGGACGAGTTCGTCATCACCCGGTCGGTGTCCGACCAGACGTGGAAGTCGCTGGCGGCGTACCTCGATCGCAAGCAGCTCATCGACTTCTGCCTGCTGGCAGCGCAATACGACGGGCTGGCGGCGACCATCGCCACCCTGCGCGTGCCGCTGGACTTCCCGGACTAGCGCGCTACAGGTAGGTGACCCCGAGTACCGCCAGCGTCATCAACACCGGCGCGACGGGCAGGCACCAGAGGAACGCGGACTTCGCAAAAGCCTTGCGCTCCTGAAACTTTCGAGCGAAAAACACGGCGACGCCGGCCACCACGAAGACCACGGCGGACATCACCAGCACCCAGAAGCTGATGCTGGTGGTGTCCATCGCAAGCGAGATCGCCAGCAGCCACACCATGTGGCCGACGACCAAACCGCCTATCGCGGCAACGACATTCGCGCGCAAAACCGACTCAGAAGTTGATCATGTGGCCGGTCAGGCCGTGGAAGCATTCCTGCAGCGCCTCCGACAGCGTCGGGTGGGTGTGCACGTTGCGGGCCAGTTCGTTGGCGGTCAGGTCCCACTTCTGGGCCAGGGTCAGCTCGGGCAGCAGCTCGGAGACGTCCGGACCGATGAGGTGACCACCGAGCAGCTCGAGGTGCTTCTTGTCGGCGATCAGCTTCACGAAGCCCGTCGGGTCCGCGAGGCCGTGCGCCTTGCCGTTGGCGGTGAACGGGAACTTGGCGACGACGACGTCGTAGCCCTCGGCCTTGGCCTGCTCCTCGGTGAGGCCGAAGCTGGCGACCTGCGGCTGGCAGAAGGTGGCGCGCGGCATCATCCGGTAGTCGCCGAGCGTCAGGGTCTCGGCGCCGGCGATGGTCTCGGCCGCGACGACGCCCTGCGCCTCGGCGACGTGCGCGAGCTGCAGCTTGGCGGTGACGTCACCGATGGCGTAGATGTGCGGCACGTTGGTGCGCATGTTGTCGTCGATCGCGATGGCCCCGCGCTCGGTGAGCGCGACACCGGCGGTCTCCAGGCCGTAGCCGTCGACGTTGGGCCCGAAACCGATGGCCTGCAACACCTTGTCGGCCTTGAGCTCTTGCGTGGCGCCGTCCTTGCTGACCACGACGGTCACCTCGGAGCCGCCGTCGGTGATCGACTCCACCTTGGTGCCGGTGAGGATCTTGACGCCCAGCTTCTTGTACTGCTTCTCGATCTCCTTGGAGACCTCGGCGTCCTCGTTGGGCAGCGCGCGCGGCAGGAACTCGACGATGGTGACGTCGACGCCGTAGTTCTTCAGCACGTACGCGAACTCCATGCCGATGGCGCCCGCGCCGGCGATGATGATCGAGCCCGGCAGGTCCCGCGTCATGATCTGGGTCTCGTAGGTGACGACGTTCTCACTCAGCGAGGTGCCGGGCACCAGCCGCACCGACGAACCGGTGGCGATGATCGCGTTGTCGAAGGTGACGTCCTCGGTTCCGCCGGCGTTGAGCGCGACGCGCATCGAGTTGGGGCCGGTGAAGGTGCCGTAGCCGTCCAGCTCGGTGATCTTGTTCTTCTTCATCAGGAAGTGCACGCCCGCGACGCGGCCCTCGGCGACCTTACGGCTGCGGTCGAACGCCGCGCCGAAGTCGAAGCTGGCCTCGCCGCTGATGCCGAAGGTCTTGGCTTCCTTGTTGAAGATGTGGGCCAGCTCCGCGTTGCGCAGCAGGGCCTTGGACGGGATGCATCCCACGTTGAGACAGACGCCGCCCCAGTACTTCGGTTCGACGATGGCGGTGGTCAGCCCCAGCTGGGCTGCGCGAATTGCGGCGACATATCCGCCGGGACCGGCTCCGAGAACGACGACGTCATAGTGAGTCACATGCACACCTTATAGGCGCGGCGACGTCGAGAGTCGAGAGACCGATTCAACTGCGAGAAACCGGGTATTCGGCGGGGACCTTCGCCAGAAAGGGTCGCCGCCCCGTGTCCAATTCGCTGATGCCGCACTTCGATGATGTGCAGGCACACTACGACCTGTCCGACGAGTTCTTCCGGCTGTTCCTCGATCCGACGCAGACCTACAGCTGCGCGTATTTCGTGCGCGACGACATGACGCTGCAGGAAGCCCAGCTGGCGAAGATCGACCTGGCGCTGAGCAAGCTCGGACTGCTGCCGGGGATGAAGTTGCTGGACATCGGCTGCGGATGGGGCTCGACGATGCTGCGCGCCGTCGAACGGTACGACGTCGATGTGGTCGGCCTGACGCTGTCGAGGAACCAGGCGGCCCATGTCCAGCGCGCCTTCGGCCGGATGAACACCGCACGCAGCCGCGAGGTCCGGCTGCAGGGCTGGGAACAGTTCGACGAACCCGTCGACCGGATCGTGTCGATCGGCGCCTTCGAGCATTTCGGACCCGACCGCTATCCGGAGTTCTTCCGGCGGACGTATGCGGCAATGCCACCAGGCGGCGTGATGCTGCTGCACACCATCTGCGGTTTCGACTTCCGGGACGCCAAGGAACTCGGCATCCCGCTGACCTTCGAATTCGCCCGCTTCGTCAAGTTCCTGCTGACGGACATCTTCCCGGGCGGCCGGTTGCCGATCATCTCCGTGGTGGAGGAGCTCGCGACCGCGGCCGGATACACCGTCACCCGGAAACACTCGCTGCAGCCGCACTACGCCACCACCCTCGACATCTGGGCGCAGAACTTGGCGGCGCATCGGGACGAGGCCATCAGAATCCAGTCCCTGGAAATCTACGACCGCTATCAGAAGTACCTGACCGGTTGTGCGGAGCTGTTTCGCAACAAGCAGGCCGACGTCGTCCAGTTCACCTTGCAGAAGTAGGTCACGATGGACGAAACCACGCCCTCCGCAACGCAATTGCAGCCGCACTTCGACGACATCCAGGCGCACTACGACATCTCCGACGACTTCTTCGGCCTGTTCCAGGACCCCAGCCGCACCTACAGCTGCGCGTATTTCGAACCGCCGGGTCTGAGCCTCGAAGACGCGCAGATGGCGAAGATCGACCTGAATCTCGGCAAGCTCGACCTGCAACCGGGCATGACGCTGCTGGACATCGGCTGCGGCTGGGGCGCGACCGTGCGCCGCGCCGTCGAGAAGTACGACGTCAACGTCATCGGCCTGACGTTGTCCAAGAATCAGTTCGCCTACACCAAGCGCCTGCTCGACAACGTCGACAGCGCGCGAACCCGGGAGCTGCAACTGCACGGCTGGGAACAGTTCCACCGGCCGGTGGACCGGATCGTGTCCATCGAGGCCTTCGAGCACTTCGGGTTCGACCGCTACGACGACTTCTTCAAGAACTGCTTCGACATCCTGCCCTCAGGCGGCCGGATGGTGATCCAGAGCAGCACCGGATACCACCCCTACGATCTGAACCGCCGGGGCAAGGCGCTGACGTTCGAGACCGCGCGCTTCATCAAATTCATGGTCACCGAGATCTTTCCGGGTGGACGGATCCCGACCGCCGACATGATGGTCGAGCACGGCAGGAAAGCCGGGTTCGAGGTGACCGAATGCCTGTCGCTGCGCCCGCATTACATCCAGACGCTCGGCATCTGGGCCGACACGTTGCAGGCGCACCGCGAGCAGGCCCTGGCCATCACCTCAGAGGAGGTGTACCAGCGCTACATGCGATACCTGCGCGGTTGCCTGCACTACTTCAGCGACGAGATGCTCGACGTCAATCTGGTGACCTACGTCAAACCCTGACGCGCAGCGGGCACCGGGCACGCCTCTTCGGCGTGCTCGACGATCAACGTCCCGTCCCGTACCGGCCTGACGCCCTGCGCGAACTGTGCGCCGGTGACGGGCGGTTGCGCATTGAGCTCGGCGTTCTCCGCGTCGGTGAACACCCGGCCGCGCGACAGGAAGCGCTTGCCTTCGGGCGCCTCCAGGCTGAACCCGCTGCCCCGGCCCGCGACCACATCGATGATGAGCTGGGTGTGCTGCCAGGCCTCGAACTGCGGCCCGGAGATCCACACCGGGACGCCGTCGGGGCCGACGTCGAGCACCGCCAGCAGCACGTCCCGGTCCCCGACGATGAAGTCGCCGTCGGGGTAACACATCGGCGACGAGCCGTCGCAGCATCCGCCCGACTGGTGAAACATCAAGGGGCCGTGCTGGTTCTGCAGTGCGCGCAGCAGCTCGGCGGCTTCGGCGGTGATCAGTGCCCGAGATGGCATACGGCCACCCTACGCCGGGGAGTAGAAATGACCAGGTGAGTTCTGAATCCGTCGCCCCGGAAGATCCCGTCGCTCCGCTCGCCCCAGGAGAAGATCCCTACCTCTGGCTCGAGGACGTCACCGGTGACGACGCCCTCGCCTGGGTGCGCGCGCACAACGAGCCGACGATCGCCGAATTCGGCGGCGAGCGCTTCGAGCAGATGCGCGCCGACGCCCTCGAGGTGATGGACACCGACGCCCGCATCCCGTACGTCCGCCGGCGCGGCGAGTTCCTCTACAACTACTGGCGCGACGCGGAGAACCCGCGCGGGCTGTGGCGGCGCACCACGCTGGACAGCTACCGCACCGACGCCCCCGAGTGGGACGTGCTGATCGACCTGGACAAGCTCGCGGCCGACGAGGACGAGAACTGGGTCTGGGCCGGCGCCGACGTCATCGAGCCGGGCCTGAACCTCGCGCTGATCGCGTTGTCGCGTGGCGGAGCCGACGCCACCGTCGTGCGCGAGTTCGACATGGAGACAAGGCAGTTCGTCGAGGACGGGTTCAACCTGCCGGAAGCCAAGTCGAGCGTCTCCTGGGAGACCCCCGACACGGTGTTGGTGGGCACCGATTTCGGGCCGGGCGCCATGACCGAGTCGGGGTACCCCCGGATCGTCAAGCGGTGGCACCGCGGGCAGCCGGTGTCGGAGGCCGTGACGATCTTCGAGGGCGCGGCGTCCGATGTCAGCGTCGGCGCCGGCTACGACAGCACACCGGGTTTCGAGCGACTGCTGGTGTCGCAGTCCACCGACTTCTTCAACCGCGAACGCTACGAGGTCCGCGGCGACGAGCTGGTCCGCATCGACGTCCCCACCGACGCCGCGATCTCCATTCACCGCGAATGGCTCCTGATCCGGCCGCGCGACGAATGGACCGTCGGTGAGACGACGTACGCGGCGGGAACGCTATTGGCCACGCGCTATGACGACTACCTCGCCGGAAACCGGGATCTGAGCGTGGTTTTCGAGCCCGACGACCACAGCAGCATGCAGAACTTCGCGTGGACCCGCGACCGGCTGCTGCTGCAGACGCTGGTGGACGTCATCGGCCACATCGAGCTCGTCACTCCCGGCACGTGGGAGCGCGAGGACATCCCCGGCGTGCCGAAGCACGCCACCACGGTCATCGTCGACGTCGACGAGTACGGCGACGAAATCTTCCTGGACTCAAGCGGATTCGACAGCCCGTCGCGTCTGCTCTGGGGTCACGCCGGTGGTGAGGTCACCGAGATCAAGCGCGCACCGGGATTCTTCGACGCCTCCGAGGTCGAGGTGTCGCAGCATTTCGCGACATCCGCCGACGGTACGCGCATCCCGTATTTCGTTGTGGGACAACGCGGTGTCACCGAGCCACGCAAGACGCTGCTGAGCGGGTACGGCGGCTTCGAGTCGTCGCTGCTGCCCGGCTACGCCGGGGTGCTCGGCCGGTTATGGCTGACCCAGGGCGGTACGTACGTCGAGGCCAACATCCGCGGCGGCGGCGAGTACGGGCCGCGCTGGCACACCCAGGCCATGCGCGAGGGCCGTCACCTCGTCTATGAGGACTTCGCCGCCGTCGCAGCCGATCTGGTGCGCCGCGGCATCACCACCGTCGAACAGCTCGCCGCCGAGGGCGGCAGCAACGGCGGTCTGCTCATGGGCGTCATGCTCACGCGGTATCCGGAGTTGTTCGGCGCGTTGGTGTGCAGCGTGCCGTTGCTCGACATGAAGCGGTATCACCTGCTGCTCGCCGGCGCGTCGTGGGTGGCCGAGTACGGCGACCCCGACAACCCCGATGACTGGGAGTTCATCGCGAAGTACTCGCCGTACCAGAACATCTCGGCCGACCGGAAGTACCCGGCGCTGCTGATGACCACGTCGACGCGCGACGACCGGGTACACCCGGGCCATGCGCGGAAGATGACGGCGGCCCTCGAAGCCGTCGGCCACCGCGTCCACTACTACGAGAACATCGAGGGCGGACACGGCGGGGCCGCGGACAATTCGCAGGCCGCGTTCAAGGCCGCGCTGGTCTACTCGTTCCTGGAGCGCACCGTCGGCTCGTGATTTGTGCACGATTTTCCGCGCCGGCCGCGGATTTTCGTGCACAAATCCCGGTCAGGAGGCGGCCGGAGCGGCCACCGGCTTGGGCTTGCGGACCACCCGTCGACCCAGGTTGCCCAGCAGCGTGAAGAGCACGCCCAGCACCACGAGTCCGCCGCCGATAGCGAGCGTGATGTTGAGCCACTGGTGGGCGTTGGCGATCGCCGTGTCGACCATGACGTCGGCCACCTGGCGGACGTTGCCGGTGGTGCGGTTCAGCCCGTCGTTGATGTAGCGCCGACCCGCCTCGATGCCGGCCCAGCCGGCGGCGCCAACGATCATGGTCGAGATACCGAGGGCGGCAACGGTTTTCCCGCGGGACCGGGTCACCGCCAGAGTGAGCAGGGCGAACACGCCCGTCAGTACGCAGATGCCGATGCGCGCCCACGGTCCCCACGTCGTCGCCGCGCGGAACTGGCCGGGCCGCAACGACTGGGCCGAGTCGGTGATCGGTACTTCGATCTTCGACGGGACACGGATGCCGAACGCCGACAGCGTCGCCTTGAACGATCGGTCCGACAACATCGGCGACAGGTCGATGGTCCAGCGGCCAGATGAGTCCGAGTGGGCCATGGTGTCGGTGAACAGCCAATCGTGCGCGTAGCCGTTCGCGGCGCCGAACTGCCCCGGGAACGCCGAGCTGGACGTGTAGATACCGGCGGCACTCGACACGGTGCTGGTACTCAGGTCGTAGCCCGCGCTGGTGGCCAGCCTGTTGACCTGGATGCCCAGCTCGCTGGCCGTGGCCTTCTGCAGCTCATGGTTCTTGGCTGCCGTGGTGGCCAGCGCGACATAGCCGCCCCGGTCGACAAGTGTGTGCTGCGCCCAGCAGACCGGCACAGCCACCGCCACAGCGACGGTGGTGACCAGCCACAACAGCAGTGTCGCGACGAATCGCAAGCGCCCTCCTACGTTGGTGGGCGCTGCTCAGTCGGACAGCGCCCGTCCCACGATCAGCGGATCGGCGTGTCCGACCACCTCATGGTCCTTGTTGTCGTAATCGAACTTACCGAGAACATGCCGCATGGCGTTGATCCGGGCGCGCTTCTTGTCGTTGCTCTTCACCACGGTCCACGGCGCAACCTCGGTGTCCGTCCACGCGAACATCTCTTCCTTGGCCGCGGTGTAGGCATCCCACTTGTCCAGCGAGGCCAGATCCGTCGGCGAGAGTTTCCACTGCCGCACCGGGTCGACCTGACGGATCGTGAAGCGGGTGCGCTGCTCGGCCTGCGTCACCGAGAACCACAGCTTGGTGAGGCTGATGCCGTCGTTGGCCAGCATCTGTTCGAAAAGCGGTGCCTGACGGACGAATTCGGCGTGCTGCTTGGGCGTACAGTAGCCCATCACGCGCTCGACGCCGGCCCGGTTGTACCAGGAGCGGTCGAACAGCACGATCTCGCCGGCGGCCGGCAGGTGCGTGACGTACCGCTGGAAGTACCACTGGGTGCGTTCCCGCTCGGTCGGCTTCTCCAGCGCGACGACGCGGGCCCCGCGCGGGTTGAGGTGCTCCATGAACCGCTTGATGGTGCCGCCCTTACCGGCGGCGTCACGGCCCTCGAAGACGATGACGTGCCGCAGCCCGTTGGTCTGGCTCCACTTCTGCAGCTTCAGCAGCTCGATCTGCAGCAGACGCTTCTGCTCTTCGTACTCGTCACGCTTCATGCGCTCGTCGTACGGGTACCCCTCGCGCCAGGTGTCGACGACTTCCCCGCTGGGCAGCAGCACCAGTTCGGGGTCGTCGTCGTCATCATCGCGGACGGTGTAGGTCTCAGCAGCAGAAGCGTCGAGGGTCACCGGCCGAAACTAGCTGGCAGGCCGAACCTGCCGGTGACGCCTTGGTGAACAACTGGTGGTGCTACTTGGCGGTGCGCTTGGGCCGGATCAGCGACACCTTGGTGAGGACGTTGTTCATGCGGGCCAGGGCCTTCATCGAGTTGTGGTAGTAGTTGCCGCCCGTGCCCTTGCTCGTGCGCGGCTCGACGACCGTCTCCTGGCGGCAGAACTTGCGGATGCCGTCGGCGCCGCCGAACCGCGCGCCGATGCCCGACGTCTTCCAGCCGCCCATCGGCGCGGTGGTGCACATCAGGTTGGCCAGCACGTCGTTGATGTTCACCGCGCCGCAGTCGAGCTGCAGAGCCACATCCTTGGCCCGCTGCACGTCGCCCGAGAACACGGTCGCGCTCAGGCCATAGGGGCTGTCGTTGGCCAGACGGACCGCCTCGCCGACGGTCGCGACCTTCATGATCGGGAGGGTCGGGCCGAACGTCTCCTCCGTCATGCACGCCATCGAGTGGTCGACGTCGACCAGCACCGTCGGCGGGTAGAAGCTGCCCGGGCCGTCGGGGCGCTTGCCGCCGGTCAGCGCGCGGGCGCCGGCCGCCACGGCCTCGTTGACGTGCCGCTCGGTGATGTCCACCTGACTGGCGTCGATCTGCGCGCCGAGGTGGTAGCCCTCACCGGCGCCCACCTTGAGGTTCTGCACCGCCTTGACGACGGCTTCGACGAACGCGTCGTAGGCCGGTTCCAGCACGTAGACACGCTCGACGGACACACACGTCTGCCCCGCGTTGAACATCGCGCCCCAGACCGCGGCGTTGGCGGCCAGCTCCACGTCGGCGTCCTCGAGGACGATCATCGGGTCCTTGCCGCCGAGTTCGAGACTGACCGGGGTGAGGCGGCGCGCCGCGCGCTCCATGACCTTGCTGCCCGTGGCCGTCGAGCCGGTGAACTGGATGAAGTCGGAGTTGTCGATGACGGCCTCGGACACCTCGCGGGCGCCCTGCGCCAGGGCCAGCACCTCGGGGGCGCCGGAGTCGGTCCAGCCGCGCAGCAGCAGCTCGGCGGTCAGCGGGGTCCGCTCGGACGGCTTGAGCAGCACGGCACAACCGGCCGCGAGTGCCCCGATGGCGTCCATCAACGCGTTGGCCACCGGGTAGTTCCAGGGCGCGATGATGCCGACGACCGCACGCGGGCGGTAGTGCACGGTGATCTTCTTGACCGACAGCATGGGCAAGGGCGCGGGGCGGGTGTCGGGCGCCAGCGCCTTCTCCATGGTCTTCACCACGTACGAGATGATCAGGATCGCCAGCGGGATCTCGGCCTTGGCGTCGACCATCGACTTGCCGGTCTCGCGGATCAGCAGGGCCTCGACCTCGTCGCGGTGGTCGTTCAACCACACCGCGAAACGAGCCAGCACCTTCGCCCGGCCCTGCGGCCCGCGGGCTTCCCATTCGCGCTGCGCGGCGCGCAGGCCGGCGGCGATGCGAGGGACGTCGGCCGGGTCCGTCCAGCTCACGGTTCCTGCGATGGCACCTGTGGCGGGGTCGTAAATGGTGCCGGAGCCGGGCGAACGGACGTCAGACGTAGCGGTCATACCGCCATCGTAACGACCGGGTGTGACGCGGGTCGCACCCGGCTTGACGCGTGTCAAAACCGAGGCGTACCGCGCCTGGCGCTAGAGGATGACGCCAGGGCTTTCCGCGGGGCTGTCGGTGACCAATCGGGTCGCCAGGCAGACCAGACTGGACCCGAACAGCAAGGCACCGACGGTGTCCGTGAAGTAGTGGTACGTGAAGGCCTGCCCGAGCATGCCCAACGGAACGAAGACGCCGGCCAGCACGCGTGACCACAGCACCGCCCCGGCTGCCACGACGATCACGCCCAGCACCGTCACCGCCAGCACGGTGTGCCCACTCGGATACGCCAGCGCCCCGCCCTTGTGACGGCCGAACAGCTCTTTCAGTCCGCGCTCGATGAACACCGCCAGCTGGGGCGTCAACGCGATGACCGCCGCGAGGCGCCAGCGCTTGTGCCACAACGCGATTCCCACCGCGATCACCAGCATCACCATGAGCACGCGTGGATCGGTGAAGAACAGCAGCCAACCCGAGTACGGCTGACCGGCCCGGCCCGCGCGCTGGAAAACGTCGTCGACCGGCGTCGAGGCCTTACCGACAACCCAGCCCAGCAAGGCCATCAGCGCCAGTCCGACCGGCGGCCACCAGCGGACGAACTTCTCAGCCGTCATCTGTGCGCGGCGATGCCCCGCACGTACGCGGCCTGCCCGAGGTGCTGCGCGCAGTCGTCGACGATGCTGACGAGTCGCACGCTCGCGGTGACCGGCGGATTCCAGCGTCGGTCGACGATCCGCTCGAGCTCCTCGGGCGTCACGGTCGCGACGTACTCGAGCGTCACCTTGTGCACCGCGCGGTAGTAGCCGACCAGCAGCTCGACCGGTGGCCGCACCTTGCCGACGTCCTCGGCGGTGTGGCCGTACCCGATGTCGTAGCCGGGCGCGTCGCTCTTCGGCAGGTCGAGCGCGAATCGCTGCTCCCAGCCTTCACTTGTCCACACCGGCTCGATGCCCGCGACATCGCACAGCTGCATGTCCTGACACCGCGCGCTGTGCCACAGCAGCCACGCGATGCTATTGGCCTCCGGCGTCGGCCGCCAGAGCGACACCTCTTCGGTCAGGCCGTCGGTGACCTCGTCGACGTGCTCGATGAGCCGAGTGAACGAGTCGCGCAACAGTTCCCGCGCCGCAGCGGTGTCAGACATGTCGCCGACGCTACCGGAGCTCACCGCTACCCGGCCGCGCCATGGAAGACCGCCTCGACGTTGTTGCCGTCGGGGTCGCGGACGAAGGCTCCGAAGTAGCCGGGGTGGTATTCGGGCCACAGCCGGGGCGCGTGCAGGGACTCGGCACCGACCTTGACCGCGGCGTCGTGGAACGCGGTGACCGCATCGGTGTCCGCGGCCTGGAATGCGAAGTGCACCTCGCGGTTCGGGCCCGAGGCCTCGCCAGCGCTGGCATCGGCGATCCAGAAGTCCGGCTTGCCGTCGCGGCCGTAACCGATGGCGATGCCGAAATCCAGCTGCCGGCTGAACCCGAGGACACCGAGAACGGTGTCGTAGAACTGCTGGGACTTGGCCCAGTCACTGCAGTTGATACCGAAGTGGTCGATCATGCCCCGATCGTGCCACGGGGCACCGACAACTTCGGAGCGACGAACCCGGGATGGATCCGCCGCTCCGATAGTTGGTATCCGTCAGTTGTCGGCCAGGGTCCGGTACAGCGCCTTCTTGGCCTCGGCGACCGCGGCGGACAGTGTGGTGACCGCCGTCTTCAGGTCAGCTTTCTGCGCATCGTTGCCGGTGAACTTGATCGTGCGCGCCAGGCCGGCGAGCTCGAACAAATCCTTGCGCAGCTTGATGACATCGCCGAACTTCCCCGCCTGCCCGAGGAACGCCTGCACCGTCTCGCTGTTGACACCGCGCCAGGCGAGCAGTTGCTCACCGAACTCGGTCAGCGTCGCGACGCCGTCCTCGACCGTGGCCACGCCGCGGGCCGCGAGCAGCGAGATGACGAACTCCACCTTGTCGACCGGCGGCGTGAACGCACCGTCGGTGATCTCCGAAACCCGCCGCGAGAGCTGCTCGGCGGTGGCCGGGCCTTCCTGTAGTAGCGCGGCCGCGGCAATCGCGGCACGCTTGAGACGACCCTTGAAGAAGTGGTGCCCGGCAGCCGGACCGAAGCCGCCGCCGAATCCGCCACCGAAGCCCGGGCCGCCGGGACCACCCGCGCCCGGACCGAAGCCCCCGAATCCGGGGCCGAAGCCCCCACCGAAACCGGGGCCGAAACCAGCTGAGAACATCGCAATTCCTTTCGTTGATTCGATGCATCTTGTACCTATCACGATACATCGGTTTTGCAATGCCTAGCCGTTCTAACTTCAACTCAAAGCCAACTCACAGATCTGATGACGGCCTGGGTCGTACGTTGTTCACATGAACGCAGCGGGCGTCGCCTACGACATCGTCATTCGCAACGGACTCATCGCCGACGGGTTGGGCGGCACCCCCTTTCGGGGCGATGTCGCAGTTCAGGACGGTTTCATCGCGGCGGTCGGCACCATCGACGGGAACGGCGCCCGCGAGATCGACGCCACCGGCCTGCTCGTCACCCCCGGCTTCGTGGACCTGCACACCCACTACGACGGACAGGCCATCTGGTCCGACCGGATGACCCCGTCTTCCGCTCACGGCGTAACGACCGCCGTCATGGGCAACTGCGGCGTCGGCTTCGCACCCTGTCGCCCCGACGACCACGACGTGCTCGTCGACGTGATGGCCGGCGTCGAGGACATCCCCGGTGTCGTCATGGTCGACGGACTGCCCTGGACCTGGGAGACCTTCCCCGAATTCCTGGACGCCGTGGCGGCGCGACAACGGGATATCGATGTGGCCGCGTTCCTTCCCCATTCGCCGCTGCGGGTGTACGTCATGGGCCGGCGCGGCGTCGACCGTGAACCGGCCACGCCCGAGGACCTGGCGCTGATGCGCAAGCTCGCGGCCGAGGCCGTGGAGTGCGGCGCGCTGGGCTTCGCGTCGTCGCGACTGACGCTGCACAAGACCTCTGGCGGGCAGCCCATTCCGAGCCACGACGCCGCACAGGTCGAGATCGAGGCCATCGCCCGCGGCGTCGAGGACGGTGGCGGCGGACTGATCCAGTTCGTGCCCGACCTGCTGGCCGGCGACTACGAGGTCGCGCTGAAAACCGTGTTCGACGTCGCGGCCGACGTCGGCCTGCCCGTCACGTTCACCCTGGCCGTCGGCAATGCCGGACCGGCCACGTTCGAGGACGCGCTACGGATGGTCGAGAAGGCCAACACCGATGGCGGTTCGATCTCGGCGCAGATTTTCCCGCGACCCATCGGCCTCGTCATCGGCCTGGAGCTGTCGGGCAATCCGTTCGTGCTGTATCCGTCGTACCGCGAGATCGCCGACCTACCGCTGCCCGAGCGCGTCGCCGAGATGCGCAAACCCGAAGTCCGCCAACGCATCCTGAACGACACGGCAGCCGCCGACGGCCACCCACTCATGTTCGCGGTGCAGGCATGGGACTACATGTTCCCCCTCGGCACTCCCCCGAATTACGAACCCGCACCGTCGGATTCGATCGCCGCCCGGGCCGCCGCCCGCGGCATCAGTCCGCTCGAGGAGGCCTACGACCGCGTCCTCGACGACGACGGTCACGCCATGCTGCTGGTGACCCTCGCCAACTTTCGTGACGGTTCCCTCGACACCGTCGCCGAACTGATCCAGCGCGACGACGTCATTCTCGGCCTCGGCGACGGTGGCGCGCACTACGGAATGATCTGCGACGCATCGTTTCCCACCTATCTGCTGACGCACTGGGTGCGCGACCGCGCCGCCGGCCGGCTGGACCTGGGGCACGCCGTGAAGGAGCTGACGTCGGTACCGGCGCGCGTTGCGGGCCTGAACGACCGCGGCCGAATCGCGGTGGGCTACAAGGCCGATCTCAACGTGATCGACCAGGACGCGCTGACACTGCACAAGCCGACCATCGAACATGACCTGCCCGCCGGCGGGCGCCGCCTGGACCAGACGGCCGACGGCTACGTCGCGACGATCGTGTCCGGCGAGATCATCGCGGAGAACGGGGTACCCACGGCGGCCCGGCCGGGACGGCTGGTGCGCGGCCGGCAACCCGCACCGGCGTGAGCGGCGCCGACCTATCCTGACCTCATGAGCGTGAAGGTGGATCTGGAAAAACTCGGCGACACCCTGGCCGACTTCCCGGTGGGCTTTCTGATCACCGTCGGTGACGATTTCCGTCCGCACACGGTGGCCGTCGTCCCGGCGTTCGACGGCGGCGCGGTGACGATCGAGCCCGTCGGAAACACCACCCGGCGCAATATCGGCGCCCACCCTGCCGTGACGGTGCTGTGGCCGCCGAAAGAACCCACCGGCTACTCGCTGATCGTCGACGGGACCGCCGAAGCCACCGACACCGGCCTGCGTGTGGTGCCCACCCGCGCGGTGCTGCATCGCAGCCCCGAAGGCGTTCACGACTGCGTGTCGCTCAAGGAGACCTGAGTTATCCACAGGCTGGCGCCGGTGGGCTATCGCTGCATGCCGCTTTCGGCTGCTATTGAGCGATGGGGGAAATCGAACAACTGCTTGCTGCCAACGGCGGGGTGGCGTCCGCAGTGCAACTGCGCGAGGCGGGCTGGTCGTATCAGCAGATCAAGAAACAAGGGTGGCTGTCGTTGCGGCGCGGTTGGTACGCCAGCCCGTCGGCCGATCCGCACGTAGTGCGCGCCGCCACGGCCGGTGGTGCCCTGGGTTGCGTCTCAGCGCTCCGCCGCTTCCGGGTGTGGGTTCCCGATTCCGATTTGCACATCCGGTATGCGACGCGGGCGCGCCGGTCGCTCCCGGGCGGCCGGTCCTGCCACCCATACCGCCTTGATCCACCTGTTGCCGGCGCCATCGATCCGGTTGAGGTTGCCGTCGCATCAGCAGCGAATTGCCTGGATGCCGAAGGGCTGGTCGTCGTCCTGGACTCGATGCTGAACAAGCGCATGATCCAGATGGCCGATGCGCGAGACATTGTCGCTGCGTCGCCTTTCGCCCGGCGGCACCTGGCCGAGCGAAAGGCGACGCGGAGAGCGAGTCCGGCACGGAGACCATGATCCGGTTGCGACTGCGGGCACTACGAATTCACCTGCGCACTCAAGTGGACATCCCTGGAGTCGGACGAGTCGACATTCTCGTCGGCGACAGACTGATCATCGAAGCCGACAGCCGCGAACATCACCTACCCAGGTATCAGGCCGACCGGACGCGGGACAGAGTAGCGACGAGCATGGGATATCTGGTGATTCGGCTGACCTATGAGGATGTCGTTTACCGCTGGGACAGGGTGGAATCGGACATTCTGGAGATCATCCGGCGGAATGGACACCTCGGCGCGATCACAACGTCCGCCTGAGCGTGTCGATAACCGTATATAGCCTCAACAACCGCCTCAGCCGAACGTTGTGTCAGCCATTGCGATCAGGCAGCTGCGTCCGAGCCGGTCGAACCCTCGTGGGCGCCGCCGGCAGGCTTGTCGGATCCGCCGGTAGCCGTTGACTTGTCGACGTTGCCCGTGGCCGCGCCGGTCGGGGCGGACTTGGTGCCCGGCCGAACCTTGTTGCCCGACTTGACCTTTCCGGCCTTCTTGTCCGGCTTGCCGGTGACGCTGGCCTGCGCGTCCGGCTTGGTCTCCGGAGCCTTCGAGGCATCGGGAGCCGTCGGAGTGTCCTGAGCCTTGGGGGCCTCCTGGTCGGTCGAGGCCGTCGGCGATTCCGGCGCCTTCGAGATATCCGGGGTCTCTGAGGCTTTCGAGGTGTCCAGCGCCTTGGGGGTGTCCAGGGTCTTCGGCGTGTCCGGAACCTTCGGGGTGTCCGCAGGCTTCGGGGTGTCCGCCACTGTGAGCGTCACCGTGTTCGCGCTCGGCCCGGTCACCGCCGGGATGTCACCGGCCGCCACACCCTGAACCGCGGCAGTCGGCGTCGGCCCGGTCACCGCCATTTTCGCGGCTGCGGTGCTCGCCAGCGCCGGCGGTATCGGCGCCGGGAGGTTCGCCAGCAGATTGTCGAGCCCCTGCTGGAGGTTCGCGACCACGCCCGTCGCGAACTGGCCGACAGGTCCCGGGAGCGTGGTAAGTGGGTAGGTGAGATCGTGGATCAGATAGCCGGCCAGTCCACCCTCGGTGTCGGAACCGAGCAGTCCGTAGACCAGATTGCTCACCAGGCCGGGGATGTCCTGCGGGGACTTGATGGCCGACTCGATGGTCGCCGCCACGTTGTACGGCAGGAAGCCGACGTAGTCGACCACGTCCCAGGCCGCCCACACCGGAGCCAGCGGAACGTTGTTCAACGAACTCACGATGCGCCCGGGCGTGGTGGCCCAGAAGGCGTCGGACGCGGCAACGCCGGTCGACGGGTCGGGCAGCCCGCCGAGAGCGGCGCCGATGACGTTGGCGATGCCGTCGGCAATGCTGTTGATCAGGCCCAGCTGGGTGGTGCTCGGGCCGATCGGGTACGGCAGCCCGAGTGCGATGTTGCCGATCGCGTTGGCCTTGAAGTCCCACGGGAACGTGTAGTGCGGGTAGGACTCGGCCGGGTTCGCATACCGGTTGACCAGCCAGCTCAACACCGACGGGGCATAGGCCGGGTGCTGCACCGAGATGGCGATGGCGGTGAGCGCGTCGAACGGCAGCGAGACCACCGCTTCGATCGGAATGGCAACGCTTGCCGCGAGTCCGTCGACGATCCAGCCTGCCCCGGCCAGCGCGTCGGTGATCAGCGACGTGGGCACGACGTTGGCCTCGATGGTCGGTACGACGCGCTCCGCCGCGCCGATCGATGCGCCGGCCGCGACCACGCCGGCCGCCAGGGCGGCAGCTGCCAACTTCGTCGGCATGAGTCGAACAGAAGCATTCATGAAACCGCCCCCTCGGTGACGTGGCGGGCAACGAGACAATGCAGCGCCACGAAGGACTGATATTGACTTCAATGTCAATTTTTAGCAGATTCCCAGCATCCACGTGGCCTGTTCAGCGGGCACGAGCCTGACCGCAGGGTGATTTTCCGACCGGCTTTTCGCCGCCAGGTCAGGCTCGAGGCAGATCACTCACGATCGATGCCGGTGGCGCCGGAATCCTCCAGCAGCCTCTTGAGCACGTCACCCGGATCTCCCTGATTCGGATGTAGCTTATGCGTCGCCACGCCACCGGATTCGGTCGCCACCCGGTCTGCGCCGACGGTGTCCGGCGTCTGCGTCGTGGGTCCGCCGGCAGGCGCCTGTCCGTCGGCACCGCCCTGAGCCGGGCTCTGACCGCCCGCGCCACCCGACTGCCCCTGCTCCCCTGGGCTCGGCGGCGGACTGCCCGGACTCGGCGGCTGATTCTCGGGACTCTGCGGTTGACCGCCCTGATTCGGCGGCTGCTCACCGTGGCCGGACGGGCCACCGCCCTGACCCGAGCCGTCCTGACCGCCTCCGCCGCCCTGGCCACCCTGGCCGCCGCCCTGGCCGTCCGACGACTTCGGCTCCGGATCTTTCAGCTTGTCCTGCAACCGCTTCGCCGTTTCGTTGCGGTGCTTGCGCTGCTCCTCATCGGGCTCGGTCGAGTTGTCGAAACAGCCGGCGGGCGCCTGCTGCACGATCGTCAGCGCCTCTTGCCACAGCGGCTTCGCCTGGTCGCGGTGCTTCTCCGCGTTCTTCACGTCGCCCCGGGCCTCCAGCACCACCTCGAGGTTGATGCGCACCGGGCACGAATCTTCCTGGTCGACCAGTTCCAGCGACTTCTTGAACTCGGCCTCCGCGTCTGTCAGTTTGCCTTCCAGCAGGTAGCGGTCGCCCTCGGCGAAATAGGCCTTGTAGGAGTCGATGACGTTGAAGGACTTGAGCTTCCGCACGTCGCCGGCCATGCCGTAGGAGTTGTACGCGACGTAGTCCGACCGCGCGGACTGCCCGTAGACCACCATCGTGACCAACTTGGCGGCGATCCCCAACACCAGCAGGGCCGGCAGCACCGAGATCACCAGTAGCCTGCGCCGCAACACCTTCCGATGCGGGCCGAACGAGAAGAACCGGGCGACCGCCGCGACCACCGTCCGCCACACCGCCGATATCCGCGTCATTCGCCCCGCACCTTCGTCATTCGCGAGACCCGGTACTCACGCGCCATCGCGAAGAGTTCATAGCCCATCAACAGCATCGCGATGGCCGTGAAAATCCAATAGAACTCGGTGCGCTCGCCCGGCAGCGAAACCTGTTGCCGCTCCGCGGATGCCTTCGCATCGAGCGCGGGGATGATGGTGGCCGTCGAATCACCCGGCGCACGGTGGTAGTACGGCAGCTTGAGCTGGCCGGCGACGGTCTTCAAGGACGCCTCGTCCAACACCGAGAGGAACTGTCCGCCACCGGCGTCCGGGAAGTAGGACATCTCACCGTTCGGCGCCATTCTGCTGGCGACCCGGCCACCGCCGGTCGTGCCGTAGCCGAGCACCGCGCCGCCGGAGATCAGCCCCGCGGGGATGTCGAACTTCGTCGCCGATCGCTTCGAAACACCTGCGCCCTCACCGAGATAGAAGACCACGTTGCTCGAACCCGGGTACTGCCGCTGCGCGAGTTCCAGCTGGCGCTTGAGCTGCTCGTCGGCCGCGCCGACATCAACCTGGTACACCGAATCGAAGTCCGACTGGTACGCCGAATAACCCTTGAGCAGTGCCCGCAGACTCCAGACGTCGTCCGACAACGGCCAGTCGACGCGGGCTTTCGTCGCGAACGAGGTGATGGAGAACCGCCCCGACGGGTACTGGTCGACTATCGACTGCATGTCGGCCCGAATCCCGGCCATCCGGAACTGGTTGTTCCCGTAGTCCTCGGCCTTGGAGTTCAGCGAGCGATCGACGACGAAGAACACGTTGACGTTGCGGCCGGACGCGGCCGCCGCGACGGACTGGTCCGAAACATGTTTGTCCCCTTCGATTCCCGGCCGCGCGGCCGCCGCGAACAGACAGACGATCACCAGGGTCAACAAGCTCCAGCGCAGTACCACCTTGCGCTGGCTGCCTTTCCCGACGACCACCAGCACCCGGTAGAGGGTGAACATGCGCAGGATCAGGGTGAGGCCGGCCAGCAACAGGAAGACCCACCACGCCACCACGGGTTCGAACGTCATCGACGCACCCCCGCCAGGCTGATCGAGAAGACGATCACCAGAACCAGCGCCACGGCCAGCACCGTGTTCGGCCGGTCACGCACCTGCTCGACGAGAATCGTTCCGTCTGAACGGGTGAGCCCGGGCGGGTGGGCGCGGATGTCGTCCAGATGGCTGCGCAGTGCCGCGTCCATCGCATCCTGTTGTGTTCCGCTGTTGCCGCCCTTGGGATCTGCCGCGACATAGCTGATGAACCGACCGCCGGTGGTCTCGGCGATGCCACTGAGGGTGCCGGCGGCATCACGCGTCGTCGGGGTCAGCACGTTCAGCTGAATACCCGAGGACCTGGCCAGCGCCCGCAGCGCGGCGTCGGAGTAGATGGGCGCCGTGGAACCACCGGCGGAGCCCAGGTAGATGACCGAACGACGGGCATCCGAGGTCTTGCCCACGCCGGGAAAACCCTTCATGCACAAGGCGAGAGCGTCGTTGACCGTCAGCTTGTAATCGGAATAGTCGACGGCCCGGCCGAACTCGTGTTGCGCACGCTGCAGCGTGGCGACGTCCTCCGGCGAGGGTGTCTTTTCGGACTTCAGCCGCTCCAGGTTCGCATAGCGACCCAGTTGCTCCTGGAGATATGAATAGTCCCGGGTCAGCGGGATCACCCGCAGGGTGCGGGACGTCAGTCCGAGACGCTGCGTCTCGAACTTGGCTGCCTGGTCACGGAAATACGACAGGACGACGGAGGCGTCGTGGGCGGCCGGATCGTCCTCCATGCACAGCATGATGTCCTCCGGGTGAGCCCGGTTGATCTCCGCGGCGGTCGCTTGCGCGCTCACGGGCCGTGCGGTGGCGATGATCGCGCACAGCGACACCGCGACCGTCGTTGCGGCGATGGCCGCCAACATGATTCGGTACCGGCGATAGGCGCGCGCGTATTCGGGCAACTGAGTCAACCGACCGACCCACGCCAGCGGACGCAACCGTCGCTGCTGCTGCCGCAGGGGCCAGAGGAATGCGACGGCCACAATGACGCCCAAGGCCGTCAGTCCCACGACGACGACCCACCACCATCTCAGCTCCATGACCGGATCGCACTCCGCACCTGTGCTGCCGCGGCAGCGACATCGGGATTCTCGGCAACGTCGAATTGCCGGGTGTACAGGGCCTTCACGATGGGCGCGGCCGCAGCCGCGGGCCCGCGCTCCACCTCACCCAACGTCATGTACTGGGCGCGCACGCCCGTGCGGTAGAACACGAAATTCCGCAGTATCCGGCTCATTTCGGCGTACGCCTGGCGACTGCTCAGCTCACCGGTCCGGTGCCGCTCGGCCACCTTCCCGACCGCGGCACCGAACTTGCGCTGCAGTACGCGGGCGCTGATGTCGCGGATCACCGGGATGGTGCGCAGACGTTCGACGGGAAGCGTCCACACCACGACACCGGCGAACCAGCCGATCACCCCGAGGACCAGCAGGACGCCGAACACCAGCCAGAACACCGAGTACGGCAGCGGCGCCACAATCCATTTCAGAAAGTCATTTGCCACGGCCGGCCTTCTTCAACATCAGGGTGACGGCGTTGA
The DNA here is from genome assembly GCF_000686745.1 of Mycobacterium sp. UNC410CL29Cvi84. Classification (NCBI taxonomy): domain Bacteria; kingdom Bacillati; phylum Actinomycetota; class Actinomycetes; order Mycobacteriales; family Mycobacteriaceae; genus Mycobacterium; species Mycobacterium sp. UNC410CL29Cvi84. Next base: position 132,213 of record NZ_JMLM01000013.1, read on the forward strand.
ACAACTCACCGCTGCCGGAGACCCGGGCACACGGAATCGCGGAGCTGTTGACGTACTGCTCGAACGCCGCCTCACGCTGGGCCTCGGCCCGCCGGTACGCCTCCAGCACCCGATGCCCCAGAATCTCTTCACGCAGCAGGGTTCTGCCGCTGTCGACGTCGTAGCCCTCGCCGCCCAGTCCCGGCACTCCGATCAACGGGGCGTCGCGCACCGTCACCCAGTAGACGTCGTGACGCGCGGACACCTTGCGGAACTGCTCGTCCAACGCGGCGCTGACATCGGGTTCGTCGGAAATCACGAAAACGATGTGCCTGCGCCGGAAGTGGTGCAGCACGTACTCCAGTTGCGTGCAGAGGTCGCTGCGGCCGCTGCCGGCGACGTCATGGCGGTTGACGCGTTCCAAGATGTGCTCGAGGTGCGCCTCGCCGCGCCGGTTGGGCATGTGCGCCGAGCCCGTCGCATCGCCGTAGACCAGACCCATCTCGTCGCCCTTGCTGATGGCGATGAGCCCAACCAGGCCAACGGCATTGAGCACCACCCGCTGTTTGACCTCACCACCGGCCGCCAGCGCCAACATGTTCCGGCCCAGATCGGTGACCATCAGGATGCGCTGTTGCCGGTACGAGACGAAGCGCTTGACCAGCACCTCGGGCGAGCGCGCCGACGCCTTCCAGTCGATATCGCGGACATCGTCGCCCGGGACATACGGGCGCAGATCGTCGAACTCGAGACTGCGTCCCTGGAACATCGAGCGGTGCTCGCCTTCGAGCAGCCCACGGGACACCCCGTTCGGACCCGAGAGCCGATTGCCGGCCAGGGTCTGCGCCTTGACCTCCTGCAGTAGAACGCCCATCGTGGCTAGGGAGTTCGCACTGCCTGAATGACGTTGTCTATCAACACTTCCGGAGTGACGTTCTGGGCCACCGCCTCGAACCCGAGGATCAGGCGGTGCCGCAGCACCCGGTGCGCCAGCGCTTTCACGTCGTCGGGTAGCACGTGGTTGCGGCCTGACAACAACGCCAACGCCCGCGCGGCCTTGCAGAAGGCGATCGTGGCGCGCGGGCTGGCGCCGTACTCGATGAGCCGGGCCAGATTCGCCGGAAGGTACTGCTGCGGCGTGCGGGTCACCGCGACGATCTGGGTGATGTAGTTGACGATCGCCGGATCGAGGTAGACGCGCCTGACCACGTCCCGGATGTAGAGGATGTCATCGAGCGAAGCCACCGGAGCCGTCCGGTGATTGGTGTAGACGCCGGCATCGATCCGGAAGACCATCTCCGCCTCTTCGCGCGGATTCGGGTAGGTCAGGATCTCCTTGAACATGAACCGGTCCATCTGCGCCTCGGGCAGCGGATAAGTGCCCTCCTGGTCGACCGGGTTCTGCGTGGCGAGCACCAGGAACGGTTCGGGAATCTTGTAGACCTCGCCCGCGATACTGGTCTGGCGCTCCTCCATCGCTTCCAGCATGGCGCTCTGGGTTTTCGCGCTCGAGCGATTGATCTCGTCCAGCAGCACGATGTTGGCGTGCACCGGACCCAGCTGCGTGTGGAACACGCCTTTGGACGCGTCGAAGATCTGGGTTCCGATGATGTCGCTCGGCAACAGGTCCGGCGTGCACTGGATGCGCCGGAATTTGGCCTGCACCGCGTCGGCGACCGCCCGGGCCGCCGTCGTCTTGGCAAGTCCCGGAACACTTTCCAGCAACACGTGACCGCCGGTGAACAGCCCGATCAGCAGGCTCTGTTGCAGCCCGACCTGACCGACCACCTTGGCCGAGAAGGCGCCGGACACCGCGTGTACCACCGCACGCGCGCGGTCGAGCTCTTCCCGTGTCGGCTGCTGCTGCATCGTCGGGGCGCTCATCGACCGAACCACTTCACGGTCAACGGATCCTTCGACATGTCGATCTGGCCCATCAGCGGGACGAAACTCTTCCCCTGCACCGTCGCACCGCTGGTGCTCGTCGCGGTGATCGTCCACTGCGACGTCCCCATGGTGCGCACCGTCAGATCGAACGCGGTGAAGGTGTACTTGACCTGGTTCAGATCGGCCGGCGGCTCCCAGTGCACGGTGCCGTCGACCAGCGTCGGATTCGGCATGGCGTTCGGGCAGCCCGGCGGCGCCAGCGCGGTGGACTTGGCGCATTCGGCGATGGCGGCCGCCACCGCCTGCTTGGCCGCCTCCGAGCCGGCATCGCTGAGCTGCATCTGCGCACCGACGCTGAGGCCGACACCCGATGCGATCAACCCGTCGAGCAACACCGGCCGCGCCGTCGACACCGTCAGATACTTGCTCGCCGAGCCGAGGTCGAGCCAGCCCGGAAACACATAGACCGGCGCATTGCTCGGCGCCGGCTTGCCGAACAACGTGAGCGGCGCGGTCGGCAGCGGCTGACCGGTGGCCGGGTTGTTGAGCTGAATACCGCCCGCGGCACCGAGATTCACCTTGACGCTGGCCGTGGGGAGCTTCCAGCCGCTGTCGTCCTTCTTCACCATCAAGGTTTGATCGGCCGTCTGGTCACCGAAGTTGACGGACACGTGCACCTGGGCCATGGGGCCGGTCTCGTTGGCGCTCAGAATCCGGATGTTGGTGATGGGCCACTTCGCCGTCTGCTGCTTGAGGACATCGTCGGTGAGGAAGTCCTTGGATGCCGGCTGGTCGGTGCCGAATGCCAACGCGGCGTTCGCATCTCCCTTCGACAGCGCCTCCAGGTACCCCTTGACCGCGGCCTCCGCGGAACTCGCGCCGCCACCGCCGGCGCCGCCCGATCCGCCACCGGAGAACGACACGATCGCCACGACGACGCCCACCACCAGGAGCACCGCGAGGGTGGCGCCGCCGGTGATGAACAAGGCCTTTTTGTTCTTGGCCGGTTGCTGCGGCGCCGGAGCGTATCCGGGCTGCGGGAAGGTCTGGAATTGCTGCTGCGGCGCGGCCTGCCAACCCGCGTGCGGCGGGACCTGCGGCGGCGCGGCCTGCGGTGCTCCTACCGGAGCCGGGCCACCCCACTGCGGCGGCGCGGGCGGCGGCTGTCGGTAACCATGGTGCTGCGGTGTCGGTCCGTCAACCGGATTGGGGCCCCCGAACTGCGACTGCGGTGGTTGCGTCACGCGACGAAGCCACCTTCACGAAGCGTCACCAATTGAACCTCCCCCTCTCCCCGTGCCGACTTGCGTCGGCGACCCGACGGTATCACCTCTCCGGGTGGGCTTCCGTCGGCAATAACCAGCACCGACGCCGGCTGAATGCACGAAAAAGCCCCGGTGTGCAGAGCACACCGGGGCCTTTCGTTGAAGAGCTGGACTTAGAAGTCCATACCGCCCATGCCACCGGTCGGGTCGCCGGCGGGAGCCGCGGCCTTCTCCGGCTTGTCGGCGACGACGGCCTCGGTGGTGAGGAACAGCGCCGCGATGGACGCCGCGTTCTGCAGCGCCGAGCGGGTGACCTTGACCGGGTCGGCAACGCCGGCGGCCAGCAGGTCCTCGTACACGTTGGTCGCGGCGTTCAGGCCGTGACCCGAGGGCAGGTTCGACACCTTCTCGGCGACGACGCCCGGCTCCAGACCACCGTTGAAGGCGATCTGCTTCAGCGGAGCCGACAGGGCGACACGCACGATGTTGGCACCGGTGGCCTCGTCACCCTCGAGCTTCAGCTCGTCGAGAGCCGGAGCCGACTGCAGCAGGGCCACGCCACCACCGGCGACGATGCCCTCTTCGACGGCGGCCTTCGCGTTGCGAACGGCGTCCTCGATGCGGTGCTTGCGCTCCTTGAGCTCCACCTCGGTGGCAGCGCCGGCCTTGATGACTGCAACGCCACCGGCCAGCTTGGCCAGGCGCTCCTGCAGCTTCTCGCGGTCGTAGTCGGAGTCGCTGTTCTCGATCTCGCTGCGGATCTGGGCCACGCGGCCGGCGATGGCCTCGGCGTCGCCGGCACCCTCGACGATGGTGGTCTCATCCTTGGTCACGACGACCTTGCGGGCCTTGCCCAGCAGGGTGATGTCGGCGGTCTCGAGGGACAGGCCGACCTCTTCGCTGATGACCTGGCCACCGGTGAGGATCGCCATGTCCTGCAGCATCGCCTTGCGGCGGTCACCGAAGCCCGGGGCCTTGACGGCGATGGACTTGAAGGTGCCGCGGATCTTGTTGACGACCAGGGTCGACAGGGCTTCGCCCTCGACGTCCTCGGCGATGATCAACAGCGGCTTGCCCGACTGGATGACCTTCTCCAGCAGCGGCAGCAGGTCCTTGACGGTCGAGATCTTCGAGCTGACCAGCAGGATGAACGGGTCCTCGAGGACCGCTTCCTGACGCTCGGCGTCGGTCACGAAGTAACCCGAGATGTAGCCCTTGTCGAAGCGCATACCCTCGGTGAGCTCCAGCTGCAGGCCGAAGGTGTTGCTCTCCTCGACGGTGATGACACCCTCGTTGCCGACCTTGTCCATGGCCTCGGCGATCAGGTCACCGATGGACTGGTCACCGGCCGAGATACCGGCGGTGGCAGCGATCTGCTCCTTGGTCTCGACCTCCTTGGCGGAAGCCAGCAGGCCCTTGGTGACAGCCTCGACGGCCTTCTCGATGCCGCGCTTCAGGCCGAGCGGGTTGGCGCCGGCGGCGACGTTGCGCAGGCCTTCGCGAACCAGGGCCTGAGCCAGAACGGTGGCGGTGGTGGTGCCGTCGCCAGCGACGTCGTCCGTCTTCTTGGCAACTTCCTTGACCAGCTCAGCGCCGATCTTCTCGTACGGGTCCTCCAGCTCGATCTCCTTGGCGATGGACACACCATCGTTGGTGATCGTGGGGGCGCCCCACTTCTTCTCCAGGACGACGTTGCGACCCTTGGGGCCCAGCGTCACCTTTACGGCGTCGGCGAGGCTGTTCAGGCCCCGCTCGAGGCCACGGCGGGCCTCTTCGTCATACGCAATTGTCTTGGCCATTGCGAAGTAATTCCTCCGGTTGGGAATTGCACGTCTTTGGTCAGGCGCAGCGCCCGCGACGGACGGCCTGGGCTGTGCTCGCAGATGCGGCCCCGGCCTCACTGTCCCGACCTAGCACTCACCTATCGAGAGTGCCAACGTCTTTTTAGCACTCTGACAGGGCGAGTGCAAGGTAGTTCGCCATCCGCGCAAGCACCGCTTCGCGGCCGGAAATCAGGACGCCGACCGGTACTGCGCCACCTGCGCCGCGTAATCGTCGAGCAGGCGCAGCGATTCGTCCTTGCCGACCGAGGGCAGGAACAATCCGAGTTGGCCGAAGCCGAGGTCTTCGGCAGTACGCCAGTAGTCCGGTTTCATAGGTGCACCGAACATCGCGAGTGGCACGTCGTAGTCCGCGCCCGAGCGCAACTGCGCTGTTCGTTCCGCCAACACGTCCCTGGGGAAGGGGTTCGAAATCCAGCCCGCACGGTGACGCAGCACCCGCTTGACGGTGGCATCGGAGTTGCCGCCGACATAGATGGGCGGGTGCGGTTTCCGGACCGGCTTGGGGCGGCAGTAGGACGGATCGAAGTTGACGTACTTGCCGTGATATTCGGCGGGTTCGGTGGTCCACAGCGCCTTGATGGCTTCGATGCTCTCGTCCAGCCGGGCCCCGCGGGTTTTCGGATCAGTGCCGTGGTCCCGCATCTCCTCGAGATTCCAGCCGGCACCGACGCCGAAGACGAATCGGCCACCGGAGATGAGATCGATGCTGGCGGCTTCCTTGGCCGTGTGGATCGGATCGCGCTGGATGAGCAGGGCGATGCCGGTGAACAGCTCGATGGTCGACGTCACGGCCGCGGCGGCCGCAAGCGTCACGAACGGGTCGAGCGTGTTGTAGTACCAGGGTGGCAGTTCTCCGCCGTTCGGATACGGCGACTCGCGGCTCGCCGGGATGTGACTGTGCTCGGCGATGATCAACGACGCGAACCCGCGCTCCTCGATCGCGCGGGCCAGCGAAACCGGATCGATACTGTCGTCATCGACGAAGGTCGAGATCCCGAACTTCATACGGCCGACGCTACTGACGTGGCCGCAGCCCGTCCATCATCAATTCGATGACGCGATCCGCAGCGTCGGTGTTGTAACGCTGCGCGGCGTTCGCCGCCACGAGCAGCGTCTTCACATCCGATGCCGTGACGTCCGCCCGGACGGCGCCGGCCCCTTGGGCGACGGCCAGCAGTTCCCCCAACAGCGCCAGGAATTCCTCTTCGACATCGGGCACCAGAGCGTTGACGTCGATGCCGAGGCCGGCGAGCGCGTCGACCAGGCCCTGATCGGTTTCGCCCCACCGAACCATCGCACGCAGGAAGTCGAACAGCGCGTCGCCCGGCGCGTCCGACGCCAGGCACGCCCGGCCGGCGTCCATGACGTATTCCAGCCGATCCTCGATCACCGCGCGGTAGAGATCGTCCTTGGTCGGGAAGTGCCGGTAGACGGTGCCGGCGCCGACGCCGGCCCGCCGGGCGATCTCGTCGATGGGCACCGAAAGCCCCTCGTCGGCGAAGGTCTGGTAGGCGACTTCCAGCACGCGAGCGCGGTTCCGGGCCGCGTCGGCCCGCAATGGCCTCTTCGGTTTGCAGATCATCATGCTCCCGGGAACAAATAAAACGGGGCGACCGTTCCGGATATGTGAAGCATCCGGGGCGCTCGCCCCGGATAACCCCCAGGCTACCGAGGAACCGTCATGCCCAAGTGGACTACCGCCAACATCCCCGACCAGACCGGGCGCACCGCCGTCATCACCGGCGCGAACACCGGTCTCGGCTTCGAGACCGCCGCCGCGCTCGCCGCCAAGAACGCACACGTCGTGCTCGCCGTCCGAAATCTCGACAAGGGCAAGGAAGCCGTCGACCGCATCCGGCAGGCCACCCCCGACGCCGACGTCGCCCTCCAGGAACTCGACCTCAGCTCGTTGCAGTCGGTCCGGGAAACCGCCGAACAGCTGAAATCCGAATACCCGGCTATCGACCTGCTGATCAACAACGCCGGCGTGATGTGGACGCCGAAGCAGACCACCGCCGACGGCTTCGAGATGCAGTTCGGCACCAACCACCTCGGACACTTCGCACTGACCGGACTCCTGCTCGACCAGCTCCTCACGGTGCCCGGCTCGCGCGTCGTGACGGTCAGCAGCCTGGGCCACCGGATTCGCGCCGCCATCCACTTCGACGACCTGCAGTGGGAGCGCCGCTACAACCGGGTGGAGGCCTACGGCCAGTCCAAGCTCGCCAATCTGCTCTTCACGTATGAACTGCAGCGCCGGCTGACGGGCGCCGAGACCGTCGCCCTCGCCGCACACCCCGGCGGGTCGAACACCGAATTGACGCGGCATGTACCACTGCCTGCCGCGATCTTGCCCGTCGCGGAACGGCTGTTCCAGAGCGCCGCCATGGGCGCCCTGCCCACCCTGCGCGCGGCGACCGACCCGGCCGCCTTCGGCGGCCAGTACTACGGACCGGACGGACGGTTCCAGCAGACCGGCTACCCGAAGGTCGTCGGCTCGAGCGACCAGTCGCATGACACCGAGCTGCAGCAGCGGCTGTGGACGGTCTCCGAGGAACTGACCGGGGTCACGTTCCCGGTCTGAGCAAAAAGAAGTCCTGTGGGTTGTGCGACAGGAGGTTTCGCACAACCCACAGGACTGTCTCGGCTTCGAAGCGCCTCAGTAGCCGATGTTCAGCAGCCCGTTGCGCCCGTCGCCGACGGTGACGACGCCGCCGCTCCCGTTACCGATGTTGACGATGCCGGTGTTCAGGTTGCCCATGTTGGCGACGCCGGTGTTGCCATTGCCGAGGTTCAGGATGCCCTTGTTTCCGAAACCGAAGTTGAGGACGCCGGTGTTGCCTGCACCGCCGTTGAGCACGCCGTCGTTGCTGCCGGGCCCGAGGTTGATGCCGGAGTCGGCGGACGCCGCGCCGGCGCCGAGCAGTGCGATTGCGCCAGCACCGGCCACTGCCGCTCCCAGGAGGACGGTTGAACGGATCATCGACATGACTTCTCCTTCGCTAGCCCGAATATGGATAGCTAGAGAGTAGACATCATTCAGGCGAATGCGAAGCAATTCGGCAAATATCGCTACTCGATTACGCGTATGCGAGAGCGCGACCTGTCGCAGGTTCACAAGATGTCTCGCAATGCAGCGTCCGACCGTCGAAAATTTGCCAAAGTGATTAATTGCCAGCAGTATTCACACACATCGCAGGTCGTCGATATTTACCGGGTGAATTGATTCTCAACGGAATCGTCGCCGGCTCCAGCCCAAGATCGCCGCAAATACAACCGGTGTGGCAAATTTCCGCATCGCCAACGTATTTACGGCATTGAGTAATTGCGTAATGTCGCCGGCGTGCATCTTTCATTTGCTGACAGCGTCGCGGCCGAGCCTTTGTCCATGCCGGCCCGATGGACCCTTCACCAATCCTGAAACACGGGACCGCAGCACCCCGGATACACCCAAACCAGCGCCGCCACACAGGCCCCGTACCTGCCTGAAGATGCCAAATCGGTTGTGCACTACAGAAATGAACGTGTTCTAAAAATATTCGAGACCCTTACACCGCCAGCCCCTCGGCCGCCGCAGCGCGGACCCGCGACCCGGGCACCCGAATATTTTCAAAATATGCACGGCAGCCGACTTTCCCCAGGTGAGAATGCCTTTTCCGGAACAATGTCGGTACCGGCGGTCCGCGATATGAACGGCCGCACACTTTCCTCAAGATGTTCACAGCTTGCGATTACGGGTGTTAGTCTCCCCACGTTTATTGACGGGGGTGTTGCATCTCACACCCGACGCACGAGGAGGATCGTGGGCAAGCACAGGGCAGTGGGGACGAACAGCTGGTGGAGTGCGGCCGGGCCGCTCGCGGCTGCGGGCTTGACCAGTGCGGCATTCGCCAGCGCCGGTGTGATGCTGCTGCTGGGGCCCGATTCTCCGACTATGCAGTCGGTGACCGCGGACATCCGGCTCGTCAACACCGAGAGCTCCACCGGCGACAGCGGCTCCAAGTCAGGCAACTCCGGTGCCACCAAGACCACGGACAGCAAGACCAAGAACCCGAGCAAGCCCAAGCCGACGAAGCCGTCCACGAAGCCATCGACCGAGACCGGTGAGACACCGTCGTCCGGCACCCCGTCCGATACGCCGCGCACCCCGCGCCAACAGGCGCAGGACCGGATGCGCCAGTACGCCGAAGAAGCCAGGAAAGCACTCAACGACCTGGCGAAGGGCCCCAAGGTGAAGCCCACTCCGGGCACCAAGCCGCCCAAGCACGCCAGCACCTCTGACGGCACCCCGAGCGCCTCCACCGGCGGCTCCAACACGGGCACCCCAGGTACCCGCCCCGCACGCGGTCCGCGGTCGACTGCCGGTGTGGTCACCGGCGGAACCAAAGCCACCGAACCGAGCACCAAGCCGACGGCGCCGCACACCACGACCACCCCGGCCGGCGCCACGACCCCGTCGGCTCCGAGTGACCCGTCCACCTCGTCCGGCGCGGCAACCCCGGGAACCGGGGCTGTCGTCACCGCCCCCACGAGCAGGCCGTTCAACCCGATCACCGGCCTCCTGTCCGCCGTCGGCCTGGGCACCATGCTGACCCCCGACGCACCGACGCATCCCGACCAGATGCCCGGCGTCTGGGCCGTGATGGCCTGGGTGCGACGCCAGGTCGAGTACGGCGTCGTCGCCAACAAGCGGTTGCACCCGAGCGCCGCGCACTCCGTGGCTGCGACCGCCCCGCCGGCCGCGGCCCACCCCCTGGGCGCGGTCAACCCGCAGGCGGCGGCCAACCCGCTGGCAGCGCCCGCACCGGAGGCCGCGGTCAACCCGCTCGCCGCCGTCAACCCGCTGGCCGCAGTCGGCCCGCTGGCGCTGCCCACGTTCGTCGACCCGACGGTGATCGTCGCCAACTGGATTTACCAGAACGTGCACTTCGGTGTGCAGGCGTGGATCAACAGCCCCATCGGCTTCGTGGTCGACACCGGCATCAACCTGTTGGCCGGCCAGTACCTGATCGGCAACGGTGCCAACGGCAACCTGATCAACCCCAACGGCGGCAACGGCGGTCTGTGGTTCGGCGACGGCGGTAAGGGCTACTCGAGCGGCCTTCCCGGTGTGGACGGCGGCAACGGCGGCAATGCCCGCGGCTTCGGCAACGGCGGCGCGGGCGGCGCCGGCTACTCGGGCTTCGGCATCTTCACGCCGACGAACGGCGGTAACGGCGGCAACGCCGGCGGGATCGGTCACGGCGGCGCCGGCGGCAAGGGCGGCGACGGTGCCAACGGCGCCGATGGCCTTGCCGCGCTGGGCCAGAACGGCGGCAACGGCCAGACCGGCGCCAACGGCGGCATCGGCGGCAATGGCGGCCACATCTTCGGCATCGGCGGACGCGGTGGCGCCGGCGGCAAGGCCGGCAACGGCGGCAACGGCGGCTCGGGCGTCCTCGGCGGCGGAGCCCTCGGCGGCGGTGGAAACGGCGGCAACGGCGGTAACGGCGGCGTCGGCGGCAAGGGTGGCAAGAAGGTCGGGTTCATCGGCACGGTCGGCGCCGGCGGCACCGGTGGCGCTGCCGGATACGCCGGCAACGGCGGCAACGGCTCCGACGGCAGTTCCTCGTTGATCCCGGACGGCGGCAAGGGCGGTGACGGCGGCAACGCCGGTACCGCGGGTGCCGGCGGCTTCAACGGCAGCGGCAAGAAGCAGGCCGCGACGGGCAACGCCAGTGCCACCGGCGGCAACGGCGGCAAGGGCGGCAACGGATTCGACACCATCACCGCGATCGGCGTCGCTGGCAACGGCGGCGCCGGCGGCAACGGCGGCTCCGGCGGAACTGCAGGCAACGGCGGTTCCGGCGGCGCGGGCGGCACCGGTGGTAACGGCGCCAATGGCCTTGCCGCACTTGGGGAGAACGGCCCCAACGGCGGCCACGGCGGCGCCGGCGGCAACGGCGGTGCGGGCGGCACCCAGTCCGGCAACGGCGGCAAGGGTGGCGCCGGTGGCGCCGCCGGCAACGGCGGCAGCGGCGGTTCGGGTGTCCTCGGTGGCGGAGCCCTCGGCGGCGGCGGCAACGGCGGCAGCGGCGGTAACGGCGGCGGCGGCGGCAAGGGCGGCGCGGCCGCCCACGGCACCGTCGGTGCCGGTGGCACCGGTGGCGCAGCCGGTAACGGCGGCAACGGTGGCAATGGCTCCGACGGCAGCTCGTCGCTGATCCCCGACGGTGGCAAGGGCGGCAACGGTGGCAATGCCGGCACCTCAGGCGTCGGCGGCTTCAACGGTGCCGGAGTCAGCCAGGCCGCGAATGGCGCGGGTGGCAACGGCGGCAACGGCGGCAAGGGCGGCAACGGGTTCAACACCATCACCGCGATCGGCGTGGCAGGCAACGGTGGCGCCGGCGGTAACGGCGGTTCCGGCGGATCCAACGGCAACGGTGGTAGTGGTGGCGCGGGCGGCATCGGCGGTAGCGGTGCCGATGGCCTTGCGGCGCTTGGCGAGAACGGCCCCAACGGCGGCCACGGCGGTGCCGGTGGCATCGGTGGTGCCGGTGGCACGAACGCCGGTAACGGCGGCAGTGGCGGAACCGGCGGCGCGGGTGGTGACGGCGGCAGCGGCGGCTCGGGCGTGCTCGGCGGCGGAGCCCTCGGCGGCGGCGGCAAGGGCGGCAACGGCGGTAACGGCGGCGTCGGCGGCAAGGGCGGCGCGGCCGCTCACGGCACCGTCGGTAGCGGGGGCAAGGGCGGTGCGGCCGGTAACGGCAGCAACGGCGGCGACGGCTCCGACGGCAGCTCGTCACTGATCCCCGACGGCGGCAAGGGCGGTGACGGCGGCAACGCCGGCACCTCGGGTGCCGGTGGCTTCAACGGCGCGGGCGTCAACCAGGCCGCCAGTGGTGCGGGTGGCAACGGCGGCAACGGCGGTAAGGGCGGTAACGGGTTCAACACCATCACCGCAGTCGGCGTCGCGGGTAACGGCGGTGCCGGCGGTAACGGTGGTTCCGGCGGATCCGACGGCAACGGCGGCAACGGCGGCGCCGGCGGCAAGGGCGGTAATGGCGCCAATGGTCTTGCCGCACTTGGTGAGAACGGACCCAATGGCGGCCACGGCGGTGCCGGCGGCATCGGTGGTGCCGGTGGCACGAACGCCGGTAACGGCGGCAACGGCGGTGTCGGCGGCAACGCCGGTAACGGCGGCAGCGGCGGCTCGGGTGTCCTCGGCGGCAACACCGGTGGTTCCGGCGGTGCGGGTGGTAACGGCGGCGCTGGCGGCAAGGGCGGCGCGGCAGCCCACGGCACCGTCGGAAACGGCGGCAAGGGTGGCTGGGCCGGAAACGGCGGCACCGGTGGTGCCGGGTCGGACGGCATTTCGTCGATCCAGCGCAACGGCGGCACGGGCGGTACCGGCGGCGCCGCAGGCAGCGCTGGGGCCGGCGGCTTCAACGGCGCCGGCGCCAACCAGGCAGCCAACGGCTTCGGCGGCAATGGCGGCGACGGCGGCAAGGGCGGCAACGGCTTTGATGCCCTCACCATCCTGGGTACCGCCGGCCGCGGTGGCGACGGCGGTGCCGGCGGTGCGGGTGGCCTGACCGGCAACGGCGGCGCGGGTGGCGCCGGCGGTAACGGTGGCAACGGCGCCGACGGGACCATCGGGGCGACGTTGGGGGGCACCGGCCTGTCCGGCACCAGCGGCGGTGCCGGCGGTAACGGTGGCGCCGGTGGAGCCGGCGGCACGATCTCGGGCGTCGGCGGCGCAGGCGGCACCGGCGGCACCGGCGGCACCGGCGGCACCGGCGGGTCCGGCGGCGTCGGCGGGCTTCCGGCCTTCGGGTCCAACAACGCGGCCGGTATCAGCGGCGGCGGCGGCTTCGGTGGCACGGGCGGCGCAGGCGGCGCGGGCGGTAACGGTGGCGCCGGCGGATTCTCCGCCAACGGCATCGACGGTGCCGGCGGTAACGGTGGCGTCGGCGGCAATGGTGGCCTCGGCGGCGACGGCCAGACCGGCGCGAACGGCACCCCGTTCATCAACGGCAACGCCGGTGCGACCGGCGGTGTGGGTGGCCACGGCGGCGCCGCGGGCGCCGGCGGTAATGGCGGCTCCACTGGCGACAACGTCGGTGGTGTCGGCGGTAACGGTGGCATCGGTGGTGCCGGCGGCACTGGTGGCGACGGCGGCAAGGGCTACAACGACAACGTGACCCAGTGGGGCAACGGCGGCAACGGTGGGGCCGGCGGCACCGGCGGTACCAGTGGCAATGGCGGTAACGGCGGCACCGGTTCGATTACCGGCGCCGGCGGCAACGGTCCCGCCGGTGGTGCGGGCGGCGCGGGCGGTTCGGGCGGCGCCAACGGCGGGCACGGCACGCACGACGGCACCGACGGCGCTACGGGCAGCAGCGGCGCCAGCGGTTCCGGAGGCACCGGCAACCCGGCCGGCGGCTCCGGAGTCCTGATCTAGCCACAGACAGCGAATGCGGTGTGGTGCCAATCGGCGCCACACCGCATTCGGCTATTCAGGACGGCCGGATGCCGTCACCTCCGTAGATCCAACAACTCTTCCTGGAACCCGCCGAACTGCCGGCCCGGTTCGACGAGGTGCACTTCGAGAATCCAATGGCATTGCCGCCCTTGGGAATCCAGGCGCCGCATCGGCAGGTCCGAGCCGGGTGCCACATAGGAGTCGATCTCGTGGCCACGAATCTTCTCGTGCGGGAACTCCCCCACGAGGTGTCCGGCGATCGCACCGCCGAATTCCCAGCCGGCGGCGCGACTCAGCTCGACGACGTGGTCGAACAGCTGCGCGCCGGTGATATCCGGGGTCGACTCGAAGTGCGCCCGCGCCGCTTCCCACACTTTGGGTAAGTCGTTGCGCAAGGCCAGCTTTCGCGGATCGTCACCGAGCACGAAGGTGCGGCCGAAGTCGGCTTCCCACTCCTCGAAGAGCGGGCCGAGGTCGACGAACACGATGTCGTCGTCGGCGATCACCCGGTCGGGCGGGTTCTCCCGCGCGGTCGCGAGCGTGTTCTCGCCGCCGTGCACGATCCGCTTGTGCCAGTGCCGCGTGACGCCGAGGATTTCGGCCGCCAGATCACGGATCTCGTCGGTCACCTGACGCTCGCCGACGCCGGGCCGGATCAGCCCGCGTTCCTCGATGGCGACGAACAGTTCCGCTGCTTTGTCCTGAGCATCCAGAAGCCGCGCGGCCCGCATGCCCTCGTCAAACTTCTCCACCGCACCGATGCTAGGCGGGCCGCACGAACTCCCACCCGGCCGCCCGCATATCGGCGATGGCCCCGGCGTAGCCGGCTGCGGTACCCGAGCCCGGATGGTTCATGTGGGAGATGACGACAGAACCGGGCTGCGCACCAACGACATTCGCGCGCACCCGGGCGGCCGGCAAGGTGGCGCCGCAGTCGCCGTTGACGCTGAAGCCGAGCGGCTGCAACCCGAGGTCGCGCACGATCTGCACGGCCACGTCGTCGTAGTGGGCGGTGCCCGGCCGGAACCAGGTGGGCGCCCGGCCGGTCAACGCGGTGAGCTTCAGCTGGTTGCCCCACACCTCGTCGACGACCTCGGCGGCCGACCGTGTGCCGGCGATGCCATAAGCGGCACGACCGGTCACCGACAGCGGCACATGACGGGTGCCGTGGTTGCCGATCTCGAACAGCGGGTTGGCGGCCAGCTGCGCGGCCCGGTCCGGGTGCTGGTCGATCCACCGGGAGTTGAAGAAGAGCACCGCGGGCACGTTGTTGCGCTGCAACGTGTCGAGCAGCGCCTCGTCGACACCGCCGCGGCAGGCGTCGAACGTCAGGGCGATCTGGCGCCCGCCCGCGGGGACCGAGGTGACGATCCCGGGCAGCGCCATCCCCCACTGGGTCGGTACCCGGCGCGCGTACTGGCCGGCGACGGCGCTCGGATCCTGCGCTGCGGCGCTCGGTGCGGCCAATGCCAGCGAACCGGCGGCCGCCGCCCCAGCAGCCAGGAAGGCGCGTCTGGTTATCACCGGACGGACGCTAGGCCGGGACTCTGAACACCGAGTGTCCGGAGCCTGTGAGTTCGCCGCGAACCACGTGAACGGCGGGCCACCCTATGGTTGAGAGTCGAGGAGCCGATGCTCGATGGCCACCAGGAGTCGATCATGTCGTTGGTAGTACCGCCTTATCCCCCGGCCCGGTACACATCCGATCAGCCGGAAGTAAGTGCCACGCTGCGACGCGGTGACGAGCCGCCCGATTACGACTCGCACGGCGTGATCCAGTACCACTACCTGGCCAACCAGAAGAAGACCGCGGGCGACTACGGCCTGTACCGCGTCGACATCGCGCCGCACGGCGGCGGCCCGGGCCCGCATTTCCACCGCGCCATGTCCGAGGCTTTCTTCGTGCTGTCCGGCACCATGACGCTCTACGACGGCAGCGACTGGGTCGAGGCCGGCCCCAACGACTTCCTCTACGTCCCGCCGGGCGGCATCCACGGTTTCCGCAACGAGGCCGACGAGTCCGCGTCGGTTCTGATGTTGTTCGCCCCGGGCGCTCCCCGGGAGGCCTATTTCGAAGGGTTCGGCGAACTCGCCGACATGACCGACGACGAACGTCGTGAGTGGTTCATCAAGCACGACAACTTCTTCGTGGAATAGCGCCCGGCGGTCGGGCCAGGACCGGCGTTCCTCTCGAGCGGTGCACATTGAGTCATTTGTCTCTACCGGCCAGTAACACAAACATCCCATGATGTGCGTTGCCGTCAATATTTGTTCGATCCGTGATCGAACCGACGGAAAAGTCAGGTAGACGCTGCCGCCACCGTCCGGCCGCAGCGAATGAGAGGAAACCCATCTTGCACGCCGCCGTTCGATCGTCCGTCCTTTCCGGAGCCACACTGCTGACGGCAGGAGCCATCGCAGTCACTCCCGTCCAACCACTGGCGCACATGCCGTCGCTCCCGTCCATCAGTCACGCGATGTCGACCGCCGCCGTCAACCTGACCAGCAGTCCGTTCGACCTGTACGGCCAGGTGCTCGGGACGGCCACCGCAAACCTGCAGGCCGACCTCAAGTCCTATATGGAGCTGGGCCTGTTCCCGATCCTGCGCCAGGTGCTGACCAACCAGGTCGGCACCATCGGCGGTCTGGTCAACGCCCTCGGCGAGAGCGGCAAGGCCGTGGTCACGGCGCTGACCAAAGAGGTGCCCGGCTACCTCGGGGCCGCCTTCAACGACCTCGGCAAGGCCAACGTCGAGGGCGCGCTCAACAACCTCCAGCTGGCGATCGTGCTGCCCATCTTCGCCGCGATCAACCCGATCGGGCCCCTGCCGAAGGCCCTGGGCAACCTGATTTCGCAGCCGCTGAAGAGCGTCATCAACATCGCCAACGATCTGCCGAACATCCTGCTCGAGCTCGGCGTCGGCCTCATCGGACCGGTCGCCAGCACCCTGGGCGCGATGGGCACCGCCACCCAGAACGTCATCAACGCGGTGAAGGCCGGCGACCTCGGCAAGCTGGCGACCGCCGTCATCCAGGCGCCGGCCACCGTCATCGACGGCCTGCTCAACGGTGGCTACGGACCCAACCTCGGTGCGCTGCTGGGAATCAACATCCCCGGCTTCAACATCTATGGCGGCGGCCTGTTCGGCGGCGGGGCAACCGTCCCCGGCGGCACCACGATCGCCGGCACGGTGCAGGCGATCGTCGCCGTCGTGAAGTCGATCCTCAACGACATCACCCCGGCCAAGCCGGCTGCGACGGCCGCGACGACCACCACCAAGGCCGCCTCCGACATCACCGCCCTGCCCTCCACCACGGCCGCGACGGTGACGCTGAGCACCGCCGCGACGACCAAGGCCGTGACGACCGACACCGCGAGCACCGACAAGACCAAGACGGCCGGGTCGACGAGCGAGTCGACCGGTTCGGCAACCGAGGGCACCACCAAGGCCGGCAGCCCGACGGGCGATACCACCGGAACATCGAGCGACGGCACGGCCGGCAGCTCGAACACCGAGGGCACCACCAAGACCGGCACGTCGACGGGCTCGAGCACCGACGGCACGACGGGCTCGACCTCGGGCTCGACCTCGGCCGGTGACGGCAAGTCCGGCGACAGCAAGTCGGGTGACACCAAGGCCGGTGACACCAAGACGGGTTCCAGCTCCAGCTCCAACAGCTCGGGCTCCGGTTCGTCCTCGTCGTCGTCGTCCTCGTCCTCGTCCTCGTCCTCGGGCAGCGATGGCACCAAGACGACCACCCCCGGTCGCAAGGGCAATCAGGGCAAGGCGGGCTCCGACTCGGGTTCGACCTCGGGCTCGGGTTCAACCTCGGGTTCGGCCTCCGGATCGGACTCGGGCGCCAAGGGTGGCAGCACCAAGGGCGGCAGTGACAAGGGCTCTCACACCGGCTCGAAGACCAAGTCGAAGTCGCACAGCGCGGCCTGACGAGTAACACCGGTCGGCGGCGGCGGATTTTCCGTCGCCGCCGACTTTTCATTTGCGGCCGTCAGGGACGATCGCTCGTCCAGGTCGCGGGGCGCGCCACATCATGGATCTGATGACGGCTCGTGACACCGAGCTTGGGAAACGATCGATACAGGTGGTTGGACACCGTTCGCACCGACAGGTTCAAGATCGTCGCGATCTGCGGATTGGTGTACCCCTCGCTCACGAGGTAGACCACGTTGTGTTCCTGCGAGCTCAATGCGCCGGTCTGCACCGATGACGACTGCGGACGCACCCCGGCCGCCCGCAGTTCCCGGGTACACAGGTCGACCCACGGCGCCGCGCCGAGGTCCTGCATGACGGTCAGGGCCGCGGCCAACTGATGCTGGCAGTCCCGGCGGCGTCGGTGCCGGCGCAGCCAGCCGGCGTAGCTGATCCGCAGCCGCGCCCGCTCGAACGGCCAGCGGTTGCCGGCCGGATCGGCGAGGGCCTCGAAATAGCGCGCCCCGGCGGTGTCCGGATTGAGGACGGCGTCCGCGTGCGCGACCAGCTGGGTCAACCGCGGTGACACGGACCTGGGCAGATGACTCAGGATTCGGGCCAGTTGATCGCGGGCTTGGCCGATCCGGCCCGTCGACACCGCGGCCTCGGCGTAGTCCGGCAGCGCCAGATACGACGCATACGCGTGCAACGGCAATCCGGATTCGTCGAACAGCTCCGCCAATTCGGCGTACGCGGTCGTGTCCTGGTTCTCGGCCAGCGCGATCGACCCCGCGACGTGGTGTATCCACGCCGCCAGCGCGGGCCGGTCCCGGAAGTCGGCCAACGCGGCGGCCGACTTGAGTCGCTCGCGGCTGGTGGCGATCTGACCGCGTCGGGCAGCGACCGTGGCGATCACCAGATCCGCGATGCGGGCGACGACGGGAACGCCGGCGACGACCGCCGACGAGCTCATGGTGGCCGCCGCGTCGACGGCCTCGTCCCAGCGGCCCGACTCCACGAAAGCCCAGCACAGGGCGGTCGACGCCAAGCCGCCGAAGCGCGGTGCCAGCGCTCCGGTGTGTGCGCCGCGCAGGCAGCGCACCGCGAGGTCGGGTTCCCCGGCGAGCCAGGCCGACGCACCGACGGCGGTGAGCCCGACGGCGTCGCCGACCCGACCGGACAGCGCGATGATCTCCGGCAACTGCAGATGGGCCAGGTGCGGATCGGTGGCGGTGCGGATCCACAGCCGGTCGGCGAGCGCAGACACGTTCCCCGGTGGCGCGGCGTCCTCCAACTGCCGTAGCAGACGGGTGACGCCGCATCGCCCCGCGGCGTCGTCGGCGATGAAACTCACTGTCGCGGCCACCCGGAGCGACTCCCAGGCGATCGCGGGGGCGATATCGATCGCCAGTCCGGCCGACTCGAGCAGCATGTCCAGAACCCGCTGATTGTCGGCATGCCAGCACCGCGCCGACCCCAACTCGGTGTGGGCGCGCACCCGGGAGATGACGTCATCGACGCCGTCGAGCGCACACCGGCTGAGCGCCGCGGCCCAGTGCGGGTCACCGGCGTTGCGGGCCAGCGGCGCCGCCCGGACCAGATGCCGGGCGTGCTCACCGGCATCGGTGGTCAGCATCGCGGCGCGCTGCATGGTCACCGCGGCGGCCAGATAGCCGTCCCGGCGCAGCACCTCGTCGCAGGTGTCGGCCAGCTGCGCGGCCAGCGCATCGTCGGGTTTGAGCGCCGCGTGCGCGCGATGCCAGGCCTGCCGGTGCGGCAGCGCCGTCAGGGCGTCGGCCAGTCGGAGATGCGCCGCCGAGCGGGCCGTCGCCGGCGCCCGGTGATACGCCGCCGACCGGATCAGCGGGTCCAGGAACCGCACCCCGCTCGACGTCACACGGACGATCCCGGCGACCTCGGCCGGCGCGAGGATCTCGGGGTCCGCCAGCGCCGCGGGCATCAGCTGCCGCAGATCCTGGTCGGATGCCGCCGCGAGTACCAGCAGCGCGGCCCGCGTCGCACCGGGCAGCAGCGACAGGCGGCGGCTGTAAATACCGAGGCTGGCGTCGGGCAGCGCCAAGGGTTCGGCGGCGGGACCCACCGTGACGTCGTCGGCCGCGGCGGTCTCGGCGAAGGCGATGACGGCCGCCGGGTTACCCGCGGCCGCGGTCAGCACCTGCTCGCGCCGTAACCCGCGCGGTACAACCGGCTGCCGGTCGAGCAGCACGGCGGCATCGGCGCGCTCGAGCGGCGACAGCTCGATCTCGACGGCGCGGCCGCCACCGCTGAGGATCTTTCCGGCCGTCGCCGGGATCGCCAGCACGACGGTCAGGGACCGCCCTGCGCTGCGACGGGCCGCGAACATCATCGCGGTGCGCGACGGCGCGTCGAGCCACTGCCCGTCATCGATGCAGACCAGGACCGATTGCTGCCGCTCGACGGCGCCGAGAAGTTCGAGCAGGGCCATGGCGACCCGGACGGTGTCGAGTTGCTCTCCGCTCGGCGATCGCAGCGCCTCGTCGATGATGCGGTGGTATTGCTCGGCCTCGCCGCCCCAACACCCGAGCGCGTGGATCAGCTGGTGCACACCGGCGAACGGGGTGTCGGATTCACCCGGCGTCCCGGCGATCGACAGCACCCGGAAACCGACCTCGCAGGCGTGGCGGCAGGCGGCGTCGAGCAGCGCGGTCTTGCCGGACCCGGCTGCACCGGAGACCACCACGGTGCGCCCGCGCGGGGTATCGCTGATCGCGGCCATCAACCTCGAAAGCTGTTCGCCGCGACCGACGAGCTCCGGTGGCGGCACGGCCAACCGCTGCTGACAGGGCTCAGCGACCACACCACCTCCTGTGATCCACATCCCACCCGATGCCGAACGTTAGGCAGGCCTCACTCCACTGTCAACTAATTAGTTAGTTAGCAAACGCCGACCAAGAAGCTAAAATCCCCGAAATGGGCCACCCGCGGGATTCCGACGCCACTCGCGCGCGGCTGCTCTGCGCGGCGACCACCGAATTCGCCCAGTACGGCATCGCCGGGGCGCGGGTTGATCGCATCGCCGCCAACGCCGGCGCCAACAAGGCGCAGATCTATCACTACTTCGGCAGCAAAGATCAGCTGTTCGACGCCGTCTGGGCTTCGATGACACAGCGGTTCTTCGCCGACAGCCCGGTGGTCGCCGACGACCTGCCCGGCTATGCCGCGCACCTGATCGACGTCTACGCCGGCCAGCCCGAAGTCGGCCGGCTGATCGCCTGGCACCGACTCGAACGGGCCGACGACTCCGCCGCGGGCTTTCCCGGCGAGACGATGCACGAGCAGATCGCGTCCATCGCCGCCGCCCAGGCCGAGGGCAAGCTCACCGGTGAACTTCCCGCGCCGGTGCTGTTCACCCTGGTCCTCACCATCGCGTCGATGTGGCACAACCTCAGCCCCACACTGCTCGCCGTGATCGGCATCGACGACCACGCCCAGCGCAAGGCGATCGTCTGCGACGCGGTGACGCGCCTGATCACCACGTCGGCCGGCGACACCGACGAGCCGAGCGCCAGGACACGCCGGGCAAATGTGCATCCGCCAAACCCGTTGCCCTAGACTGCCCTTCGACCAAGGAGGAGTCTTCGGGTGCGGGCTTATGCAGCGCCCAGCACCCAGGCTTTGCGGGGCTGGCAGCGTCGGGCTTTGGTGCGGTATCTGACCGCCAAGCCACGTGATTTTCTTGCGGTCGCAACGCCGGGCGCAGGCAAAACGACCTTCGCCCTGCGGATCGCCGGTGAGTTGCTGACGGAGCGCACCGTCGACCAGGTTGTGGTCGTCGTCCCGACCGAGCACCTCAAGACGCAGTGGGCGGAAGCCGCCGCGCGCGTCGGCATGGCGCTGGACCCCAAGTTCAGCAACTCGACGGGCCAGACGTCCTCGGACTACCACGGCATCGTCGTCACCTACGCCCAGGTCGCGAGCCACCCGACCAAGCACCGGGTGCGCACCGAGAACCACAAGACGCTGGTGATCTTCGACGAGGTCCACCACGGCGGCGACGCGAAGAGCTGGGGCGAGGCCATCCGCGAGGCCTACGACGACGCGACGCGGCGCCTCTGCCTGACCGGGACCCCGTTCCGGTCAGACGACAGCCCCATCCCGTTCGTGCAGTACGAGCCCGACGGCAGCGGCCATCAGCAGTCGGTGGCCGACCACACCTACGGCTACTCCGACGCGCTCGCCGACGGCGTGGTGCGCCCGGTGGTGTTCATGGCCTACTCCGGTGAGGCCCGCTGGCGCGACAGCGCCGGCGAGGAGCACGCGGCTCGACTCGGCGAACCACTCACTGCCGAGCAGACGGCCCGGGCCTGGCGCACCGCACTGAACCCCGAGGGTGAATGGATGCCTGCGGTGATCGCCGCGGCCAACAAGCGGCTGGGCCAGTTGCGGCAGAGCATCCCGGACGCCGGCGGCATGATCATCGCCACCGACCAGACGACGGCCCGCGCCTACGCCAAGTTGCTGCACACCATCACCGGTGAGGAGGCGACGGTCATCCTGTCGGATGACCCGACGGCGTCGGCGCGCATCTCGCAGTTCTCCGAGGGCACCAGCCGCTGGCTCGTCGCGGTCCGCATGGTGTCCGAGGGCGTCGACGTGCCGCGGCTCGCGGTCGGGGTGTACGCCACGAGTGCGTCGACTCCCCTGTTCTTCGCGCAGGCGATCGGCCGGTTCGTGCGCCTGCGCCGCAAGGGTGAGACGGCCAGCATCTTCCTGCCGTCGGTGCCGAACCTGCTGGAGCTGGCCAGCGAGCTGGAGCGCGAGCGCAACCACGTGCTCGGCAAGCCGCACCGCGTGTCCGACGGGCTCGACGACGAACTGCTCGAGCAGGCGCAGAAGAAGGAAGACGAGAAGTCGGAGCTGGAGAACGGCTTCGAGATGCTCGGTTCGGACGCCGAGCTGGATCAGGTGATCTTCGACGGCTCGTCGTTCGGTACCGCGACGGAGACCGGCAGCGACGAGGAAGCCGACTACCTGGGCATCCCGGGTCTGCTCGACCCCAGTCAGATGCGGGATCTGCTGAGCAAGCGCCAGGACGAGCAGCTCCAGAAGCGCAGCGCCAAGGCCGCCGCCACGGGCGCACCGCCTCCCCCCATGACCACGCACGGCCAGCTGCGCGAGCTGCGCAAAGAGCTGAACCTGCTGGTTGCTGCGTTCCATCACCGCACGGGCCGGCCGCACGGCTGGATTCACAACGAGCTGCGGCGCCGGCACCCCGGCCCCCCGGTGGCGGCCGCGACCCGCGAACAGCTGCAGGACCGCATCGCCGCGATCCGCAACATGCAGCGCGAGCTGACGGCTTAATCTACTTGCCACACTCGCCCCCGCAAGCGGGAGGTACCCCCACAACGCGGCTCGTACCTCGCCGCTTGATCGTCGTGCGGCCTAGAGCCCGAGCAGCTCCGGCAGATCCGCGACGGAGTCCACCACGTAGTTCGGCTGCATCGCGAATTCGTCTGCGGCCCAACGGTCCAGCGTGTCCTGGCGGAACTTGCCGGTGCGCACCAGCACGCCCGTCATGCCGACGACCTGGGCCGCGAGCACGTCGTTGTTGAGGTCGTCGCCGACCATGTACATCTCTTCGGGTTCGACGCCGAGCCGCGCGGCCGCGGTGAAGAACCCGGCGGGTGCGGGCTTGCCGACGGCGGTGCCCTGATAGCCGGTGGTCTGTTCCAGCCCGGCCAGATAGAGCCCGGTGTCCACCCGCAGGCCGTCGGCGGTGTTCCACGCGTTGCTGCGGTGCATGGCGACCACGGGGACGCCACGGGCCATCCAGTCGTAGACCCAGCTGAGGGTCAGATGCGTGTATTCGGGTCCCGCGCCACCGAGCAGCACCACATCGGGCGTGTCGGGCTGCTGCGATCCAGCGAAGTCGGAGGCGTACACCAGATCGACACCGGGCATGTCGGCACCGATCTGGCCGCTGTTCACCAGGAAACATCGGGCGCCGGGATAGCGGTCGCGCACGTAGTCGGCCGTCAGCACCGCGGCGGTGACGACCTCGTCGGCGGCGACGTCAATGCCTGCCGCACAAAGCAATTCGGCAATCTGCTCCCGGGTCCGCGTGGTGGTGTTGGTCAGGAACGAGCGGGCGATCTGGTGCTCCTCCAGCGCCCGCAAGGTCTCGGCCGCACCGTCGATCGGACGCCACGAGGTCACCAGGACACCATCGATGTCGAAGAGGACCCCGCCGATTGCCATGGTGCCGACAGTAAACGCCCGCCGCTCCCGCGCAACTCAGGCGGTCCGCTCGGTAGTGTCTTCGGCCATGACCACCAAATGGACCGCCAACGATGTGCCGGACCAGACAGGGCGGGTGGCGATCGTCACCGGCTCCAACACCGGGCTGGGTTACGAGACGGCACGGGTATTGGCGGGCAAGGGCGCTCGCGTGGTGATGGCGGTGCGCGACACCGCCAAGGGTGACGACGCCGCCGTGCGGCTGCGGGCGAGCACCCCGAACGCGGACGTCGTCGTGCAGAAGCTGGACCTGGGTTCCCTGGCTTCGGTCCGCGCGGCGGCCGACGACCTGCGCGCGGCCTATCCGCGGATCGACCTGCTGATCAACAACGCCGGCGTGATGTATCCGCCCAAGCAGACCACGGCCGACGGCTTCGAATTGCAGTTCGGCACCAACCATCTCGGCGCCTTCGCGCTCACCGGCCTGCTCATCGAGAACCTGCTGTCCGTCCCGGGCTCGCGGGTGGTGACCCTCGGCAGCATCGCGCACCGCATCCTCGGGAAGATCGACTTCACCGACCTGCAGTGGGAGAAACGCCGCTACAACCGGGTCGCCGCCTACGGTCAGTCGAAGCTGGCCAACCTGATGTTCGCCTATGAGCTGCAACGCCGGCTCGTGGCCACGAACGCCGAAACCATCTCGGTCGCGGCCCATCCGGGCATCTCCAACACCGAGCTGATGCGCCACATCCCCGGCTCGAGCCTGCCCGGCTTCAACCAGATCAGCGGACTGGTCGCCAATAGCCCCGAGGTCGGCGCGCTGGCCACGCTGCGGGCTGCCGTCGACCCCGACGCGCGGGGCGGCGAGTATTACGGCCCGTCCGGTATCCGGCAGCTGGTCGGCCACCCGGTGCTGGTGCAGTCGAGTGCCCAGTCTCACGACGCCGGCATCCAGCGGCGGTTGTGGACGGTGTCCGAAGAGCTCACCGGCGTCACCTTCACCATCTAGCGCGATGCGGACCGTCGAGGAACATCAGCAGGTCGTCGCCGGGTTGATCAGCACCCGGCCGGCCGTCGCCGTACCGCTCGCCGACGCCCTCGGGCTCGCGCTTGCCGAGGACGTGGTGGCGCCGCTGTCGCTGCCCGGTTTCGACAACTCGGCGATGGACGGTTACGCCGTCCTGGCCGCCGACGTGGCCACCGCCTCCGCCGACAACCCGGTGAAACTGCCTGTCGCCGAAGATATTCCGGCCGGCCGCACCGACCTGCTGACCTTGGCGCCCGGCACCGCGCACCGCATCATGACCGGCGCCATGCTGCCGGCCGGGGCCACCGCGGTGGTCCAGGTCGAGGCCACCGACGGGGCGACCGACGTCGTGTCGATCTACTCGGCGGTCCCCGAAGGCCGAAGCATCCGCCGCGCCGGCGAGGACGTCACCGCCGGGATGACGGTGTTGCCCGCCGGCGAGGTGCTGTCGCCCGCGGCCCTGGGCCTGGCCGCCGCCCTGGGCCTGGCTGAGCTGAAAGTGATTCCGCGGCAACGGGTCCTGGTGCTGTCCACCGGAACGGAGCTGGTCAAACCGGGCACACCGCTGCAGCCGGGCCAGATCTACGAGTCCAACGCCGTGATGCTGGCCGCCGCGCTGCGTGACGCCGGCGCCGACGTCACGACCGCACCGGCGACCTCCGATGACGTCGCGCTGTTCCGGGAGACCCTGGCCGGTCACGCCAGAGACGTCGACCTGATCGTCACCACCGGCGGCGTCAGCGCCGGCGCCTACGAGGTGGTGAAGGACGCCCTCTCCCGAGAAGTCGAGTTCGTGAAGGTCGCCATGCAGCCCGGCATGCCGCAGGGCGCCGGCACTGTCAACGGGACACCGATCATCACGCTGCCGGGCAACCCGGTCTCGGCGCTGGTGTCGTTCGAGGTGTTCATCCGGCCGCCGCTGCGCGCCGCGATGGGGCTGCCATCCGAGAGGCCGCGCCGCTCGGCGACCCTCACCGAGAAGCTGACCTCCCCCGCCGGGAAACGCCAGTTCCGCCGCGGCGTGCTCGGCACCGATGAGCAGGTGAGCAGCTACGGACCGCCGGCGTCGCACCACCTGCGGTGGCTGGCGACGGCAAACTGCCTGCTGGACATCGGCGAGGACGTGATCGAATTAGCGGCTGGATCGCCCGTGCCCGTCTGGGATCTCAGTTAGAGGCCCCCGCAAACCGTAGAATCGAGTCCCCATGGCCAGACCTGCGCGTCCCCCAGCTGACACTCCAGAGTCCGAACTGTCACGTTTCGTCGACCTGGTCCGCTCCACCGTTCCCCCGATCCACCCGGCCGGGCTGCCGTTCGTCGGCGGTGCCCTCGGTGTCGCCGCCATCGGCCACCGCAAGCGCTGGGTCCGGGCGGCCGGTCTCACCGCGGCCGCCGCGTGCGCCGGGTTCTTCCGGCATCCGCCGCGGACACCACCGAGCCGGCCCGGCGTCGTCGTCGCGCCGGCCGACGGCCAGGTGACGCTGATCGACGAGGCCGTCCCGCCCGCCGAGCTGAACCTGTCCGACGAGCCGCTGCCGCGGATCAGCATCTTCCTGTCCCTGTTCGACGCGCATGTGCAGCGCGCGCCGGTGGCCGGTGAGGTGATCACCGTCAAGCACAAGCCGGGCCAGTTCCTGTCCGCCGACAAGGCCGAGGCCAGCGAGGACAACGAGCGCAACAGCATCTGGCTGCGCACCGCCGACGGCCATGACGTCGTCGCGGTGCAGCTCGCCGGTCTGCTGGCCCGCCGCATCGTGTGCAACACGCACCCGGGTGCGCACCTGGCGCTCGGCGAGACGTACGGCCTGATCCGGTTCGGCTCCCGCCTGGACACCTACCTGCCCAAGGGCTCGGTGATCGAAGTCGAGATCGGGCAGCGCGCCATCGGCGGCGAGACCGTGCTGGCAGAACTCCCGACCACCGGATCGCCGGCATGAAACCCCGGATCAAGACTCCGCAGGTGAGCCTGCGGAAGCTGGTCCCCAGCGCCCTGACGGTCGCGGCCATCTGCCTGGGTCTGACGGCGGTCAAGTACGCGCTCGACCACCGGCCCACCGAGGCCATGGCGCTGCTGGCCGGTGCCGCGATCCTCGACGCGCTCGACGGCCGCGCGGCCCGCATGCTCAACGCCACGTCCAAGATGGGCGCCGAGATCGACTCGCTGGCCGACGCCGTGAACTTCGGTGTGGCACCGGCGTTCATCGTGTACGCGACGCTGCTGGAGCACAACACCTCGCCGCTGGCCTGGATCGTGGTGCTGCTGTACGCGGTGTGCATCGTGCTGCGCCTGGCCCGCTTCAACGCCATGCTCGACGTGGAGGGCCCGGCGTTCGAGAAGGAGTTCTTCACCGGTATGCCGGCCCCGGCCGGCGCGATCGGCGCCATCGGCCCACTGGCGGCCAAGATGCAGTTCCCCGGCCCGTGGTGGGATTCGCACTGGGGTCAGGTGTTCATCTGCATCTGGCTGATCGGTGTCTCGCTGCTGGTGGTCAGCACCGTGCCGATGCGCAAGGTGCACACCTTCGCCATCCCGCCGAACATGGCGTTGCCGCTGTTGGCGCTGCTGGCCATCCTGGTGGCCGCGTCGGTGATGTACGGCTACATCGTGATCCTGGTGATCATCGTCGCCTACGTGCTGCACATCCCGTTCGCCATCCGGACCAAGGCCTGGCTGCGTGCGCACCCCGAAGTCTGGGATGACAAACCCAAGGAACAGCGACAGGCACGCCGCGCCATCCGTCGTGCGCAGCCGCGTCGCACCGACCGCGGACAGCGCCGGTCCACGGCCCGACTGCGGTTGCGTAGGCCGGGTCCGCGTCGATGACGCAGGGCGTGCGGGACGCGGCGTCACCTGAACCCCCACCGGGCCAATTGCGGCTCACCGCACGGCTCAACACCTCTGCACTCGACGCCCGTCGCGGCGTGGTGATGCTGCACCCGGAAGCGATTGCCGCCCTGGGCATCCGCGAGTGGGACGCGGTGTCGCTGACCGGCACGCGCACCACCTGCGCGGTGGTCGGCGTGGCCGCCGCCGGGACGCCCCCGGGCACGGCACTGCTCGACGACGTGACGCTGTCCAATGCCGGCATCCGGGCCGACGCGCCGGTGCTGGTGTGTCCCGCGACGGTGTACGGCGCCCGCTCCGTGACCGTCAGCGGTTCGCGGCTGGCCAGCAGCTCGATATCGCCGGCGACGTTGCGAATGGCATTGCTGGGCAAGGTGATGACGGTCGGCGACACGGTGTCGCTGCTGCCGCGCGATCTCGGGCCGGGCACCTCGACGTCCGCGGCGACCGCGGCGCTGGCCACCCAGGTCGGCATCACCTGGACCTCGGAACTGCTCACCGTGACGGGCGTCGACCCCGCCGGCCCGGTCAGTGTGCAACCGAATTCGGTGGTCAGCTGGAGCGACGCGACCGTCGTCGCGGCCACCGCAGCCGCACAGCCGGTGATCTCCCCCGCCGAAACCGTTGATGCCCAAGCTTTTTCGATCGACGATCTCAAGGGCATGACCGCCCAGGTGACCCGCCTGACCGAGTGGCTCAAGCTGGCCCTGGACGAGCCCAAGTTGCTCGAAACGTTGGGCGCCACTGCCAATCTGGGCGTCCTGGTGACCGGGCCCGCGGGCGTCGGGAAGGCCGCCATGGTGCGCACGGTGTGCGCATCGCGTCGACTTGTCGAGCTCGACGGGCCGGAGGTCGGGGCGCTGCGTGCGGAGGACCGGCTGGCCGGTGTCGCGGCTGCGGTGAGTTCAGTGCGCGACGGCGGTGGCGTCCTGCTCATCACCGACATCGACGCACTGCTGCCCGCCGTCGCCGAGCCCGTGGCCACGCTGATCCTGACCGAGCTCCGCAAGGCCGTCGCCAGCCGCGGTGTGGCATTCATCGCGACATCGGCTGTGCCCGACGGTGTGGACGCGCGCCTGCGCGCGCCCGATCTCTGCGACCGCGAGCTGGGACTCACCCTGCCCGACGCGGCCACCCGCAAGGCGCTGCTGGAGGTCCTGCTGCGGTCGGTTCCCGCCAAGGAGCTCAATCTCGATGAGATCGCCCAGCGCACACCGGGATTCGTCGTCGCCGATCTGGCGGCCCTGGTGCGTGAGGCCGCGCTGCGGGCGGCCGCCCGAGCCAGCGCCGACGGTGCCGAACCGGCGCTGACCCAGGATGATCTGACCGGTGCACTGTCGGTGATCCGGCCGCTGTCGCGGTCGGCGACCGAGGAGGTCGCGGTCGGGTCGGTGACCCTCGACGACGTCGGCGACATGGTGGCGACGAAACAGGCGCTGACCGAAGCGGTCCTGTGGCCGCTGCAGCACCCGGACACCTTCGAGCGGTTGGGCGTGGAACCGCCGCGCGGGGTGCTGCTCTACGGGCCGCCCGGCTGCGGCAAGACGTTCCTGGTGCGGGCATTGGCCAGCTCGGGCCGGTTGTCGGTGCATGCCGTCAAGGGCGCCGAGTTGATGGACAAATGGGTCGGCTCGTCGGAGCGTGCGGTGCGCGAATTGTTCCAGCGCGCACGCGATTCCGCGCCGTCACTGGTGTTCCTTGACGAGATGGACGCGCTGGCGCCGCGCCGCGGGCAGAGCTTCGATTCCGGCGTCACCGACCGCGTGGTGGCCGCATTGCTCACCGAGCTGGACGGCATCAACCCGCTGCGCGACGTCGTGGTGGTGGGTGCCACCAACCGGCCGGATCTGATCGATCCCGCGCTGCTGAGACCGGGCCGACTGGAGAAGCTGGTGTTCGTCGAGCCGCCCGACGCCGACGCCCGTCGCGACATCCTGCGTACCGCAAGCAAATCCATCCCCCTGACGCCCGAGGTCGACCTCGGCGAGCTGGCGGGTGAGCTCGACGGCTACAGCGCCGCCGATTGCGTCGCCCTGCTGCGCGAGGCGGCGCTGACCGCGATGCGCCGGTCCATCGACGCCGCCGATGTCACCGCGGCCGACGTGGCCAAGGCCCGTGAGACGGTGCGGCCGTCACTGGATCCCGTTCAGGTGCAATCACTTCGGGAGTTCGCCGAGGGCCACTAGGACCCTGCCAGACCCACGACGGCACGCATCGCGGCCCGGACGCGGCGTTCCAGCTCACCGGGGTCGGTGCTGTCGAACTTGCCGTCCAGGAACAGGAACGCCAGGCCGTGCACCAGCGCCCAGACGGCGTCGCTCAACGCGTCGGCATCCGCATCCGGGAACACGCGGGCGACGTTCGCGCGGAGGTAGGCCGAGATCGCCGCGACGGCGTCGGCCCGCTCGGGGCTGCCGGCATCGCCCTGCTCGCTGAACATCGCCCGGAAGAGGGCGGGACGCCGCAGCGCGAACTGGACGTAGGCGATGGCGACGTCGGCGATCTCGTCGGCCGTCGACGGTGACGGGCTGACGGCCACGAGGTCCTGAGCCAGTTCGCGATAACCGACGGCCGCGACGGCGGACATCAGCGCGTCACGGTCCTGGTAATGCCGGTAGGGGGCGGCCGCGGTGACCCCGGCGTGCCGGGCGACGGCGCGCATCGACAACGCCGCGGCGCCCTCCTCTTCCAGCAACGCCAGCGCCGACTGCACCAGCGCGGTCCGCAGATCGCCGTGGTGGTACGTCACTTTCGACGTCATCATGCGTCCCGTCTCACAAATGTTGACACTGTTTACATTGCCCCATATAAATGTGAGCAGCGTTTACATCATATCGACCGAAGGCAGCCGACCACCGATGAACCAGCCTGTACCCCACCACCACGTCGCGATCGTGGGCACCGGCCCAGGGGCCCTCGCGGCGGTGGTTCGGCTGCATCAGGCCGCGGTCGACGACGTCGTTCTGGTCGAACACGACATCGACGACGCGATGGCATTGCACTGGCAGACCGGCCGGCAACGCTGGCACATCACGACCGCGAGCGGCGAACAGACGGCAACCCACGTCGTCGTCGACACCGACGCTCTGGCGGACCGAGTGTTCGGCACCGAGGGCGTTTCCATGGCCGAGAGCTGGGACGGCGAGCCCGGCGCCTATCTGGGGACATCCGTCCACGGCTTCCCGAACTGCTACCTGGTGCACGGCCCTGACATCGGCCTGCGCCACAACTCGGTCGAACAGATGCGGGAGTCGCAGGCGGACTACGTCGCCGCGGCAGTGTCCTACGCCCGCGACTTCGGCTTCGCCGCGGTCGAACCGACCCCCGCGGCCCAACAGAACTATGCCGGCTTCCGGCCGCGCGGCACTGCCGATTTCCGCCGTCGAACCAACCGCTTCACCCCGAGGGATCATCTGGTCCAGCGGCCGGCGCGCGAGCCGGTCGCCGTCAGCGCGGCGGTTCGCCCCGCCACCGAAAACTGTTGACGTACTTGCCCATATCCGCGGCCAGCTCCAGGCTGGCCCCGGTCGGCGGGCCGGATCCGGGACCGAATTCGCTGAACGGTCCGGCCGCGGCGGCGACCAATGCGAGGTCGTCCTTCACGGCCACCATGACCAGGATGCGGGTCCGTGACGCGACGACGTTCTGTCCGTCCGGCCAGTCGTCGGCCGCGACGCCGTAACCCGGGTGATATCCCACCAACGTGTTGGGTATCTCGTACGCCACCCGTGAGTCCGGGAACTTGTCCAACAGCAACGTCATGGTGATGTCCTTGGCGTCACGGCCGCGCGCCGGTTCCCCCCACAGCCGCATGATCCCGCCGGTGCCACCGGTGTATTGGGCCGTCACGCCGACGTCGTCCATCGTCACCGAGTAGGCGGTACCCGGCGCCGGATAGGAGACGCTGAATGCGCCGTCGGGAGCGGTGAATCGCGGGTTGATCACCACGGGCTTCCCCATCAGCGGGTGACCGCAATTGGGCGGGCACTGATACCGCGCCACCGGTTGGGTCGTCGCGGCGGCGACACCGACCAGCCCGAGGGCCAGCACCACGACGACCGCGGTCCAGATCCCGACCAGCCGCGGCGCGGACAGCGCTCGCTCGGTGTGGACCGCGTCGTCGCCGGATTCTTCGTGCCGCAATGTCATCCGCAGGACCAGTCGGAGCAGCAGCACCCCCAGCACAGCGAACGCGACGTGCCAGGCCAGCTTCGCCCACTGCGAGATGTCGGCCGAATCCTCGTCGCCGAGCCACACGTGCGCCAGTACCGGCACGACCGCGATCAGCAGTACCCGCCACCAGATCCGGTTGCCGCGGGGCCGGAACCACAGTGCGGCACCGAGCATGCCGGCAGCGGCGGCCGCGGTGGCGGGCATGGCGATGCCACGGATCACGGCCTCGATGAGGAAATCCGCCAACGGCTGGTCATGGTCCACGAGCCCAGAATCCAGCTGGGCGAACATCCGGACCATGGTCGTCGCGGCCGTCACGCCGAGCGCGCCGGCCGCGCCGATGACGTAGCCGTACAACGCCTTTCGGTCACCGGGACTGAATACCCGGAGGAGCAGGGTGGGCGCGATGACGACCAGGGCCTCCACCGCCGAGAGCCCGGCCTCCAACGTCCGCAGATGCACTGCGGCAACGCCACTTTCGAGCGGGACGCCGTAAGCGCGTGCGACGACAGCCCCGGACCCGAAGGCGAACGCCACGCCGAACGCCATGCCCAGGCCCGCGCTCACGAGCAACCGGACCTTCGCCGGACCCCGGTAGTCCAGCTGTCGGACGTACAGCGCGAACAGCAGCGGAATCCCGACGGCCACAGTCGAGATGAACAAACCCGGAAGTCGCAGCGCCGCGGCGCCCGCGAGCCAGGCGACGAAGGCGACCACCCCGATCTGGAACGACCGGTGGGTGCGTGCCGGCAGCTGTGGGAACAGCGTGCTCACCAGTCCGATGCCGCTCATCCGGTCGTCCCCTGCGCCACGAGCAGGCTGCGCGCCAGCTTGTCGACATCGGGCGTGCCCAGGCCGGTGACGGAGTCGAAGCCGGGGCCGGCCATCGCTATCGCGTTACCCCCGACGGTGACATCGTGGAACGCCGGGAGTCGGCCGGCCCGCTCCAGGCGGTACAACAACGGGTTCAGGTCGCCGAGCAGTCGTCCGCCATGATCCAGCAGGTACTGGTCGATCACCGCGGCCATCCCGGCCCAGATCGGCGCGGACATGGACGTGCCACCGGCCAGCACCGTCTCGCCGCCGAACACCATGCGGGCTCCGGTGAAGAAATCCGCAACCGCCGAGACGTCGGGGACGAGCCGCTTGTTGCGACCGCGGTCCGATGGCACACCCCGTTGCCATGCCGGCCGGTCGAACAGCGCGGACACCCCGCCCCCACTGCCGTGCGTCAGCGGCACGTCGAACCAGGCCAGTTCACCCAGCCACTGGCCGTGTTCATCGGTGGACAGCGTGGTGCCGCCGACGGCCGTCATCTCGGGTACCGACGCCACCGAGTCCAGTCCGATGTCGTCGATGCTCGGCGGTGCCGACCAGTCCTGCCCGCCTTTGCATTCCAGGCCCGCCAGGTCGCCACTGGCGTCGAAGGCGGTGGTGCCGCTGCGGTGCGCCCGCGCCAGCGCCGAGCGCACCGGCGCCAGATCGGCAGCCGTGAGCATCTTGTCGCAGCCCCAGCCGATCGACAGGCTCCACTCGGCGCCGGGGAAGCGCCGGTCGGCGTCGGCCATCATCTCGCCGATCTTGCGGTAGGCGCCGTCGCCGGACACCGTCGGCCGGGCATTGACGTAGACGGTTTGGGCGTCGGGCGCGATGGCGTGGGCCATCTGGAGATCCATCGTGGTTTCGCCGGTGCGTTCGGATGGCATGTCACCCACCACGATGGGGGTGAAGCGCGGCAACTGGCTCAGGTCGGCAAACATGTCGAGATCGGATTGATCGAAACCGTCGAAACCGAAGATGACGATGGTCCGGCCCTTGCCCGTGTATCCCTGATCGGACAGCGGAAAGACGTTGTAGGCGCGGCGCAGATCCTGGGCCGTGAGACCACCGGCGGGGACGTCGCGCGGCATGATCAGCGGCCGCGACTCCCGAAATGGCGCGAAGCCGAGGAGCCTGCCGAATCCGCTCAACTCGGGCACCAACGACGGCGGCAGCTCAGGCTGACTGGTCGCGGCGTAGAAGGTCTGCCCGCGGCGCCCGCGGTAGTCGCGGACATCGACGCGCAACGCCCGCGCCATGGCACGGGCGTCGCCTTCGACGGTGGCCCAGTCGTCGCCGGGACGCCATTGCACCGAAAGCCCTGCAGCACTTGCCCATTGGATCAGCCCATCGGGCCGAGTGGCACGTGTCAGCGCAGCGGTGAGTTCAACGTGGGCTGCTGCCGACGGGCCGAGGTCGACCGACGCCGAGAGCAGATGGGCCAGCGGACCGGACAGTGCCAGTCGGCCACCCCGTTCAGCAGGCGGGCCGGCCGACGCCAGCGCCGTCAGCCCGGCTGCCACCAGTACTGCGCCGATGCGCCGTACGGCGCATCGGCGACTTACTGGGATGGAACTCCCGTTCTAGTGGGGAGCTGTGATGACGTTGCCCGGCAACGCGGTCTGCGGTCCCGGGGCCTTGACCGACGGGGAGAACGAGTTGCCACCCTTGGTGGGCCCGCCCTTCTCGCTCGGCGTCACCGGCGACGACGAGGCGGGTGCCGACGTCGTGGTGGTGGTGCTCGTGGTGGTGGTCGGCTCTTCCTTGGCCTTCTCGCCACAGGAAGACAGCAGGCCCATCGCGAGTCCGGCGGTCACGGCGAGGCCGGCCACCATCTTCTTGCGGGTCGAGTTCCGAACGGTGGTCATACCGATTCTCCTTTTGTCCATTCCGTTCGCCCCGACAGCCGTAGCTACGAAGAAACGGGCATCGCGATCGTAATGCCGATTCGCTATTCACAGCATACCGATCGGGCCATTTCATTGCTGGGACATCTGACCCAACGCTGGGATTCCGTTACCGCTGGCAAATAATCGTTTCGCAAGCCGTTACACGGGGAACGAGGTCCTCGTGAACACCGAACAACTCTTACGCCGTACCGCCGCCACCATCGGCATCGCTGCCGTCAGCAGCGCTGCCCTGATTGCCTGCTCACAGGCCAAGGAGATCGGATCCAACGCTACGTCGGCCGCCAGCTCCGGAGCCAGCGCGGGATCGTCCGCAGCCAGTTCTGCGGCCAGTTCCGCCTCGAGCGCCGTGTCGTCGGCGATCGCCGGCTCGCCGACGACCACGAACGTGCCGGGCGTGGGCGAAGTCACCCTCGACGGCCCCATCGCCGAGGCCTATCAGAAAGCCGGCGGCGAAGCTGCCCTCGGCCAGCCGACCGCCCAGCCGCAGAAGGTCGGTGACGGGACGGTGCAGGCGTTCGCGAAGGGCACCATCTTCTCCTCGCCGACGACCGGGACCCACCTGGTGCAGGGCGAGATCCTCCGCGAGTACACCGAGAAAGGTGGCGCCGCCGGCGAGCTGGGGTTCCCCACGACAGACGAGAGCCAGACCGCGGGCGGCCCGGACGCGCCCAAAGGTGGCTGGATCAGCGAGTTCCAGAAGGGCACCATCACTTGGCTGAACCAGGGTGACGGCACCTTCAAGGCCACCATCACGCCCAAGCAGTAGTCACTGCTCCTCGGCCAGCGCGGCAAGCCGCGCCAATGACGCCTGCAGCCAGTCGGGCGACGTCTGCCGGGCGCGGTTGAGCCGCTTCTCGTCGGTCAGTGCGGTCCAGTCGTAGGTGTGGGTGACGCGGGTGTGCCCGTCGTCGATGGGCTCGAGCTCCCAGCGCCACAGGTGCCCCGGCTGCGGCAGTCCCGGTTCCGACGGCTTCCACGCGATGCGCCGGCCCTCGTCGAATTCGACGACGTGGTTCTCCCGGATGGCGCCGACCGTCAGGCCCATGACGAAAACGTCCCCCACGGCGCGGACGCGTTGGCCGGCGGCCGCCTCCGCCAGGTTGTCGTTGCCGTCCCAGCGCGGCTGCTGTGCGGGGTCGGCGATCAGCTCGAAGATCCGCGCCGCCGGGGCGGCGATGTCACGGCTGGCGCTGACGACCCGAATTTCGTTGTCCACGAGTCGTATTCAACCCGACGGACCCGCTACGCGCGAGCGGTTACGTCGGCAGCCGCCGGTTGATCACCAGCGCGGAGATCACCGCACACGTCAGGGCGAACACGCCGAGGCGCAACCATGCGGTCCCACCGGGTCCGCGGATGATCTCGTAGCCGATCTGCTGCTGAATGGCGTCGTAGCTCTTGTTCAGGTCCTCGATCTTGGCGGCCGTGTACATCTGCCCGCCGGACAGCTCGGCGACCCGCTTCATCGTGGTGTCGTTGACCGGGACGTTGACGCTCTGGTTGTCGACCTTGATCTTGCCGCCCTTGGTCCCGAACGCGATGGTCGAGATCGGGGTGTCCGACTCCTTGGCGGTCCGCGCCGCGGTGTAGGCGCCGTGCGGGCTGTCCGGGTTGCCCGGCCGGTTCTCCGCGCCGTCGGACAGCAACACGATGCGTTTCGGCGGCTTGTCGGTGTTGCCACTGCCACCGAGCACGTCCGCCAGGGTCGAGATCGCGCGCAGGGCCGCGAAGATGCCGTCGCCGGTCGCGGTGCCGTCGTCGACGGTGAGGTGGTCCAGCGCGGTGATGGTCGCGTTGTGGTCGGGGGTCGGCGACACCAGCAGGTTGGTGTTGCCGGAGAACGTGACCAGACCCAGGTTCACCCCGGGCGTCAGCTTCTTCGCGAACTGCTTGGCGGCATCTTTCGCCGCGGCCAGCCGGCTCGGCGAGACGTCGTCGGCCTCCATGGACCGCGAGACGTCCATCACCAGCATGATCACCGCGCGGTTGCGCGGGGTCTTGAT
Source organism: Mycobacterium sp. UNC410CL29Cvi84 (assembly GCF_000686745.1). Classification (NCBI taxonomy): domain Bacteria; kingdom Bacillati; phylum Actinomycetota; class Actinomycetes; order Mycobacteriales; family Mycobacteriaceae; genus Mycobacterium; species Mycobacterium sp. UNC410CL29Cvi84. The sequence goes on from NZ_JMLM01000013.1 coordinate 168,577, forward strand.
CTCGTGGGTGGGCGCGGCCAGCGCGACGGTCAGGGACAGCAGCGCGGCCACCGAGAAGACCATCGGCAGGTGCCGCCAGCGGGTCGGCTGCAGCGGAACGACGTCGGTGCGCGGCTGGTCGCCGGCATAGCTGCGGAGCCGGGCGCTGCGGTTGCGCTGCGCCGCGAGATACGCGGCCACCAGCGCGATGGGCAGCAGTGCGGTCAGGAGCAACCAGGGGTGGGCGAAGCCCGACAATGACACCGATCCGATTCCCGGAAGACTCATCGGCGCCCCGTCGCGTTCGTCACCATAAGTGAAAAGTGTAGGAGTCGGTGCATTGCGCACCCGGTGGCGGGGCTGTGGCCTGCGAGAACCGTCGGACCACCGCAGTCACAGCCGCCCCGTAAGCTGGCCGGACCCTCTCCCGTCGCTACGCTCGCCCCCAACGGACCGCCCCCCGACGCCTGCCGGAGGCCCATGCTCACCGTTCTGTACGTACACGCGATCGCCACCGTGCTCGCTCCACTGTTGGTACGACGCTGGGGACGGCGGGCGTTTTATCCGCTGGCACTGGCGCCCGCGGGCTCACTGATCTGGCTGGCGTCGAACTGGCCCGGGACCGGCGAGCAGACGCTGCACATCGACTGGGTACCGCAGCTGTCCATGGACATCACGCTGCGGCTGGATTCCCTGGCGGCGATCATGTCGGTGCTGGTGCTGGGGGTCGGCACGCTGGTGCTCCTGTACTGCGCCGAGTACTTCCACCACGCCGACGGGCACACCGAGAAGCGGCTGCCCAGCTTCGCCGCCGAGCTGGTGGCGTTCTCGGGTGCCATGTTCGGGCTGGTCTGCAGCGACAACACACTGCTGCTGTATCTGTTCTGGGAGCTGACGACCGTCCTGTCGTTCCTGCTCGTCGGGCACTACGCCGAACGCGCCGCCAGCCGGCGCGCCGCCACCCAGGCCCTGCTGGTCACGACCTTCGGCGGCCTGGCGATGCTGACCGGCATCATCATGCTGGGCACCCTCGCCGGCACCTACCGGTTGTCGGACCTCGTCGCCAACGCGCCGACGGGCACCACCTCGTCCGTCGCCGTCGTGCTGGTGCTGATCGGCGCACTGTCCAAGTCGGCCATCGTGCCCATGCATTTCTGGCTGCCGGGCGCCATGGCGGCGCCGACGCCCGTCAGCGCCTATCTGCACGCCGCGGCCATGGTGAAGGCCGGCGTCTACCTCATCGCCCGCATGACACCCGGTTTCGCCGACCACCAGCCCTGGCGGCCGACGGTCGTCGCGCTGGGCCTGGCGACGCTGCTGCTCGCCGGTTGGCGCGCCGTGCGCGAGTACGACCTCAAGCTGATCCTGGCCTTCGGCACGGTCAGCCAGCTCGGGTTGATCACGGTGATGGTCGGGGCCGGCGGTGGCGATCTGATGCTGGCTGGCCTCGCCATGCTGTGCGCGCACGCCATGTTCAAGGCCGCGCTGTTCATGGTGGTGGGGATCATCGATCACGCCACCGGCACCCGCGATATCCGGAAGCTGGCCTGGCTCGGCCACCGCAGCCCCGTGTTGCTGGGCATCGCAGTCGCCGCGGCCGCCAGTATGGCCGGGCTGCCGCCGTTCCTGGGCTTCGTCGCGAAGGAAGCCGATTTCGAAACCCTGTGGCACAGCCCGACGTTGGGGGCTTCGGCTCCGTTCGTGCTGGCGACCGTGGCGTTCGGGTCGGTGTTCACCATGATCTACAGCCTGCGGTTCCTGTACGGGGCGTTCGCCCGCAAGGGCAAGGACGAGCCGACGGTTCGTGTCGCCGAGATGCACCGGCCCAGCGTCGGTTTCCTGGTGGCGCCGGGCATCCTGGCCGTCGCCGGCCTCGGGTTCGGGCTGCTGCCGAACGCACTGGACCACGCCATCGCCGACTACACCGCAACCATGCCGGGCAGCACTGGGTACCACCTGGCGCTGTGGCACGGCGTCAACATGCCGCTGCTGCTGTCGGCCGTGATCGTCGCGGCCGGCTCGGCGGCGTTCGTCCTGCGGCACCGCCTCGAGCGAATCCGGGTGCCCTATCTACCGCTCGGCAACGCCGACCGGATTTACGACGCGGCCATCCGCGGCGCGGACCGCTTCGCCGTGCGGCTGACGGCGTTCACCCAGCGCGGCTCGATCCCGACGACCCAGGCGATGATCCTGTCCACCCTCGCCCTGCTGCCCATCGCGGTGCTGCTGCTGGGCCCGCGGGACCAGCCCGATCTGAAGTTGTGGAACTCGCCGCTGCAGGTGGTCGTCGGCCTCATCGTGCTGGCTGCGGCGATCAGCGCGACGGTGATGCGGAACCGATTGGCGGCCGTGCTGGTCGTCGGTGTCACCGGTTACGGCTGCGGCACGCTCTACATCTTCTACGGGGCTCCGGACCTGGCGTTGACCCAATTCCTGGTCGAGACACTGACTTTGGTGGTCTTCCTGCTGGTGCTGCGTACCCTGCCCGCCGAATCCGACGCCATCCACATGAAGCGGCACCGGCTCCCCCGCGCCCTGCTGGCCACCGCGGTCGGGACATCGGTGACGGCGCTGGCGGTCTACGCCATGGCAGCCCGGCACACCCGGCCGCTGGCTGAGCTGCTGCCCGACGCGGCGTACTACCGCGGACACGGCGCCAACACCGTCAACGTGCTGCTCGTGGACATCCGGGCCTGGGACACCCTCGGCGAAATCTCGGTGCTGCTGGTCGCCGCGACGGGTGTGGCGTCAATGGTGTTCCGGCACAGGCGTTTCGGATCGGCGCCGCGCGTGCCCAAGGATTTCCGGCCGACACCCGACATCACGTGGCTACGGGGCAGCGACCTACGCGATCCTCGGCACCGGTCCCTGGTGCTCGAAGTCGCGACCCGCATGATCTTCCCGCTCATCATGGTGCTGTCGGTGTACTTCTTCTTCGCCGGACACAACACGCCCGGCGGCGGTTTCGCCGGCGGGCTGACGGCCGGTCTGGCGCTGGTGCTGCGGTACCTGGCCGGCGGCCGTTACGAACTGGGCGAGACGCTGCCGCTGGACGCCGGGAAGATTCTGGGCGCCGGCCTGACCCTGTCCGCCGGGACGGCGACGGCCTCGCTGCTGCTGGGTGCGCCCGTGCTGTCCAGCGCGGTGGTGAAATTCACGCTGCCCCTGCTGGGTTCGGTGAAGGTGGTGACGGCGCTGTTCTTCGACCTCGGCGTGTACCTCATCGTCGTGGGCCTGGTGCTGGACATCCTGCGCAGTCTCGGCGCGAAAGTCGACGAAGAGTTGTACGCACCACGTGAGGCGGCCGCCCGATGACGACCTATCTCGTACCGCTCGTGCTCATCGGCGGTCTCACCGGCACCGGGGTGTACCTGCTGCTGGAGCGCAACCTGACCCGAATGCTGTTGGGCCTGTTGCTGATCGGCAACGCGGTGAACCTGCTGATCCTGGTGATGGGTGGCGACTCCGGTAATCCGCCGGTGCGCGGCCGCACCAGCCACGGCCAGACGGGGATCGCCGATCCGCTGGCGCAGGGCATGGTCCTGACCTCCATCGTCATCACGATGGGTGTCGCCGCGTTCGTCCTGGCGCTGATCTACCGGGCCTACCGCCTGACCACGGTCGAAGAGGTGGGCAACGACCCCGAGGACAGCCGCCTGGTGCAGCTGTCGTCCACCGACGCCCCGGCGGTCGAGGAGGACCGGAGCGAGCCGGCCGTCGTCACCGACGCCGACGCCCCAGCCGAACTCGACGCGCTGCCCGCCGACCCGGTGGAGCAGGCGTGACGACGGGTGCGGTGCTGGCGCCGCTGCCCGCCCTGATCCCGATCCTCGGTGCCGCCGCGACGTTGTTCGCGGGTCGCCGGCCGCGGCTGCAGCAGATCATCGCGCTCGTGGCGCTCGCCGCGATGACGGCGGTCTGCGCGGCTCTGGTCTACGTCGTCGACCACAGCGGTACCGTCGCCGTCCACGTCGGCGGCTGGGGCCAGACCGAGCCCGGGATGGGACCGCTCGGCATCGTCCTTGTGGTGGACCGGCTTTCGGCCCTCATGCTGGTGGTGTCCGCGATCGTGCTGCTGGCGGTCGTCTGGTACGCCATCGGGCAGGGGATCCGGGACGGCGGTGACGAACAGCCGGTGTCGATCTTCCTGCCGACCTACCTGGTGCTGTCGGCGGGCGTGTGCATCGCGTTCCTCGCGGGCGATCTGTTCAACCTGTTCGTCGGCTTCGAGGTGCTGCTGGCCGCGAGCTTCGTGCTGCTGACCGTCGGCGCCAGCGAGGAGCGGGTCCGCGCCGGCATCGGCTACGTCATGGTGTCGATGGTGTCGTCGGTGATCTTCCTGATCGGCATCGCCCTGATCTACGCGGCCACCGGCACCCTGAACCTGGCCGAGCTGGCGAACCGGCTCGACGGCATCACGCCGGGCACCCGCGCGGCGCTGTTCGCGGTGCTGCTGGTGGCGTTCGGCATCAAGGCGGCGGTGTTCCCGCTGTCGGCGTGGCTGCCCGACTCCTACCCCACCGCCCCGGCACCGGTCACCGCCGTGTTCGCCGGCCTGCTCACCAAAGTCGGTGTGTACGCGATCATCCGGGCCCACACCCTGCTGTTCCCGGGCGGCGCACTGGACGGCGTGCTCATGGTCGCGGCGCTGCTGACCATGTTGATCGGCATCTTCGGCGCCATGGCCCAGAGCGACATCAAGCGGCTGCTGTCCTTCACCCTGGTCAGCCACATCGGCTACCTGGTGTTCGGCATCGCGGTGTCCAACCGGATCGGCATGGCCGGCGCCATCTACTACGTGGCCCACCACATCGTCGTGCAGACCACGCTCTTCCTCGTGGTGGGTCTGATCGAGCGGCAGGCCGGCGCCTCGACGCTGCAGCGCCTCGGCGGACTCGCGGCGGCCAGCCCGCTGCTGGCGTTCGTGTTCATCATCCCGGCCCTGAATCTCGGTGGCATTCCGCCGTTCTCGGGGTTCATCGGCAAGGTCGCGTTGCTGCAGGCGGGAGCGACGAGCGCGTCGGTCCTCGCGTGGGCACTGGTCGCCGGTTCGGTCGTCACCAGCCTGCTGACGCTGTACGTGATGGCGCGGGTGTGGACGCTCGCGTTCTGGCGCGCCCGCGCCGACGCACCGGAGGGCATGCTGTCCACGGCAGCCCCAGCCGGCCTGTTGGAACCGGTGGCGAACGTGGCGGTCGACGACCGGCCGGACGTCGGCCGGATGCCCGTCAGCATGCTGGCGCCGACCGCGGTGCTCATCGCGGTGGGGCTCGCCCTGACGGTGTTCGCGGGGCCCATCTTCGGGTTCGCGGAGCGCGCCGCCGACCAGGTCACCGACCGTGGCCAGTACATCTCGGTGGTGTTGACGCCATGAGGCAGTGGTTACCGCGCGTGGGCATCCTGGTCTGGCTGATGGCCGTGTGGATTCTGTTGTGGGGCAACATCTCCGCCGCCAACATCCTCGGCGGGCTCGCCGTCGGCCTGCTGATCACGGTGCTGCTGCCGTTGCCGCAGGTGCCGGTGGCGGGCCGGCTGCATCCGCTGTCGCTGGCGTGGCTGGTGCTCAAGGTCGCCTACTACCTGGTGCTGTCCTCGGTACAGGTCGCGTGGCTGGCGATCAGGCCCGGTCCCCCGCCGCTGACCGCGGTGCTGCGGGCCCGGCTCGCCCTCAAGTCGGATCTCGTGCTCGCGATGGCGGTCAACGTCATCAACCTCATCCCCGGGTCGATCGTGCTGGAGATCGATCAGGCCCGCCGGATGATCTACGTCCACGTGCTCGACGTGGGGTCCGAACGTGCGGTGCAGCAGTTCTACCGCCAGATCGCGGAGGTGGAGCGGCTGATGATCGCCTCGTTCGAACGTGAATCCCATTGGCAGCCGGTGGAAGTGGACCCCGCATGAACACCATCTGGATCATCGCCGCCGTGATGCTGGTCGCGGCCGCGGCCATCACGGTGTTCCGGCTGCTGGCCGGTCCCGGCACCCTGGACCGGCTGGTCGCGCTGGACACGTTCGTCGCCGTCACCATGTGCGGCATCGGCACGTGGGCGGCGTACAGCCTCGACACCACGGCGACCTACAGCTTGACGGCGCTGGCGCTGATCACCTTCGTCGGCTCGGTCAGCGTGGCCCGGTTCCGCGTCCGCGATACCGATACCGAAGCCGAGCCGCCACGATGAACATCTTCGATGCAGTCGCAGGTGCTTTGGTGCTCTTCGGTTCGGCACTGGCGCTGACCGCCGCCATCGGTGTCGTCCGCTTCCCCGACACCTTGACGCGGATGCACTCGGCCTCCAAACCCCAGGTGCTCGGACTGCTGCTGGTGCTGATCGGCGCCGCGCTGCGGCTGCGCGGGCAGGCCGACGTCGGCATGCTGATCCTGGCCGGTTTGTTCACCTTGATCACCGCGCCGGTGGTGGCCAACCGCGTGGGCCAGCTGGCTTATCGTGAGCAGAGTTTCCGCGACGACCTGCTGATCCGCGACGAATTGGACGACTATGGCGCGAACTGACGACGACTCCTGGGACATCACCGAGAGCGTGGGTGCCACCGCGCTGGGTGTGGCCGCCGCTCGGGCCGCCGAATCCCGTTCGGACAAGCCGTTGTTCGACGATCCGTGCGCGCAGATCTTCGTGGATGCGGCGGTCGCGCGCGGCTGGTCGTCGCCGTTCACCGCCGCCGATCCCGGCCCCGCGCAGGCTACGCGGATTCGCATGGTGTCGGCGTACGCCGCGGCCCGCACCAAGTGGTTCGACGAGTTCTTCGCATCGGCCGGCGCCGACGGCATCCGCCAGGTGGTGATCCTGGCCGCGGGACTGGACGCGCGGGCCTGGCGACTGCCCTGGCCCGACGGCACCGTGGTTTTCGAGATCGACCAGCCGAAAGTGTTGGCGTTCAAGGAGGAAACCCTGGCGGCCCACGGCATTCAACCGGTCGCCCGGCACGTCGCGGTCCCGGTCGATCTCCGCCAGGACTGGCCGGAAGCCTTGCGGCAGAATGACTTCGACCCCACCCAGCCGACGGCCTGGCTCGCCGAGGGGCTGCTGCCCTACCTGCCCGCCGAGGCCCAGGATCTGCTGTTCGACCGTCTCCACGAACTCAGTGCGCCCGGTAGCCGTGTCGCTGTCGAGGGCTTCGGCGCCAACTATTTCAGCGAGGAGAACCAGCGCATCCGCAAAGCCCGGATGGATGCGATCCGGGAGGAAGCCGCCAAGGCCGGTCAGCAGGTGACCGATGTCTCCGAGCTCTTCTACCCAGAGCCGCGCGAGGACGTCGCCGAGTGGCTGGCCCGCCACGGCTGGCAGACCCGGGTCGAGACCTCCGTGGAGGTCACTGCCCGGTACAAGCCGGAAGTCGCCGGCGAGGTGCCGGACATCGGCAGCGAGTTCGTGGACGCCAAGCTCGTCTGAGTCGGTCAGCGGTACCCGTCGACGTACGTGCCGCTGTCATCGGTACGAACAACAAGCACGGCACCGGGTGCCGCGAGGATATCCTCAACGTAATCAGCTTGCGGGACAACCGCGATGGGGGCGCAATTCTCGCGGCTGAAAACTTCCAGCCGTTTCTCGGCGAACACCACCTCCGCACCCAGAATCGCCGCTCGTGCTTCCGAAATATCCGCCAGCGGCGGCTCCGGTAGCGCGCACCGCGCTTGACCGTCTGGGCCCCGCAAAGTGGAGGCGTTCGCCCGGTCAGGCCCCCTCGACAGGAAATCTGCCGAATCGTCGCGTGTGCGATACACGGAGGCGTGACCGTGAAAGTCAAGAACGTGGCGAGTGGCAGCATTCACGAAAGCACCTACATCATCGCCGGACTCAAGCTGAGCACCCATCGTGTATCCATCGCGACCCGCCTGCTCGATCCTTGGCCGGATGGCGTTGCGATTCTGGCCCGAATACGGCAGCTCCGATAACAGCGTTGTCTTCCAACGAATTTGACCAGTCGATGGGTCGATATCGACGAAACGAACATCAGCCTTGTCGCCGGACACACATCGATATACCGATCCGGGCAGGCTCGTCAGTCCGCCGTACCAGCCCTGGCACTCCGTCGACGGGGCCGGCACCGTCCACATCGGCCTGCCGGTGCGAGTGTCGTAGCGCGTCCACTTACTGACGTCGGAATTGGCCAAGAGATATGGCGGCCGTCTGCGTATGTAGTTAACGTAGCCGCCGAAGGCGTGCACCAAGCTACGGTCGGTCGACGACCACAGTTCGCGGCCAGTCATAGCATCCAAACCGATCAACGTGCTCGGCGAACCTCCGAGTAGTACGACGGTGCTTGCTTGATCGAAAACGGCCATTTCGTCCACTCCGAGGTGGCCAGGTCCGCTGCGGCGGTAATGCCAACGTTCAGCACCATCCGACCCGTACGCGGTTACCCGTCCACCACCTAGTGCGATGAATCCAGCACCGCCTCGCTCAATTCGCCAATTTCGACCGGATTCCGTTCGGATGTAGTCGGCTATGCGAATCGTAAAAGCCTTTTGCCCCAGATGATCTGGACTCGGTGGGACCGCCGTCGACAACGCCGTTGTAGCGTCGACAAATCGACTGTCGTCGCCTGCCCGTAGTGCCGACGTTGTGGTCACGCCGGCAGCCGCCACTGCTATCACCACACCGATACCAACAAGCCAGCGGTTGCTCCGCGTCAATCGGACGGCTGCGGGCGCGGCAACAGCCGCGGCAAGGGCACCGGCCGCCGCCAGCCACCAACTGGCGGCAGCGGTAGGCAACTTTGGTGTGACGGGAAAATCTTGCATCCATTCGCAAAACTCCTGCATCCCGGAACCGGTCGACCGCAAGTACATCAACGCGATACCCGCCAAAGGCACCAGCAAGCCCCAGTAGCCCGACGCCCAGTTGAACCGCAGGAGCACCAGCGCGGCAACAAGAACCGCGGCAACCACGCATATCGACAAGGCAACGTCTTTGGGCGACATGGTCGCCCAATGCGACGGCGGCCGATAGCCTCCCCAGTCAGTTGCTGACCACGCCGGGTAACCGACCGAGGATTTGGGCACCAGCCAGCTCCACACCGATAGCCCCGCCGCCCAAACCAACAGGCCCACGGCCACACCGAGGCAGACTGTCGACAAGCCCACCAGCACGCGTCTCAGCATGGTGCCCCCGTCCCTCCCCTGACGTTGACCAATCTGAACTTCCGCCCGTTGTCAGGCGCAGTTCACCACCAAGCTCAGTTGAACTTGATCTTCACCTGCTCGCCGCTGACGTCCGCGGTGGTGCCGGTGACGTACGAGGTCACCGTGCCCCGCGTGGTCCCGCCGCGGCGGCCCTGGCCGCTGACCTCGTAGTGCACCTGGCCGGAAATCCGTACTTCCATGCGGTATTCGTCCAGATCGCCGATCTTGACGGCGCTCATGTCGGGCTGGCTCCAGGTCACGGTGCCGTCGACCAGTTCCCGGTCGCTGATCTTCACCGGGCAGGGTGCCGGTGGGACCAGTGAGCGCGACGACGAGCAGCTGCCGTATGCCGCGTCCAGGAGCTTGGCGATGGTCTTGGTGCCGGATTCGTTGAGCGCGAACTTCGGCTGCAGGTAGGAGCTCGACGAATATCCCTCGATGGCGTCGAGCAGCAACGGCTTGCTGTTGGTGACCGACACGTACGGGCTGGTGCTGCCGAGGTCCAAGAAGCCGGGGAACACGTAGATCGCCGATTCCTCGCTGATCTCCTTGCCGAACACCGTCATCGTCTTGCGCGCGGCATTTTCGCTGCTGCTCAACGACGACAGATCGACCTTGATGGCGGCATGGGCCAGCTGCCACTTGCCGCCTTCCTTCTTGACGTGGATCGTCGCATCGGAGTTCTTGTCGCCGAACTTGGCTGCCACGTGGACATCGCCGCGGCCGATCGACTCCATGGTCTTGTCTTCGTTCAGGATGCGGATATCGCTGATCGGCCATTCGGCGATCTGCTTCTTCAGCACGTCGCTCGAGAGGAACTCCTTCGATGCCGGCTGGTCGTTACTGAAGGACAGCGCCATGTCGGCGTTGCCGTTCGACAGCGCTTCCAGGTAGCCCTTGACGACCTCGCTGGCGGAACTCGAGCCACCGCTGTCGCCCGAGCCGAATGAGTCGTAGACGTAGTAGATGCCACCACCCAGCACGACGAGCACCACGACGACGGCGGCGATGATCAGCGGCACCTTGTTCTTCTTCGGCGGGGTGACGAACGGCTGCGCGCCGTATCCACCGGCCGGCGCTCCCGGCCACCCCTGGCCGGCACCTGGTGCCGCCGGCGGGGTCCCCCACCCCTGCGACGCCCCGGTTGGTGCGCTCGGCGCCTGGCCCCAGCCGCCGGTCTGCGGCGCGGCCGGCTGGCCCCATGCTGGTGTCTGCGCCTGGCCTGCGGGCGGCTGGCTCAACGGCGGCGGCGTCTGCGGGGGCCATCCGGGCGCGGCCGGTGGGGTGGTCTCGTGAATCGCCGTCTCTTCTTCGTCGGACGACCTGCCCGCGCCCCCACCTGGGTTGGGACCGTTGTAACCGCTCCCCTGCCAACCCGTCATCGTGAACCCTCCCCGTAGCACAACATGCTGTGTCCAGGATAAGCGGTGCCGCACCACCCTGCCTGCACGGAACTGCCCGTACTAGTCCTCGGACAGCTGGAATTCCACCATCGCCGTGAGACTCTCGACCGCTTCCTCGAGCGCGTCCAGCCGGGCCGCGGCATTCGGCGCAGCCAGCACCGAATACTTGTCGGCCTGGCCGATCGGAAGTAAAGCGGCCAGCGCGTACAGCCGTTGTCCCACATCGGGTTTGACGGTTCGCGCCAGGATCGCGTCCCGGTCCCGCAGGCGCGCGCCCTGAGCCGACGCGATGCGTTCGAACACTGCGATGATCCGGTCCTCGACCGCCACGATGGACGCCTCCGTGACCATGGGCCCCGGCTCGTCGGGCCACCGCTCGATTTCGGCCCGCGGATACGGATCGTCGTTGTGCCACTGCACGATTCGGATGCGGTCGGTCACGCTGCAGCTCAGCATGTACCGGCCGACGCCCTGTGGCTGGCACCGGTCGATGCGGGCGAGCGCGCCGACCGAGCACCGGGCGTCGCCGCCGCCGACCTCGCGGCCGGCCGAGATCAGCACCACGCCGAACACCTGCTCCGCGGCGGCCATGCAGTCCTGCACCAGTTCGCCGTACCGCGGCTCGAAGATGCGCAGCGGCAGTTCGTCGCCGGGCAGTAGCGCGGATTCCAGCGGGAACATCGGCGTGATGGACACGGCTACAACTCCAGCTCCGAGACCAGCGCGTCGACGACCTGCAGCAGGTCCCCGTCGGTTTCCTCGGCGACCCGGCGCTGCCGCTGATAGGAGCCGCCGAGGGTGTAGATATCGGCGACCCGGGCCAGCTGGTCGGCGCAATTCAGCGATGCCGCAACGGGTTCCAGCCGGTTCAGCAGGTCGTCGAGATCTTCGGTGACCAACCGCTCGTTGCTGTCGGCATCCAGGATGATCTCGGCGTCCAGGCCGTAACGCGCTGCGCGCCACTTGTTTTCCTGCACATGCCAGGGCGGCATGGTCGGCAGCTGCTCACCGGCGTCCAGCCGGCGGTCCAGGTCGACGATCAGGCAGTGCGTCAGCGCAACCAGCGCACCGAGTTCGGCGATGTTGGACACGCCGTCGAAAATCCGGACCTCGATCGTGCCGAGATGCGGCGACGGCCGGATATCCCAACGGATTTCGTTCATATGGTCGATGATGCCGGTCTTGCGCTGGTCGTAGACGAAGCGCTCGAAGTGCGACCACTTCTGGAAGTGGAACGGCAGACCCGCGGTCGGCAACTGCTGGAACATCATGGCGCGGTTGCTGGCGTAGCCGGTGTCCTCACCGTCCCAGTACGGCGACGACGCCGACAGCGCCAGCAGATGCGGGTACTGGTTGAGCAGCGACGTGATGATCGGCATCACCTTGTGCGCCGACGAGATCCCGACGTGCACGTGCACGCCCCAGATCAGCATCTGCCGGCCCCACCACTGGGTCCGTTTGATCAGCTCGGCGTAGCGCTGGCCTTCGGTGAGCTGCTGGCTCTCCCACTCCGCGAACGGGTGAGTGCCGGCACAGAACAGCTCCATGCCGCGGTCGCGCACGATCCGGCGTACCGGGCCCAGCGTGGACCGCAGATCGTCCATGGCCTCGCCGACGGTGTCGCACACGCCGGTGACGACCTCGACGGTGTTGCGCAGCAATTCCTTGTGCACATGCGGCGTCTCGCCGATCTCGGCGATGACCGCGGCGGCCTCGTTGCTGAGGTCACGCGTGCGGGCATCGACGAGGGCGAACTCCCATTCGACGCCGAGAGTCGGCCGAGGCGACCCGGCGAAATCGATTCGCGGTGGGGTGTGGCTGTCCGCGCTACCCGGCAGCGATGACACCGCACGCCACGCGCTTGCCGGAGTCACCGGTGTTCATCGAAGCCTCGTCCGCACCCGGAGCGGCGCCCTGGATCTGCTGGTACCGGTCAGCCGGGATGTTGCCGAAGTTGTCGGCCTTCTCGTGGATGATCAGCGCGGTCTTGTTGCCGGCGAGCAGCTGCTCGGCGGTGAAGGCGTCGGTGGTGGTCACCAGCGAGCCGGTGCCGTCGGCCTTGACCTGCAGGGAGGCGAGGTCGCCACTCATCGGGTAGCCGGTGTGGCCCGGAGCCTGGAAGTGTCCACCGGCGGACAGGAAGTCGCCGGGGGCGCCACCGGCAGGCGCGACCGAGTTCGGCTCACACTTGCCGGCCGAGTGGATGTGCAGGCCGTGGAATCCGGGGGTCAGCACGCCGCCGGAGGTGGTCTTGACCGTCAGCGTGGCGAAGCCACCGTTGAACAGGAACTCGGCGGTCGCGACCGTGGTGCCCTCGGGGGTCTTCAGCTCGGTGACCAGCTTCTCGCCGATCGGGGCGGCCTGCGGGGCCGCCTTCTCGCCGGCCTTTTCACCATGGCCCTGCGGGGCGTGCTCGACGCCGGTCCATACCGCGGGGGTGGTGCCGGGCACGGACGAGGGGACCTGTCCGGGAGGGGCACATGCAGCGACGACAGGAGCGATGACCGCAGCGGCGGCAAGGAAGCGAATCGGGGCTGAGATCGGCATGCCGGAGAGCCTAACCGGTCACCAGAACGATCACGCCTGGTCCCTTGTCATTGAGCGCCGGGATGCGTGGTTCGACGGGTGCGTCGAGGATTTTGCCGACCGCTTCGGCGGCCTCCTTCTCCCCTGCAGCGTCACCGAAATACACGGTCGTGGCGGGCGGCGGAGCGTCCACGCTGAGATTGTCGGTCTCGGTGACGTTCCACTGCGCCTCGTGCAGCTTGTCAGCGACGCCCTTCGCAGCGCCGGCAACCTCGGAGATGTTGAAGACCTTGACGTCGGCCTTGGCCGGCGCGGGCGTCGTCGACGTCGTGGTGGCCGTGGCCGATGTCGCGCTGGCGGAGCTGCTCGACGAGTTCGAGTCGGAGCTGCTGTCCGAACTCAGCGACTGGAACGCCACCAGCAGGAACACGACACCAAGGAACAACAGCACCATGACCATGGCGCGCAGGGGCAGTCCGGAGGACTCTCGCTGATTCATTGCTCCCCACCTTATCGAGGCGGACCCTCAGGGCAGAAAAGCTAGGTGATTTCGAAACCGAGACGACGCGCGGCCTTGGCCTTCTGTCGGCTGGCCCGCTGCCGGCGCAGTCGCTTGACCAGCATCGGGTCCGCGGCCAGCGCCTCTGGCCGGTCGACCAGTGCGTTGAGCACCTGGTAGTACCGGGTTGCCGACATCGAGAACAGTTCCTTGATGGCGTCCTCTTTGGAACCCGCGAATTTCCACCACTGACGTTCGAAACCAAGAATGTCGTGTTCGCGGCGGGTCAACCCGTCGGCGAGCTCAGAGTCGTCCCCGGATCGCTCAGTACGCGCCATAGCGCCGTCCATTTCGCCCCTGGACCCTTTCTCTGATCTCGGTATATGCCAGCCTGTTTCGTGCGTCACAACGGATCTGGGACGCAGCAAGTGGTTCGGCGAACATTCAACCATGACCGACGGTATTGAGCCGTGATCGTTACCCGCGAGTCGGGTCACTAAGATTGCTCGTCATGGCTGTCCGTCCAATCTGCATCGTCGGTGACCCTGTCCTGCACACCGCGACCACTCCGGTGGCCGTCGGCGCCGACGGGTCGCTTCCTTCCGATCTCGCCGAGCTGATCGACGACATGTACGAAACGATGGACAAGGCCAACGGCGTGGGCCTGGCTGCAAACCAGATCGGCGTCGGGCTGCGGTTGTTCGTCTACGACTGCGCCGACGACCGCGGCCAGACCGCGCGGCGTCGCGGCGTGGTGATCAACCCGGTCCTCGAGACGTCGGAAATCCCCGAGACCATGCCCGACCCGGACTACGACGACGAGGGCTGCCTGTCGGTTCCCGGTGAGTCGTTCCCGACCGGCCGCGCCACGTGGGCGAAGGTCACCGGCCTGGACGCCGACGGTAACCCGGTCGAGCTCGAAGGCACCGGCCTGTTCGCCCGCATGCTGCAGCACGAGACCGGCCACCTCGACGGCTTCCTGTACCTCGACTGCCTGATCGGCCGCAACGCGCGGGCCGCCAAGCGGATGATCAAGTCGAACAAGTGGGGCGTGCCGGGGCTGAGCTGGGTGCCGGGCGAGGTCGACGACCCGTTCGGGCACTGATGCCCTCGGTCGGTAGCCGCGTCTCGCTGCGCTACCGGTTGGCCGAGCCGGAGGTCGGCCCCGGGCCTGAGGCCTTCACCGACGTCGTCGGCCATCTCGAGGCGCTCACCCCGCTCGTCGTGGTGCGCACCAAATCGGGTGAGCGCGTCGAGATCAGCCCCGCCGCGGTGATGTCGGTGCGCGAGCTGTCGCACGCCCCGGTGCGCAATTCAGAGATACGTACGGTCGAACATGCCGCCGCACTGGCCTGGCCGGGTACCGAGCAGCACTGGGTCGACGGCTGGCTGCTGCGCGCCGGCGGCACCGATATACGAACCAACTCGGCTGTGCCGCTGCTCTTTTCGTCGGACCTGACGGCCCTGCCGGTGATCGCCGACTGGTACGCCGCGCGCGGCCTGCAACCGTGGGTGGCGCTGCCGGAGCGGCTGCTGCCGGTCCGTTCCGAGGGCATCGAGCCCAATCGCGTTCTGACCGTTGCATTGCCGGACGGCGCGGCTGCCGAACTACCCGCGCGCCCCGATGCCCGGTGGCGGCAGATTCACGCGCAGGACGTGCCTGTCGAGGTCATCACTGCCGTCGTCGACGGCGACGTGGCGTTCGCCACGGTGGCCGACGCGGCGGTCGGGCGCGTCGCCGTGACCACGGCACCCGACGGCAGGGTGTGGGCCGGGTTGTCGGACATCGCCGTGCTCGAGTCGGAACGCCGGCGCGGACTGGGCCGCGCCGTCTGCGCCGAGCTGATGACCTGGGCCGCCGGCCGCGGTGCGACGCACGCCTACACACGGGTTCCCGACGACAACGCCCCCGCGATCGCGCTGGCCGAATCGATCGGTTTCCGGTTGCATCACCGGTCGCGGTACGTGCTCCTGTAACGCCGAAGACCACGGTTTCTCGCGCGACATCGTCGGCGCCCGGGAAACCGTGGCCTCGGCAGGTACCGGCTAGGCTGCGTCAGCCCCACTGTGGGCCGAACCACCCTGGCCTGCAGTGGATTTCGCCGGGGCCGGCTTCTTCACAGGCTTCGGCTTCTCGGCCTTCGGCTTGGTCGGCTTCTTCTCGGGCTTCTTCGTCTCGGACTTGGTCGAGTCGGACTTGGTGGAGTCGGACTTGGTGGTGTCCGGCTTGGTCGTATCCGGCTTGGCATCGTCCGACTTCTGGTTGTCAGCCTTCGTCGGGGTCGCGGGTGTCGCCGGAGTGGCGGGTGTCGCCGGAGTAGCCGGGGTGGCCGGCGTCTCGGCGGTGGCCGGCGTTGCGGGCGTCGCCGGGGTGACGGGCGTGGCCGGAGTAGCGGGCGTCGCCGGGGTGACGGGCGTGGCCGGAGTAGCGGGCGTCGTCTCCGACTTGGCTGGGGTGGCGGGCTTCGCGGGCGTCTCCGATGCCTCGGAGACGGTCGTCTTCACCGGTGTCACGGCCAGCGCGGGCTGCGGGATCGAGGTGATCGAGTTGTCCGTGGCGGCCTTGGTCACCGATACCTGCGTCGCAGCAGCCGGGTCAGCGGCAGCCTTGGGGGCCAACGGATTACCGGTGCCACTCCAGCCGATTGCCTTGGCGAGGATGCGGCCGAGCGACACCATGGCGCCGATGGGCCCGATGCCCAGACCGTCGATCTGCAGGTCCGTCCCGATGATGTCGGCGTAGACGGTCTGCCCGAGCGAGTTCAGGATCGAGCCACCCAGGCCCTTCTGGTCCCAGCCAGTCGATCCGGCGGTGAACAGTCCACCGAACTGGATGTTGAGCGCCTTGACGACGGCATTGTCACTCAGGGGAATGGTCTTGTTGATCAGCTTGGCCACGAGGTCCAGGTTGAGGTTGGCGCCGTTGAGGACGCCGTTGACCATGGCAGCCGGGATGTTGATCGCGGTCTGCAGCGCTTTCGCCGCGTCGCCTTGCGACAGGGATGCGCCGATGCTGGTGAGACTGTTCGCCAGTGCCACCGCCGGGCTGATCGCCGGTCCTGCCAGGCCGATCAGGACCCCGCTCAGCGGCGACGCCAGAAAGTTGAACACTTCCTGCACGACCCGGTTGGCCACGGCGTTCGAGGCCGTCGGAAGCAGCTTCGGAATCACCTGAAGCAGGATGAAGTGGAAACCATCGTTCGAGTCGACGGACTGCGAGTTGTTGCCGGGGTCGGTGCCAAGCAACGTCGCGGCGGTGATCGCCGACTGCACGTTGTGCCCGATCTGGCCCAAAACCGTGCCGATGTTGCCGGGGTTCTTCAGCACCTCGCCGACGTGGTTGATCTGGTTGACCAGGAACTGCTGCAGCAGTACCGCCGGGGCCTCGGAGATGGCGTCACCGAGGCGTCCCGCATTCGCCGCGGCGGTCTTGAACGCGTCCTGCCACGGCTGCAGCGGGTTGTATGCCGCGGTCAACTGCACCGCGGCGGTGCTGACCGACGGCAGCGCCGGAAGGTTGATCGAGGCAGGTGCCTGCACCAGCAATGGGCCGGCCACGATGGCCGCCGTGGTCGCTGCGCAGATACCCGCCTTGGTATGGCGACGGACTGCTGACTCCATGAGAACGACTCCCTCTTTCCGAGTTGATTGGGATTGATGTGGGCAGGACGAAGCGCTCGGCGGGCCTCCCCCGAGCAGGGAGGCCCACCGATCGTTGATCTACTGGCTCGACGCGCCCGAGGCGTGCGAGGCGGCCCCGCCGTCGGCACCGTGCGCCGAACCACCTTGGCCGGCAGTGGATTTCGCCGGTGCCGGCTTCTTCACGGGCTTCGGCTTCTCCGACTTCTGCTTGCTCGGCTTCTTCGATTCGGACTTCGTGGTCTCGGACTTCGTCGCCTCCGACTTCGTCTCCGACTTGGTGTCCGACTTGGTCGTCTCCGACTTGGTCGAGTCCGTCTTGTGGTCATCCGACTTCTGGTTGTCGGGGTTCGCCGGGGTGGCCGGGGTCGCCGGAGTGGCGGGCGTGGCCGGAGTTGCCGGGGTCGCCGGCGTCTCCGACGTGGCCGGGGTGGCGGGCGTCGCCGGAGTAGCCGGAGTAGCGGGCGTAGCCGGGGTCGCAGACGTCTCCGATTTGGCCGGCGTAGCCGGCTTCTCGGCCGTCTCCGGGGCCTGTGCCGCGGTGGCCTTAACCTGCGTCACCGCCACCGACGTCTGCGGGATGGAGGTGATCGAGTTGTCCGTGGCTGCCTTGGTAACCGAAACCTGGATTGCCGCAGCCGGATCGGCGGCGGTCTTGGGGGCCAACGGATTGCCGGTGCCGCTCCAGCCGATGGCCTTGGCCAGCAGGTGGCTGAGGTTGACGAGCGCACCGATCGGCCCGATGCCCTGGCCGGTGATCTCCAACGGAAATCCCGGGGCGAGCACCGTTTCGGCCGTCAGGCCCAGGGAGTTCAGGATCGAGCCACCGATGCCGGTCATGTCCATGCCCGTCACACCGGCGGTGAACAGCCCACCGAACTGGATGTTGAGTTTCTGCAGCTCGTTGCCGGCCGGCATGGTCTTGGTGATCAGCGGCGCCAGCACATCCAGGTTGAGATTGGCACCGTTGAGGAAGCCGTTGACCATGGCGGCCGGGATGTTGATGGCAGCTTGCGCCGCGGCCATCGCATTACCCGCGGCGAGCGAGGTCGCGATCTTGGTGATGCTGTTGACCAGCGCCACCACCGGGCTGATGCCAGGGCCTACCAAACCCATCAGCACGCCACTGAGCGGTGACGCCAGCACGTTGACCACCTGCGTGACGATCGCGGACGCCTGCGGGTTGCCGGCCGTCGGAAGCATGTTCGGGAGCATCTGCGCGACCAGGCCGTGCCAGACGTCGTTCGAACCGGCGATGGTCCAGTCCTCCGGCTTGGTCCCCAGCAGCGTGGCGGCGGTGATCGCCGACTTCACGTTCTGCCCGACGTCCTGGATCACCGCGCCGATGTTGCCGGGGTTCTGCAGGATGGCCCCGACATGGCTGATCTGGTTCGCCAGGAACTGCTGCAGCAACACCGCCGGCGCTTCGGAGACGACCGCGCCGATTCGCTGCGCGTTCTCCGACGCGGTGTTGAACGCGTCGAGCCACGGCTGCAGCGGGTTGTACGCCGCGGTCAGCTGAACCGCGGCTGTGCTCACCGACGGAAGCGTCGGCAGCTTGGCGGCGGCAGGCACCGACGGCAACAGTGGGCCGGCCACGATGGCCGCCGTGGTCGCTGCGCAGATACCCGCCTTGGTATGGCGACGAACCGCAACATTCATGAAGTGACTCCTCGGGGTCGGCTTGCTTACCGGCGAGTAATTTACCGACGAGTAACCGAGTTAATCCAGAGTTTTTGACGAAGTCGTAACGAATCGGTAGCGACGACATGTGACCCACAGGCCACTCCAAACCTGTTTGCGTATTAGCCGGTAAAGCGCTGTTCATAGCCCCGCTAACCTTCCGGGCAAATGGCCAGTCGGCAAACCCATTTACGCCACCGACAGAGCCCTTGACGCGACCCGAGATCAACGGGCGGGCCAGCCGGATATATTCCGATTAGTAATGCTCAGACGCATTTTCGACGTCGTGACCGGGACCACATCGGGTGTTGATCGTGACGGGAATCTCACACGAGCCGAGGCGGCGATGTGATCTCGACCGGGACGCCCCGTACCCGCTCGGGGCAAATCCGACAGGGGCCGCACCGGCGCGTCAACGCAATTGCTGCCGCCGTCCGTCCGGCGGCCTGCCGAGGCACCGGCCGGCGTCCACATAGTGAGACAACATGTGGGACCGGACGTCCCGGGCAATACCAGCAATCGTCTTCGGGGACTCCGCGGGGGACGACCGCCGATGCCGGCCGACGCTTCGCCAAGTATCTTGGACCGTCGGTGGAACGCACCGAAGTGTCAGGCTGGTCAGGGGTTGCGGGTGCAAGAGAATGCGGCGCTGTCGGCCGCCGAGTTGCTCGAACTCAACCGTGACGTTCAGGGCTCGCGCGCAGTCCGGCTGCTGGCCACGAACAACCTCGGCGTCTACGCCACGTTGATGGAGCGGCACCTCAGTGAAGGCATGATCGCCGAGACCGATCTGGTGGTTCGGCTGGAGCGCGATCTGGCGACGCTCGGCGAGACCGACGACCAGCTCGGACAGTCGGGCCTGGCCCTGATCAAGTCGTGGGCCAGCCAGGGCTGGGTGCACCGAGTGGCCGAAACCCGGGCGGGCGCCGAACGCAACGTCTGTTATCTGACGCAGGACGCCCGTCGCGCCCTCGACTTCGTCCGCGGCATGCGCCGTGGCGACAGCATCGCCACCGGCGGCTCGATCGCCGGCATCGCGTCCCGCATGCGTCAGATCGCCACACGTGCCGGAAATGACCCCGACCGCATCCGGGCCGGTATCGAAGCCGAGATCGCCGCGCTGCACCGCGAGCTCGACGAGTTGGAAGCCGGGCTGCGCCCCGAGCCCGACGTCACCGACATGTACGACGAAGCCCGCGCCATCGCGCTGCAGATGGAACGGCTGATCACCGACATCGGCCTCTACGGCACCATGATCGAGCAGGCGACGCAGGCGCTCGACGACCCGATCGACACCAACATCGAGTACCGCGACCGGCAGCGCCAGATGTACGCCGACTACCAGGCAGCATGGGATTCCGCGGGCCGCGATTCGCACCGGGCGTTCCTGCGGATGATCAACGACCCCGACCAGCGCGCCGAATTCGAGAACGACATCGCCACCGTGGCGTCGGCACTGCCCGAGCTGGACCCGGCACTGCGCAAGGTGATGGCGGGATTCTTCGAGTTGATCGGCCACCAGATCGACGAGGTGGAACGCATCCAGCAGCGGTGCGCGCAGCGGGTCAAGCGATTCACCGCGTTCGGCACCATGGAGTCCAGCCGCGGTGTGGCCCGCCAGCTCACCGAGGCCATCGGCGCGGCCCGGACGCTGCTGAAGTCGTCGCTGACCGACTCCCGGCTGGACATCGAAGTCCCCTTGGCCCGGCACGCGATCAGCTCGATCGGCGCGCTGAGCTTCAAGATCGGCGACCTGTCGGCACCCAAACCTGCCGAAGCGGCACAGGGCGACGTCGACCTGTCCACCTTCGCGGCACTGACCACCCAGGTCGATGCACCCGCGATGTCCGAGATGCTCAATGCCGCGGTCGCGCGCCGCCCGGTGTCACTGGCCGAGGCCGTCTCGATGCTCGATTCGGCGTACCTGGGCCACGTCATCGTGTTGTGGTCGTGGGCCCTCAAACAACCCGCAGGACCGGGTGACGCGGGCGACGACACCATGTCGGTGCGATTCCGCTCGCTCGACGGTCGCGACCGCGAGATCGAGGTGCCCTCTCTGATGTTCACCGAGCCGGTCATGAGTACAGGAGCCATGCATGACTGACAGCCCCATCGATTTCGCCTCGCTGCCCGAGGTCGACAGCAACAGCCGGGCGGCGCAGCAGCGCCGTCCACGGTTCGACGGCGACGTCAGCGCCATGCCGGACCGCGCCTGCTGGGCACTGCAACACCTGCTGACCCGCCGCTACATCAGCAGCGAGTCCGACCGTGACGTCTACAGCTGGATCCTGGAGTACCGCAACGAATTGTCGGTGCGGTTGTCCGAACTCGACCTGCAGTTGCGCATCTCCGAAGGCGTCGACATCGCGTTCATCGAGCAGGCCCGTTACGAGTCGGCCAAGGGCATCAAGCTGCTGCGCCGCGAGCCCCTGGGCACCTACGACTCGATTCTGGCGCTGCACCTGGCACAGCTGATGCGCGCCGGCGGCGACCAAAGCTTCCTGATCACCCGCGACGAGATGCACGGCATGTTCAGCGGTGTGCTGAACGAAACCGACCGCGACGCAGTCACTTTCACCGCCCGCATCGATGCGGCGATCGCCAGGCTGACGGGCCTGGACATCCTGCGCCGTAGCCGTGACGACGAGGACAGCTACACCGTGAGTCCCGTCATCACGGCCGTGATGACGGCCTCGGTGATCACCGAGCTGCAGCAGCAGTTCGAACAACTCACCGGCGGAGGTACTGAAGCCGATGTCTGAGCAGTTCCACCTGTCCCGGCTCCAGATCATCAACTGGGGCGTGTTCGACGGTTATCACAGCATTCCGTTCAGCGCCGGCGGCTCACTGGTCGCGGGCGGCTCCGGCAGCGGTAAATCGTCACTGCTGGACGCGATTTCACTCGGCTTCCTGCCGTTCAACCGGCGCAACTTCAACGCGTCCGGCGACAACACCGCGGCCGGCTCGAGCGCGGGCCGCCGCACCGTCGACAAATACGTCCGCGGCGCCTGGGGCCAGCGCAGCGAAGCCGGCACCAGTCAGGTCATGTACCTGCGTGGCGAGGGCACCACGTGGTCGGCGGTCGCGGTCACCTACACCAGCAACACCGGGCGCACCATCACCGGCCTGGTCCTCAAATGGCTGACGGGAGAATCGCGTTCGGATTCCTCGAGCCGGTTCGTCATCGGCGACGGCGACCTGGACATCGAGGACGTCTGCAACCGGTGGGCCGCGGGCCGGTTCGACGCCGGGGTGTTCAAGGGCGACCGGGGCGAGCGAAGCGACGGGATAAGCAGCGGCTGGCGGTTCACGACCAAGGTCGAGTCGCAGTATCTGGCGCAGCTGTACGCCTCGATCGGCATCCGCGCGTCGGACGCCGCGCAGCAGCTGCTCGGCAAGGCCAAGTCACTGAAAAGTGTTGGTGGGCTCGAGCAGTTCGTCCGGGAGTTCATGCTGGACGAACCGGACAGTCTGGCGCGGCTGCCGGAGGCCCTCAAGCAGATCGACCCCCTCGTCGAGGCCCGCGAACTACTCGCGGTGGCGCAGCGCAAGCGCAAGATCCTCGGTGACATCGAGGCCATCCAGGTGCGCTATGCCTCCGAGTCAACCGACCTCGGGATCATCGACCTGGTCGACCTGCCGATGGTGCGGGCCTACACCGATCACGTCCGGCTGCGGCACTGCCCCGCCGAGATCGAGACACTCGACGCGACCATCGACCAGCTGGAGAACGAGAACGCCGACCTGACGCGGCAGCTGAATCTGGCCAAGGCCGAAGGTGATTCGCTCAACGCCCAGATCAACGGCGCGTCGGCGCATGTCGGTCCGCTGCAGGCCCAGGTCAACGCCGCCGAGGCGCAGGCCGACGACGTGGCGCGGCGGCGCGCGGCCTATGAGGAGATGGTCGCGGCGCTCGGCGTCGAAGTGCCGGACACCGCCGACGAATTCTGGAACCTGCGCGAAGAACTCACCCGGCAGGCCACCGAGATGCTGGGCAAGCTGGAGTGGGGGCGCGACGCGTCCACCGACGCCGAGTACGCACAGAAGTCGGCACGTATCCTGCGCGACAATGCGGCCAAGGAACTCAAGCGCGTCGAGCACGTCGGTTCTGCGCTGCCCGAGTCCGCCGTGACGATGCGGGACCACATCTGCGCGGGCGTCGGCATCGATCCCGCCGAACTGCCCTATGTCGCTGAGCTTTTCGACCTGCAGCCCGAGCACTCTCGCTGGCGGCTCGCGGTCGAGAAGGTGCTGCGCGGGGTCGGCCTGCGGTTGCTGGTGCCCGATCAGCACTATGCCAAGGTGCTGCGGTTCGTCAACGAGACCAACATGCGCGGACGGCTGGCGCTGCACCACGTCCGGGCCGGCGCCTCGGGACGCGAGGCCGAGCCGAACACGTTGGCGGGCAAGCTGTTCCTGGTCAAGCCCAAGCATCCCTGTGCCGCCGAGGCCGCCGATGTGATCGCCGCGGCCGGCGACCACATCTGTGTGGACACCCCCGACGTGTTCGTGCGGTTCCGCCGGGCCGTCACCGACACGGGTCTGTACAAGGACTCCGACCGGCTGGCCATCAAGGACGACCGGCGCCCGATCAAGCCGTCCGAGTACATCTACCAGGGCGACATCGGCGCCAAGCTGGAAGCGCTGCACGCCGAACTGACCGAGGCCGAGGAGGCCTTCAGCACCGCCCGGCGCGCCGCGGATGAGATTGCGGCGCAACGGCAGCAGTGGCGCGACCGGGCCGCGGCGTGCAAGGCCGTCTACGAGCAGTTCCCGCAGTGGAGCCAGATCGACACCGACACCGCCGAGGGCCACGCCGACCGGCTCCGCGAGCAGTACGAACTGCTGCTGGCCGACCACCCCGACATCGAGGCGCTGTCGGCCCGCGCCGAGGAGTGCTGGGTCGACATCCAAACCCTGATGACGCGGCGCGGCGCGATCCAGACCCGGCGCGACGATCTCGACGCCCGCCGGACCAAGCTGATGGATCTGCAGGACCGGCTCGCCCCCGCCGCGATGTCGGAGCAGGCCACAGATCTGTTGCGCCGCTACGCCGCTGACGTCCCGGTGCCGCTGGAACTGCTCAACCCGGAGCCGCACCGCGAGGCGCTGTTCGCGGCCATCCGCCGCGAACGCGACCAGCTCACCGAGAGCCGTCGGCGCTCCTACGAAGAGTTGTCCCGCATCGTCGCGACGTTCGACGCCTCGTTCCCGGATGCGATTCCGAACGACTCGGATGACTTCGACGAGCGTATCTACGACTACGTCGCGGTCTGCCGTCACATCGACGAGCGCGAGCTGCCCGACGCCTACGACCGCATGATGCGACTGATCACCGAGCAGGCGCCCGATGCGATCCTGACGCTGCACCGCGTCGCCGAGCAGGAGACCCGGCGTATCAGCGAGCAGATCGACCGCGTCAACACCGGTTTGGGTGCAGTGGAATTCAACCGCGGCACCCGGCTGACGCTGCGCGCCAACCCGCGCAGCATGGTCGCCGTCTCCGAGCTGACCGACATCGTCAAAGCGATCTCCCGGCGCATCGCCGAGGTGGGGCTGGGCGACAAGAAAGCGATCCTCGATCAGTACGCCGACATCCTGCGGTTGCGAAACCGGCTGGCCGGCAACAACCCCGAGGACCGCGCCTGGACGCGCGATGCGCTCGACGTGCGCAACCGGTTCACGTTCGACTGCGCCGAGTGGGACGTCGCGAGCGGCGAACTGATCCGCACGCACAGCAATGCCGGTGACAACTCCGGTGGCGAGCAGGAGAAGCTGATGGCCTTCTGCCTGGCCGGGGCGCTCAGCTTCAACCTGGCCAACCCCGAAAGCGGCGACAACAAGCCGGTTTTCGCGCAGCTGATGCTCGACGAGGCGTTCTCCAAGTCCGACCCGCAGTTCGCCTCGCAGGCGCTGCAGGCGTTCCGCAAGTTCGGTTTCCAGCTGGTGATCGTCGCGACGGTGCAGAACGCCACCACCATTCAGCCGTACATCGACGGCGTGGTGATGGTGTCCAAGTCCGAGGCCACCGGCCGCAATGCCCGGCCGGTCGCCAACGTCGCCACCAAGACCATCACCGATTTCACCGCCCTGCGTCGGGAACTGAAAGTCCCCGAGCCTGTCTGATCGGAGCGTCATGCGTATCGCCACCTGGAACGTCAACTCCATCCGCACCCGGGTCGACCGGGTCACGGACTGGCTGTCCCGCGCGGACGTCGACGTGCTCGCCATGCAGGAGACCAAGTGCAAGGACGAGCAGTTCCCGACCATGCCGTTCGCGGCGCTCGGCTATGAGGTGGCGCACGTCGGGCACAGCCAGTGGAACGGCGTGGCGATCGCATCCCGCGTCGGACTCGAGGACGTGCAGATCGGTTTCGACGGCCAGCCGCAGTGGCAGGATGCGGACGAGGCCCGCGCCATCGGCGCCACCTGCGGCGGGGTCCGGCTGTGGAGCCTGTACGTGCCCAATGGCCGGACGCTGGAAGACCCGCACCTGCCGTACAAGCTGAATTGGCTTGCCGCCCTTCGCGACACCTCCGCGAAATGGCTGGCCGACGATCCGTCGCTGCCACTGGCCTTGATGGGTGACTGGAACATCGCGCCGACCGACGAGGACGTCTGGGACATGGCGGTGTTCGCCAACTCGACGCACGTCTCCGAGCCCGAGCGCGCAGCGTTCCGCGCCATCAACGACGCCGGCTTCGCAGACGTGGTCCGCCCCTTCACCCCGGGTCCGGGCGTCTACACCTACTGGGACTACACGCAGCTGCGGTTCCCCAAGAAGCAGGGCATGCGCATCGACTTCGTGCTGGGCTCACCGGAGTTCGCGGCACGCGTTACCCACGGTGAGATCGTCCGCGAGGAACGAAAAGGCAAGCAGCCCAGCGATCACGCGCCGGTGCTGGTGGAGTTGGCACAGTGAGCGCGGTCATTCACGCCGCCGAGCCGGCCAGCCTGCGTGCGCGCATCATTCACTTCTTCGCGTCATTGCTGTTGGCCCGCATTCTGATTCGCGCGCTGACCACCGCGGAGTACGAGGCGACGTCACAGCGGATCGTGCGCGTGGGACGCAACGTCAACAAGCTGGCCAGCCTGCAGCGTCGTCGGCCGCCGCGCGGCTTCCGGCTGGTCGCCGAAAACTGGAACGGCCTGCCCGTCGAATGGGTGTCGCCGTCCGACCTCGACGCGCCCATCACCGACGGCGTCATCCTGTATTTCCACGGCGGCGGGTTCGTCCTCGGTGACCTGAACACCCACCTGCGCGCCGTTGCCGCGCTCTCGCGCGTCACGCGATTGCCGTTGGTACACATCGAATATCGGCAGTACCCCGAGGTCGATCTGGCGACGACCATCCAGGACTGCCTGGGCGCTTACCGTCACTTGTTGAGCCAGGGCGTCGATCCGGCCAAGGTCATCCTCGCCGGCGACTCGGCCGGCGGATTCCTGGCGTTTGCCACCGCGCAGCAGGCCCCGAAGCACGGGCTCCCGAGTCCCGCAGGGGTGGTAGGCATTTCGCCTCTGCTGGAATTGGACAACGCCGCACGCACTGCGCATTCGACCGCGGCGACGGACGTCTTCGGGATCGCCGCCGGCTTCCCGGTCATCACCGAACGCATCTGTCCCGCCGGCAATCTCGACGAATTGGAGCCGGTTTCCGGTCCGATGGACGCAATGCCGCCGTCGCTGATCGTCGCCTCCGAGACGGAGTCACTGCTGTGCGACGCCGAGCGGATGCAAGACAGGCTGATCCAGGCCGGGCGCAAGTGTGAGGTCGCGGCGTGGCCCAGTCAGGTCCACGCGTTCCCGGCCATCTTCCCCGGGCTGCCCGAGAGCCGCCGCGCATACGCGCGCATGGCCGATTTCATCTCCGACTGTCTGTCCGGCACAGCCCCGGCAAAGTCCGCCTAATTCAGGTACTGCTGCACCGACTCGACAAGCGCCGCCTCGACACGGCGTAGCGGCACGTCCGACTTGGTTGCCTGCGCCATGACGATGGCGCCCTCCACCGCCGCGACGGTCAGCGTCGCCTGCCGTGCGGCATCGTCGGGTGACAGGCCGGCCGCTTCCAGGCCGGCCGCGATGCGGCTTTCCCAGTCGAGGAAGACCTCACCAGCGGCGTCGGCCGCGGCAGGTGCCTCCGACCTGCCGAGGGCGGCGGCCATGATCGGGCAGCCGACCTCGAAGTCACTGCTGGTCAGGTTCGAGATCCACATCTCGACAAAGGCACGCACCGCCCCGACCGGACCCTTTTCGCCGATCAGGCGGTCGATGCCGTCGCCCAGCATGTTTCCCGCCGCAACGGTCGCGTCGGCGACGAGTTCGGCCTTGCCCCCAGGGAAGTTCAGGTAGAGGGAGCGCCGTGCCGTTCCGCTGCGTTCGAGCAGTTGGCTGAGCCCGGTACCTGAAACGCCCTGGCGCCGAATCAGATCGATGGCTGTGACGACAAGCCGATCTCGGGCACTCATGTGACGTAACTCCCTGTCCTTCAGCATTGTTTGTACACCAGTCGGTCTACTAGCGTCTGCCTCCAATAGTAGACCGAACGGTGTAGTTCCGGTCTCGAATCAAGGGGGTCCGGGGTGGGACACAACAGCAGGTTTTTCGCCGCCACCAGCCGTTTCTGTGCCAAATGGGCATGGGTCGTCATCGGCTTCTGGATAGCGCTGGCCGGAATCCTCAACGTCGCCATCCCCCAGCTCGAGCAGACCGTCGCTGAGCACTCGGCGCCGTTCATGCCCGCGAACATCAAAGCCGCACAGACGCTGCGCGAGATGTCCGACGCCTTCGGCGTCCCGCGGTCCTCGGCCGTCGGCAGCGTGGTGCTGGTCGACGAGAAGGGCATCAACGCGGCCGACGAAGCCCTGTACCGCAACATCGTCGCCACCTTGCAGCGCGACACCACCAACGTCGCCTACGTGCTCGACACCTACGACAATCCGCAACTGCGGGACATCGCACTCAGCCCCGATCACAAGGCGATCAACCTCGTCCTTGCCGGCACCGGCGACGTCGGGTCCACCAAGGCACACAAGAACACCATCGCGATCCGCGATCAGCTCCAGGCCCTGCCCAAACCCCCGGGGGTCGGGGTGTACCTCACCGGACCGTCGCCGACATTGGCCGACCTCTTCAGCGCCATGGACTTTTCCCTGCTGATCATCACCGCGGTGTCCGTGCTGCTGATCACCCTGGTGCTGCTCATGGTCTATCGGTCGCTGGCCACGGCAATGGTCCCGCTGCTCACCATCGGCATCGCCCTCGGCGTCGCCCGCCCCATCGTGTCGTTGCTCGGCATGGGCGGCACCCTCACCGTCTCGAACTTCACCATCTCGCTGATGACGGCGATGCTGCTCGGCGCCGCCACCGACTACGCGATCTTCATCCTCGCCGGCTATCACGAGGCCCGGCGCAGCCAGGTGCCCGTCATCGATGCGATAGCGCAAGCCGGGCAGCGGGTTTCGGGCATCCTGATCGCCTCGATGCTGACCATCGCGGCGGCCGCCACCGCGATGGGATTCACCGAGCTCGGCATGTTCAAGGCCGCCGGCCCACCGATCGCCATCGCGATCGTCGTCGGACTGGCGGTGTCGATGTCCCTGCCCTACGCCCTGCTGTCGATCCTGGGACGCCGCGGCCTGGCCGAACCGCGTCCCCTCAACGACCGACGCTGGCGCCGCATCGGATCCACCATGATCCGCCGGTCCGGAGTCCTGGTGACGGCATCGCTGGTGCTGCTGCTCAGTTCCGCAGCGGTTCTCACCACCTTCCGGGTGAACTTCGACGAAAATTCCATGCAGCTCGACGACACCGAGAGCGCGGTCGGATACGAGAAGACCTATGCGCATTGGGGTGTCAACGAGGCGGCACCGGAATACCTGATCGTCTCGGCCGACCATGACATGCGGAACACCGACGACCTGGCCGCGCTCGACCGCGTTGCGGGTCGCCTGTCGGGGATGCCCGAGATCGCCTATGTCCGCTCGATGACCCGGCCGGCCGGAAAACAGTTGCCGCAGACCACCATCGGCTACCAGGCGGGGATCGTCGCGGACCGGCTCGGCGATGCCAAGAACCAGGTCAACAAGGCCGTCCCCGACATCCACCGGCTGGACTCCGGCGCGGCTCAGCTGCGCGACGGCGCCGCCTCCGCGGTCACGCAGATTCCCCAATTGGTTTCCGGCATCAGGCAAGTCACCGGGCTCGCCCATCAGGTGCTCGACGGGTACCAGGCCGCGGGCGCCGGGTTGTCCACCCTCACCGACGGCACGGTCGACGTCCGTTCGGCGCTGGCCGATCTCAGCTCCTCCACCGGATTGCTCGACGCGGCGCTGCAGGCCATCGACGGCAACGCGCAGGTCGCCGACGCCGGCCGGCTGGTGAGTTCGGCTCTCGGCTCCGCACTCGACCCGCAACCCGGCCCCGACTGCCTGATGAACCCGGTATGCAGCCGGGCCCGCGCGGACATCGCCGACCTCGACGCCATCTCCAATGGTGCGGTCAGCCGGGCCCTGCTGCAGGCGCAGCGGCTCTCCGCGGTCCCGCAGGTGACTGTCGAGAAGGTGCGGGCCGCCGAGCCCGCCATCCGAGATGCGTTGGCCACGTTGCAGAAAATGGTCGCGAACCTGCCCGGCGGTTCGCCGGCGCAGGCCCGCACCCAGCTGACCGAACTCGTGCGTGGCGCCGACCAGCTCAGCGCCGGGATGACTCGACTGGCCGTCGGCCTCGATCAGGTCAAGGGTGGTGTGGACCAGGTGGTCAACATGTCCGGGCGGCTCACCGACGGGCTCGGCCAGGCGACGGACTATCTGACGACCTTGAGCACGCACACCGGCGACGGCCCGGGCTCGGGCTTCTACCTTCCGCCGCAAGGCTTTTCCGATCCGGCCTTCCGGGCCGCACAGGACCTGTTGTTCTCGCCCGACGGCAAGACCGCGCGGATGCTGGTCATCTGGAAGATCAACCCGTACAGCGCCCGGGCCCTCGACGCCTCCCGCGCGCTGGCGCCGGCGGCGACCGAGGCCGCATCCGGAACCTCTTTGCAGACAGCACGTTTCGCCAGCACCGGCCTGGCGTCGCTCTCGGCCGACATGCGCGACCAGGTGTGGCACGACTTTGCCGTCTACGGCGTCGTCGCGATCCTGGGTGTGCTGCTGGTGCTGATCGCGCTGCTCCGTAGCATCCTCGCGCCGGTGTTCATGGTCGCGGTCGTGACGCTGTCGTTCGCCGCCGCCTCCGGTTTCAGCGTCCTGGTGTGGCAGCACCTCATCGGTGTCGACATCGACTGGTCGGTGTTCCCGGTGTCGTTCATGGCGCTCATCGCCGTCGGCGCCGACTACAGCATGCTGTTCGCCGCCCGCATCCGCGAAGAGTCGGGTGACGGCATGATCCGCGGCATCATGCGCAGCTTCGGCACCACCGGCAGCGTCATCACCACCGCCGGAATCGTCTTCGCGCTCACCATGTTCGCGCTCATGACCGGCCGGGTGATCAACCTGCTGCAGATCGGGTTCACCATCGGCATCGGCCTGCTGATCGACATCACCCTGGTACGCACGGTGCTGGTGCCGGCCGCGATGGCCATGATCGGTAACCGCATCTGGTGGCCGAGTAAGCCGCACGCCGCCGAGGGGCACGCCGCGACGACCAACGCGGAGCGCGAACCCGCGACCGTCGACGCTTAGGTGGGCTGGGTAAATCGCGGGCGGGTTTGTTGGTCCTACCTCGTCCCATCGTGGCGGTGCCGGTGGATCGTCGACGCTTAGGTGGCCTAGCTGTCCTTTGACGCTCCTGCGGCCCCGATCGCTTCGCCCGAAGTTCTCTGGACGGGTCTAGGACCCTCGGCGGTTAGGTCGACTCCGCAATCGTTCCGGCCCATCCCCAAGGGCGCCGGCGCCGGCCTGTCGATCCCCGACGGTTAGGGCGGCTAATCGGTCCTGCCGTCCGGCGCGGCGCCTTGGCAGGTTTCGGGGGCTCGCTGCTTGGCGTCCCGCGTTCGCGGACCGAGTTGGCTAGTTGTCCTAACCGTCGACGATCCATGCGCCTGGGGGTGGAACCCAATCCTGCTGTGGCGCTTCTGTTTAGGTGCTCTAACCGTCGACGATGAGGCGATGTCAGCAGTCGCTGATCTTGTCGGTGGGCACATCTACATTCGAACGTATGAGCGAAACAAAGAGTGATCCCCACGCCGCGGCCGCGGCGGTCGACGCGATCACCCTGGCCACCCGCCAGGAGAACGCCGCCGGGGCCCGCCGCCTGGCCGCGATCGGCGACCTGTGGGAGCTACGCGCCCCCGACGACGACATCGAAAAACGGTACTGGGCGATCGACGGCTTTTCTGGCCTGGTCGTCGAGGTCGCCGCCGCGCTGGGAGTGTCCCGCAAACGAGCACAGGCCCAGGTGGAGCGGGCAGTGATGCTGCGCACCCGCCTACCCAAAGTCGCAGCCGTCTACGCCAAAGGGCTGATCGATGCGGTGATGGTCGCGATGATCGTCGCGCGCACCGACCTGATCATCGACGATGACGTCGCCCAACAGGTCGACGCCGACCTCGCCGCCAAGATCGTCGCGTGGGGGCGGTTGTCGAAACCGAAAATGGAACAGCGCATCGACGCGATCATCGCC
>NZ_JMLM01000014.1:0-197944 GCF_000686745.1 Mycobacterium sp. UNC410CL29Cvi84
GATCGCTCATGCCGGCAGCGCCGAGTTCGCGGTAGCGGCCGGCCCAGCGAGCCGCCGTGCTCACCGCGACCTGGAATCGCTCGGCAGCTCGCCGCAGCGGCCAACCATCCTCCACGACGCAGCGAGCCAGGCGCAGACGCCCGGTATCGGACAAAGGAGCATTACGGTGGGACATGAAGACCTCCGAGATGAGTTGGTGCGTTCCTCGACAGCTCGCACTTCACTCGGAGGTCTTCTTCATGTCACCACGCCACGCCGTACCTAACGTCCGTGGTCAGTACAGCTAGTCGGGTCGTCGCAGTACGTATCGAAGGAGGGTTGCCTCCGCGTCGCCCGAGCTCAACCCGTACTCGGAATGCACCGTGATACCGCGAAGCGGTTCGTTGATGATGCCGCAGTCGACGATCTCGAAGTCGGCTTGGGTGAAGATCGAATCCCACTGTCGCCGCTGTACCCGGTTCACGTATTGAACGGTGCTGTTGAACCACCGCTCCCAGGTACTCGGTGAATACCGCAGGTAGTTCTTGGCCGGCATCGCCGGATCGAAATACGACAGGTGATCGGCCAGGTCGATCTGGTGAATCGCATACCCACCAGGCCGCAGCAGCCGGTAGGTCTCCCGGATGACTTGCGGCAGTACGCCGCGGTCCACGTGCTCGAGAGTGTCGGCGCTGACCACCAGGCCATAAGACTCCGATGGGAGTGGAGCAAGGGAGGCGTCGCGCTGCAGACAGTACTCGGCCCCCAGCACCTGGTAGGCGCTGTCGAACGACTCCGCAGCCAGCAGATCGTCGATGAGTTCCGCCGCCAGCGGTCGGCGCCCATCCGGTAAGTTCAACCGGGGCAGCACCTTTCGGAGATTGACGAGGTAGTGCCGGAACACCGGCCACAACCTCATGTCATCGACGTCGAACATCGTGGGTCGAACGTCGGCGAGCAATCTGACGAGTACTGACTCGAAATGCACCCAGCCGGTGCCCAACTCGAGAACACGATCACCCGCGACGACGGGTTGGTGCACCGCGATGAGGTCCGACAGGGCGATCGCCCTGTCGAGATAGCGGTCGGGCAGGCCAGAGCGCATCCGCCGCCGGGTCTCGACGGCGTTCCCGAGGCGGCGGTACGCCGTCCGGGTCTGTGGGGTGAGCGAGAATCCCTTGGCCGCCGTGGCAACCAGCGCATACCTGATCATGTCGATGTCCCAACT
This sequence comes from Mycobacterium sp. UNC410CL29Cvi84, assembly GCF_000686745.1. Classification (NCBI taxonomy): domain Bacteria; kingdom Bacillati; phylum Actinomycetota; class Actinomycetes; order Mycobacteriales; family Mycobacteriaceae; genus Mycobacterium; species Mycobacterium sp. UNC410CL29Cvi84. The sequence continues at coordinate 1,208 of NZ_JMLM01000014.1, forward strand.
CTCGCTCTGCGGGATCGCCAACGACTCACGCCATAGGCCAACGGACCGGACAACATGCCGAGCTTCTCCCAGCGAGCCAGTTCGACCGGCCAGTCGTCGGACTGTTTACGGTCGCGCGACGACATCGAGGAAGCGGCAAAGGCGACGCCCGCAGGCAGCTGACGCATCAGCGTTCCGAGCATCCTGGGCTCGTGCACGATCGCACTGGTCATGTACGCACCGAAACCGACGCCATACCGAAAAGCCTGCTGGCTCAAGGCCGACATCTCCCGTGGGTGCCGATGCCACACCACCGCGGCAGGCTGATACACCAGTTGGTGCCGCACGACCACGCGGAAGAACGAGGCCAGGTCGTCTCCGCCCTTGGCTGTCGTTCCGATCCCGATCGCCGGGTCGAAGCCGCCGAGCCGGCGAAGCACATCGGTATCGAAGGCCATATTGGCCCCCGATCCCAGCCGCCCGATCGCGAAGGGAAACAACGGATCGTCGGGGCGGTTGCCCCGCATGTCGTAGGTACGCCGCGCGAAACCCTTTGAGAATCCGCCATGCCATTCCAGATTCAACTGTGCGGGCGTTTCGAGTTCGGACGGCAGGATGAGACCCGTCACGCAGCCGACGTCCTCACCCGAAGCGAATCCCTCAGCGATGGCCGTCAGCCAGCCGGGATCGACGATGACGTCGTCGTCGGCGAAAGCAACGATGTCCGTTGTTGTTTCCTCGAGCCCCCGGTTGTGCGCCCACGACAGGCCGCGTCGATCTTCTCGTACGTAGCGCACTCGGCCGGCGAACTCGCCGGCGATGAGCGTCTGCGTCGCATCGCTGCTGGGGTCGTTGTCGACGACCAACACCTCGAATGTCGGGTAGTCGACCGCCAGCAAGGTCTGCAGGCAGGTTCGGAGCGTGTCCGGGCGGTCCCGAGTGGCCACGATGACGGTGATCGCCGGCGGATCGGCCAGAACGTCGGCGCGATCGCGGAGGCAGCGCGGCACCGCTGAGGTCTGCGCGCCGAGGGCCTCGATAGTGGCCACGCATGGCAGGCCGTCAGCGGCGAGATGAGCGTTGATCTGCTCGTGCAACGATTCCCACACCGCGGCGGTGTGCGCCTGCCAGGCAACGCCTTTCACACCGTCCAGGATCACCGTGCCAAGCGGATGCCCATGCAGACTGATCAGCGCGTAGATATTCTGGTGCGCTCGGCGCACGTTTGCCAGCAAGACCTCCGTCGGGGGATCACTCAGCTCAATCTCGGTGCGTGCCAGTGGAAGCTCGTCGATGCTGACGGCGCGCAGCGGAAGATGGTGGCCCCCCGGCACAGTCCCCGCGCCGTCGCGCCTGTCTTCACGCGTGGTCGCCTCGTCGTCGTCCGGCGACCGCAGCATCGCGTACCCGTAACCGATCGTCGTGACAAGCAGGCCGACCAGCACCACCGCACTGCGCGCACAGGCGGCGCGACGGCTGCCACGCCCGACCAGGGCATCCCGCAATCCGCCGAGGAATGCCGAAGGCAAAACACTTGTGACGTAACGACGTTCGGTGCTCAGCGCATCGGACGACCCGACCATGCCGCTCACCCGATGCTTCGACAGCCCCTCGGAGAAGCAGCGGTCCAGGAAGTATCGGAGTCGGGCGCGTTCCGGCGTGACCGAGTGCCGGACCGATATCGCAGGATCGAACAGCAGCCTTGCCGCGGGTCGTGCCTGCGACAGCCTGATACACAATTCCGTTTCTTCGCAGCCGACCGGACGTGACCCGAGCCGCCCGACGTCCACATTGAACTCCCCGACTTCCGCAAACACGGAATTGCGGAAGGACATGTTGCAGCCGATGAAATTACGGACACGGGTAACCGAGACCGGCAGACCGCGGTGACTGCAACCGACCACCCAGTCGTACTCGACGGGGAACCACTCCGGCCGACCGGCCGCGGGCCACACCGGTTCGGCATAGCCGCCGACGCCCGCGACCTCGGGGTCGCGGTAGTGCGCGCGCAGCTTGTCGGCCCAACCCGGTTGAATCTCGGCGTCATCGTCCACGAAAGCCAGTACGTCGCGGCTCGCACGAGCGATGCCACTATTTCGGGCACCGGACAGCCCGCGCACGCGCGTGTTCACAATGACGCGATCGCCGTATCGATCCGCCATGGTTTCGTACAGTTGAGTGTTGTAATCGATGACCACAATAATTTCATCGTCAGAATGCATCTGAAGCAGCAGCGCATCGACGCAATTGGTGAGTTGAGCAATTCTGTCATTCGTATAGGCGCAAACGATGATGGACAGCGATACGTCACGGACGCGCGAGCCTGCCTCAGATACTGGCAAATCAGGGTCGGCGCTCAGCATCGACGACCACCGCCGTCTTCCATCACAGCCATCCTCAACCGTCGCGCTACCGCTGCGTGCTGATCGGGACCCGTGGCCGTCACAACAACCTGGCTACTACTGCAGATCACATAGTAGCTACAAACAACGATAATCGGGAGATACTGGCAAATGTGACGGAAGATGCTCATGTGCATGTTCCACCGCCGTGCAGCCCTTCGTTACACCCCCTCGCGCGCCACGCTCGATGGTAAGGTCAGCCGCAACGCGATAACGGGGTCGGATGAGCACAGCAAACTCCAGGCAGCATCAGGCGGCACGGCGCCGCGGGACACGTACCGCGAGCGGAATCAGCCGCGGCAAATCGCGTTCATGCAATTTATTTACGGATTGGTTGTAATTAATGACCAGCCTGCGTGTGCAACTTCGCGACGTCGTCCGGCGGATTCCGGATACACACGTGGCCGTCCATTCCGCAGCATTGATCGCGACCTGGATCATTACCGCTGCCACCGGAATCATTTTCTGGTCCATCGCCGCGAGAGTGATGTCGCCCGGGCGACTCGGCGTCGACACCGCGCTGATTTCGTTGATCTCGACCGCTGGGATCGTCGCCGCGACCGGCACCGGAAACTCGTTCGTGGCCCTGCTGCCGACCCCGGGCTGCGACCGGCAGAAACGACTCGCTGACGGCTACTTCATCGTCGGGCTGCTTTCCACGGTGATCGGTGCGGCGATGGGCATCGTCGCCTCCGCGACACTTCATCTCGACCTCGCGACTGCCGTCTGCTGGACAACGATCGGTTCGGTGGCGTCGGCCACCTACATATTGAAGGACTCCGCCCTCGTCGGGCTCGGCGGAACACCGAAACTGCTCGGGCAGAACCTCGGAGCCAGCATCGCCAAGATCGGGTTGGTCATCCTGCTTGCGTCATACGTTTCGCATCCCACCGTCCTCGCAACCGTCGTGTCATCGGCCGTCGTCAGCGCGATGGCCCTGGGCATCGTGATTCCGCGCCTTCTCACGACTCTCACCGCCGACTCACCGGCCACGATGTCGGGTGGCCCGACCCGGAAGGACCTCGCGGTCTTCTCCATTCGGGACGGCGCCGGCAGCGCGATGGCAAACGGGGTGTTCCTGATCTTGCCGTTCCTCACGACGTGGATAGCCGGGGCGACGCAGGGCGCCGTTGTCGCACTGACACTTTCGTTTTCACTGTCACTCGAACTGGTGTCAGGCGGCGTCGGCACCGCGCTGACCGCGGGGCTGTCCGCTTCGCCCGAGCGGTTGTGGGAGCGTGGGCGCCGGGCGTGGCTCATCACACAGGCCATCGCGATCGTCACCGCCCTCGGGCTCATTGTCGCCGGGCCCGCGGTCGTGGCGATCCTCGGCTCGCAGTACCAGCATCTGCCTGTCGTTTCTGTGCTGATCATCCTCGCCGTTGGGTCCGTCGCGCGCGTCCCGTTCGTCATCTGGTCTTCGGTCGTGCGCGCCATGGGCCGCACGGGTTCGATCCTGATCACCAACGCCTTCGGGACCGCCCTGGCGATACCGCTCATCATGTGGTGCACCACGCAATGGGGCGCGGTCGGGGCCGCCGTGGGCTTGACCGTCGCTTCGACCGCAACAGGATTCATCGGCGCCGTCGGCATCCTCACCAACGGGCGGCCGACGTTTCATCCGTCGAAGAACAGCGCATGAAATGGGGCGGCCCGTGACCAAACCCAATCCACTCCGGCGGATGTGGAGCTTCTTCACGAAGCCGGATCCGCCGTGGTGGATCCCCGCCACGGCCACCGCACTTTTCATCGTGGTGGCAGTAGTCGGCGCGATGGCGATCGTCGATGATCGCCGGGCCGACCGCGACAACGTTCAGCACGAAGCCGACCAGAACCAAGCCCAAGTGCTCGAGAACCTCCGGTTCGTCCGCGAGTACGCCAATTCACAACGGCAATCGGCCGCCGCGACGAACGCAGGCGGTGGCCCGTGCCCACCGTCGCGTCATCTGAGTGCCGCTGTCCGACAATCGTTCGAGAGCATCAATCTCTCGGGGCAGAATCTAGCGTTCCTGCAGCTGCCCAATACGAACTTCGCGCGGGCCAACATGGACGGCGGCCGTCTCGTCGGTGTCGTGCTCACACCCAATGTCGACCTCGCCGGCGCCTCCCTGATCGAGGCGATCCTCGTCGATGGCGATCTCAGCGAAGCCAGCCTGGTCAACACTGACCTAACCAACGCCGATCTACACGGCGCGCGGCTGTGCGGGGCCAACCTCGCCGGGGCAAAACTGGCGGGGGCGAATCTGAGCAATGCCGTGCTGACCGGCATCGATTTCAGCGACGCAAACGGCACATGGATTGCGCAGGAGGGCACGCCCGACGTCGGTTTCGTCGTTCACGGGAAGGTGAACCTCAGCCGAGCCGACCTCGCCGGCGCCGATCTCACCGGTGCGTCGAACCTCGACGCCGCGATGCTCTACGACATCTACTACGACAACACGACGAAGTGGCCCGCCGGCTTCTCACCCCAGCCCAGTCGCGAAAAGCGCTGTGTCCGCGCCGATAAGTTCAGCAACCCTGACAGCCCGTGCCTCGAGGGCGAAGAGGGGGCTTCCCGTTAGCGCGGAACCCGACCAGATGCGCCGGCCGTCGTTGCGGCCGGGGCAGGGCCGACACCGCTCCATGCCGGCCGCGGCTCGCCAACCGCAGATACTGGCCCAATTGGCGGTGCTTGCCGGTGCCGCGGGAGCCCTGTCGTCGATACCGACCGCTCCGGTGCTACAGGCGATGCTGCTCACCGTCTTCTCCTTGGCGGGTATCGGGAGCGCGGCACTGTGCTGGCTGGCTCTGCCGGGACCGGCGGCCACCGCCAGCGTGATAGGGCTGAGCATGGCCGGCGTCATCGCGCTGGCGACCTCGATGAACTGGCTGAAGATCTGGGCGCCGACTCCGTCGTGTGTGATGATCTCGGTACTGGTCACCGCGGTCGGTCTGCTGCGCCTGTGGCAGCTGAGAAACGACAGCGACATCCCGACACCATCGAAAACCGTTGCGGCTCAAGATGTGAACTTCGGGCTGGGCGAATCGGTGCGGCCGCCGCGCCTGGGCGGGATCACCGGCCCATTTGTCGTGCCATCGATCTTGATTGTGGCGCTGTGCATTTGGGCGCTGGCACTACCGGGTTTACGCCGCGTGACCGCAGGACAGTGGGGACTCCTGTTTTCCCAGAGTGGCGTGCTGCTCCTGCTCGCGCTCATCCTCACCGTCACCGGCTTTGTCGTCGCGATCGTGGTGCATCGCGAAATCATGGCTGCCGTCGCCATCCTCGTCGCGCTCATCGTGGATCGGGTCACCGTTCCGATGATCACGGAAGTGCCCATCTACACGTGGACGTACAAGCACATCGGGATTGTCGACTACATACTCAAGAACCATGCGCTCCCGCCAACGGGCGTGGACGTCTACAACCAGTGGCCGGGCTTTTTCGCCGGAATGGCGTGGTTCAGTTCGATCACGAAGTCGGACCTGGATGTCACCGCGCACTGGTTCGGCATCGTCAGCGACGCCCTGCTGATCGTCCTGGTGGCAGCGCTGGCATTGAGTTTCAATGCCAGCATCCGCTCGGCGTTGGTTGCCGGGATGCTCGCGCTACTCGTCAACTGGGTTGGGCAGGACTACTACTCGCCGCAAGCCACTGCGATAGTCCTGTGCGCGTCGGTTCTCGTGCTGCTGTCCTGCTCCAGAAGCCTGCCCGCCGCCGGTTACGTGTCGGTGCCCGTCTTCGCGGTATTGGTGCCCACCCATCAACTCACGCCGCTGTGGGTGGTGGCCGTGACGGTTGCTCTTGCGGTGCTCAAACAATTGCGGCCCCGATGGCTCGCGCTCGTCTACCTCGCCATCTTGGCGGCGTACTTGATACCTCGGCACCACGTGATCCTCCAGAATGGTGGCCTCGCCAGCTTCAACCCGTTCAACAACACCAAAGCCGTTGGGCAGGGGCGTGGTTCAGATGGGCGTGTATTCAGCGTGATCATCGAGCAGGGCCTGTCGATGTCGGTCTGGGTGGGTGCCGCCGTCTGCTTCGTGCTGATCTGGCGGCGCGGCCGTCCGCCGTGGGAGTTGGCCCTGGTCGCGTTTTCGCCCCTCGCCTTGATCTTGGGACTCAACTACGGCGGCGAAGCGATTCTCCGGGTGTTCCTCTACTCATTGTTGGGTTCTTGCGCATTGGTCGCACCGTTCATCACCAGAGCGCTGGACTATCGGCCACCGCAGCGAATAGGTGTGCTGATCCTGGCATGGCTGGCAATGACCATTGCAGCAGCAGCCGGCATGCAGGGCTACTACGGCAGCTGGACGTACATCACCATCACCCGCCACCAGCTGGAACAGAGCCGCGAACTACTCGCTCGGAATGAACCCGGCATCACCGTTACAGTCATGGCGCCGCCCGCAGGCTGGCCGGAGCGCAGCAGCGCGGACTACGTCAGGTTCGCACTGGCACAAGGCAATTACGACAATCCGCTGGACGACCTCCGGACTTCACTGCTCAAGGGCCAACCGACTCCGGAGGCAATCGACAATCTCGAGGCAGTACCCACAAACGGTGCGCTCTACATTGTTCTGCCCGAACAGGTTTGGGCCTACAACGCGTACATCGGTCTCTTCCCTCCTGGCGCGCTCGAAAGCCTCGTCGAACAACTTTCCCAACGACCGAACTGGACTCGGGTGATCGAAGACGAAGATACGTTGGCATTCAAATACGCCCCGCCGCGCAGGTGAGCGTGTCCGCCGAGACGCACAAGGAGTCATCGATGAGTGGCAGAATTTCGAGAACCGCCTTGGTATCAACAGTTCTCATGTGGCTGTTGGTTGTGGGTTTCGTAGCGCTCGGCATCTACGACACCATCGTCGGACACTAGACGGCAGGAGACGCCGATGCTCTTTCGCGTTCTGGTGCTCGCCACGGTGACCATGCTGACGTCCTCGTGCCTGGCCGATTCAGCACCCAGCGACCCGAATACCACCAATCCGATCAACACCACAACGCTGTCGAGCCTCCTGCCGATGCTCAAGCTATCCACCGAGGACAATTTCGACGGACCAACGAACGCTCCACCGGATCCACGGGTGTGGAACACCGATGTGGGCAACCGATGGGGATACGGCAAAGAGACGCAGGCATATACGACCGACCCCGCCAACGTCCGTCAGGACGGCCAGGGCCACCTCGTGCTGGAGGCGACCACGACGGATGGGCACGTGACATCCGGTCGAGTGAACACGGAAGGCAAGGTTCAGCTGACGGACGGGTTGATCGCGGCCCGCATCAAAATGCCTGCGGGGCAGGGTCTTCACCCGGCATTCTGGATGCTCGGAAGTTCTCTGCGCAGTGCCGGCTGGCCGGCGTGCGGGGAGATCGACATCGTGGAGTTCGTCAACGACGGTTCGACCGCCTTTTTCACGATCCACGGGCCGCCCGGTGATCCAAAGCAAGCGGGACCGGATGGCGACGTCCAGTTGCAGTCGACGAAATCGACGCCCAACCTGGTCGGCGACTTTCATACGTACTGGCTGTACAAGCAGTCACAACGATTGATCATGGGCATCGATGACAATCAGGTGGCGGCGTTCAGCGCCAACCACCTGCGGCAGGGCTGGAAGTGGGTGTACGACGCCCCGTTCTTCGCCGTCCTCAACCTGGCCGTCGGAGGCGATTGGGCCGGCGCACTCGCACCCGGTGTACTGCCCAAGCAGATGCTCGTTGACTGGATCAAGGTCTATCAGTGAACACTGCCGATGCAAGCTGATCTGAAGTCGTTACACACCAAGCGAATTCAAGGCAGATGACTTCTTCCTGATGACGATGAGAGAATTGTCCCAGAGCGCGATACCGGGGCGGTGCAGCCTGACGATTTGGAAGACGAGGTCCTGACGGCAGTCCGAAAAGTACTCGTCGTAGGCCTGACGATCCCGCAGCGTGACGTCTTCAATGATGTAGACGCCATCGTCTTTCAAGAGATCAAAGGTGTTTTCAAAGAGGCATTTCCCGGCATGGAACTTGTGCAATCCGTCATCGATGATGACATCGACCGAACCGGCCGGGATGGCAGCGGCACTCTTGAATTCCTGAACGCTGCTGGCGTCCGTCTGGTCGCAGTAGTAGGTCCGGATCCGATCCTCGGTGAACAGGATGTCCTTGTCTATGTCGATGCCGACGACATCAGCGTGGGGGAAGTACTCGCGCCAGACCCGGAGGCTGGCACCCGGCGTGCCGGTGACGCCCATGCTGGACTCACGACTCGGGTTGTTTGTACCCAGCCCACATTCGATGACCGAACGGACGGCCTCGCGCTTCTGGCCGAAGAGCATTTCGTAGAAGTCGGTGTAGGTATGGGTCGGCCAGCTCCGCCGACGGGCCTTGCCACCCTTCTGCACTTCGCCCTTGTCGCTGCCATGCAATTCGCACAACCCTGCGAGCACGCTTGCATCGTCCCGCCCGTAGGAGATTTCCATCGCAAAGGGATTGCGCTTCCGGAGACGCGCGTCCTCGATACGCTCACGAATCGGCTCGCCCGCACCAACACGCCAAAAGATGCGGCGGAGTCTGCCCTGCAGCGCCTGATCGACCTTGTCGGCAACTCGCATAACCACTCGAACATCCCCTTACCGATCTAGCTAACCTATCTATGGACATCGCCGACGATTGAATGACCTTGCTGACGACGAGGACATAGCACCAAAAAGCTGGTCCATCGGAGAATTTCTGCATTAGCCTACCGCGACACGCTCCCTTCAGGGAAGAATCATGAGCAAACAACTAGCCAAACAGAATCGATGTTCCAGAATTCCGCCCGCATCAGTCCGGTCCGACTCCTGAAGCAGGCCGAGGGCGATAACATCGGACAGGAAACATCGGTCACCCGTGGCTCATGCAGCACTCCTGCAGAAAAGGGGCTCAATGACTTCCGATCCGCGGGCGCCACTACGAATCGGCATGGTGACCACGCGTGCCCTACCACTGATGGGCGGAATCGAGACCCACGTTCACGAGGTTTCCCGCCGACTGGCGACAGCCGGTTTGGAAGTAACAGTGGTTACGACCGACCCGATCGGGGACCAACTCGCTGACGACAGCCTGTCCGGCTACCGAATCCGGCGCTTCCCCGCGTACCCACGGTCCCGCGACTACTACCTTTCCCCAGGCTTGTACCAACACCTGATGCACGGCGATTACGACATCGTCCATGTGCAAGGCGTGCATTCGCTCGTCGCCCCAACCGCGCTCGCGGCCACCCGTCGCGCCGGTGTCCGCTCCATACTGACTTTCCACACCGGCGGCCACCCGTCGGCCCTGCGCGCGTCACTTCGTCCACTGCAATGGCGCCTGATGGCGCCGCTACTTCGGTCAGCTGCGGCGTTCGCCGCGGTTTCAGAGTATGAGCGTCGGCTCTTCGCGAAAGTTCTTGGTATCGAGGAGAACACGATTCGACTGATCAGAAACGGGTGCGAGCCCTTGCCGGTTGACCCAACGGCGGAAAGCATGACGGGCAGCCCCTTGATCCTGTCGGTCGGCAGGCTTGAGCGTCACAAAGGTCACCAACGCATCCTGCGAGCACTGCCGAACATCCTGGATCAGGCTCCAGACGCTCGACTCGTGCTCGTCGGCAGCGGCCCCTACGAATCGCGGCTGAGGACAATGGCCGGGGAACTCGATGTCGCCGAACGTGTTTCGATCTGTTCGTTTGGTCCCGATCGCCGTTCGTCGATGGGCAAGCTCATCTCTGACGCTGATGTGGTTTGCCTGATGAGCGAATGCGAGGCCCATCCAGTCGCGATCATGGAAGCCGTCGGCGCAGGCACACCTGCACTCGTCGCCGATACCTCTGGGCTCTCGGAGCTCGGCCGTGCGGGTTTGGTGACGACGATCCCGCTCGATGCGCCACCAGCGCAGCTGGCGGCCGCCACACTGGCCGTTGCCGCCACGCCCCGGTCTGACCCGCCCGCACTACCGACCTGGAATGACTGCGCGGACGAGCTACACCGGCTGTACCTGGAAGTCGCGGGTCTCGGATGAACCGCCATACCGACGAACCATTCAGACGGTGGCTTCGAGAATCAGCGACTCGACGCGGTTCGGGAGTTCACCGATCAAAGTGGCGTGGCGATCCCCGCCCAGCAACTCCGCGTGCTCGGATTCATTTGGTAGGCAACGTCGTATCCGCCGGAATCCCGTGAGCTGCAGCGCATGCCTGAGCGTTGTTTCGTCATAAAGATAGCTGTGGCCCCATGACCTCATCACGCGATTCAAGGCATGAACGGGGTTGTCCTCTTCCTTTCGTTCGGCAGGCGAACCGAAAGTGCGGTTGCTCCACCGGACGTACTCTTGCACGTCTGGGTCCTGCGAATCAGGCAGCAGGCGAACAACATCCAAGTCGGGTGTAGAGATGCGCAGAACTCCTGCCGGATGCAGCACACGCCGCGCTTCCGCGAGCAAACGTAGTCCAGCGTCATATGGCACCTGCTCGAACATGTGCTCGCACAGCACATATCGAAACGACGCCGACGGCACCGGCCAGCGCCGCACCGCGTCGAGATACATGACCGACGGTTTCACCGGAACCAGATCGGTGCACAGCCAGCCGGTCGAGGTCATGGCACCGGAGCCCAGTGCCAACTTCCGCTTGTCAGCAGGCGTATCCCGCAGGTAGCGGTTGAGCTGGCCGGCTCGGCGAACCCTCCCGACGGCCTGCAGCCCGACCGCCGCCGACCGATACACAGCCGGGACTCGCCGAAGCGCGTGTCCGGCCCTCTGCACTGCCGTCACCCGACCGTCGGTCGTCATCCGATCACCGTCCCCCGCCGGAGCGTTCGGACCGCGAATCGATCACCGCAAGGCCCGACAGCGGACCACTCAGACGGCGGCTCCAACGCCACAGCGTCGTTTGAATTCTCTCCGGATAGGGAGCTGTTCGCGCCCCTGATCCCGCCAGCCAGCCCTGCAGCTCTTCGGTTGTGGTGGTCGCTTTCACTGTCAATCTTGCGAGTGCGTAGATGTTGTCCGACTCCGAACTGAACGCATTCATGACCGCGCACGCTGAGGTGTGGCCGGCTGCCGCAACGACCTTGCGCGTCCGGTCGCTCTGGAACCCGTGTGGGTAGGCGAAGCTCGGGATCGCTCGACCACACGCCTGCTCGAGCAGTTCTTTCGAGTACCGGAGTTCCGCAGCGACGTCACCGGCCCGCATGGTGTCGAGCTGACGGTGCGTGTGGCTGTGCGCACCGATCTCGACATCGAGTTGCAGCAGGTGATTCAGCTGGGCCCAGCTCAGCATGGGAGCCGACGGGAGAGCCATTTTCGACGGCCGTGGGGCACGCCCCTCTAACGCGCCCGTCGTCACGTACAGCGTGCTTGGCAGGCGGTGCGTAGCCATCGCCTCTGCCGCACCGATGAAGTCGGCGAATCCGTCGTCGAAGGTGATGACCAGCGGTCGTCGTGGTAGCCGCGTCCGTCCTGCCAGCGCAGCAGTCAGGTCGGAAACCGTCAACGCGGTCCGCCCGCTTTCGGTAACAAGCTCCAAGTGGTGAGCGAACACCGTCGGCGAAACCGAGTAGGGCGCGATCCAGGGCGCCGGGTCGTCGGAGATCGAGTGGTACAGCAGGATAGGTATCACCGTCACGGCTCACCCCCGGACCTCTCCAGCAAATTCGGATACATGCGCGATCGTAGCGTGACAGCATGGCTTCTATCGCCGCCTCGGGCAATTGATGCGCCATGTCAACAGGCGCGGGCCACGATGGGAGGTCTTGTGGCACCGAGAGAAAGCCGCAGCGCAGGGCCGTCGGCCGCAGCCGTGCCGGTTATCGCGAGTCCGGCCCAGAACTCGACCGCTCAACGTGCGACGGGCTCCGGCACCTCCTCGTTCCGCAAAGACATCCACGGGATGCGTGCAGTGGCGGTGACACTGGTCGTCCTGAGCCATGCCCACGTTCCCGGTCTCGCGGGCGGCTTCGTCGGTGTCGACATCTTCTTTGTGATCTCAGGCTTCGTCATCACCGGAGTGCTGGTGCGCGACAGCGATTCGGGCGCGCGCACGTTGTTGGCGCGGTTCTATGCCAGGCGTGCACGGCGGATTCTGCCGGCCGCCGGCGTCGTCGCTGTGGTGACGGTGCTCGTCACCTACGGCGTCCTCGGATTCATCCGAGGTTTCGCGACCGGAAGAGATGCGGTATCAGTCGCGTTCTTCGCGGCGAACTACCATTTCATCTCCATCGGCACCGACTATGCCCTCGCACGAACTCCGCCATCTCCCCTGCAGAATTACTGGTCCCTCGCAGTCGAGGAGCAGTTCTACATCGTCTTTCCTGCGTTGTGCCTCATGGCGTTCCGTTTGGGCCGCCACCGCTTCACCAGCACGCTCTTCGGGGTCATGGTCGCGCTAACGTCCGCCTCATACGTATGGTCCATCCATCTGACAGCCGCAAATGGGACCGCGGCATTCTTCTCGAGCGCGACACGCGCTTGCGAGCTGGGCATCGGTTGCCTGACTTTTCTTCTCGGCCCTTGGGTGCGAGCCCGGATCAGCGCCCAGTCGGCTTGCACCGCGGGATGGCTCGGAGTTGGGTTGATCACCTGGGCCGCAATCAAATTCGACCCTGGCACGCACTTTCCGGGGGCTCTCGTCGCTGTACCGGCTCTCGGGACCGCCCTGGCCATCCTCTCTGGCCCGTCACCGGGGCCTCGCGGTGTAGCGGCTCTGCTGCACACCCGTTGTTTCCAGTGGATCGGTTCATTGTCGTACAGCCTCTACCTGATTCATTGGCCTCTGTTCACGATCGCCGAACAATATGCGACCACGCCGCTTTCTGCACTCACACGCGTCGGCTTGACCGGCGCCGCAGTGCTATTGGCGGCGATCAGCTACGTGTCAATCGAGAAGCCCGTGTGGAAATCTCGTTACCTGTCGACTCGCCCATTCCTATCGCTCTGCATCTTCCCGGTTTTCGTCCTCGCGATCCTCGCGGTGGTACTCGCGGAGCAGTCCCACGCAGGATTACCGCTGAGGCTCTTCTGACGCCGCAGCGGGCACAGGTCACCCCATCGCCGGACGCAACGCGCCCTCCAGCACGCCCGAAAGGTAACGGGCATAGTCGTGTGTGGTGTGGTAGATGCCGGCGTACGCGACAACGCCCGCGATCACCGCCGGGCACGTCTGTGCACAGAACCAACGGGTCACGTCGACGTACAAGGCGCCCGTGGCAGCAGCTGCGTCCCTGAGAGCATCATTCGCGTACACCGGAACCACGTCGCTCGCCTTCTGCGCACACCGTGAAATGTCGCCGGAATTCTGGGCTAGGCATTCGCCTGCCGGTTCAGTGATATGCGGAATATCCCCGAGCAACACTGTTTTGGCGTCAGACGGTATCTGCTGGACGGTGGTGACGAGGGCATCCCGCCACATCTCCGGCGTGAACGTTCTTGTGGGACCGGCGATCCCCTTGTCACCGTCGTACCAGCCGGATAACACCACCATGTCGGGTTTCAACAACTTGATCTGATCCATCCGCCACTGCTGCCATGCGTTGCACTCCGTCAAGTCGCGCTTGAGTTGCCACTGGTAGTACGTCATGGTTGCGGGCCCGCAGTTGTCCTTGGCCAGCACGATGATTCGCCAGTCCGTCCTGCGGCCGACGTAGTCCAGCCCACGTGCCCACATCGACGCATTCGAGTCGCCGATCACCACCATCGTATGTGCGCCCGCCGGTGCCCCTACGGTGCACGGATTGAGATCGGTGAGCGAACTGACTTCGTAGTCGGGATTGCAGTCAGGCAGCGCCCACAAACTGCTGTCGTCTTCTGCCGACTTGACGAGTTCGTTCGGCGTGATCCACGCCGGAAGGTGTTTCGAGGTCTCCGCCTCTTTCACCGCTGCGATGACCTGGGCCTCGGTTGCGGGCACGCTGTCGAACTCCAACGCAGGTTTCTCACCGTTGCCACCCGGGTGACCGCAGCCGGCAATCGCGATGATCACGGCGAAGAAGGCGATACACAGCGGCCCGCCCCGTCCTGCCGCACCAGACCTGCTCACGCCGTCCTCCCGTATGCGGATGGGCAGCAACAAATGCACGTGTAGTCATCACTTGTCCTGACGCACACCATCTTGACAGCCGCAGAGCCCGAAGCGAAGATTCCCTTGAGTTGGGGGTGCCTTGAATTCAGCGCAAAGCGGCGTCTGCATTTGCGGACATGACCGCGCCTGCCACGAACACTACCGAGCAGGCTCAGAATGTGCCTTGTGCAGTGACTGCCTCCGGTACCGCTCGACCGATGCCGGGAAGCAGCGGTGGAAGTGGGCGAAAATGCGCTCTCGACCTCGGCGCTGACTGCGCCCGCTTGGACGTCCTCACGCACCACGGACGAAGGCGAGATCACCCGCGTCCGGAGGCTGCACCGCCTGCAATCGCGCATGCCCGGCAGGCACGGAATTACGGATGGTGCGGCGGTTACGAAATTCCGAGCCGATTGTGCTGAGCACACGCAACCCATCAGATACGGCATTGAGATTGCTGATCCCATGGATTCGGCTGTACTCGTGGCTGCAGACTTCGATCACGTTCAGCTTGCTGTCGGCGACGCGCACGTTGATGAGAGTCTCGATCTCGAAACCGTCGCCCCACTGCGCGCATTGGCCGGCGATACTGGGCAACCGCATTGAGTCCAAGCAGCGACGCCAGAATGCGTTGTAGCCGTAGCACAGGTCGGTGTACTTGGTCCCGAACAGCAGGTTGACCAGACCATTGAGTGCCTTGTTACCGAGACGACGGAACCGGGTGATGTCCTCGCTCCCACCGCCCTGGATGAAACGCGAACCCTTCGCGAAGTCTGCTCCTGCGATCAAGGCACCCACATAGCTCGGAATCTCGGCCGGGTCGGTGCTGCCGTCCGCGTCGAGCATCACGATGATGTCGCCGGACGCAGCGGCAAACCCGCACGCCAACGCATTACCCTTGCCGGTCCGCGTTTGATCGATATGTACGGCGCCAGGCCATAATTCACGCGCCACCGCGGCAGTGTTGTCCATCGACCGTCCGTTCACGAAGACGATCTCATCCACGTCGAACGGCATCCGCGCCGCGACGTGCGGCAGGTTCTTCTCTTCGTTCAGCGCCGGTATGACGACCGAAACCGACGGCCGAACCGCGAGGGGTGATGATGCGTCGCGGATGCAGCTGACGTTATCCATCGAGATCTCCTGACCGATGTCGCGGGAACACGTTCCGAGGTGCGTGCATCAGGCCGTGCGGGTCCACAACCGCGCGACCGACCGCAGAGACTCCCACTCCACATGAGTTAGCTGAAGATGCAGTTTCAGTCCCCGCACCCACAGGACGGACCGGGACCACCACACGCCCATCGAATAGCGATGAGAGGAAGTCGATTTCAGTCATCATGAGACCTCTTTTTCCGACCACCCCGATGCAGTCGGTGACTTTATGGTGATCCTTTTATGCAGGTAAGTCAATGTTTGCCAAAACTAGGACGACCGAAAAAGAAGGACGAAGTGGCCGCGAAAATCACACCGGATTACAGGCAAAATATTCGGCAGAAATTTGTCTCACCAGAAGAATAGATCGACCGACAGGCGATGAAAACGCATCAACGAATGCCGATAATTCATCTATCTGAGCACGTCAGACCATATTTTTCTTGCCCAATTGACTACATGGATGCATTTCGACAGGCAACACAGAACCACCCACCTCACGCCGATTCGGCGCGCCAGCACCACCCCTGAACCAACAACGCGATGCCCGTATGTAACTATTTACGCATTTGCTGTATTTGCGGCGTCACAGAAATTCATACCTTCGGACTACCCCGGATTCAAAAAATCACGAGCCGGAAATCGAACCACAGCCGGCTTCGCGATACGGTCGACGCTCAGCGCGTCACCAGCGCCGCAAGCCACCATCCCGACGGCAAGAAAGCTGGCCGAAAGGTTGGCTGTATACGTTTGCTGCTGTTGCGGCTGCGGCAGGCGCGCGGACCGATCAGTCGCGCTGCGGGACCGGGAGGACCACGTTGCCGTTGACTCGATCAGGAGCGGCCGTAGCGTCAGCCGCGGCATGCCGGCCGCCAGACGAGGCATCGTTATTACCTTCGCCCGCAATCGATTCCGTAGGCAACACGGCATCGCCCTCCGGCGCGGCACCGACAGCAGGTTCAGGCGCGCCGGCATCGGCTTTGCGGCGAAGGACGCGTCGCGTCGCCGAACTGAGCCGCCTGTGCACCTCGTCCGCCAGTGCCTTCGACCGTTCCCACGGCACGAACGACAGGTACAGCACGAATATGGCCAGCGAGAAGAATCCCACGACCATGGTCAGGAGGATGGTCAGATGCAGGAACACGCCAGCAATCAAAACTCTTGTGCGCCAACGCTTGTTCCATACAAGAACACCGATGGAGAACTCGACCAACAGGGTGCCCCACGTCATTGCGTTGCCGATCAGTGGGCTGGTCGACACCCACGCAGGGCTCGGCAGCAGCAGCATGTCGTCGAGTCGCAACGTGTACGAAACGGCACTGCCGTTCTGCCACGTGTCACCGTGGAGCTTCGCGATGACCGTGGTGATGTAGATGATCGATATCTGCACCTGCATCAGGCGCAGCGGCCACACCTTGATGTCCTGCGCGGACCAGAAGGATCCGAAGTGACGACGCTGGTCCAGCGACAGCGCCGCACCGCATGGCGACAGCGCCAAATACAGTGACAGGATGCGGATCAACCCGTCTCCCGAGTTGAAGATCCAGGGATTGCGGCGCTCGAACGACATGATCATCAGAAACACCAGGAAGGTTGCCAACTTGGTGTGCCAGCCGACGATCATGACCAGCGACGCCACCATCAGCACGATCCAGCCGGCCAGCAAGGCCGTGTCGCCCGGCCAGCGGTAGAACACGCCCCACAGGAATTCGTACGTCGGTGGCTGCGGCACAATGCCGTTGACGCTGAACTTGTCGTACAGGTCCATCCCGAGCTCGAGTGACCACAGGAAAGCCAAGACGCCGAAGGCAATCCGAATGATCCCCAGCGTGTAGGCAGGCTCCGTACTGAACCAGAAGGTCCGCCAACCCTGCACCGCGCTGCGGCCCGATTCACGCAACATTGCCACCGGAGCGATCATGACGCGGGCCCAAACTTCCAGTCGTACAAGATCTTCTGCTCATGCTCTTCTGGAGCATTGGAACCCGGGGGCCGAAGCTTTCGGCTATCGGCAAAGATGGTCACGCCCACCGGATGCTCCCCCGGCTGCATCAATTTCCGGACGACCCACATCGCATATGCCGGACGGGTAACCGGCTCATTGATCAATGCTTCTTTGAACTTGCGCCACCGGTCCCAGTAGAACTGGCCCACCAGTGACCGGTCGCCTTCGAGTTTCCACACCCGCCGCGCACCACTGTCGTAGAGCACAGCCGTTTCCACTTCCGGCACCGACAGCGGCGGGTTCGGGGAGAACATTCCCCATGTCTGGTCCAGGCCGGTGAAGCGCGCTATCGGCTGCAGCTCCGGCATCATCACGTCCTTGATGGGCGAGGCGGGGATAGTCCAGACCACCGCCACCATCAGCACGATGATGATGCCGAAGCTGGCGAGTGCCTCCCGCAGGTTGGACCTGCGGGAGGCGTGCCGCCCCAGCGACTTTTCTGCCAAACGTCGCGAACGGGACATTCTCAGCATGGTAGAACCGGCAAACCCTAGATCTGGACGTTTCCGCCAGTCAGGATGCCCAAGACGCCGTTACCGACGTTCACCACGAAGTCCAGGATGCTCTGCAGGAGACTGAAGAGGAAGCTGAACAAGTTGCCCCCAGGCGCAGGGGTTCCCGTGGTTGAACTTGCCGTGGTCGAACTCGCGGTGGTCGAACTTGCCGTGGTCGAACTCGCCGTGGTCGTCGACGGGCCGGTGGTTGACGAGTTGCCGTTCGACGAGTTGCCATTCGAACTCGACGACTGACCGTTCGAGCTGGACGACTGACCGTTCGAGCTGGACGACTGACCGTTGGAACTCGACGACTGGCCGTTCGACGACGAGGACTGGCCGTTCGAACTCGACGACTGACCATTCGAGGAGGACGACTGGCCGTTCGAGGACGACGACTGACCATTGGAACTCGATGACTGACCATTCGAGCTGGACGACTGGCCGTTCGAGGACGAGGACTGGCCGTTCGAACTCGATGACTGACCGTTCGAGGACGAGGACTGACCGTTCGAACTCGACGACTGACCGTTCGAGGACGAGGACTGGCCGTTCGAACTCGACGACTGACCATTCGACGACGAGGACTGGCCGTTCGAGGACGACGACTGACCATTCGAGGACGTACCGCCAGTTGAAGTCGACGAAGACGACTGACCGTTCGAGGACGAGGACTGGCCGTTCGAGCTGGACGACTGACCATTCGAGGACGACGACTGACCATTCGTCGACGTACTGCCAGTCGAAGTCGACGAAGACGACTGACCATTCGAGGACGAGGACTGGCCGTTCGAGCTGGACGACTGACCATTCGAGGACGACGACTGACCATTCGTCGTCGACTGACCAGTATTGCCGGTCGTGGTCGACTGACCGTTCGAGCTCGACGACTGCCCGTTCGAAGACGACGACTGACCATTGGTACTCGTCGACGAAGTCGACTGACCACTCGAACCAGTCGAACTCGACGACTGACCGTTCGAAGACGACGACTGACCGTTCGAACTCGACGACTGACCATTGGTACTCGTCGACGAAGTCGACTGACCACTCGAACCAGTCGAACTGGACGACTGACCGTTCGACGAAGACGACTGACCATTCGAACTCGACGACTGACCGTTAGAAGACGACGACTGACCGTTCGTCGTACTCGGAGCCAAGGGAAGGTCGCCGACCGTCCCGTAGCCCACTGATGCAAGCTCCACTCTGTAGTCGTTGGTTGGCAGCTGGCAGTAGACGCCAGCGGTGATTGCTAGAGAGCCGGCGAGCAGCCTGGCTCCCGCTCGGCGAACCGGGTACGTCGGCCGCACCTTGGATCCCGCCGAAGTTGAATCTTTTTCACTCATCATCAGGCTCCTCTCCGGCCGCCCCGATGCCGCCGGAATTCCAATGTTGGACCTGCATTTGCCAATAGTCAACGTTCGCTGAGAAAGCAATGTGATATCTACCATGGTGGAATATTCCTCACGAACAGAGTCGAATTCAACGGTCTCGACTAATCAAGATCGAGAATCAAAAATAATTTACAGCAACAGATAATTAACGTACGAGCAGTATGTTCTGTACTCACTTTCCATCATATGAGCAGGTAGATGGCCCGTTTTTTGGGCTAAATAACACCAAAGAAGCATTTTCAGCAATCCCCCAGCTTCGCCAATGCTGACGCCCAGCCGATCTTGAACCACCCGGACTACGGCTCAGACCGCAGATTTAGAGGCAGTAATTGACCTGATTGCGTAAATGTTTGCCGTTCGCGAGAAATTAACCCGGAGGAGTCAGCTGTTACGTAAATCGGCTACTCGAATACGGGCTCCGGCACCACCGCGCGCCGCGCCGGGGAGACCTCCCGCCCCAAGGCGCCAAACGCCCAGACCCTGCCCATGAACCGATACGGGCCGTACCAAGAAAGAGAATTTGCTGAAACCGGCCGTTGCCTACGGATCGCGGCGGGTTACCGCCACGAGCGCCAGCAAGAACACCGCCGCCGCAACCGCGGCGAAGTAGAGGGCCGCGCCGGCGGGTCCCCACCACAACGAGAACGTCTGGAACCAGGGAGTCTTCGTGAAGGTGTACGCGTTCCCGAAGGGCAGCCACGGCCCGACTCGTGCACCGACCTGAGGCAGCGCACCGAGCACCGGCTCCACGACGAACGGCATCAGCAACACCACCGCGACCACCGCCGCGGCGTGCCGCAACAAGCCGCCCAGACCGACCGCCAGAACGGCTCCCAGCACGGCATACAGGGACATCGCACCGATGGCGCGCCACACCTCGGTGCTCGCGAAGGACAACTCATCCCCCTGCTCGGCGGTCACCAATGACGCCGCGAACGCGATCGAACCCGCCACCATGAGCGCGGTGACGACAGCGGAAAGCGCCGCCATCACAATCGCTTTCGCCGCCAGCGCCCACGCTCTGTTGGGGGTGGCCAGGAACGTCGTGCGGATCATGCCGGAGCGGTATTCACCGGTGACCGACATCGCGGACAGGATCATCAGCACCGGCACCCCGAAGACACTGACGCCGATGGCCGCCCGCTCCGGCTTGAGCACCCCGTGGGGACCCAGCGCGGCCGCCTGGATCGCGGCGAAACCCAGCCCCAGAACCACCACCGTCAGGATGAGCCAGATCGGCGATCGGGTGGTCTGCAGCTTGATCCGTTCGGCGTTGATGGTCATGGCGCACCCACTGCCCGGTAGTCGACGGCGTCGTCGGTCAGTCGCATGTACGCCTCCTCCAACGAGGCCTGCTGGGCGGCCAGTTCGTGCAGCACGATTCCGTGGCCGGCAGCCAACTCCCCCACCTGCTCCGTCGAGATTCCGCGAACCAGCAGCACGCCGTCCGCCAATTGCGCCGACGCGTCCTGCGCCGTCAGCAACTCTTGAAGACGCTCCAGCTGCGGGCTACGCACCCGAATGGTGTCGCTCCCGGAGCTGGTCAGGAACTCCGCCATGGTGCTCGAGCTGATCAACTGTCCCCGCCCGATCACCAGCAGCCGGTCCGCGGTGTTCGCCATCTCGGCCAGCAGATGACTGGACACCAACACCGTCCGGCCCTCAGATGCCAAGTCGCGCATGAGCGTCCGAATCCACCTGATGCCCTCGGGGTCCAGCCCGTTCACCGGTTCGTCGAACAGCAGCACTTCGGGATCACCCAACAGCGCCACGGCGATGCCCAACCGCTGCGACATCCCGAGCGAGAATGTGCCGGCCTGTTTACCCGCGACATCGGTCAATCCGACGATGTTCAGCACTTCATCGACGCGGGCCTTCGGCAGCTTGTTGCTGGCGGCCAGCCACCGCAGGTGAGCGCGCGCCGTGCGGTTGGGATGCACCTGCCGGGCATCGAGCAGGGCACCGACGCTGCGCAGCGGATGCTTCAGGTCGTGATAAGTCTTGCCGAGCACCGTCGCGGTGCCGGAGGTCGGTCTGTCCAGCCCGACGATCATGCGCATCGTGGTGGACTTGCCGGCGCCGTTCGGTCCGAGGAAACCGGTGACGAAACCGGGCTCGACGGAACAGGTCAAATCATCGACGGCACGTTTGCGCCCGAAAACCTTTGTCAATCCCGTCAGCTGGATCATCGCCGGACAACCCCCTTGCCTGATGGCACGGCCATCAGGCGCACGATACGCGTTCGATCACCATCTGCGCGACGGCGCGCATACCCGCGGCATTGGGATGTAATGGCGCCACCCGGCCCGGCAGCGGCAGGTGGAACGCCGTGGTCCAGGGATCGGCCGACCACGCGTGGTGTTCGCGGCTGGCATCGGCGACCGGCACCAGTTCACATCCCGTGTCCGCGGCGGCCACGGCCGTCAGCTCGGCCAGCCGGGCAGCGATGTGCCGGCCCAGATCGGCATCGGCCGCACCGATGGGTGGCGCAGGCACACCGGCCGGCGGCAGCAGCGTCAGGTAGTCGACGAACAGCACCCGGGCCTGCGGTGCACGTCGACGTACTTCTCGCCCAACGGTTTTCAACGACTCACCCACGGCTTCGAGGGCCTGGTCCCGCGCCGTCGCATCGAGTTGCCCGCGCAGCAACGCACCGATGAGGGGCACCGACCGCAGGAACCGGGGCAGGCAGGCGGCCCCGAGCATCGGCACATAACCGGCGTCGTTGCCGCCGATGGTGATGGTGATCAGCGACTCCGATCCGTCGAGCGCGTCCACCTGCGGCGGCTCGCCGAACTGCCGTTCGGTGAGCACGTGGGCGGTGGTGGCACCCGAAAACGTCACGTCGACAAGGTCGTAACCGAGGCGGTCGGCGACCAGGTGCGGGTAGTTGACCGCCGACCTGCCGGATCGCTTCGGCGCCCCGGGAGCGCCCGGCGCGATGCCGGGCCCGGCGGCCATCGAACTACCGAGGGCGACGTACCGCGCGGTCATAGCGCCGGGCTGGATGCCTGTGCCCAGAACCGCTTGGGCACGCGACCGGCCCGCGACGCCAGCCGGCCCGCGGTGACCGCGGCGGCCATGGCGGCGGCCATCATCGGAGGGTCGGCGGCCCGGGTCACCGCGGTCGCGAGAAGCACTGCGTCACAACCCAGTTCCATGGCCAAGGCGGCATCACTTGCCGTGCCGATGCCGGCGTCGAGCACCACCGGCACTCCGGCGGCCGCGACGATCATCTCGATGTTGTGCGGGTTGGAGATACCCAGCCCGGTGCCGATCGGCGCGCCCAACGGCATCACCGCGGCGCAGCCGGTGTCCTCCAGTCGCCGCGCCAACACCGGGTCGTCGTTGGTGTAGGGCAGGACGATGAAGCCGTCGTCCACCAATTGTTCTGCGGCGCGCACCAATTCGATGGCGTCGGGCAACAGGGTGCGCTCGTCGGCGATCACTTCGAGTTTCACCCAGTTGGTCTGCAACGCCTCACGCGCCAGCTGCGCCGTCAGTACCGCTTCGGCCGCACCGCGACAACCGGCGGTGTTGGGCAACGCCGCGATGCCGAGCTTGTTCAGCAGATCGAGTACACCGGTACCGGTTTCGGCGTCGACGCGCCGCATCGCGACCGTGGTCAGCTCGGTACCCGAGGCGACGAGCGCCTCCTCCAGGATCGACAGATTCGCCGCACCGCCGGTACCCATGATGAGCCGGGATGCGAATTCCCGGTCGGCGATACGCAAGACGTCGGCTGACGTACAGACCTCAGCCACCTTGCACCGCCGTCACGACCTCGATCTTGGCACCCTCGGCCAGGACGTCGTCCCATTCCGACCGCGGCAGCACCGTCCAGTCGACGGCGACGGCGATGCCCTTGTCCGGAAAGCCCAGTGTGCCAATCAATTCGGCTACCGTGGTGCCCTCGCGAATCTCCACGCTCTCGTTGTTGACCGTGATCAGCACAGTGCCACCTTCTCTCTCGCATCGCCGGCCAGCAGTTCCGAAACCCGTTGTGCGGTCCACGCGGACAGCAGAAAACCGTTGCGCCCGTGACCGGTGGCCGCCAGGGTGCGGTCATCGAGCCAGCCCACGATCGGCAGGCCGTCCGGGGTCATCGGCCGCAGTCCCGCAGCGCATTCGGCCAGTTCGTATTCGCCGAGCGCGGGTATCACCGCGCAGGCGTCATCAAGAATGTCCCGCACGCCGGTGACCGAAGGCGCGGTGTCGCGGCCGTGCTCGTACTGCGTGGCACCCGCGACCACACCGTCCGCACGGGGCACCAGATACACCTGCCGGCCGTGCACCCGAGCGCGAATCACCCGCTGCGGCACCGGCATACAGCCCTTGCGCCACCGCAGCCGCAGAATCTCGCCCTTCACCGGACGCACCGGCAGGCCGGGCCACAGTGCCGGGGCGTCGATGCCGTTGGCCAGCACGGTGATGTCGGCGTCGCGCGTCTCGTCCAGTGACGCGACCGGCCCGGCCCATTGCACACCCAGGCGGTCGCAGTGCGCGATCAGGCCCTCGACCACCAGCCGGTTGTCGACAGCAAGTTCGGTCTCCGCCCGGAAGCCGTGCCGAATCCCCTGCGCCAGCAGGGGTTCGACGTCACGGGCGGCGGTGGTCACCGTGACGGGATGCCCCTGCGCCGCCAGCCAGTCGGCGACGGTACGCACGTCGCTCGCGTCCGCCCGGTCGACCGCCACCACCAGCGAGTCGCGCGCCGTCACCACGTCGTCGGGCAGGCCGTCGAGAAAGCCGTCATGCCACAGCGCCAGGGAATCCAGTCCCAGCTGCAACTGGTCCTGCTCACCCGGCCAGCCCTCGGAGTGCGGCGCGAGCATGCCGCCGGCCACCCATGAGGCACCGGGCTCCTCGGCGCGGTGCACGCGCACGGACCAGCCGTCGAGTGCCGCGCGGCGCGCCACGGCCAGGCCGATGACGCCGCCTCCAATGACGGCAATGCTCGACGGCACGATCCCTTCCTCCCTTCGCCGGCATGATCCGGATCAGGTGTGACGGTAAGGGCTGGCGACCCCACTCTCAGCCCCCGGTCCTGGGACTCCCGTGTTGCGGCGTCCACGGTAGTCGTTACCGTCGCGCTGTGTCTAAAGCCACCCAGCGTCTGCAGTCCGCGTCCCTCTATCTGTGCACCGACGCCCGCCGGGAGCGTGGTGACCTGGCCGAGTTCGCCGACGCGGCACTCGCCGGTGGCGTGGACATCATCCAGTTGCGGGACAAGGGCTCGGCCGGTGAAGCGCAGTTCGGCCCGCTCGAGGCCAAGCAGGAGCTGGAAGCGCTCGAGGTGCTCGCCGACGCGGCACGGCGGCACGGCGCGCTGTTCGCGGTGAACGACCGGGCCGACATCGCCCGCGGCGCGCACGCCGACGTGCTGCACCTGGGCCAGGACGATCTGCCGCTGCCGCTGGCCCGCGAGATCGTCGGGCCGGATCCGTTGTTCGGCCGCTCGACGCACGACGAGCAGCAGCTGGCGGTCTCGGTGACCGAGGATGTCGACTACTTCTGCGTCGGCCCGTGCTGGCCGACGCCGACCAAGCCGGGCCGCACCGCGCCGGGCCTGGATCTGGTCCGGGCGGCGGCCGCCACCGGCACCGACAAACCGTGGTTCGCCATCGGTGGCATCGACCTTGCGCGTGTCCCCGAGGTGGTGGCCGCCGGTGCGCGGCGCATCGTCGTGGTCCGGGCGATCACCGCTGCCGACGACCCGGCCGCGGCGGCCCGGGCACTCAAGCAGGCGCTGCCTACGAACTGAGCGGGATACCCGCCGTCACGCTGCGCAGCTGTTCCCAGCTGGCGGCGAATCCGGGATGCAGCGGCAGCGACGCGACGTCGTCCTCGGAGACCCACCGCAGCTCGACGCTCTCCCGGTTGGGCACCGTCTCGAGTTGTTCGGGCGCGTCGGCGATCACCGTGGTGTAGGTCCACACCTCACCGAGCGCGATCGCGGTGACGACGGTGGTCCTGACCGTCAGCTGTTCGGCCAGCAGACCGGCCTCTTCGTAGGCCTCGCGGACCGCGGCCTCCTCGACCGTCTCGTGGCTGTCGCGCGCCCCACCCGGCAGTGCCCAGGTACCGCCTTGATGGCTCCACGGCGCGCGGTACTGCAGCAGCACCGCCGCTCCGCCACCCGGCTGCGGCGCCCGCAGCAGAAGTCCGGCCGCGCCGTGGCGACCCCAGAAGTGGGAGCCGTCAGCCGCGAGCACCCATCCGTCACCGTCGCCCTGCACGAAACCCACAATAAGGACTTCGCGGAAGATTTGGGCACCGGGCCGACCGGGAATCCACCCCCTACGCGCCGCAAGCTCTTAGACTTCTATTAAACGAGTTCGGCAGGGTCAACGGGTCAGGAAAGTTGAGGTCGGCGCACACGTGACGGTGGAGTTGGCGCACCCTTCGACCGAGCCCGTGGTGTCTCGGACGCCCGGGACCCCCGCGCACACTCGATGGTGGTTCATGTGGACCACGCCCGGCCGCATCCTGCTGATCGGGTTGATGCTCGCCAGCCTGGTCCTGGCCTGCGCCTTCGCGACCTCGACCACGATCCACGCCCGCCAGCAGGCCCTGACCACGGTGCTCGACCACACCGAGCCACTGGCGTTCGCGGCCGGCCAGCTCTACACCACGCTGTCGGTCGCCGACGCCGCCGCCGCCACCGCCTTCATCGCGGGTTCGGAGCCGGTGGATGTCCGGCAGCGCTACGAGCAGGCCATCACCGACGCCGCGGTCGCGGTCACCGCCGCGTCCAGCGGCCTGACCGACGAACCGATGGTGAAAGTGCTCGGGCACATCAATGCCGAGCTGGCGGTCTACACCGGCCTGGTGGAGACGGCCCGGACCAACAACCGTGCGGGCAACCCGGTGGGTTCGTCGTACCTGTCCGAGGCCTCGTGGCTGATGCAGACGCAGATCCTGCCCGACGCCCAGCGGCTCTACGAGAACACGTCGGCGCGCGTGAACTCGGAGACCAGCGGCTCGTCGCAGGTGCCCGCGCCGGTGATCCTCGTGGTCGCGGCGACGCTGATGTTCGGCTTCTTCTCGAACCGGTGGCTGGCCCAGCACACCCGCCGTCGCGTCAACATCGGTTTCGTCGCCGGCGGCATGGCGGTGCTGATCATGATCATCTGGATCGGGGCGACCCTCATCATCTCGACCACGGACACCCGGCATGCCCGCAACGCCGCCGCGTCGCTGCAAACCGTGACGAGCATGGCCATCACGGCGCAGCAGGCCCGCGCGGACGAGACGCTGTCGCTGATCCGGCGCGGCGACGAGAGCGTCCGCAAGCAGTCCTACTACCACCGCGTCGACGATCTCCAACGGCGGCTGGCGGAGTACATGCGGCGCCCCGACGCGATCGGCAAGAACGACCTGTCGGGCGCCGATCAGCTGATCCGCCGCTGGCGCGCCGCCGACGACCGGATCAACGCCTACATCTCCACCGGCAATTACCAGTCCGCCACCCAAGTGGCCCTGGGCACCAGCGAAGACGATTCGACGCCGGCCTTCGACAAGCTCGACGAAGCCCTTTCGAAGGCCATCGACGAAAGTCGCAAGCAGCTGCGCAGCGACATCCTGAACGGGCGCCAGGCTCTGTCCGGCGCGACGGTCGGCGCGGCGGCATTGAGCCTCGCCGCGGCACTCGCGGTGGCGCTCGGGCTGTGGCCGAGGTTGAGTGAATACCGATGAGTTTCACGATGCGTTCCCGGTTGGTCCTGGCGATGGTCGCGGTGCTGGTGGCCGCCGGCTGCGGCGAGGCCCCACCGCCCGTCGCGCCGCAGAACATCACCATCGCGCCGCCGACACCCGCGGGCATGGAGGTGCAGACCGCGGTTCCGGACCTGGGCCCGGAGGACAAGTCGGACTGCACCGCGAGCCTGCGGCCGTTCCCGACGCCCGAGGCCGCCGCGGCGGCCGTCACCAACATCAAGGAGCGCGGCCGGCTGATCGTCGGCCTCGACATCGGCAGCAATCTGTTCACGTTCCGTGACCCGATCACCGGACAGATCACCGGATTCGACGTCGACATCGCCGGTGAGGTGGCCCGCGACATCTTCGGCACCCCGTCCCAGGTCGAGTACCGGATCCTGTCGGACAACGACCGGATCTCGGCGCTGCAGCACAACCTCGTCGACATCGTGGTGAAGACCATGAGCATCACCTGCGACCGGCGCAAGCTCGTCAACTTCTCGGCCGAGTACTTCTCGGCCAAACAACGGATCCTCACCACCCGCACCTCCGACATCCGCCGAGCCACGGATCTGCCGGGCAAGCGGGTGTGCGTCGTGAAGGCCACCACCTCGAAGGCACGCCTGCAGCGCATCACCCCGCCGCCGGTCCTCGTGGAAGCGGTGACCTGGGCGGACTGCCTGGTGGCGTTGCAGCAGCGGCAGGCCGACGCCGTGTCGACCGATGACGCGATCCTGGCCGGCCTGGTGGCGCAGGACCCGTACCTGCACATCGTCGGCCCCAACATGGCCGAGGAGCCCTACGGCATCGGCATCAACCTCAACAACACCGGGCTGGTGCGGTTCGTCAACGGGACGTTGGAGCGGATTCGCCGCGACGGCACGTGGAACACTTTGTACCGCAAGTGGTTGACCGTGCTGGGCTCGACGCCGAACCCGCCCGTACCGAGGTACAGCGACTGATGTCCGAAAGCGAAGCGACGACAGGCCCGGTGGATTCGGGCCCCGACACCGACCCGGGCACCCAGGCCGTCGAGGTGACGTGGGATTCGCTGGCCACGATGCGGCCGATGGGCACGCAAGCGGTGTTCCGGCCACTGTTCGACGACTCGATCAGCATTCCGGTGGAGGCGCGATCCGTGCCCTCTCAACGGGATTCGGGAGCGACCAGCGTCGTCACCGCGACCACCCGGGTCTCCCCCGTCCGGCGCCTGGGCGGCGGTCTGGTCGAGGTGCCGCGGGTGGTGGACCAGGATCCGCTCGCCGCGTTGATGACCGATCCCGTGGTGGCCGAGGCCAAACGGTTCTGTTGGTCCTGCGGCAAGCCGGTCGGCCGCTCCGAGAACGGCGAACCCGGCCAGTCGGAAGGCTCCTGCCCGCACTGCGGCGCCGCGTATTCGTTTCTGCCGCAACTGAGTCCGGGCACCATGGTGGCCGACCAGTACGAGGTCAAGGGCTGCATCGCCCACGGTGGACTGGGCTGGATCTACCTGGCGCTGGACACCAACGTCAACAACCGACCGGTGGTGCTGAAAGGCCTGGTGCATTCCGGTGACGCCGAGGCGCAGGCCATCGCCATGGCCGAGCGACAGTTCCTGGCCGAGGTCACCCATCCGGCGATCGTGAAGATCTTCAACTTCGTCGAGCACGCCGACAAGCACGGTGACCCGGTGGGCTACATCGTGATGGAGTACGTCGGCGGCACCTCACTGAAGCCATCCAAAGGCGCCAAACTGCCGGTGGCACAGGCCATTGCGTACATGCTGGAGATCCTGCCGGCACTGGGCTACCTGCATTCGGTCGGGCTCGTCTACAACGACCTCAAACCCGAGAACATCATGCTCACCGAGGAGCAACTCAAGCTCATCGACCTCGGCGCGGTGTCGCGCATCAACTCGTTCGGATTCCTCTACGGCACACCGGGTTACCAGGCGCCGGAGATCGTCCGCACCGGGCCGACGGTCGTCACCGACATCTACACCGTCGGCCGCACCCTCGCAGCCCTGACGCTGAACCTCAAGACCGACAAAGGCCGCTACGTCGACGGGCTGCCCGAGGACGATCCGATTCTGCTCCAATACGATTCGTTCGCCCGGTTGTTGCGCCGCGCGATCGACCCGGACCCACGCCGGCGGTTCGGCAGCGCCGAGGAGATGTCCGGGCAGCTGCTCGGCGTGCTGCGCGAGGTCGTCGCCCAGGACACCGGGACGCCGCGGCCGGGGCTGTCGTCGGTGTTCAGCCCGTCCCGGTCGACATTCGGGGTCAACATGCTGGTGGCCCACACCGACGTGTACATCGACGGGCAGCCACACACAGAGAAGATCACGGCGCCAGAGATCGTCCGCGCGCTGCAGGTGCCCCTGGTCGACCCGGCCGACGTCGGTGCGGCCGTGCTGTCGGCCAGTCTGCTGAGCCAGCCGGTGCAAACCCTGGATTCGCTGCGCGCAGCCCGCGAGGGGTCCCTCGATTCGGAAGGTGTGGACCTGTCCACGTCTGTCGAGCTGCCCCTGATGGAGGTGCGCGCACTGCTCGACCTCGGCGATGTGGCCAAGGCCAACCGGAAGCTGGAGAACCTGGCCGACCGGATCGGCTGGCACTGGCGGCTGGTGTGGTTCCGCGCGGTGGGCGAACTGTTGACCGGCAACTACGAGTCCGCGACAAAGGATTTCACCGAGGTACTCAACACGCTGCCGGGCGAACTGGCGCCGAAGGTGGCGTTGGCGGCCACCGCCGAACTGTCCGGATCGGAGGCCGAGCGGGCCTTCTATCAGACGGTGTGGAACACCGACAACGGCATCATCTCAGCCGGTTTCGGCCAGGCCCGGGTACAGGCGCTGGCCGGAGACCGCGAGGCCGCGGTGCACACCCTCGACGAAGTTCCGGCCACCTCACGGCATTTCACCACGGCACGACTGACCAGCGCCGTCACGCTGCTGTCGGCGCCGACCACCGCCGAGATCACCGAACGCCAAATCCGTGATGCCGCACGGCGAGTGGAGGCGTTGCCGGAAACCGAACCGCGCGTGCTGCAGATCCGGACGCTGGTCCTCGGCACGGCTCTGGACTGGCTGGCCGACCACACCGCCAGCACCAATCACATCCTCGGTTTCCCGTTCACCGAGCACGGTCTCCGGCTCGGCGTGGAGGCCTCCCTGCGCGGGCTGGCCCGCGTGGCGCCGACCAAGGCGCACCGCTACGCACTCGTGGACCTGGCCAACAACGTGCGGCCGATCAGTACGTTCTAGCGTGCGAGCGGCGCGGCGGCGTGTCGCCGCGCGGGTGCCGTCTGTCCTGCAACACATTCGAACTGGCGCCGTCAGCTTTCATTGACGGTCAGGGAAAGTTGACGGCTCTGGATCGAACATGCCAAGAGAGGAGAGCCGGGTCAGCGATAGCGGTCCCGCAGCTGCGGATCGTTCTGCCACCAGAGGCCGCTCGACGGCGCCTCGAGTTCCGGCTCGGGAGCGTCCAACTCGGCATCGACCTCCGCCGCCTTGCGCCGCTCGTCAGAACCCAAGGCGCGCATCAGCAGCAGGATGAACGGCACGCCCACGACGTCACCCAGAATCCACAGGATCCCGGCACCGTAGCTCTGGTCCTGGCGAATGCTCGGGCCGAACCCACGATGCAGCCCCGCGTAGTAGTCGTAGGCGATCACCGGGCCCAGCCACAGCACCAGCCCGAGGATGCCATCCCCGAGACCCTCGGCCACACTGATGCCGATGGACAACAGCGGCGGGTACCGCCGCGGCACCGGGTCGACCTGCAGGCGGGCATAGAAGTAGCCGAAACCGATACCCAGCAGGACAATTCGCGTCAGCGACGCGAGCGGGCCGGTCATCGAGGCGACGTACCACGGCGTCAGGTACAGCAGCCATGGCGTCACCAGCATCAGCACGGAGGTCACCGGGGGTGACAGAAGTACGCGCGCGACAACGGAATTCAGCACGGGGTCGAGCGTTGCTCCCATCAGCGAGACCGGCCGGCTCAGCGCGAGGAAGAACGGCACGAGGTACAGCAGGAACAGGACCTGCAGCGCGCGCACCCAGAACAGCAATGGCGCATATAGCGCGATGGCGCTGAGGGTGGCCACCGCCCAGACCGCGATGGCGATGCCGAAGCACCACCGCTGGGCCCGCGACATGCGTCGGCGCAGCCGCACCAGCGCACCGATGCCGAGCAGCATCAGCACCACGGCTACGGGGTCGAACGTCCCGGTCAGTAAGGGCACGAGCGCAAGCTACGCCCCCACCCTGGCAGGTTCCTTCAGTCCACCTGGCAGACGTCGACGCAGGCCCGCGCGATGGCCAGTTCTTCATTGGTGGGAATGACCAGCACACTCACCGGTGAGGTGTCGGTGGAGATCCGCCGGGCACCGCGGTTCGCGGAGAGGTTCCGCTCCTCGTCGACCTCGATGCCGAGCGCCAACAACCCGGCGAGCGCGTCGCGGCGGACGGCGGCGTCGTTCTCCCCCACACCTGCGGTGAAGGTGATGACGTCGGCTCCGCCCAGCAGCGCCAGGTATCCGCCGATGTACTTGCGCAGCCGGTGGATGTAGACGTCGTAGGCCAGCTGGGCCGCTTCGTCACCGTCATCCATGCGCTTGTGCAGCTCGCGGAAATCGGTGGCGCCGCCCAATCCCGATACGCCCGAGCGGCGGTTCAGCAGGACGTCGATGTCCTCGACCGACATCCCGGCGGCGCGTGACAGATACATGATGATGCCGGGGTCGACGTCGCCGGAGCGCGTCCCCATCACCAGACCCTCCATCGGCGTCATCCCCATCGAGGTGTCGATGGGCCGGCCACCGGCGATCGCCGACGCCGACGCCCCGTTACCGAGATGCAGGACAATCTGATTCACCGATTCGAGGGGCAGGCCGAGGAACTGCGCGGCCTGCTCGCTGACGTACTGGTGTGACGTGCCGTGGAAGCCGTACCGGCGAATGTGCCACTTGTCGGCGACATCCCGGTCGATCGCATACTCGGCGGCCGCCGCGGGCAGGTTGTGAAAGAAGGCCGTGTCGAACACCGCGACATGCGGCACATCCGGCAGCAGCTTGCGGGCCGCGTTGATACCCAGCAGTCCCGGCGGATTGTGCAGCGGCGCCAGCGGCGCGAGCTCTTCGAGTTCGGCGATCAGCTCGTCGCCGATCAGAGTCGGCCGGTAGAACCGCCGGCCACCATGCACGACGCGGTGACCGACACACGGGATCTCGCCGGCCGACACCCCGGCCGCACTCACCGCATCGAAGACCTCCTGCAGTGCCTTCGGGTAATCGTCCACCCGCTCGATGACGCCGTCGGCCAACGACTCGCCCGAAGCCGGTTGCACCAGGCGGTATTTCACCGACGACGAGCCGCAGTTGAGTACCAGTACCGGCCCGCTCATTTCGCTCCTTGAGCCTGAATCGCCGTGATGGCAACGGTATTGACGATGTCCTCGACGAGGGCGCCGCGGGACAGATCGTTCACCGGCTTGTTGAGCCCTTGCAGGACCGGGCCGATCGCGATGGCCCCGGCGCTGCGCTGCACGGCCTTGTAGGTGTTGTTGCCGGTGTTCAGGTCCGGGAAGATCAGCACTGTCGCACGGCCGGCGACCGGCGAATCCGGCATCTTGGTCGCGGCCACCGACGGCTCGACCGCGGCGTCGTACTGGATGGGCCCTTCGACCAACAGCTCCGGCGCCCGCTTGCGGACCAATTCCGTTGCCGCCCTGACCTTGTCGACGTCGGCGCCCGTCCCTGAATCGCCCGTCGAGTAGGACAGCATGGCCACGCGCGGCTCGATGCCGAACTGCGCGGCGGTCTGCGCCGAGCTGATCGCGATGTCGGCCAGCTGCTCGGACGTCGGGTCCGGCACGATGGCACAGTCGCCGTAGGCCAGGACCCGGTCCGCCAGGCACATCAGGAAGATGCTCGACACCGTCGAGATGTCGGGTGCGGTGCGGATGATCTCGAATGCCGGGCGGACGGTGTGCGCTGTGGTGTGCGCGGCACCGGACACCATGCCGTCGACCATGTTGTTGTGCACCAGCATGGTGCCGAAATACGAGACGTCGTGGATGATCTCGCGGGCCTGCTCGAGGGTCACGCCCTTCTTCTTACGCAGTTCGGCGTACTGCGCCGCGAACTGGTCGCACAGCTCGCTGGTGCGCGGATCGAGCACCACGGCAGCCGACAGGTCCAGGCCCAGCTCGGCAGCCCGCGCCCGCACCGCCGACTCGTCGCCGAGGATCGTGAGATCGGCGACCGAACGGGCGAGCAGCCGGCTCGCCGCCCGCAGAATCCGGTCATCGTCGCCTTCGGGCAGCACGATGCGGCGGCGGTCCGCGCGGGCCCGGTCCTGAAGCTGGTGCGTGAACATCTGCGGCGTGACGACCGACGGGATCGGAACTGCCAGCTGGGCAAGCAGATCCGCGACATCGACGTGCTCGTCCATCAAGGCCAGCGCGGTGTCGACCTTGCGCAGCGACGCCGCCGTCACCCGGCCCTTCGCCGTCGACGCGGCGCGGGCGGTGTCATAGGTGCCCAGATCGGTGGCCACGATGGGCAGCCGCAGGCCAAGGCCCGCAACCAGTTTGGCGATCGACGGATGCAGCGGCAGGCCGCCGTTGAGGATGAGGCAGGAGATCGACGGAAAACCCTCCGCCGCATGCGCACTGGCGATGGCCAGAACCACATCGGAGCGGTCGCCCGGCGTGATGACGGCCATGGACTCCCGCAGCCGCTCCAGACAGTGTTCGGCCGTCATCCCGGCGACCATCATCCCCATGACCTCGCGGGTCAGCAGCTCCTCGTCACCGCTGATCAACGTGCCCTGCACCGCGTCGCGCAGCTCCGCCACCGTCGGTGCCGCCAGCAGCGGCTCCTCCGGCAGCACATAGCTTTTCGGCGTGAAGCGCTGCAGCGCGGTGGCGACGTCGGCGAGTTCGTCAGGGGCGCACCGGTTGGCGACCACCGCGGCGGTGTGGGCGTGCTGGGCCGCGAGCTCGGCCAGGCACAGCTCGACCACGTGGGCCACCTCGGCGGGTGTGCGATCAGCGGCGCGCACCGAGAGCAACACGGGCGCACCGAGATTCACGGCGATGCGGGCGTTCATCGACAGCTCGCTGGGCGAGGCGACGTCGGTGTAGTCGCTGCCGACGATCACCACCGCTCCGCACTTGTCCGCGACGCGGTGGTAGCGATCGACGATGTCGGCGATCGCCGCATCGGGGTCGTCGTGCAACTGCTGGTAGGTGACGCCGGCACAGTCGTCGTACTCCAAGCCTGCGGTGCTGTGTGCGAGCAACAGGTCCAGGATGTAGTCGCGGTCGGACCCCGCGCGCACGATCGGGCGGAAGACCCCGACATTGGCGACCGTGGCCGCCAGTCGGTGCAACAGCCCTAGCGCGATGGTCGACTTGCCGGTGTCGCCTTCGGGTGAGGCGATGTAGATCGCGGTGGCGTCTGGCACTGCGTCAGCCTATCGAGCCCGGCCGCGCGTCAGCCGAGTTTGCGGAGGCGCGGCTCCAGGTCTGTCTTGAACAGCTCCAGGAAGCGGCGCTGGTCCTGCCGCGGGTCGTGGAACACCAGGTGGTTCAGGCCCCAGTCGACGTACTGCTTGACCTTCTCGACGGCTTCGTCCGGGTCGGAGGCCACGATCCAGCGCTTGGCAACCTGCTCGATGGGCAGCGCATCGGCGGCCGCTTCCATCTCGATGGGGTCGTCGATGGAGTGCTTCTGCTCGGCGGTCAGCGACAGCGGCGCCCAGAACCGGGTGTTCTCGAGAGCCAGTTCGGGATCCGGGTCGTACGAGATCTTGATCTCGATCATCCGGTCGACGTCGTCGGGGTTCTTGCCCGCAGCCTCGGCACCCTCGCGCATGGCGGGGATGAGCTTGTCCTTGTACAGCTCCTCGCCCTTGCCCGAGGTGCAGATGAAGCCGTCGCCGGCGCGGCCGGCGTACTTCGCCACCTGCGGCCCGCCCGCGGCGATGTAGATCGGGATACCGCCCTCGGGCACGTCGTAGATCGAGGCGCCCTTGGTCTTGTAGTACTCGCCCTCGAAGTCGACGCGGTCGCCGAGCCACAGCTCACGCATCAGGCGCACCGACTCACGCAGCCGCGCGTAGCGCTCCTTGAATTCGGGCCATTCGCCTTCGTAGCCGGTGGCGATCTCGTTGAGCGCCTCACCGGTGCCGATACCCAGGAAGATCCGGTCCGGGTACAGGCAGCCCATGGTCGCGAACGCCTGCGCGATGACGGCCGGGTTGTAGCGGAACGTCGGGGTCAGGACCGAGGTGCCCAGGATCAGCCGCTCGGTGCGCTCGCCGACCGCGGTCATCCAGGCCAGGGAGAACGGGGCGTGGCCGCCGGTGTGACGCCAGGGCTGGAAGTGGTCGCTGACGGTGGCGCTGTCCATGCCCGCCGCCTCGGCGGCGACCGCCAGCTCGACGAGTTCACGCGGCGCGAACTGCTCCGCCGACGCCTTGTATCCCAGTCTGAGTTCAGCCATGAGTCCCGTTCCTGTTCGTCGCCTCTGCCGCGGCCCTTTTGCTCCTCGCGGGCGCAATTCCATTTCTACTCTGCCTACACTCGCGTCATGGCGGCAGCCCTGAGCGCGATCTCCGACAATGTCCACTTCGCCCAGACCGACCTCGTGAACTGGACGCTCGTCAGCGACGACAGCGGGGTGATCCTGATCGACGCGGGATTTCCCGGCCAGCGCGACGACGTCCTGCGTTCACTGCGCGACCTGGGCTTCGAGGCCGGCGATGTCCGGGCGATCCTGCTCACCCACGCGCACGTGGACCACCTCGGCGCGGCCATCTGGTTCGCCAAAACCCATGGCACGCCGGTGTTCTGCCACGGTGCCGAGGTCGGCCACGCCAAACGCGAGTATCTGGAACAGGTTTCACCGGCCGACCTGCTGACGCGGGCCTGGAACCCGCGGTACCTGGCGTGGTCGATGCACATCGTCGGCAAGGGCGCGCTGGTGCGCGAGGGCATCCCGACCGCGCAGGCCCTCACCGAGGACGTCGCGGTGACGCTGCCGGGCAGCCCGCAGGTGATCCCGAGCCCGGGGCACACCGGTGGGCACTGCTCGTACGTGTTCGGCGACGTGCTGGTCGCCGGCGACGCCGTGGTCACCGGTCACCCGCTCGTCACCAAGGGCGGCCCGCAGCTGCTGCCGCAGATGTTCAATCACGATCAGGCGGCGTGCGAACGCAGCCTGTCCGCGCTCGGCCTGCTCGATACCCAGGTGCTGCTGCCCGGCCACGGGCCGGCGTGGCGGGGCCCGGTGCGCCAGGCGGCTGAACTGGCGTTGCAGCGACGCTGACACCCGCCGGCGTCAGACGCCGTGTTTGACCAGTTCCAGGAACAGTACGAACAGCCCGGCCAGGAGCAGTCCGCCGGCTACGACGACGGCGGGCAGGAAGAGCATGTGATCGAGCTCTTCGTCGTCAAAGGTGTTGTTGCCCTGGGCATCACGGTTGATGGGACCGTAGAACACCTTGCCGAAAGTGGACCAGCGCACCGCGCGTGCGCGCCGGCGATGCGGGCTATCCCGGGGCGTCTTGGCGACGTACGTGCGCGCCGCCATACCGGCCCCCAACACCAGCACGGCGGCGATCAGCAGCAGACACCCGACGGTCCAACCGGTGAGCACAAATCAAGCGTATCCACCTGATCGCCGGCGCGACCTGGATTCTGCAGCCTCTGGTGAGCCGCTAGTGGATGTCCGGGGTCCGCACGTGCTCGGGACGGAAACCGCGGCCGACCAGCAGCGGCGGAATGTATTGCAGCGGGCCCTTTCCCACGAACGACGGCACCTTGATCGGTGACAGGTCACCGGCCAGGTTGGGTTCGATGAACTGGTCCTGCGCCAGCACCTGGCCGGCCTGGATGATGCGGGTCGGCAACTCGCGGCGGCGTTGCACCTTGGCCAGGTCGGAGTCGGCGAGCAGGCCGTTACGCAGTGGGCCGCACAGGATGTTGGCGGCGGCGACGGCGTCGGCCACCGCCAGGTTGATGCCGACGCCGCCGGCCGGCGACATCGCGTGCGCGGCGTCACCGATGCACAGGAGCCCCGGCCGCCACCAGGTCTTGAGCCGGTCCACGCGGACGTCGAGGTGGCTGGTGTCGTCCCAGGACTTCAGGTCCTCGACGTGCTCACGCAGTTGCGGCCGCACCGACACCAGCCGGGCCTTGAAGTCGTCGAGCGAGCCGCCCTGCGGATTGGTGCCCTTCGGCATGAGGTACGCGACCTGCCAGTAGTCGCCGCGATAGATCATCGCCATCAGCAGACCCTTGCGGATGACGCCGAACAGTTCCTGCGGATCACCCGGGCGCCAGCCCAGCCGGAACCACAGCACGTCCATGGGGCTGTGCGCGCTCGCCATGGCGAGCCCGGATGCCGCGCGCACCGCGGACTTGCGGCCGTCGGCGGCCACCACCAGATCGGCGCGCACCTCCAATTCGGGCGTGCGCACTCCGGCGACGCGGCCGTCCTCGATGATCAGGTCGGTCACCTCGGCGTTGCGGATCAGCGTGAATTCCGGGTAGGCGGAAGCCTTTTCCGCGAGGAAGTCCAGGAAATCCCACTGCGGCATGAGCGCGATGTAGGGCTCGGGGAACCGCAGCACCTTCAGCGCACCGAAACTGCCGAAGGTCCGCAGGGTGCCGTCGGCGTCCATGCAGACGCGGGTGATCTTGGTGTGCGGCAGCTTCAGGAACTCGTCGATGAATCCCAACTCGTGCATGACGCGCAGCGTGGTGGGGTGGACGGTGTCGCCGCGAAAGTCGCGGAGGAAGTCGTTGTGCTTCTCCAGCACGACGACGTCGATCCCGGCGCGGGCCAGCAGTAGTGCGTGCACCAGACCCGCGGGTCCACCACCGGCTACACAAACCTGAGTCCGCAGCACGCGCGTCATGCCCCGACACTAGCCCGCCGAGATGGCCGAATCAGGGCTTCATTTCAAAACTTGACACGTGTAAAGTTTGCGGCCATGGACAACATCCGCGGCAAGACCATCGCGATCACCGGGGCCGCACGAGGTATCGGCTATGCCACCGCCAAGGCCCTTCTCGCCCGCGGCGCGCGCGTCGTCATCGGCGACCGGGACGTCGCAGTACTCGAGTCGGCCGTCTCTGAGCTGGTCAAACTGGGCCCGGCCACGGGATACCCGCTCGACGTCACCGACCGCGAATCCTTCGAGGTGTTCCTGGACAAGGCCCGCAGCGACGGCGCCGGCCACCTCGACGTCCTGATCAACAACGCCGGCGTCATGCCCATCGGCCCGTTCCTCGACGAGACCGAGCAGTCCATCCGATCGGCGATGGAAGTCAATCTGTACGGCGTCCTCACCGGGTGCCAGCTGGCGCTGCCCGAGATGGTCGCGCGCCGGCGCGGTCACATCATCAACATCGCGTCGCTGTCCGGCCTCATCCCGTTGCCGGGGCAGGTCGTCTACAACGCGACCAAGTTCGGCGTCGTCGGATTGACCACCGCGCTGGCCGACGAGGTCGCCCCGCACGGCGTCGAGGTGTCGGTGGTCATGCCGCCGTTCACCCGGACCGAACTCATCTCGGGCACGTCCGAGACCATGGCGGTCAAGCCCGTCGAACCCGAGGAGATCGCCGCGGCGATCGTCAAGACCCTGGACAAGCCCAAGACGCACGTCTCGGTGCCGGCCGCACTCCGATTCACCGCCCAGGCCGCGCAGCTGCTCGGCCCGCGCGGCCGGCGCTGGATGAACAAGAAGCTCGGTCTCGACACCGTCTTCATGACATTCGACGCCGCCAAGCGGCAGAGCTACACCGAACGCGCGCACGCCGCGCAGGGTGTCATCGAGAAAGACTGACCACACCGCCGAGAGTGCGGTTGTGCGCCAATACCCTTGCGGTATTGACACATAACCTCACTTTCGACGTGCGCTGACGCATCCTGGGGCCACGGGGGCCAGGCTCGCCGGAACGAATTCTGCGAACGTGGTGCTCACGGAGCAGAACCCTGCGAGAGGAGCAGTCATGACAGAAACCACCGCACCCGCACCGGCACTCAGCCTGGCGGAGCTGAACAACGGCGGCCCGTTCCTCGCCGCCGCCGGCCTGCACGTGACCGAGGCGACGGGCCAACTCGTCGTCGGCACCATCGAGCTGGGCCCCGAGCACCACACGCCGTGGGGCGTCGTGCACGGCGGCGTCTACACGACCGCGGTGGAATCCGCGGCCAGTATCGGCGCCAGCGCCGCAGTGGCCGATCGCGGCCAGTTCGCGGTCGGGGTGCACAACAGCACAGACTTCGTCCGCTCCGCCACCGGCGGCACCGCCACGGTGCGCGCCGTCCCGGTACAACAGGGCCGCAGCCAGCAGCTGTGGGACGTGACGATCACCGACGCGAACGGCAGCCTCCTCGCGCGCGGCAGCCTGCGCCTGCACAACCTCGACCTGCGCCGCTGAGACCTACAACTCCCTGAGTGTCTCAAGGGCTTTCGCGGATTCGCTACCGGGGTCGGCACGGAATGTGATCACGTGCTGCCCACCGGAATGCGGCAGATTCAACCGATTGCGGCGCAGGAAGAGCTCCCCGACCACCGGGTGGCGCACGTGCGTGACACCGGCCCGGTAACCGACATCGGCCCGCGACCACAGCTCACGGAATCGCGCGCTGGCAGAAGACAGTTCACTGACCATGCGCTGCAGATACGGATCGTCGGGATGACCACCGGTCACCTCGCGCAGACCACCGACCGCGATCTCCGTCGCCTCATCCCAGTCGACGAAGAAATCCTTGGCCGCCGGGTCCAGGAGCCGCCACGCCAAGATGTTCTGTCCCGGACGGAAACCCGGCGCCAGCGCACAGGCGAGTTGGTTGGCGGCGAGCACAACCTGGTAGCGATTGGCCACGAACGCGGGCATCGGGAACTGATCGATCAACTCGTCCAGCTCGTCGGCGACCTGCTCCAATTCTGATTTATCCCAACGGATTCCGGTGGGATTGGCCAGCTTGTGCAGATACTCCGTGCCGTTGATGTCGAGCTGCAGCGCACGGGCCAAGGCATCGAGAACCTGCGGAGACGGGTTTGTGTCGCGGCCCTGTTCGAGTCGCAGATAGTAATCAGAACTGATGCCGGCCAGCAGCGCCAGTTCCTCACGGCGCAGGCCGGCCACCCGGCGGCGGCTGCCGGCGATCAATCCCACATCCTCGGGACGGACCTGTTCCCGCCGAGACCGCAGGTAATCGCCGAGCGCGTTCCCCTTCACCATCGCTCGAGCCTAACCCTGCCAATACCAGGATCACGGCGGCGTTCCCACAGAACTTGTCCCGGCCTGATGGTGGATATCAGCAGACAAGGAGCGTGGACCATGAAACGACAGGACGTCGAATTCACCGCGGCCGACGGAGTGACGCTGCGCGGCTGGCTGTTCGTTCCGCACGGCGCGGGTCCGCACCCCGCGATCACGATGGCCCATGGCTTCGCCGGCGTGAAGGAACACGGCTTGGCGCGGTTCGCCGAATTGTTCGCCGATGCCGGATTCGTCGTCCTGGTGCACGACCACCGGGGTTTCGGCGCCAGTGACGGCATGCCGCGCGGCGACGTCGACCCGTGGGTGCAGATCGCGGATTGGCGGCGCGCCATCTCGTTCCTGGAAAGCCACCCGTGGGTGGACCCGACGCGAATCGGCTTGTGGGGCACCAGCTACGCCGGTGGGCACGCGATCGTGCTGGGCGCCACCGACCGTCGGCTGCGGGCCGTCGTGGCGCAGGTCCCGACCATCAGCGGCTATCAGCAGAGCCTGCGGCGCGTGGCCCCGGAACACGTGGCAGCACTGGAGGCCGCGTTCATCGACGACGACCGCCGCCAGTTCCGCGGCGAAGCGCCCGCGGTGCAGGCCGTCGTCGGTGACGACCCGGCAGTGCCCGCCGCATACCGGTCCGCGGAGGCCATCTCGTTCTACACCCAGCCGGTGCCGGACGGGGTGTGGGACAACACGATGACGGTCCGGTCGTCGCGCGCCGCGCGCATGTACGAGCCGGGTACCTGGATCGCGCGGGTTTCGCCCACGCCGCTGCTCATGGTCGTCGGGCTGCGGGACACCGTCACCATGACCGATCTGGAACTGCAGGCCTACGAGCAGGCACTCGAGCCCAAGAGGCTCGTCACCGTCGCCGGCGGGCACTTCGCCCCCTACCTCGACCAGTTCCCGACGGCCGGCGGCGCCGCCCGCGACTGGTTCACCGAACACCTCGCCTGAAAGGACCTCAGCATGACCACCTTGAACTACAACGTGCTGGTGCACGACGGACTGCGCCGCCACCGCGAGCAGCGCCTGCCCGACGGCAGCCCCATCGTGTCCTCCCCGGTGTCGTCCACGCTCATCTTCGGCGAGCACGACGCCGTCCTCGTCGACCCGCCGTTCACCCACGAGCAGATCAGCCGCGTCGGCGATTGGATCGAGCACTCCGGCAGACGTCTGACCGCGATCTACGCCACGCACGGCCACGGCGACCACTGGTTCGGCACCGATGTTCTGCTGCAACGCTTTCCCGGTGCGGTTGCCTACGCGACCGCGGGCACCATAAGCAAGATGCACGAGCAGGCCGTGGCCGGCCGCGCCCAGATGTGGGACGTCGACTTTCCCGGCATGATCCCGCCCAGCCCCGTTGTCTACCAAGAGGTTCCCGCCGACGGGTTCGAGTTGGAGGGTCAGCGCCTCGTGCCGATCGAGGTGGGCCACACCGATACCGACGACACCACCGTTCTGCATGTGCCGTCGATCGGCCTGGTCGTCGCCGGTGACGTGGTCTACAACGGCGTGCACCAGTACCTGCTGGAAAGCGACCACGGTGGCATCCGCTCCTGGCTGCGCGCGCTCAACACGGTCGCGGCACTGCACCCCCGCGCCGTGGTGGCGGGACACAAGAACAAGAACCTGCCCGATGATCCCGCGGCCATCGACGAGACCCGTGACTACCTGCTCGACGCCCAGCGCCTGCTGGCCGGAAAGCCCAGTCCGCGTGAGTTTTTCGACTACATGATCCGTCTGTATCCGGACCGGCTCAACGTCGGGCCGGTCTGGTACAGCGCCCTGGCCCTCCTGTCCTGAAAGGCATTCCACCATGGTCATCGATCCCGCCGATCTCGATCCCACCTCGAGCTACAAGCTGCTGATCGGCAGCGTCCTGCCCCGGCCGATCGCCTGGGTCAGCACCGCCTCGACCGAAGGCGTGGGCAACATCGCGCCCATCTCGTTCTTCACCGTCGTGGGCCGCTTCCCGCCGGTGCTGTCCATCAGCCTGCAACCACGGTCCGATGGTGTGACGCTGAAAGACACATTCGTCAACATCCGCGACACCGGCGAGTTCGTCGTCAACATCGCGACCATCGACAACGCGGACATCGTGCACCGCTCCGCGTTCGAATTCGACCACGACGTCGACGAATTCGACACCCTCGGCCTGCACAAGGCCGCATCGGAGACCATCGCGGCGCCGCGTATCGCCGAGGCGCCGATCTCGTTCGAGTGTGAGGTGGACCGCATCATCCCGATGCCGCCCCTGCCCGACCACGTCGTGTGGGGA
Organism: Mycobacterium sp. UNC410CL29Cvi84; assembly: GCF_000686745.1. NCBI lineage: Bacteria > Bacillati > Actinomycetota > Actinomycetes > Mycobacteriales > Mycobacteriaceae > Mycobacterium > Mycobacterium sp. UNC410CL29Cvi84. The sequence goes on from NZ_JMLM01000014.1 coordinate 43,952, forward strand.
CGGGTGACGAAGATCCACATCCGCGACGAGCTCTATCTGCCGAACGGACGCATCGACGTCGGTGCGCTGGGCGCGTTCGGCCGCCTGGCCGCCGAATACTCGCTGATCGACAACATCTTCACGACGCCGCTGCCCGACGACGTCGTGAAGACGCTCAGCACCCGGCGGGCCGCCCGCCTCGACGGGAAGCCGACCGACTTCTCCCCCATCGACACCGCGGCCTGGTCCGCGTCAGGAGCAACGAAATGAGCGGCTGGCAGGACGGTTTCGCGCAGCAGTCCCAGACCACGTTCGCGGCTGAGTTCGCCGACGACATCGTGCTGGACGCCACCGCCTTGGCGGCACCCGTCCAGGGCAGAGACCTCGTCGCCACGGTGATGGCCACCGCGAGCTCGATCTACGAAACCCTGGAGTTCACCGAATCCGCGCAGGCCGGCTCGACGAGCTATCTGCAGTGGCGGGCAACGGCTTTCGGCGGCATGCAGATCCGCGGCGTGACCATTCTGGACCGCGACGCCGCGGGAAAGATCACCAACGCCGCCATCCATCACCGGCCACTGCCGGCCGTGTTGCGGTTCTCCGCGGAGATCCAGGATCGGCTGTCCGGCGTCCTTTCGGCCGAACATTTCATCGGGCAGGCGCCGTTCCCGGCCGGCTGAGCCGTCTGCGAGGCAATTCCTCACAGCTGCAAGGAGACCGGTCCTGGCGAGCAAGAGCCGGAGCCACGCACCATGAGGCATGCCCACGTCCGCCTGGCTCTCGATCGCCCGCGCCGCGGCGGCCCTGGCCGCGGCGATGGGCATCGGCCGGTTCGCCTACACGCCGATTCTCCCGCTGATGACGGGCCACGCCGGCCTCACCGCGCAGGCCGCGGGGCAGTTGGCGACCGCCAACTACGTCGGCTATCTGATCGGCGCGGTGGGCGCCGCCGTCTCGCCGCGGCTGGCCCGGTCCGTCGCCGTGTGTAGGGCGTCCCTCCTGATCCTGGTCGTGACGCTCGCGGCGATGACGCTGAGCACCAACGTCGTCGAGTGGGAAGCCCTGCGGCTGGTGGCCGGCATCGCCAGCGCGCTGGTCTTCGTGATCGCCGTCAACACACTGATGGATCATGGGCATCCCGCCCACCACGCCGGCTGGGCGTTCAGCGGCGTCGGTATCGGCATCGCCTTGTCCGCGGCCCTGCCCGCCACCAAAGACTGGCAGGTCGCCTGGTGGGCGGCGGCGGGCCTGGCCGCACTGCTCAGTGCGTTCGCGTGGAACATGCATCCGGGCACCTCCGGTGACACCCCGAAAGCACCTGCGGGACAGAAGGGCAGCGCCCGCGGCCCCCTGGCGTTGCTGATGGCGAGCTACACCCTCGAAGGTGTCGGCTACATCATCGCCGGCACGTTCCTGGTCGCCGCGGTCGCACAGCAGTCACCCGGCGGACTCGGCAGTGCGGTGTGGCTGTTGGTCGGCCTGGCCGCCGCCCCGTCGGCCGCGCTGTGGGCGCGGTTCACCGGCCGCTTCTCGTATGCCGCACTGCTCGTCGCCGCGTTGCTGCTGCAGGCCGCCGGGATTGCTGGGGCGGGCCTAGGAAACGAGGCAACAGCACTATTCGGCGCCCTCCTGTTCGGTGGCACCTTCATCGGCATCAGCACCCTGGCGCTCGCCGCGGGCCGCGCGCTGCAGTTCCCCGGCGCCGTCGCGCTGCTGACGACGGGTTACTCCGTCGGCCAGATCGTCGGTCCTGTCGCGGTGGCGCCCCTGCTGCACAACGGTTTTCAGCAGGCGCTACTCGCCGGTGCTGCCGTCGTGCTACTGGCCGCCCTGGCCGCGCTGCTGATGTGGATCAGTGGACGGCAGCCACGCCGCGTCATCGATTCCCAGAGCGGCGGCGTCCCGCGTGAGCGCGTCGACGACAGCGTGAACGGCAGGGTTGTCTTCTCCCCGCCGCCACACGAGTGACCACGTCCACAACGGCGTCGGCTGAATCACCGGACGGCGCACCAGGTCTCGCGGCAGGGCATCGGTCTGCCCTCTGGGATTGTTGAGCACCGGACGGCCCAGCTGGCGGACATGCTCGAAGAACGTCGGACCCGTGACGCCGCCGTCGTCGGTGCGCATCACCCGCGCGCCGGTGTCCGCGGCGAACTGCTCGCCGTAGCGGTTCCACGACTCCCAACTCGCGGTGTCCGAATCCACCAGCACCAGGGTGTCTTTCGCGTGCACGGGCGAGTCGTCGGCGCCGACGCACAGCGCGAACAGCCGGTCCACCCCCATCAGCCGGGCTTCCAGTTTGAGGTCGGCCAGATCGTCGGTCTGCACCCAGCAGATGGCCAGATCGAGGATGCCCTCGGCGACCCGGGCGGCCTGCGCGTGCGACGGCATCACCCAGGTGTCCACACGCAACTGCGCGACGCCGGCCGCACGTTCGGCCAGGTCGGTCGGGCACCAGTTGACATAGCCGATGCGGATCGGCTCGGAGTTCGACAAACCGATTGCCCGCCTGCGGAATTCGTCGGCCTCTGCCACCAGGGACCGGGCATGTGGCAACAACGACGCGCCCGCCGCCGTGAGGCGCACCGACCGGCGGTCACGATCGAACAGTTCCACCTTGAGATCGCGTTCGAGCGCCTTGATCTGCTGGGACAGTGACGGACCCGCGATGTGCAGCCGCTCGGCCGCCCGCCCGAAATTCAGCTCATCGGCAACGGCGACGAAGTACCGAAGTTGCCGTAGCTCCATGTCGACAGCGTAGTAGGCAGAACCTCTCAGCAGAAAGCGAATAAGTCCCGCGGCAGCGGCATCGACGCGGGCCGGCCGCGGTTGTGAAGGGCAGCACCATCAACCGAGAGGAACCACCCCGATGAGCACAACAACCCGCGTCGCGATCGTCACCGGCGCGTCCCAGGGCATCGGCGAAGCGCTGGTGGCCGGCTATCGCAAGCTGGGCTACGCCGTCGTCGCCAACTCCCGGACCATCGCCGAGAGTGACGATCCCCTGGTCCTGACCGTCGCCGGCGACATCGGCCGGCCGGGCGTCGGACAGCAGCTCGTCGATGCCGCGGTCGAGCACTTCGGGCGGGTCGACACCGTCGTGAACAACGCCGGCATCTTCATCGCAAAACCGTTCACCGAGTACACCGACGCGGACTATGACGCCATCACCGGCGTGAACTCCCGCGGCTTCTTCGAACTGACCCGCGCCGCCATCAGGACCATGGAAGCCCAGGGCGACGGCGGGCACGTCGTCACCATCTCGACCAGCCTGGTGGATCAGGCCAACTCGCAGGTGCCCTCGGCCCTGGCGTCACTGACCAAGGGCGGCCTCAACGCGGCGACGCGAGCGCTGGCCGTCGAGTACGGCAGCCGTGGAATTCGTGCCAACGCCGTCGCTCTGGGCATCATCCGCACCCCGATGCATGCGCCGGAGACCCATGAGTTCCTGTCGGCGCTGCACCCGGTCGGCCACATGGGCGACATCTCCGACGTCGTCGACGGCGTTCTGTATCTGGAGAACGCCACGTTCGTCACCGGCGAGATCCTGCACGTGGATGGTGGTCAAAGTGCCGGGCATTGAGATGATCGACGCGGTTCATAGCGTTTTGGACCGGTGGCAGGCAGGCATTGCCGCCCACCGGCCGGACCAGGTCGCGGCGGTGTTCACCGAAGATGCGATATTCCAAGGACTTCGGCCCTACAGCGTCGGGCGGCAGGGTGTCTTCGATTACTACGACTCCCAGCCGGTCGGCCTGACGGTCGACTACCGCATCAACGAGATCCGCGAACCCGCGGCAGGTGTGGTGCTGGCCTACACCCGCGCCGACTTCACCCTCCCCGACGGTCAAGTGATCAGCCTGAACCTGAGTGTCCTTGTCACACAAGGTGTCAACGGCTGGCAGATCGCGCACTACCAGGTCTCGCAGATCGGCTGACGCGCAGATCAGAACTGCGGGACCGGCTCCCCGACTCGGTAGGCCTCGATGACATCGAGGTTCGCCATCAACTGCTCGACGGTGAAGCTGTAGATCTCGCCGTCCTCTTCGGTGCCGACGAGGATGAGCTGCGGCTGGTCCGGATCGGAGACCCAGATCCGCGTCACCAGCTCACGCGGATCGTCCTCCGTGGATTCGAACCCTGACGGCGGGTAGTACCAGATCAGGTACTCGTCGTTGGAGTAGTCCGAATCGAAAACCCAACCGCGCGGCAGGATTTCGCCTGCGAGCCGCCCGACGGCCTCGACCTCGGCGTGCACCTCGTCGGGCAGCCAGTTGGCATTACGCGTGGTCTGCCGCTTCTTGCGACGGGCCTTCTTGGCCGCCGTCTGCTTGGACATCTCCCAGCCCCCTAGCTCAGCGCCTGATCCAGGTCGGCGATCAGATCCTCGGTGCCCTCGAGCCCGACGGAAATGCGCACCACGCCGTCGCCCAGACCGATCGCGGCCCGGCCCTCCGGTCCCATCGCGCGGTGCGTGGTGGTGGCCGGGTGGGTGATCAGCGTCTTGGAATCGCCGAGGTTGTTGGAGATGTCGATGACCCGCAGCTTGTCGAGCACCTCGAACGCCCGGTCCTTGCCGCCGTCCAGTTCGAAGGTGACGACGGTGCCGCCGCCGCGCATCTGCCGCTTGGCCAGGTCATGCTGCGGATGGGACTGCAGGAACGGGTATTTCACCCAGTTCACGCCGCGCACGCCTTCCAGGAACTCGGCCACGCGCTGCGCGGAACGGTTCGAGTAGTCGACCCGAACAGCCAGCGTCTCAAGGCCTTTCAGCATCGTCCAGGCGTTGAAGGCGCTCATCGCCGGGCCCGTGTGCCGCATCAGCTGCTGCACCGGGCCGGAGATGAATTCCTTGTCGCCGAGGATCGCCCCGCCGAGCACCCGGCCCTGGCCGTCGATGTGCTTGGTGCCCGAGTACACGACGACGTCGGCGCCCAGCTCCAGCCCCTGCTGCAGCAGCGGTGTCGCGAAGACGTTGTCCAGCACCACCTTTGCGCCGGCGGCGTGCGCCAGCTCGGACACCGCGGCGATGTCCACCAGCGACTGCATCGGGTTGGACGGCGTCTCGAAGAACACCGCGGTGGTCGGCACCGACAGCGCCTCCTCCCACTGCGACAGGTCGTCACCGTCGACGAAGACGGTCTCGACGCCCCAGCGCGGGAGAATCTCGTTGCACACCACGAAGCAGGAGCCGAAGAGGCTGCGCGCCGCGACCAGCCGGTCGCCGGCGGCGAGCAGCGCACCCAGCGCGGTGAACACCGCCGCCATGCCGGTGGCCGTCGCGAAAGCGGCCGGCGCCCCTTCGATGAGCCGCAGCCGTTCCTCGAACATCTGGATGGTCGGGTTGCCGTACCGCGAGTACACGTACCGGTCGATCTCGCCGGTGAACGCCTGCTCCGCGGCCGCCGCCGACTCGTAGACGTACCCCGAGGTCAGGTACATCGCCTCGGCGGTCTCCTCGAACTCGGACCGCAGCAGGCCGCCGCGCACGCCGATGGTCGCCTGGCTGACGCCGTCGGGCAACGGTGCGGGGACCCGGACCGAGGGAACGCCGTCGGCGTTCACGCCTCTCACGACTGCACCCAGGGCAGTCCGATGGCGCGCCAGCCGCTGCCACCGCGGTGGCGGTTTTCGTCGAGGTTGCCCTCGAAGCCGTCGAGCACGTTGTACGACGGGCCGATGCCCGCCGCCGTCGCCGCCTCGGCCGCACCGATCGAACGATTACCCGAGCGACAGAGGAACACCACCGGCCGTTCGCCGGGCGTCACGCCCGCGGCCAGCAGGTCGTCGACGAAGCTGGTATTGCGCTTGCCGTCATTCGACACCCACTCGATGTACACAACGTCACGCCCGAGGCTGGAGATGTCGGGCACGCCCACCCAGCGCCATTCGGCGTCGGTCCGGCAGTCGACAAGCACCGCCTCGGGGTTCTCACTGAGCAGGTCCCAGGCCTGCTGCGGCGTGATATCTCCCGCGTAGCTCACGGATGCGAGTCTGTCACAAACTAGCTCGGGACCGGCGAGCACACCTTCCATGCGCCGTCCTCGTTCACCAGCACCACCGGCGCCGTGGGCTTCTGATCCGGCGTCTTGTCGAAGTGGTACATCAGCACGGCGGTGGCCTTCTGACCGTCGAACTTGATGTCGCGCACCTCGTCGACGTAGCGCTGCCCGTTCTTGGCTGCCGAATCTTCTTGCTTGGCAAGCACATCCGCCTCGGTGCCGGCCTGGGCCTTGCAGGTGTACGTCTGGAAGCGCGCGTAGTCCTTGCGCTGCAGCCCGTCGTTCTGGCCGACGACCGCGGTACGCACCAGCTGCTCCGGCGTCGGATCATTCCGGCCGAAGACCCCGATCGCGTTCAGGACGGCAATTATCACCACGAGGACCACAATCAGCGCCAGCGCGGCCAGGAACGGGCCCAGCGTCTGCCGCGGCTGCGATTCCGATTCGGTCATGGTGCCGTCCCTGTCTGGTTGATCGCGGCCGAGTGGTTGAGCACAGCGGCCACCTGGTGCGCGCGGTCACGCGCCCGCACGACGTCCGGCGCCGTCGCCAATGCCACGCACACCTCGCCGGAGAGCCGCACGTCGCTCTCGGCGATGGCCAGCGCATCCGGCAGTGCGCGCGCGAGCGCCGCGCGGTCCGACGACGGGCGGCTGACCTCACCGGCCGCCGGCGAGATCATGATGGTGTCGACCGGCAGTCCGAGGACCGCCCGCGCATGCAGGTCGAACTGCGACAGCCGCTGCGAGCGCGTCGTCACGAAGCCGGCGCCGGTCAGCATCGGGTGGACCGTCGCGAAGTACACCTCCTCGGCCCCCGACTCCGGGTCGGCGCCGAGCAGCAAGTCGACCGTGAACAGCCCCGTGCCGCCGAGCTTGCCCACGATCCGGGCGGCGATCGAGCGCGCCGCGTCCAGCGCCGACTCCGACAACAGCTGCGGCTGCCACAACTCCAGCGGGCCCCCGTTGTCGCGGCGGTGACCGATCGGCTCACAGAACTGCACCACCGGGCCCGCCTGGCCCTGCGTCCGCACCGTCAGCATCGTGAACTCGGCCGCCACGTCGACGGCCGTCTCGGCCATCACCCGCTCACCGCCCGCGGCCACCGCACGGTGCCACGCGACGTCGACGTCCTCGAGACGCGACAGCACCGAACGGCCCGCGCCCTCGGTTCCCGGATGCGTCACCGGCGTGATGGTCAAGGGCAGCCCCGCGTGCTCGGCCACCGCGGTCAGCTCGTCGACCGATCCGGCGAACCAGAACGGGGGCGTAGGCAGCCCGAGCTCGTCGGCCGCCAGGGTGCGCAGCGCCTCGCGATCGGAGGCGAGCCGCAGGGCAGCCGGCGTCGGGAACACCGCGACTTCATCGAGCCCGGCCAATGCCTGCACGACGTCGGCGCCGAGGTCCGCCGCCGGGGACTGCACCACCACCAGCTGCGGGGTGTGCCGGTCGATCAGGGTCCGCAATGCCTCCCCTCCCGTGGGCGCGGGCACCGCGGTCGCCCGCGTCCCCAGCCGCTGGAAGGACAGCACCAGTTCACTGCTCAGCTCACCGGTGCCGAGAACCAGAACCGTTGTCCGATCCACCAAGTCACCAACCTCCCCCGTCGCTCGCTCGCCCCGTCGACCACTCTCCCCGTCAACCCAACCTGATGTCGACGTAGCACCATCGCCAGCTCTCCCCCGGCTCGACCGACCGCATCACGGGATGGCCCGTGCGGCGATAGTGCTCGTTGGCGTGTTGGTGCGGACTGGAATCACAACAACTGACCTGCCCGCACGTCAGACACATCCGAAGGTGCGCCCACGTATCCTCCCCAAGTGCCGCACAGTCACCACAGCGGCCGGGCGTCTGCGGCTCCGGTTCAGGTTGGCCGACAGCGTCGGCGAGGTGCGTGCAGGTGGTCGGGGAATTTTCTTCACGCGGTCGCGTTGCCCGTGACTGCATCCATTTCCCCAGCATGTTGAACAAGGATAGGGCTGGCTGACCGAGGAGGTTCGAGGACGTGGGTGCCCCACTGCTGGCAGTGCTGGTGGCCTCGGTGTTGTTGGCCGCGCTGGCCCGCCGATACGACGTCTCCGCGCCGCTGGGACTCGTCGTCGCCGGACTGGCCGTCGGGCTGATCCCCGGCGTGCCGGCCATCGAGATGCAGCCGCAGTTGGTCATGTTCGTCGTGCTGCCGCCGCTGCTGTGGTCGGCCGGGCTGGAGAGCAGCTATCTGGCGCTACGCAAGAACGTCCGCCCCATCGGGCTGCTCGCCGTCGGGCTGCCGCTGGCCACCACGCTGGTAGTGGGGTTTGTCGCGTTTCACACCGTCCCGGAGCTGACGGTCGCCGCGGCCCTCACCCTGGGCGCCATCGTCGCGCCGCCCGACGCGGTGTCCGCCGCGGCCATCGGCCGCCGGCTGGGACTGCCGCGCCAGATCATGACGCTGCTCGGCGGCGAGAGCCTGCTCAACGACGCCACGGCACTGACCGCGTACAAGGTCGCGCTGGCCGCTGCCGTCGGCGCGGCCGCGACCTGGCAGGGCGCATTGGGCACCTTCGCGCTCGCCGCGGCGGGCGGTGTCGTGATCGGCGGCCTGATCGGCTGGCTCATCGAGTTCATCCGGACGTGGCTCGACGACCCGTTGGTCGAGAGCGCCATCGGACTCGTCGCACCGTATTTCATCTACTGGCTGGCCGAAGAGGCACACGGCTCCGGGGTGATCGCGGTGGTCGTCGCCGCACTGTTGCTCGGACAGCGCGCGACCCGGGCGTCGTACGCCACCCGGCTGCAGGACGACGCGGTGTGGAAGTCGATCCAGCTGGTACTGGAGTCGTTCGCGTTCCTGATGATCGGCCTGCAGCTGCCGACGGTCATCGACGAGCTGACCGGCATCCGCGCGGTCACCCTGATCGTGGCGTCGGCCGCGGTGCTGGCGACGGTCATCGGCATCCGCATCGTCTGGGTGTACGTCATGGCCTACACGCCGCGGATGCTGTTCCGCGGCGTCCGTGAGCGAGAACCCACGCCGACCCCGTCGCAGGTCTTCATCGTGGCGTGGGCGGGTATGCGCGGCGTCGTGTCACTGGCCGCGGCATTCGGTGTGCCGATGACGACACTGGCCGGTGAACCCTTCCCGGGGCGGCCGCAGCTGGTGTTCCTGACGTTCGTCGTGGTGGTCGGGACGCTGCTGTTGCACGGCCTGACGCTGCCGTGGCTGATCCGCGTGCTGGACGTGCGCAGCGAGGCCGAGGCCCACCAGGACGCCCTGGAACAGGCCGCGGCGTCGAGTCGTGCCGCGCAGGCAGCGGCCGACCGGCTCGATGAATTGCTGGCGCGCAGCAGCGATTCCAGCGCCCAACAGCACGTCGGCGAGATATTGCAGAACTGGAACGACCGGCGCCGCAACGCGGTGTGGGAGCGACTCGGCCGCAGTGACGACGACATCGGCGAGAGTCCGGCGTCGGCCATGCGTCGGCTGCGGCTGGAGATGCTGGCGGCCGAGCGCGAGACGTACATCGCCGAACGCGATGCCGGGAACATCGACGACGAGGTGCTGCGGTCGGTGCTGCACGGGCTGGATTTGGAAGAGGCAGCGCTCAACCGGGAGTAGGGCTCGGGTCCCGCGCCGAGAAGGACCAAATGGCTGCTGATCAGCCTACATAGCCGCCATTTGGTCCCTTTCGATCCACGATGGAGCCGATCAGCCCGCCCACACGTCTAGAAGACATGCTGATTCCCTTCGTCGGGGGCGACGCGATCGCCGCCGGCGTGTTGACCCGAGCGCAATTGCGCCACCGCTACCGACCGATCTTTCATGGCATCTACGTCCCTCGACATCATCAAGTGAAGTTGCGCGACCGGATTCGTGGAGCCGCCCTCGCGGTGCCACTCGGCGTCATAGGCGGGGTCGCTGCATCTGCAGTGCACGGCGCGAAGTGGGTGGATGACGATGTGCCCATCGATGTCGTCGCACTGTGCAAAGGCCAGAGTGGACTCGTCGTCCGGCACGACTCCTTGGCCGACGACGAAGTGGTCACCATCGGTGGCGTGCGCGTCACTTCCCGGGTGCGCACGGCTTTTGACCTGGCTCGCCACCTACCCCGGGACACCGCCGTCGCGCGGCTCGATGCATTGATGAACGCTGCCCCGTTCGGGTTCGAAGGCGTCCACTTGCTCGCGAAGCGGCACCCAGGGGCGCGGGGGTTGGCTCGCCTACGGAAGGCGTTGCCTCTGGTCGACGGCGCCGCTGAATCGCCACGTGAAAGCCGGCTGCGGTTGTTATTCATCGACGCCGGATTGCCCACGCCCACAACTCAGTACGTGGTTCGCAACGAGTTCGGGCGCTACGTCCGCCGGATCGACATGTGCTGGGAGGAATTCAAGGTCGGTGCCGAGTACGACGGCGTCCAGCACCTGACTGATCGACGCCAGTACTCGATAGACGTCTGGGCCAACCGGGAACTGCTGAGGCTGAAGTGGCACGTCATCCATGTCATCAAAGAGGACTCCGGGGTCGAGATTGTCGAAGACGCCCGCACTGCGCTGCTCGAGCGGGGATGGTCCGGGTTGCCCTAGCCCGAGAAGGACCAAATGGTCGCTATTGCAGCCAAAGAGCGACCATTTGGTCCTTCTCGGCGACAGACTCTTGACCCGCCTCACAACATCACCTAACCTACAACCAAATGGTTGTAAATACTTCCCCTGAGGCCTTCACCGATGCGGAGATCGACCGGATCTTCCACGCATTGGCGGACGCCACCCGCCGCGACATCGTCGCCCGCACGATGCGCAGCGACCAGTCGGTGAGCGCGCTCGCCCGCGGCTACGACATGAGCTTCGCCGCGGTGCAGAAACACGTCGCGGTACTGGCCGGTGCCGCGTTGGTGCATAAAGAGCGCCGCGGCCGGGAACAACTCGTACGTGCGGTGCCCGAAACCCTGCACCGCGCGGGCGTGCTCCTGGAGCGGTACGCGGCGCTCTGGCACGACCGTGCCGCGAGCATCGAGGCGATCCTCGCCGAAGACGGTTACCCACCACACGAAAAATCAAGCAGCACAAAACGAAAGGACCACCGATGACGGTGATCAGCAGCGCCGCCGACCCGCAAGCCCTCACCATGACCTTCGTGGCCGAGTTCGCCGCGCCGCCGGCGCGGGTCTGGCAGGTGTGGGAAGATCCGCGGCAGCTGGAACGCTGGTGGGGTCCGCCGACGTGGCCGGCCACCTTCACCCGGCATGAGCTCACCCCGAGCGGGCAGTCGCGCTATCACATGACGGGTCCCGAGGGCGAGAAGGCGCCGGGCTGGTGGACCACGCTCGAGGTCGACGCACCGTCGCGGCTTCTCATCGAAGACGGCTTCTCGCAGCCCGACGGCGAGCCCGACCCCGAAATGCCCACGATGCGCCTCGAGGTGTCGTTCGACGCGATCGGCACCGGCACCCGGATGACGATCGTCACCCGGTTCACCGACCTCGAACAACTCGAGAAGGTGACCGCGATGGGCATGGTCGAGGGCATGACCGGCGCCCTCGGCCAGATCGACGCGCTGCTGGCTGCCTGACCGAAAACGACTGAAAGACAAGGAGAACGACGTGCCGACAGCCATCCAGCCATGTCTCTGGTTCAACGACCAGGCCCGCGAGGCCATGAACTACTACGTCGAGGTGTTTCCGAACTCCCGGGTCATCTCGGTCGAGGAGTACCCGGACGAGGCCCTTGATGAACATTTCAAGGGCATGTCGGGCAAGGTGCTCAACGGCCGATTCAGTTTGAACGGCGTCGATTTCGTCTGCCTCGACGGCGGACCGCTGTTCACTTTCAACGAATCCATCTCGTTCGTCGTCGAATGCGCAGACCAGGACGAGATCGACCACTACTGGTCCAAACTCTCGCACGTGCCCGAATCCGAGCAATGCGGTTGGTGCAAGGACCGATTCGGGATCAGCTGGCAGATCATCCCCGCCAAGATGGATCAGCTACTGGGCCGCCCCGAGCAGATCCAGACGATGATGCGCCAGAAGAAGATCGTGATCGCCGAACTGGAGAACGCCTGACGCGACCCGGCCGCGAGGATCGCGCTATCGTGGAAAGTGCCCGCCGAGAACGAGAATCGAAGCGGGACAATACCTCTACGGTAGAAGGCGAGGATTCGCTATGAACGCGGCGGGCAAACCCGAAGCCCTCGGCGAGGTGTACGAGCAGGCGGGCGCGATCGCCACGGCGACGCACGATGCCGACGGTCGGTTGCAGTGGACGGTGCAGTCGCACGACGGATCCAGCGCCGACACAAAGGCTTTGGCGAGCACGACGAGCTGGACGCCGGTGAATCCGGAGACGGTACTGTGACGCTCTACGGACCGGACACGTCGAACAACAACTTCCGCTCGGCCGCCGATGCCATCGCCTTCGTCTCCCAGCTACCCGGCCAGGGTTTCTCCTGGATCGAGCAGAAGGTGTCCGAAGGCAGTTACTACCGGGATCCGTACTGGCCGGTGATCGCACAGTGGTGCCGGGACAACCACTTTCCGCACATCGGCTATCACTACGTCACCACCAACAGCCCGGCGGCGCAGGCCCAGACGTGGCTCAGCAATAACGGTGGCCAGTATGCGATGCTCGACTTCGAGGCGAATTCCGGTGACATCCACAACTTCTGGGCCGTGGTCAATGCCTTCAATGCCGTCGGGGTGACGATCTCGCTGTCGTACATCCCGCATTGGTACTGGCAACAGATCGGCTCGCCCGACATCTCTCAGGTACCGGGCCTCATCGCGTCGAATTACGTCAACGGCACCGGCTACGCGTCAAACCTCTATCCCGGCAACGACAATCAGCGCTACTGGTTCCCCTACGGTGGTGCCACGCCGCAGATCCTGCAGTTCACCGATGCCGCACTGGTCGGGAATCTGTCGGTTGACTGCAACGCATTCCAGGGCACGCTCGACCAACTCATCGCACTGCTGAACGGAGGAACCGTGACTCAGCCGGACCCGAACACCGCGACCCTCAATCAGATCCTGGCCATCGTGCAGGACATCCAGACCCAGTTGCGCGGCCCGAACCTGAAAGGCTGGCCGCAGCTCGGTCACAACGCTGCCGGGCAGAACCTGACAGTGGTGGACGCACTGGCCGCGCTCAGGGCGGACGTCGACGCCCTCAAGGCCTCGTCGGCCGTGTGATCAGCGCCCGCCGGGGGCGGGTTCGTCGCGGAACGCCCGCATCGCGCCGGTGAGCGCCACGAAGACCCGGTGCGCCGCCTCGAGGTCCGCGTCGGGCAGGTCGGCCAACGCCTGGGTGTTGAGCTGAGCCAGCGGGCTGAAGAAATCCCGGCCGACGGCCAGCCCCTTGTCGTCGTTGCGCAGGATCACCTTGCGCCGATCGGTGGGATCGGGATCGCGGCGCAGATGGCCCGAGCTGATCATCCGCTCGACCAGGTAGGTGATGGCCGCCCCCGAGGTGCCCATCAGCTTGCGCAGCTCGCCCGCAGTCAGCGGTGTGCCCGCGGACTCGGCGACCATGACGTGCAGCAGCGCACGAAAATCATTGGCGCCCAGATCGTTCTGTGCCGCGAACACCCGTCCGATCTGGTCGGATTCGGCCGTCAGTGCCCGCACGTCGACGGCGATCTGCGCCTCCAGGTCGGCACGGTCCAGCGGCGTTGGCACGCGGAGAGCATAGCGCCCATGAAGTTCATTTGCTTAATGTTTAAGTATCTGAAATATTTTGGGAGTGTCCACTCGAGTCGCATGGGCAGTGGCCCTCATCGTCCTGATGCTCTCCGGCGCAGCCATGGCCTTGCTCGGCGCCGGGGATTCGGCGTCACGGTCGCCGGTGGCCGTGCCGGCCGGCGCGGAATCCGCCCGCGCCGACGCATTGCGCGCACAGTTCCCCGGCGGCGAGACCGCGCCGGCGATCATCGTCGTCACCCGCACGGACGGCGCGCCCTTGAGTCCGGCCGACGTCACCGCGGCCGGAGCGGGCGCTCGAGTGTCCGAGGACGGTAAGGCAGCGGTGCGAGTGGCGCCGCTGGCGGCCGACCTGTCCGGCTTCGATCTTCGCGACGCGGTCCATGAGCTGCGATCGCAGGTATCGGCTGCGCTGCCCGACGGATTGCGGGCTCAGGTGACGGGCGGGCCCGCATTCGGCGCCGACATCGCGAATTCCTTTGCCGGAGCCAACTTCACGCTGCTCGCGGTGACCGCCACGGTCGTGGCGCTGCTGCTGATCGTCACGTACCGCTCGCCCATCCTCTGGCTGATCCCGCTGTTGGTCATCGGGTTCGCCGATCAGGTGGGCGCGGTCGTCGGCACCGCGGTGGCCGCGGCGACGGGGCTGAACCCCGACGGTTCGACGGCCGGCATCACGAGCGTGCTGGTGTTCGGCGCGGGGACCAATTACGCGCTGCTGCTGATCTCGCGTTACCGCGAGGAACTGTCCCGGCGCAGCGATCACCGGGACGCGCTGCGGGTGGCATGGCGCGCCGCGGCCCCGGCGATCATCGCCAGCAACGCCACCGTCGTCTTGGCCCTACTGACTCTGCTGCTCGCCTCGGCGCCGAGCAACCGCAGCCTCGGAGTACAGGCCGCGTCCGGCCTCGTGGTCGCCGCGGTGTTCGTCCTGCTGGTGCTGCCGCCGCTGCTCGGATTGTTCGGCCGCCGGCTGTTCTGGCCCTTCATCCCCGAAACCGGTTCGCACGCCATGCCGCTCACCGAGAGCGGCGTCTGGCACCGCGTCGCAGCCGGGGTGTCCCGCAGGCCGGGCCGCGTCGCCACCGTGGCGCTGGCCGGCCTGGCCACGCTGTGCGTCGGTCTGGTGAATCTGCCCATCGGGCTGTCCCAGACCCAGCAGTTCCGGGTGCAGGCCGAGTCCGTCGCCGGCTACGACACGCTGGCAGCGCACTTCCCCAGTGGCCTGACGAATCCCACGACCGTCATCGCATCGGACCCCGCGGTCGCCGACGTCATCACCCACTCCCCTGGCGTGGTGTCGGCGACGCCGGCCGGGCGCTCGGCGTCGGGCCTGACGCAGTGGTCGGTGGTCCTGGCTGCCGCACCCGCCTCGCCGGAAGCATTCAAAATGATTGACGCCCTTCGTGACTCGGTGCACCAGATCGATGCGCAAGCAGTCGTCGGCGGCCCCGACGCGCAGGCCCGCGATGCCGCGGCGGCAGCGCAACACGACCGGAAGATCGTCATCCCGGCGATCCTGCTGGTCGTCCTGGCCGTCCTGTACGTCCTGCTGCGCTCGGCCCTGGCCCCACTCCTGCTGGTGGCGGTGACCGTGCTCAGCGCGCTGGCCGCGCTGGGACTCGGCGGCTGGGCGAGCGTGCACCTGTTCGGTTTCCCCGCGCTCGACAACGGGACCCCCCTGTTCGCGTTCCTGTTCCTCGTCGCGCTGGGCGTGGACTACACGATCTTCCTGGTGACCCGGGCGCGCGAAGAGACGCCCGAGTTCGGCAACCGGCAGGGCATCGTGCGCGCCGTCTCGGCGACGGGCGCGGTGATCACCAGCGCCGGCATCGTGCTGGCCGCGGTGTTCTGCGTGCTCGGCGTCCTGCCACTGATCGTGCTGACGCAGCTGGGCATCATCGTCGGACTGGGCATCCTGTTGGACACCTTCGTGGTGCGCACCGTCATCATCCCGGCGCTGTTCACGCTCATCGGCCCCCGCATCTGGTGGCCCGCGCTGCGCGCCGAGCCCTAGGGCTGGCCGGGCAGCAGGCTGACCATCAGGCCATTGGCCTCGGCCAGCAGGTTGCCCTCGGGGTCGAACAATTCGGCCGCGACGAACGTCTTACGGCCTTCGACCTCGGTGACGTGGGCCTTGGCGGTCAGCACCGTGTCGATCGGCGTGACCTTGCGGTAGTCGACGTGCAGGTACGCCGTGCGACTCATCGGTCGATTGACGGCGTGGATCAGCATGCCGAAGGCCTGGTCGAACAGCAGCGGCAGCACCCCGCCGTGCACGGCGTAGTTGCCGCCCACGTGGTACCGGCTGAACTCGACCTCCATCTCGACGCCCTCGGGCGAGAACTTGGTGACCGTCCACGGCGGCATCAGCAGACTGCCGGCGCCCGGCAGCGACGGCACCCGGATGGCCGGGCCGACACCTTCGGCCGCCTCGAACGGCTTCAGCAGCTTGACGAGTTCCTCGACGCGGTCGGCGGCGTCGTCCCATGTGTCGCTGTCCGGGTTGGCCGAGACGGCCAGGTCCTGCAGCCGCCTCATGCCCTCGAGGAAGCGGCCGAAGCCGGGCCCCGGGTCGGCAACCTCGAATCGTGGGAATCCGCCGTGCTGGTCGATGAAACCTTCGCTTTTCCCCGTCGCTTCGCTCGCCCCTTCTGTCACCCGAGGATGTCCCGGCGCACGATCGTCTGGTCCCGGCCGGGACCGACGCCGATGCACGACACATGGGCGCCGGAGAGCTCCTCGAGCCGCAGCACGTAGTCCTGCGCCTTGGCCGGCAGGTCCGAGAACTCGCGGGCCCCGGAGATGTCCTCCCACCAGCCTGGCAGCTCTTCGTAGATCGGCTCGGCGCGGGCGATGTCGGCCTGCGTCATCGGCATCTCGTCGGTGCGCTTGCCGTCGACGGTGTAGCCGACGCAGATCGGCACCGTCTCCAGGCTGGACAGCACGTCGAGCTTGGTCAGGAAGTAGTCGGTGATGCCGTTGACGCGGGTCGCGTACCGGGCGATGACGGCGTCGAACCAGCCGCAGCGCCGGGCGCGGCCGGTCGTCACGCCGACCTCGCCGCCCGTCTTGGACAGGTAGGCGCCGTACTCGTCGAACAGCTCCGTCGGGAACGGGCCCGAGCCCACGCGGGTCGTGTAGGCCTTCAGGATGCCCAGCACCGTGGTGATGCGGGTGGGGCCGATGCCAGAGCCGACGGCCGCGCCGCCCGCCGTCGGGTTGGACGACGTCACGAACGGGTAGGTGCCGTGGTCGACGTCCAGCAGGGTGCCCTGCGAGCCTTCCAGCAGCACGGTCTCGCCGCGCTCGAGCGCCTGGTTGAGCAGCAGCCGGGCGTCGGCGATGCGGTGCTTGAAGCCCTCGGCCTGCTGCAGCAGGCTCTCGACGACCTCGGCCGGGTCCAGCGCCTTGCGGTTGTAGATCTTGACCAGCACCTGGTTCTTGAACTCCAGTGCGGCCTCGACCTTGGCGGCCAGCTGCTCCTCATCGAGGACGTCGGCCACCCGGATACCGATGCGCGCGATCTTGTCCTGGTAGCAGGGACCGATGCCGCGACCGGTGGTGCCGATCTTCTTGCTGCCCGCGTACCGCTCGGTGACCTTGTCGATGGCCACGTGGTACGGCATGAGCAGGTGCGCGTCAGCCGAGATCATGAGCTTCGAGGTGTCCACGCCGCGGTCCTCGAGCCCGGAGAGCTCACTGAGCAGCACACCAGGGTCGACCACGACACCGTTGCCGATGACGTTGGTGACCCCGGGCGTCAGGATGCCCGAGGGGATGAGGTGGAGCGCGAAGTTCTCCCCCGTGGGCAGTACCACCGTGTGCCCGGCGTTGTTGCCGCCTTGGTAGCGGACCACCCATTGCACACGTCCA
The DNA here is from genome assembly GCF_000686745.1 of Mycobacterium sp. UNC410CL29Cvi84. NCBI lineage: Bacteria > Bacillati > Actinomycetota > Actinomycetes > Mycobacteriales > Mycobacteriaceae > Mycobacterium > Mycobacterium sp. UNC410CL29Cvi84. The sequence continues at coordinate 61,481 of NZ_JMLM01000014.1, forward strand.
CCGAGTAGATCGGTGGCCTTACCTTTGCCCTCGTCACCCCATTGGGCCCCGATGAGCACGATTGCCGGCATCGTTTTGCCTCCCGCATTACCTGCCTGAATACAGTGGCAGCCGGTGAGCAACCTTATCCCAGCAGGACGAGAGGAGAGGCCTTGACCGCCAGAGAGGCCTCAGGCGATGTCGTGGCGCTGGTCTTCGGCGACCGTCGGACACCCCGCGCGCTGGCGGATCTGACGGCCATCCCGGTGCCCTCGGCCAGCGCCCCGACGATCCCTGACGGCGCTGTCCGGGTGATTGTCGTCGGCGACCACGCCGATCTGTCTGCCACTCTGGCCCGGCTGCTGCGGGACGACCGGCTCGACGTCGAGGTCGGCTTCGTCCCACCCCTGACGCACGGCGGGCTCGGTGCCGCGCGCCGCGCCAGAGACGGTGTCGCCCAACGCGTTCCACTCATCCGCGACGAGACCGGCGCGGTGATCGTCCGGTCCGCGCGCTGGCTGCCGACGGGCGGCGACGCCATCACCGGCGAGGCCGTCGTCGACGACACCGTGCTGTTCGACGGCGAGTCCGCCGGCGTCGTCATCGAGCCCCTGCCCGGCATGCCGGGGCTGCGCGCGCGGGCGTTCGGGGCCGGGCGTTCGGGGCCGGGACGGGGCTGGGTCGCCGGCCGCGCCGCCCAACTCGGCAGCACCGGAGTTTTGGTTGAGCGCGACGGCGTGGCGGCCGCCCGTCCGGCGCGGCGGTCGGCGTTCTACCGCCATATCCAGGGTTGGCTGCGGGTCGGCTAGTTTGCAGTCATGACCATGCCTGTGCGGCGCGCCGTCCGTCCCAGCCCCGTCTTCTGGGCGATCGTGGCCCTGACCGTCGCCGGTGGTGCCGTCGCGTGGTTCTGCGGCGCCGAGGTCCGGCCGCTGGCCTACGCCGGTGTCTTCGTGTTCGTCATCGCGGGCTGGACCGTGTCGCTGTGCCTGCACGAGTTCGGCCACGCGTACACCGCCTGGCGGTTCGGCGACCGCGATGTCGAGCTGCGCGGCTATCTCACGCTGAACCCCGCGAAGTACGCCAGCCCGCTGCTGTCGCTCGGCCTGCCGGCCCTGTTCATCGCTCTCGGTGGCATCGGCCTGCCCGGCGGCGCGGTGTACGTGCGCACCGAGTACATGACGCCGCGGCAGCGCACGCTGGTCAGCCTGGCCGGCCCGTTCGCCAACCTGGTGCTCGCCGTCATCCTGCTGGTCGCGACCGCGGTGCTGTTCGACAGCGACCATCCGGTGTTCTGGGCGGGCCTGGCCTTCCTGGGATTCCTGCAGGTGACGGCACTGTTCCTGAACCTGCTGCCCATTCCGGGGCTGGACGGCTATGGCGCACTGGAACCGCACCTGAGCGCCGACACGCAGCGCGCGCTGTTGCCCGCCCGGCAGTGGGGCTTCCTGATCCTGATGCTGCTGCTGATCGTCCCCGAGCTCAACCGGTTGTTCTTCAACGTCGTCTACTCGGCCGTCAGCCTGACCGGCGTGCCGCCGCGCCTGGCGATGATCGGCAGCGCCCTGACCCGCTTCTGGTCCGCCTGGTAGCAGGGATTTGTGCACGATTTTCCGCGCTGACCGCGGAAAATCGTGCACAAATCCCGGGGCGTCTTGCGACATATGCAGAGTTCTGCATATATTGCTGGCATGGGTGCCGGACACGACCACAGCCATGGCGCGAACACGCGCGCCAGCCGCATGATCATCGCCGCTGCCGTACTCAGCGTCTTCTTCGTCATCGAGCTGACGACCGCGCTGATGATCAACTCGATCGCGCTGCTGGCCGACGCCGGGCACATGCTGACCGACCTCGTCGCCATCTTCATGGGCCTGGGCGCCGTCATGCTCGCCCGCCGTGGGTCGACGTCCGCGGCCCGCACCTACGGCTGGCACCGCGCCGAGGTCTTCACCGCGGTCGCCAACGCCGCCCTGCTGATGGGTGTCGCGGCGTTCATCCTCTACGAGGCCTATGAGCGACTGGGTGCGGCGCCTTCGATTCCCGGCGTCCCGATGATCGTCGTCGCGGTCGCCGGACTGCTCGCCAACCTGGTCGTGGTGCTCCTCCTGCGCTCCGACGCCGACAGCAGCCTCGCCGTCAAGGGCGCCTACATGGAGGTCGTCGCCGACACCGTCGGCAGCATCGGCGTCCTGATCGCGGGCATCGTCAACGTCACCACCGGCTGGCCGTACGCCGACGTCGTCGTCGCCGTCCTGGTCGCGCTGTGGGTACTGCCGCGCGCCATCGCACTGGCTCGCGCCGCCCTGCGCATCCTGTCGGAGTCCTCACCCCGCCACATCGACGTCGACGAACTGCGTGAAGCGCTGGCCGCCGTCGACGGCGTCACCGACGTGCACGACCTGCACGTGTGGACCCTGGTGCCCGGCAAGGACATGGCCACCGCGCACCTGACGTCCGCCGGGGATTCGGCGCGCGTCCTCGAGTCGGCGCGCGCCGTGCTGGCCGCCCGCGGTCTGGACCACGCCACCGTTCAGGTGGAGCCGCCGGCCGACGGCGGCTGCCACTGCGAGATGGACTAGTCAGAGACCCAGCTCGGCACGCGCCGCGGGATCGCAGTCGTCCAGCAGATCCAGGCAGCGCAGGTACTCGTCCTGCTCGCCGATGGACTCCGCGGCCTTCGCGAGCACCGCAACGCAGCGCAGGAAGCCCTGGTTCGGTTCGTGCGCGAACGGCACCGGGCCGAAGCCCTTCCAGCCGTTGCGACGCAACTGATCCAGACCGCGGTGGTAACCGGTCCGGGCGTAGGCGTAGGCGGTGATGGTCTGACCGTCGGCCAGGGCGGCCTCGGCCAGAGCGGCCCACGCAACAGAGGCCGTCGGCTGCGCCGCAGCAACTTCGGTGGCGGATTTACCCGCGGCGAGAGCGTCCTCGGCCTCGAAGTTGGCAGGCAGCAACACCGGCTCCGGACCCAGCAGATCACCCATTCGCGTCATGGCGCCATTGTGCCGTGCGGCCGCTCGCTGAGATCCCGCAGGCGGGAGATTAAGCTCCAGGTAGGACGTCGCGGCCTGCTCCAGGACGCATCGGCCCCAGTGCGCGATCTGATCTCGGGAGGACAGTCACCCCCATGTCGAACCCAGCCGCCATGTCGAACCCGACGGGACCGGACGGCCGTCGCGATGCCGATCAGCGCGCTGCCTCGACAGGCGACGACGCCGCGGCGGCAACCGAAATCTTCGAGCCCGCCGATCCCGCGACCGACCCGACCATCCCGGTGCGGCGCTTCACCGCGCCGTCGGGCTTCGACGGCAAGACGCAGATCATCACGCCGCTGCCGGACCCGGAAACCGAACTGATGCCGCCGGCCGCGCCGCAGGTGATCCCCGGCGCCGTCAAGCCGCCGAAGGACCGGCGCAGCTGGGGCTGGGTCATCGCGCTGGTCCTGGTGATCGCGGCCATCGCCGCCGTCGCAGTGCTGGGCACGGTGCTTTTGACGCGCGGCCACTCGGCCATGAACGCCGAATGGCCGCTCACGACACAAGGTTTCGCGATTCCTGCGTCATGACCGGCCAGTCGGCGGTGTCCAGCTTCGGCTACTTGCCCAGCCCCGCGGAGACGCTGCGGCCGGTGCTGTGCAGGTCGTTGCACGCTTCGATGACGCGCTGGGTCATCGACGCCTCGGCCTTCTTCAGGTAGCTGCGCGGGTCGTAGACCTTCTTGTTGCCGACCTCGCCGTCGATCTTCAGGACGCCGTCGTAGTTGGTGAACATGTGCGCTGCCACCGGACGGGTGAACGCGTACTGGGTGTCGGTGTCGACGTTCATCTTCACGACGCCGTAGCGCAGCGAGTCCTCGATTTCGGACTTCAGCGAGCCCGAACCGCCGTGGAACACGAAGTCGAACGGCTTGGAGCCGGCGGGCAGGCCGAGCTTGGCGGCGGCCACCTTCTGGCCCTCGGCCAGCACCTCGGGCTTGAGCTTGACGTTGCCCGGCTTGTAGACGCCGTGGACGTTGCCGAAGGTCGCCGCCAGCAGGTACTTGCCGTTCTCGCCGGAGCCCAGCGCGTCGATGGTCTTCTCGAAGTCCTCGGAGCTGGTGTAGAGCTTGTCGTTGATCTCGGCCTCGACGCCGTCTTCCTCGCCGCCGACGACGCCGATCTCGACCTCGAGGATGATCTTCGCGGCGGACGCGAGCTTGAGCAGCTCCTGCCCGATGGTCAGGTTTTCATCGATCGGCACCGCGGAGCCGTCCCACATGTGCGACTGGAACAGCGGGTTCTGGCCGTTGGCCACGCGCTCGGCCGAGATGGCCAGCAGCGGGCGCACGTAGGTGTCGAGCTTGTCCTTGGGGCAGTGGTCGGTGTGCAGCGCGACGGTGATGTCGTATTTGGCAGCGACGACGTGGGCGAACTCGGCCAGCGCGACGGCACCGGTGACCATGTCCTTGACACCCAGGCCCGACGCGAATTCGGCGCCGCCGGTGGAGAATTGGATGATGCCGTCGCTACCGGCGTCGGCGAAACCTTTGATCGCCGCGTTGACGGTTTCCGACGACGTGCAGTTGATGGCCGGGAACGCGAAGGAGTGTTCCTTGGCGCGGGCCAGCATCTCCGCGTAGACCTCGGGCGTGGCGATGGGCATGTTTTTCCTCTCGGCGAACCTGCAGTCTGGGCCAGTATGTCAGTCACGCGAAGCTGAAGTGCGGCACCGGGGGACACCCGTCAGCTCATGTGGTCAGACGGTCAAGACCATCCGGTAGCGCGCGTGGCCGCTGTTCATCCGGTCGAACGCTTCGGCGGCCTGCGCGAGAGGCCGTTCCTCGATGACGGCGCGCACGCCCGTGAGCGCGGCGAAGTGCAACGTCTCCTCGACATCGCGCGCGGTGCCCGACGGATGCCCGACGACCGAGAAGCCGCCGTTGATGAGGTCGAGCGGGCTGATCGGCAGGGGCTCGGGGGTGACGCCGACCGTCACGAGCTGCCCCTCGGGTGCCAGCCCGCCGACCGTGGCGGCCATCGCCGTCGAGCTCGCGGCCGTCGCGAGCACGACGGTCGCCCCGCCGAGGCGCCGCAGTTCGGCGGCGACGTCCGAGGCGTTCGAATCGATGTAGTGGTGGGCGCCGAGTTCCTTGGCAGCGGCCTCACGCTCCGGCCCGCGAGCGATCGCGACGGTCTCGAAGCCCATCGCCCGGGAGAACTGCACGCCGAGGTGGCCGAGGCCACCGATCCCGATCACCGCGACCAGGTCGCCGGCCTTGGCGCGCGTCTTGCGCAACCCGTTGAACGTCGTCACACCCGCGCAGCCCATCGGGGCGGCCTCGGCGAACGAGAACTCGTCCGGGATTCGGGCCAGCGCGGTCGCTGGCGCCGTGACCGATTCGGCGTATCCGCCGGGGTAGTGCCAGCTCGGCACCTCCATGCGTATGCACTGCATGAAATGGCCCTGTCGACATGGGACGCACCGGTTGCAGTTGCCGCCGAACCAGCCCACCGCCACCCGGTCGCCCACGACGAAGTCTTCGACGCCGTCGCCCAGTTCGGCGACGGTGCCGGCGATCTCGTGGCCGAGGGTGATCGGCCACGAAAGTCCCGGGAAGTGCCCCGCGTGGAACTCGCGGTCGGTGCCGCACACCCCGCACGCGGCGACCTCGATGCGGACGTGGTCGCGCGGCGGCGAGACGGTGTCGACGTCCGCGAGTGCGAGCGGGCCGTCGGCTTGCGCAACGTGAACTGCCCTGTGAGTGGCCATGCGCCGACCCTACGAGGGATGTGCGGTTGACGGAACCACCTGCAGACACCGGTATCTTTGGGCCCCATGACGACCACCATCTCCGCCATGCCGGGTTTCCTGGACCCGATGACGCTGATCGGCTACTTCGGGACATGGGCTCTGGTCGGGTTGCTGGTGGTCATCTTCATCGAGTCCGGCGTGCTGTTCCCGGTGCTGCCCGGCGACTCTTTGCTCTTCGTCGCCGGCCTGTTCGCCGCCAAACTGGCCGCCGGCACCGCCGATGACAAGATGCAGGAGGCCAACTTCCAGCTCTGGCAGCTGCTCGTGTTCATCCCGATCGCAGCAGTTCTGGGTGGCCTCGTCGGCTATTTCGTCGGCCGGTTCATCGGCGTCGAGATGTTCAAGCCCGATGCGCGGTTCCTCAAGCAGAAGTATCTCGACGAGGCGCACGCTTTCTTCGAGCGGCGCGGTCCCTTCGCGATCGTCATCGCCCGGTTCGTGCCGATTGTGCGCACGCTGGCACCGCTGACGGCCGGGGCGGCAAAGATGAACTTCGCCGTGTTCACCATCTACACCGTCCTCGGTGCTGTGGTGTGGGGAGTCGGGCTGACGCTGCTCGGCTACTGGCTGGGCCAGTTCGCCATCATTCAGAAGCTCATCGAGCCGATCTTCATCGTCATCGTCGTCGCCTCGGTGACGCCGATGATCTGGCACTGGTACCAGCGTCGCAAGGCCGCCGCCGAGAGCTGATGCGGGCTGAGTGGCCCGGGGTTCGAAAATCTTTGGCCACTTTGTTTGCACTGGTCACGATGGTTAACTAGAGCCTCATTCGTCACGGTGCATTGTCGGTAGCTCGAACTAATGTTCGAATATGACTATCGGCCGTGACACGATCCTCACCGCGCACGCGGTGATCGAGGAAGCCGCGGCCACGCTCAACGGCCTCGACTACACCACCCTGACCGTCCACGAACTGCTGGACCTGCAATCCCAGCGGCACCGCCTCAAATGCGCTGCCGAAGCCGTCGACCACCAGATCCTCGCAGCCCTGAAAACCCAAACCACCCCGCGAGAGATCGGGGCGAAAAACTGGGCCGAGGTGCTACGCGTCCGGTTGCACATCGACACCACCGAAGCCAACCGCCAGGTCCGCGACGCCGAACATCTCGGACCCCGCACGGGGCTGACCGGGGAGCCGTTGCCGCCGCTGTGGGAGTTTGTCGCCGCGGCCCAGGCCGAGGGCGCGATCAACACCGAGCACGTGAAAGTGATCGGCCAGTTCATCAACAAACTCCCCGGGTGGGTGGACCCCACCACCAATGGACAGTTCGAGCAGTCCCTGGTTGCTGGTGCGCGGCACCAGACCCCCGAGGAACTGCGTGCGGCGGCTGAGGCGCTGCTCTACCTGCTCGATCAGGACGGCCCACTACCCGATGACGCCGAACGCGCCCGCAAACGCAGCTTCCGCATCGGCAAACAACAACCCGACGGCATGTCCAAAGTGGACGGCTGGCTCGACCCCGAAGCACGCGCCACCCTCGAAGCAGTCCAAGACAAACTCGGCGCCCCCGGCATGTGCAACCCCGCCGACCCCACACCCTGCCAATCCGGCACCCCCACCCAGGCCCAGATCGACAACGACACCCGCAGCACCGACCAACGCAACCACGACGCCCTCGCCGCCATGGGCCGCATCGCCCTCGGAACCGACCTCGGCGACCACAACGGCCTACCCGTCGCCATCGCGGCCACCTGCACTGTGACCGATTTGGAGCAGCGCACCGGGGTCGCGCTCACGCACACCGGCAGCAAGCTCCCCATCAAGGATCTGCTGCAGATGGCCGCCACCCATGGTGCCGATCACTACCTTGCTGTGTTCGACCAGCACGGTGAACAGCTGCTGTACATGGGCCGAGCACGTCGCACCGCCACTGTGGCGCAACGATTCGCCCTCTTCGCCCGCGACCTGGGCTGCACCAAACCCAACTGCACCGTCCCCGCCTCGCGTTCTCAGGCCCATCACGTCGACACTGACTGGCGCGATGATGGCCCCACCGACATCACCAACCTCGCCCTCGCCTGCGGGCCCGACAATCGCCTCGCCGACACCGGCGGCTGGCACACCACCATGGCCAACGGCCGCGCCCACTGGACCCCGCCACCACTACTGGACGTCGGCCAACCCCGAACCAACCACTACTGGCACCCCACGCACTACCCGCAGGAAAGTGAGGACGGCGAAAGTGACTGTGCAACAAACTGATTGGCCGACGCAGCAGAAACCCTTCGCTGCGGCGCTGATGGTCGCCTTACCGGGGACGGGCTGAAGCGCACCCTGCCAGGCTGGTCCGACCGGCAGCCGACCTACAAACCCAGGGCTGCAGCCAACTCTCGCAGGCCCGGCCGCGGGTCGGCGGTCGGATGCTCGCCGAGCACCTGCACCACGACGTGGTCCGCGCCGGCGTCGAGGTGCGCCGTCACCTTGGCCGCGGCATCTTCGACGCCGCCCATCCCGACCAGGGCACGGGCCAGTCGCTCGGACCCGCCGCGGACCAGATCGCTCTCATCGAAGCCCTGGCGCAGCCACGAGTTCCGGTAGTTGGGCAGGCCACTGTAGACGTTCAGGTGATCGTGGGCGCGGCGCAGCTGTTCGGCGTCATCACCACCGACGACGACGGCCTGCTCGGAGACGATCCACTTGTCCGGCCCGAGGATTTCCCGCGTCGTCGCGGTGGCTGACGGCAGGACCAGGTACGGATGCGCGCCGTCGGCCTGGCTGCCCGAGAGCTCGATCATCTTGGGGCCCAACGCCGCCAGCAGCCGGGGCGGTCGGCCCACCCCGGGTTCGATGGCCTCCGGCACGGCGGCCATGCGCTCCAGGTAGCTGCGCATCGTCGCGAGCGGCTTTTCATAGGTGCCGCCCATCCCCCGCTCCACCAGCGGACCATGACTGACGCCGAGGCCCAGCACGAACCGTCCCGGGTACAGCGCGGTCAGCGTGCGGGCACCGGCCTCGGCGGCCGACGGCAGGCGCACGTGAATGTTGGCGATACCCGTACCCACCACCAGCCGGTCGGTGGCCGCGAGGAACGCCGCCGACTCGGTGAGGCATTCCTTGCCGACGGTCTCGGGCAGGAACAGCGAGCCGTAACCCATGGCTTCGATGTCGCGGGCCACGGCCTGAGCGTCCGGCATGGCCCAGCTGTCGCTGGCCCACCAGACGCCGATGCGGGACGGAAAGTCGATGCGCGCGCGTTCAGTCACCAGTCCACCATCGCCTACCGCCACCGGCACGGCGACGCGGGGTCACCCCTGCAGCCGGCCCGACAGCTCGTGAGCCTGCTCGAGAAGGAGCCGCCCCAGTTCACGTCGACGTCCCGCGCGGAACCGGGTCTCGACACCAGTGAGGCTCAGTGCCCAGCCGGGCAGGCCGCGCCGGTCGAACACCGCGGCTGCCATGCCCCAGCTGCCTTCCACCAGCAGCGCGGGATTGACGGCGTAGCCGGCGCGCCTGGTCTGCTCGATGCGCTTGCGGATGGCAGCCTCGGAATGTGTTGGTCCCCAATTGGTTTCGGGCTGTTCGCGGGAGAAGTAGTCGTCGACGTCCGCGGCCGGAAGGTGACTGAGGATGGCCAGGCCGGCGCTGGCCACCCCGAGCGGAAACCGGATACCGACCTGCAGGACGTGCGAGCGCAACGGGAAGCTGCCCTCCTCGCTGAGCACGCACACCGTCTGATCGCCGCGGCGGGCGGAGAAGAACGCACTCTCACCGGTCTCGCGCGCCAGCCGCGTCACGACGGCACGCGCCTGATCGGTCACGTCGTGGTGCTGGGCCGCACCGACCCCGAGCAGATACAGCTCGGGACCGAGTGACCAGCGGCCGGTCTTCTGATCCCGGCTGACCAGGTGTTCGTCGGCCAACGCGGTGAGCAGTCGATGCGCCGTCGGCCGGGCCAATCCGGCCAGCTTTCCGAGCTCGGTGGTGGAGGCACCGTCGGGTTCGGCCGTGGCCACGGCCCGCAGCATCGCCCCCACGCGGGCGACGACATTCGGACCGGTCATCACCACATCCTAGGCGTTCGCTGAATGAACGCACGTGGCGTCGGCGCTCACCCTGTGAACACATTTGACCTGCTTCGAGCAGAGACTTGCCCTGTCAGCGACGTGCCGTGTTGAGTGGGTCACGCGTTTACTGGATGAACGGAGAGTCATGACCTCGAAGGTGTACGCCTCGGCCGCCGCAGCGGTCGCCGACATCGGTGACGGCGCCACGCTGGCTGTCGGCGGATTCGGTTTGTGCGGCATCCCCGACCAACTCATCGATGCCATCGCCGCGTCGAGCGCCACCGACCTCGAGGTGTTCTCGAACAACTGCGGCGTCGACGGCGTCGGCCTCGGCGTGCTGCTGGGCCTCGGCAAGGTCCGCCGGGTCACCGCCTCGTACGTCGGAGAGAACAAGGAGTTCGCCCGCCAGTACCTGTCCGGTGAGCTCGAGGTGGAGCTGACCCCGCAGGGCACGCTGGCCGAGCGGATGCGCGCCGGCGGCGCCGGTATCCCGGCGTTCTACACCCCGGCGGGCGTCGGCACCCCGGTCTCCGACGGCGGTCTGCCGTGGCGCTACGCGGCCGACGGTTCCGTCGCTGTTGCCTCGCCGCCCAAGGAGATTCGCGAATTCAACGGCAAGCGCTACGTGCTCGAGGAGTCGATCAACGCCGACTTCGCGTTGGTGCACGCGCTGCGCGCCGACACGGCGGGCAACCTGGTCTTCAACAAGACCGCACGCAACTTCAACCCGCTGGCCGCCATGGCCGGCCGGATCACCATCGTTCAGGTCGAGGAACTGGTGCAGCCCGGCGAGATCGACCCCGACGACGTCCACCTGGCGGGCGTGTTCGTGCAGCGCATCGTGCACACCGGGCCGCAGGACAAGCAGATCGAGAAGCGCACGGTGCGAGAGGATGCGAAATGACCGGCTGGAACCGTGACCAGATGGCCGCACGCGCCGCGGCCGACATGATCGACGGCGAGTACGTGAACCTCGGCATCGGCCTGCCCACCCTGATCCCCGGCTTCCTGACGGGCGACGTGCACGTCACGCTGCACTCGGAGAACGGCATCCTGGGCACCGGCCCCTACCCCACCGAGGATGCGGTGGATCCTGATCTGATCAACGCCGGGAAAGAGACCGTGACGGTGAATCCCGGTGCGGCGTACTTCGATTCGTCGCTGTCGTTCGGCATGATCCGCGGCGGCCACATCGACACCGCGGTGCTCGGCGGCATGGAGGTGTCGCGCACCGGCGACCTGGCCAACTGGATGGTGCCCGGCAAGATGGTCAAGGGCATGGGCGGCGCCATGGATCTGGTGCACGGCGCCTCGCGCGTCATCGTGCTCATGGAGCACACCGACAAGGCCGGCAATCCCAAGATCGTGCCGGTCTGCACACTGCCGCTGACGGGTCAGGGTGTCGTCGACCGGATCATCACCAACCTGGCCGTCATCGACGTGCCCGGTGACGGCACGCTGATCCTGCGCGAGACCGCCCCCGGCGTGAGCGTCGACGACGTCATCGCGGCGACCGGAGCCGAGCTCACGGTGCAGCTCGACTAGGTAGTCAATTACGCCGTTCGGCTGATGTGTTGTGCCCGGCTCGGCCCGATAGTGACTTCTATCGGAACCGAGGGAGACATCGATGACCATCGCCGCCAGCCACCCTGTCAGCGTCCTGGACGCGAGCCTGCCCGTCATCGATTACGAAGCCGTCGATGATCCGGCGACGGCGCACCGGATGATCAAAGAGGTCCGCCAACGGTCGTCCGTAGCCATCGGGCCGCACGCACCAGAGGTGCTCAGCTACGAACTGGTCCGTACGGTGCTGCGCGACTCGCGCTTTCATCAGCCGGGCGTGCGCGGGCTGGTCCCGCGCGGCGTCACCGGCGGCCCGTTGTGGGACCGCATCGGCAGTGCGCTGCTCAGTCTCGACGGCGACGAGCACACCCGGCTCCGGAAGTTGGTGTGCAAGGCTTTCACCGGCCGGGCCGTCGGCCGGCTGGATTCGCTGATCGACGCCGTCCTGGGCGAGTTGGTCGATTCCGTTGCCGCCGTGGGCAATTGCGACATTGTCGCCGACGTCGCCCAGCCGTATCCCATCCCGGTGATCTGCGCGCTGCTCGGTGTACCGCGCAGTGACTGGCGGATGATCTCGGATTGGACCGACGACGTCTTCAAGATGTTCTGGTGGGACGTGGCCGCACATGAATCGGAAATCCTCACGGCCTGGCAGAAATTCGATGACTACATCGATGCGATGATCGCCGAGCGTCGCACCACACTGACCGATGACCTGCTGTCCGCTCTCATCCGCGCCGAGGACGACGGCGACCGGCTCAGCCATGCCGAATTGCTCATGCTGTCCATGGGAATCCTTGCGGCGGGCACCGACACCACCCGCAATCAGCTGGCCGCCGCGGTGGACACCTTCTGCGATCACCCGGACCAATGGGCGCTCCTCGCAACACATCCCGAGCTGGTACCCCAGGCAGTCGATGAGGTCATGCGGTTCTCGCCGATCGTCCTCAACGTGCCGCGCTACGTCACCGAGGACGTGGAACTGGCGGGGTACTTCTTCCCGCGGGACTCGCTCGTCATCGCCAATACCGCTGCGGCGAACCGTGATCCGCAGGTGTACGACAACCCCGATCAATTCGATATCACGCGGCATGATGCACCGCCGATGCTCACGTTCGGCGGTGGTGTGCACTACTGCCTCGGCGCGCATCTCGCCCGGCTGGAACTGGTCAGAGCACTCACGGTGCTGACGCAACGGATGCCGAACATTCGCCGTACGGGTCCGGCGCCGTGGAAGCCCCTGATGGCGGTCAGCGGGCCCCGGACGCTGCCGGTCGAGTTCGACGCCGGGCATTGATTGGGTGAGTGGTTGCGATTCTTCCGCGCGGGTACCCCGAATTCGGCAGGCTGTCAGGAGCCGGAGTCGGGATCACGACGCAGAAGAGGAGCACTTCATGAGAATCGGCATCATCGTCGGATCGATTCGCGATGGGCGCAGCGGAGCCGGTGTCGGCAGCTGGGTGGCCGAACAGGCGACCCAACGCGACGACGCCCAGTTCGAACTCATCGACCTGAAGACCTTCGACGTGCCGCTGCTCACCGCGGCGACGGTTCCCGCCGCGGCCAAGAAGCAGTACGAGTCGGAGAACGTGCAGCGGTGGAGCGCGGCGATCGATGCCTGCGACGGTTTCATCTTCGTCACCCCTGAGTACAACCACGGTGTCCCGGGTGCATTCAAGAACGCTGTGGACTCCCTCGGTTCTGAATGGTTCGGCAAGACAGTGGGTTTCGTGTCCTACGGCGCCGACGGCGGAGTGCGTGCGGTCGAGCAGTGGCGGCAGATCGTCGCCAACTTCCAGATGCTCGACGTCCGCGCTCAGGTGTCGTTGTCGCTGTTCACCGAGTTCGGCGCCGACGGCTTCACCCCGCTGGAGCGCCGCGCCGGAGAACTGGCAGGGCTGCTGGACCAGCTGATCACGTTGACCGCGAAGGTGACCGGCTGAGCTCAGCCCGCGGCGCCCTGCAACACTTCTCGGCCCGGGGCCGTGCCGGCGATCAACGGCAGGTCCCGCCGGGGCCGCGACGGCCGGCGTGTGAACGTCCGGGACAGCACGCCGCGCACCAGCGGCACCGGCGACCACCAGAACCACCGCCCGAGCAGCCCCGCGATGCCGGGCACCACGAACGTTCGCACGATCAGGGTGTCGATGAGCAGGCCGACGCCGATGGTGGTGCCGACCTGTTCGATGCTCAGCACGTCGCTGGACAGCATGGCGAACATGGTGATGCCGAAGACGATTCCGGCCGTGGTCACCACACCGCCGGTACCGCCGAACGTCCGGATCATGCCGGTCTTCAGACCCGCGTCCGGCCGGGTCACCTCTTCGCGCAGCCGCATGGTCAGCAGCAGGTTGTAGTCCGCGCCGACGGCCACCAACGCGATCAACGCGATCGACGGCACCGCCCAGTGCAGGTCTTTGCCCAAGAGGTCCTGCCAGATGAAGCTGCTCACCCCGAGCGCCGACGCGTACGACACCACGACGGTGCCGATCACCACCGCGGCCGCCACCGGGCTGCGCAGCATGATGAGGACGATCAGGAACACGAGCACCAGGGCAACACCGGCCAGCAGCAGGAAGTCATCGGAGACATAGCCCCGAAGCTCTGCGGTGCCGGTGCCGAAACCGGTGACAAAGACGGTGTTTCGGACCAGCGTGCCCTCTTTCGTGGCCTCGCGGACCGCGGCCAGGATCTCGGGCGAGCGTAGCGCCCCGTCGGTGCCGAACACCTTGCCGTCGCCGTAGACGAGCAGCCGCGTCGACCGGCCGTCGGGCGCGAAGTACAGCCCGGCCGCGCGCTGGAAGCGCGGGTCCTGCCACGCGCGCTGCGGCAGATAGAAGCCGCCGGACGCGCTGTCCTGGAAATCTGCCCGCACCCCGCGCAGGTAGTCCGTGAGCCCGGAGAACATGCCGCGGGTCTCACCGACAGTCTTGGTCAATTGTGTTGTGACGGAGCCGAGTTGGTCGACGGCCGCGCGCATCGAGCGCACCGATGCCTGCGCACCGGTCAGCGATCGCGCCATCTCGATCGTGCCCGCGCTGAAACCCACTGTGCTGTCGGTCAGGGTGCCGGTGGCCGCCACCACGGAATCCATGGGTTCGACCACCTTGAGCACCAGTGAGCAGATGGCGTCGCCCGCGCAATTCGGGTTGGCGTTCGTGAAGCCGCGCAACGGATCCATGTACTGCGACACCGAGGTGACGTTGTCCCGCAGCTGCTGCATGCCGCCGTGCATGGCGTCGATCCCCGAGCCGAGCTGCCCGAGACCGCGGACGCTGCCGCCCAACCCGTTCTGCAATTGCGTTATCGCCGAGGAGAACTGGTCCAACGTCGCGGACAGCTGGTTGACCGCGCCGAGCCGCTTACTCAGCTGGGCCACCCCGTCGTCGAGCTGGTCGGCGATGGTGCCGGCCTGATCGGTCAGGGCCGCCTGCTCGGGCACCGAACCCGCCGGCCGCGACGCCGACTGCACCATACGAATGCCGGGAATCTCCATGATCTTCCGGGTCACCCTTTCGACCGCGATGACGCCCGCGGGGTTACGCAGGTCGTGGTCGGTCTCGATGGAGACGATCTCGGGCAACAGCCGGTTGGGCGGGAAGTGCCGGTCCATGGCCTGGTAGCCCCGGTTGGCGTGTGTCGAATCGGGTTGTGCGGCAAGCTCATCGAAGCCCAGCCGGATGCCGGCGATGGGGATGGCGCAGACCATGAGAATCACCGACGCGGCAACCAGCACGGGTCCGGGCCACCGGGCGACGACGGTCCCGACCCGGCGCCAGCCCCGGCCGGGCACCGTCGCCGCGGCCCGACGGCGCGGCTGCGCCAGACCGTGCCGGCCGGCCAGCCCGATGAACGCGGGCAACAACGTCAGCGATGCGAACATCCCGGTGAGAATGCCGATGGCACAAGGTAATCCAGCACTGCGCAGCATGCCGACCTGAGCGAACAGCAGGCACGACAGCGCCGCCGCGATGGTCAGGCCCGACGCGGCGATCACGGGCGCGACACTGCGGTTCGCGATCACCAGCGCGTCCTCGTGGTCGACGCCGGCGCGGCGCTGTTCGTGATAGCGGCCCAGCAGGAAGATGCCGTAATCCGTTGCCGCCCCGAGCACCATCGCGGCCAGCAGCGACACCGAGAAGATCGATACCTCGATGAGGTCCCGCTCCCCCAGGAACGCCACGACGCCCCGCGCGACCCCGAGTCCCAGCCCGACGGTCAGCAGCGGGATCGATGCCGTGATCACCGACCGGTACACGGCGAACAACAGCACCGCGATCAGCACCACCGTGACGCCCGTGATCATCAGCATCTGCTTGTCGATGGCGGTCAGCTCGTCGGCGATGGTGGCGCCGGGTCCGGTGACGTAGGCGTGCAGGCCCGCGGGCGCCGGCGCGGCCGCGACGATCCGCCGCACCGCATCCAGCGCGGCGTTCGCCTTGGCGGCGCCGAGTTCACCGCGAATCCGCAACATGGTGTAGACGGCCTTGCCATCGGTGCTCTGCGCGCCGGCTGCCGTCAACGGGTCGGACCACAGGTCCATCACCGAATCCAAGTTTTCGGTATCCGCGCGCAATGTGCGCAGCAGCTGGTCGTAGTAGGCGCGCTCCGGCGCACCGAGCGGGTGCTCACCCTCCAACACCAGGTAGTTGAGGTTGCCGCCGGAGCCGTCGTGGAAATGCCGGTCCATCTGAACGCCGGCGAGGTTCACCGGGGCGTCCGCGGGCAGGAAGCCGCGCGCGTGGTTGTGCGCCGTGCTTTCCACTTGCGGCACAAGCAGATTGCCCGCCGCTGCGGCCAGCACCCACAATCCGATGATCAGGACCGCGAAGCGGCTGCAGAATCTTGCGATGACGTCCCACATGGGTTCCGAAACTACGAGCGACCGGGGTCCGGAAACGTCGTGCTGCGGACGAGACCGGGCCTCCTACCGTGGTAGGAGGCCCGGTCTGTCCCGCGAATGATGTGTAAATCCCGGCACCGGCTCTACGCTGGCGGTATGGCCTGGCTGCGCGACTTCGCCCTGCGTCGGCGCGGGCTCGTGGCCTACCAGTACCCGTTCACGGTCCCGATCGTCATGTACACCGGCACTCTGATGGTCGCGGCGACTGCCGCGACGCAGCGGGATTTCACCGAGCCGTGGCTGCTGTTGGTGGCCGTCGGACTGGTTTTCGCGCCGATCGTCGCGTTCATCGTGGGCGGCTACAAGCCGTCGACGGCCGTGAGCGCGGCGTCCGTGCTCGCCGGGGTGGCACTGCTGTTGCTGTGCTGGCCGCCGGTCTTCCTGGACGCGGCGCCGTTCCTGTTGATGTTCATGCTCGGAGAGGTGTTCGCGCTGGGGCCGATGCGCATCGGCCTCGTGAGTCTGCTCGCCAGCGCGCTGCTGCTGATCGGCGCGTCCCGCACGGGACACCTCAGCACGTTCGTGCCCTACCTGCTGTTCTTCCTGGCCATCGCCGCGATGATGGGACACATCCTGCAACTGCAACAGCGTCTCGTCATCGAAGAACGCGCCCGCCAGGACGTCCTCGCCGAACAGGCCGCCTCCGACGAACGGCGCCGCATCGCCCGCGAAGTGCACGACGTGATCGCGCACTCCTTGTCGGTGACGATGCTGCACCTGACGGGCGCCCGGCGGGCGTTGCAGGAGGACAACGACGTCGACGAGGCGGTGGACGGGCTGCTCGACGCCGAGCGCCTCGGCCGGCAGGCCATGGCGGACATCCGCCAGACGGTCGGTCTGCTGGGCGCGCGCGACGCGGCCCCGCTGCGTCTGGCCCCCGAGCCTGGGTTGTCCGACATCCCCGACCTGGTGACGAGCTTCTCCGATGCGGGATTGCACGTGGAGTCGAGCATCGAGATCGATCCGGCATCGGTCACTCCGGGTATCGGCCTGGCGCTGTACCGAGTAGCGCAGGAATCGCTGGCGAATGTCGCCAAGCACGCCCCCGCGTCGGCGGCGCGGCTGCGGCTGTATGCGGAGAAAGACTCCGCCGTCCTGTCTGTCGACAATGAACTGCCGCGACCGGTCACCAGCGCAGCGGCAGGCGCCGGCCTACCGGGGATGCGCCAGCGAATCGCCTTGCTGGACGGCCAATTCCACGCTGGCCCCGGACCCCAGGGCTGGACCGTGCAGGCCCGAGTGCCGGTCGCACCCCCCACTACCGGACACTGCGCCATGCACCGAATACTGATGCCACGCAACGAGGTTCGCCATGACTGACGGGGCGGTCCCGAAAGACGGTGCCACCGTTGATGTCCTGCTGGTCGACGACCAGGAACTTGTCCGCTCGGGCCTACGCCGGATCCTGCGGCGCAAGGACGGCTTCTCGATCGTCGGCGAATGCGCCGACGGCGACGAGGTGCCACGCGAGGTGCTCCGGTGCCGTCCCGACGTGGTTGTGATGGACCTGCGGATGAAGCGCGTCAGCGGCGTCGATGCCATCCGGGCCCTGCGCACGGGCGGCGGCCCACCGGCCTTGGCGCTCACCACTTTCGACGACGACGACCTGTTGTCCGCCGCGCTGCGCGCGGGCGCGTCGGGCTTCGTCCTCAAGGACTCACCGGCCGAGGAGCTCATCCGGGCGGTGCACGCCGTCGCGCGCGGCGAGGCGTATCTGGACCCGGCCGTCACCGCCCGCGTGCTCAACGGTTACCGGCGCGCGCCCGGCGCACCGTCCGACGACGTGGCCGACCGGCTGACGGCCCGTGAACTCGACGTACTGCAGCTGATCGGATCGGGCGCGACCAACGCCGAAATCGCCGGCCGGCTGGTCATCTCGGAGGTGACGGTGAAGAGCCACATCGGACGGATATTCACCAAGCTCGACCTCCGGGACCGGGCGGCCGCGATCGTCTACGCCTACGACCACGGCGTGGTGGCGCCGAAGTAGCGGCTACTCGGCGAACACCCCGCGCATGGCGTCGGCGCCGAACATCGGCTCCATCATGGCCGAGAAGTCCGGGCCGCGGCGAAGCTTCTGACCGCCGTCGACGTTGATCAGCTGGCCGGTGATCCACTGCGATGCGTCACTGAGCAGGAACAGCGCCAGGTTGGCGACGTCCTCGACCTCGCCGGCCCGGGGCAGCGGCGTGCACTGCTTGTAATCCTCACGCAGCGGCTCGAATTCGAAGATGCTGGCCGCCACCAGATCGGTCCGGATCAGGCCGGGACGGATGCTGTTGGCCCGCACCCAGGACGCGCCGAGTTCGTCGGCGGCCAACTGCACCAGATGATCCAGCGCCGACTTGGTGACGCCGTACGGCCCGAACCAGCGGTGGGTGTTGCTCGCCGCGATCGACGAGATGCCGACGAACGAGCCACCGCCACCGCGGACCATTTCCCGCGCGGTGTGCTTGACGACGTACATGCTGCCGTTGACGTTGAGGTCGACGGTCTGGCGCCACATTTCCGAATCCAGGTGCGTGACGGGCCCGACGGTGAGCGAGCCACCGGCACAGTGCACGGCGCCGGAGAGCTTGCCGTTCCACGCGGCAGCGGCCGCGACGGCGCGGGCGACGTCGTCCTCGTTGGTGACATCGGCGGTCTGGAAGCGGATGGCACCCGGTCCCCCGGCGGCCGAGATCTCGTCGACGGCGGACTGCAACGTGGCCTCGGTGCGGCCGACGATGAGGGCGTTGCCGCCGGCGGCCACGACACCTTGTGCGATGGCCTTGCCGATGCCGCTGCCACCGCCGGTGATCAACACCGTCCGATCTGTCAGCCAACCCTGGACTGAAAACTGCACCGACGTACTCCTCTGGACAGATCAACGGGGAACACGTCCTGTATACACTTTTCAAAAGTTGTACACAATGCTGGTCGGGCGGACAATTTCCCCGATCTCGGCACAGCAACCGGGCGTACGCTGAAATTTTCGCCAACGAAAGCGTGACGCCATGAGCATCCAGATTCCTCGACGCCTCCTGGTGGCCGGCGGCGTCGCCTTCGCGACGGTCGCCGCACCCGCCGTATTCGCCCTCAGCGGGCCGGCGTCCACCGCATCACTCGGGGACACCAACTGTCCGCCCGGCATGACGGAAAATCCCGTCAGCGGCTCCTGTTTCGCGGGCGGCAACGACCAGGCACCCGGACCGGTGCAAGCGCCGACGAACCAACTCGGCCAAGTCGACGGCATTCCCTGCACCGGCCACAACACCGGCGAGTGCATCGGCCTCTCCGAGGAACAGGTGCCCCAGGTGCAGCCGCACTCGTCGGTGAGTTCCAGCCCGTAACAACATTCGCCTAAGGTTGTGTAATGCCTGCAAAAACTGATCCCGCCGATATCGGCGATGTGGAGCCCCTGGCCGACAGCACCGCCCGTCAGGCCCGCCGGGTCGTAGCCGCATACGCCAACGATGCCGACGAATGTCGGATGTTCCTGTCCATGCTGGGTATCGGGCCCACGAAGCTCGACGCGTGACGGCCCGCGGAGGCAACGACGCTTCTGCGGCGTCCACCGCGAGTCCCAAATCCTCCAAGGGCGGTAAGGCCGCCACCAAGTCCGTCGGCAACTGCGACTTCGTCGTGGTCGCCAACCGGCTGCCCGTCGACATGGAGCGGCTGCCCGACGGTTCCATCACGTGGAAGCGCAGCCCTGGCGGCCTCGTCACGGCGCTGGAGCCGCTGCTGCGCAAACAGCGTGGCGCCTGGATCGGCTGGCCCGGCGTCGCCGACAGCGACGAAGAGCCGATCGTCCAGGACGAGCTGACCCTCTGCCCGGTCAGCCTGTCGGCCGACGACATCGCCGACTACTACGAGGGCTTCTCCAACGCGACGCTGTGGCCGCTGTACCACGACGTCATCGTCAAGCCCATCTACCACCGGCACTGGTGGGACGCCTATGTCGCGGTCAACCGGCGCTTCGCCGAGGCCACGGCCCGCGTCGCGGCGAAGGGCGCGACGGTCTGGGTGCAGGACTACCAGCTACAGCTGGTCCCCAAGATGCTGCGGGAGCTGCGTCCCGATCTGACCATCGGGTTCTTTCTGCACATCCCGTTCCCGCCCGTCGAGCTGTTCATGCAGATGCCGTGGCGCACCGAGATCATCGAAGGCCTGCTCGGCGCCGACCTGGTGGGCTTCCACCTGCCCGGCGGTGCGCAGAACTTCCTGGTGCTGGCCCGTCGACTGCTCGACTCCAACACCTCACGCCACACCATCGGTGTCCGGTCCCGGCTCGGCGAGGTGAACCACGACGGCCGCATCGTGAAGGTCGGCGCGTTCCCCATCTCGATCGACTCCGCAGCCATGGACGCCCAGGCCCGCAGCCGCACCATCCGGCAACGGGCCCGTCAGATCCGCGACGAGCTGGGCAACCCGCGCAAGATCATGCTGGGTGTGGACCGGCTGGACTACACCAAGGGCATCGACGTACGGCTGCGCGCGTTCTCGGAGCTGCTCGCCGAAGGCCGGGCCAACCGGCACGACACCGTGCTGGTCCAGCTGGCTACGCCGAGCCGCGAACGCGTGGACAGTTACAAGGTCATGCGGGAGGACATCGAGCGCCAGGTCGGGCACATCAACGGCGAGTACAGCGAGGTCGGTCACGCGGTGGTGCACTACATGCACCGGGCGATCGGCCGCGACGAACTCATCGCCTTCTTCGTCGCCGCCGACGTCATGCTGGTGACGCCGCTGCGCGATGGCATGAACCTGGTCGCCAAGGAGTACGTGGCGTGCCGCAGCGATCTCGGCGGCGCTCTCGTGCTCAGCGAATTCACCGGCGCCGCAGAGGAATTGCGGCAGGCCTACCTGACCAACCCGCACCACCTGGACGGAGTCAAGGACGCCATCGCCGACGCCCTCACGCAGTCCCCGGAAGAGGGCCGGCGTCGCATGCGCGCGCTGCGTCGTCAGGTGCTGGCCCACGACGTCGACCGCTGGGCCCGGGCGTTCCTCGACGCCCTCGCCCACACTCGCGACTAGGGCCCGCCGGTCACACCGAGACGATCGGGGTGTTCGCCGGCGCTCCCGCGCGCACCAGCCGCGGCCCTTCGGGACCGAACGCGTCCGCCGGTTCCGGAAACGCGATCAGCAGGAGCGGGTAGAGCACAGCCGCGATGCCCAGGCCCAGTGGGATCGACAGGTCGATGCCGCCGGCCAGGTCGCCGAGGGGTCCGACGAACTGTCCCGGGATGTTGACGAAGCACACGCTCACCGCGGCTGAGATCAGCCAGGCGGCGAGGCCGCGCACGTTCCAGCCGTGGTTGAACCAGTAGCGACCGCCCCGTTGCCTGCGGTTGAAGACCTGCAGTGAGTCGCTGTCGTACCACCCGCGACGCACCACCCAGCCGATCGTCATCACGATCATCCACGGGGCGGTGCAGGTCACGATCAGGGAGGTGAACGTGGAAATCGACTGCACCACATTGAACGCGAACCGCCCGACGAAGATCGTCGCGATGGCGATCGCGCCGATGAACAGCGTGGCCTGCACGCGGCTGAAGCTCGGGAAGACGCTCGAGAAGTCGAGGCCGGTTCCGTACAGCGAGGTCGTGCCGGTGGACATCCCGCCGACGAGGGCGATCACGCAGACGGGGATGAAGTACCAGCCGGGCGCGATGGCGAGCAGACCCCCCGAGTAGTTGCCGGCGGCGATGAACTCGGGGTACTTCGTTGCGATGATCGTGGCCGTGACCAGTCCGAAGGCGAACGGGACCAGGGTCGCGAGCTGCGCGGCGAAGGTGGCGAACATCAGCCGGGTTCGCGGGGTGTCACGCGGGATGTAGCGCGACCAGTCTCCGAGGAAGGCGCCGAACGACACCGGGTTGGACATCACCACGACGATGGAGCCGACGAAGGCCGCGGCGAACCCGGCGTCCCCCGGCGACACCGTGCCGGCATAACCGGGGTCGAACGTGCCGCCGAACGCCACGATGCCCAACACGAACAGCACCGTGGCGGCGACCACCGCGATCTTGTTCACCAGCAGCATGAACCGGAAGCCGTAGATGCACACCACCAGAACGAGCAGCGCGAAAACGCCGTAGGCCCCGGCCAGCGTCAGGTTGTTTTCCGGCAGACCGACGGCGCGGTGCGCGGCCCCGACCAAGACGTCTCCCGACGACCACACCGAGATCGAGAAGAACGCGAAGGCAGTCAGCAGGGACAGGAACGATCCCACCACCCGCCCGTGGACACCCAGGTGAGCCGAACTGGACACCGCGTTGTTGGTGCCGTTACGGGCACCGAACAGCGACAGCGGCGCCAGGACGAGAGCCCCCACGAGCAGACCGGACACCGTCGCCAGCAGGGCGCTGTAGAAGGACAACCCGAACACGATCGGAAAGCTCCCCAGCACCACCGTGGCGAACGTGTTGGCTCCGCCGAAGATCAGCCGGAACAGATCCAGCGGCCGGGCGGTGCGCTCGGAGTCGGGGATCGGTTCGACACCGTGCGTCTCGATCGTCGTTGCGGCGGGTGGCGCCGCGGGCTCGCCGGCGACCGCATCTCGAATCGTCTCGGTCATTTCGTACCCGCCTCGGACAGATGTTCGTGCACGGCGATCAGTCCGTCGTCGGTGCGGCTGAAGACAATCGACTCCCGCTCGACAGTGGTGGTACGGGCGCCGTCGGCCTCGGTGGTGGTGGTCACGACATGTGCGAACACAGCGGTGTCGCCGACGCTGGCGACGGTGCGCTCGCTGCTCGTGCAGTCCACGACATGCCAGCCGTCCGCGACCCAGCCGGACCACAACGCCTGGTAGGAGCGTCGGTCCGGGAGCGTCGCGGGCTCGGTATGGAAGACGAAAGTGGCGTCCGGATGGAAGCAACCGAAGTAGGCGTCCGTGTCGGTCGCGGCAAACGCGGCGATCAGCCGGTCCGCGGCGGCAAGCACCTCGTCCTCGGAAATCGGGACGGTCGGGTCGGTCATGCAGGCTCCTGAGCAGGCTGTTCTGGCGAACGTGATGCAGAACACTAGAAGCCCGATCCGGTCCTAGCAAGCGGTTCGTTCACCACTACCCTGATGAGATGAGCGATTTATCGGATAAGCTCGCGCGATTTCGCCTAAATCGTGAAACAAGGCCAGTCTGGATGCAGGAAATGACGACGCCGACCGACGGAAAGAACTCGGCCGCACTTTCCGGGAGATCACGTGACTGACCTCGACGACAGGCTGGTCGACGCCCTCACGGCAGACGGACGTGCCTCCGCCAGCACGCTGGCCGAGGCGATCGGCGTATCGCGCTCCACCGTTGCCGGGCGACTGGATCGGTTGCTGGACTCCGGGCGGATCTCGATTCACGGCGTGGTCCATCCGGCGGTGCTCGGGCGCGGCGTCTGCGCATATGTACAGATGGCAGTGGCGGGTGCCGCCGCGCCGATCGCGCGCGCCGTCGCGGCACATCCCGACGCCACGCTGGTGTCGCTGATCAGTGGCGAGCGGGCCATTTCGGTGGAACTGCGGGTCGCCTCGCATCGCGAGGTGGACGTGGCCGTCAGCGAACTGCGGGCGATCGCGCCGGTGCAGCAGGTACGCACTCTCATCTACACCGACCTGGTGCGGGACGTCGTCGGCCCAGTGGGCGAACTGCGCGGCACCGCCGACGATGTCGACCGGTCACTGCTGCGCGGACTCGAGCGCGACGGCCGGGCGTCGTACGCGGACCTGGCGACCGCGACCGGGATATCCCCGGCGGCGGCCCGCAGACGGGTGCTGCGCCTACTCGACGACGGGGTCGTGCGCGTGGGTGCGGTGACGCACCAGACCGAAGTCGATCGCACCCGCGTTCACGGAGCCGCGCTCCATTTCTCCGGCCCGGGCCCCGACCTCGACGCGTTGACGAGCGGGATACCCGAGCTGTCCTTCGCGGCCCGCACGCTGGGGTGGTGCGATGCCCTGATCACCCTGCGAGCATCGACGTCATCAGCGGTGGCAGCCGCGTTGGACGTGCTTCGGGCGTGTCCGGACGTACGCGCGGTCGAGAGCTGGAGCCATCTGCGCGTCGTCAAGGAAACCTACGTCGGCCGCTGACGAGGCACTCGTCAACCGGGTCGGGCTAGAAGATCGGCGTCATCTCGTCGATCAACCACTTGCCGTCGATCTTGCGGTAGTCGACCTTCAGCCGGCTGCCCTCGTAGTTGGGCTGCTTGCGCTCATCGGTGATGACGCGGTTGACGAAAGCCAGGACCGTGCCGGTGTCGCGGTGCGACGAGATCATGCCCGCGCCAACGACATTCACCTGGCTGATCAGCTTGCGCTTCACCGCGTCGTTGAAGATGTTGTTCTTGGCCGTCAGTTCCTCGTACCGCTTGCGGAACGCCGGCGTCATCAACGTCAGCGCCTGCGTCGTGGAACGCTGCACACTGCTGTACTCGTAGCCGAGGATCTGCGGGATCTGGGACCTGGCCAGGCTGGGCAGCTCGTCGGCTGTCGCCTGTTCGCCGGACAGCTGCACATGGTTCCAGTACGTCGAGCCGCCGAGCGCCCCGAGCGCCACCACGGCGACCGCCAACAGGGCGCCGAGCGCTGCCAGCAACCGGTTCATCAGTTGCCTCCGTCCGGGTACTTGATGTCGTAGGCCGCCATGTGGCCGCTGTCGTCCTCGCGGATGAAGACACGCTGCCGGTACGGCGTCGACGGCTGGTTCACGCCGTTGAGGTCGGTCAGGGTCACCCGGACCGTCACGAGCACCTTCGCGATGTTGGAGGTGTTGTCGACGCTCTCCAGCGCCGCCGCGGTGATGACCGCCTCTGAATTGGCCTGCGTCTGCTTGAACAGGTACTTCAGGTTCTCGGCGTTGTTGCTCTGGTTCATCATGTCGCGCAGCGGGCCGGGGCCGATGCCGTTCACGAAGCGGTTCACGCTCTCGTCGACCGTGTTCTGCGTGTAACTGAACATGTTGACCACGGTCTGCTTCGCCGTGTCCACGAACCGCTGATCACGGTCCTGGGTCGCCTCGATCTGCCCGTTGCCGTGCCAAAGGAACCAGGTGCCGCCGGCCAGGGCCGCCACGAGCACGGCGACGACGGCCAGGCCGATGGTCATGACCAGCGACCGGTGCGGTTGCCGTCGCGGTACCTGGACCGCGGGCCGTGCCTTGGTGGTTACCGAATCGGTTGACGATGTCTTGCTCGTCGTCGACGGAATCGCCACGTCGAGCACTGTTGAAGCCTCTGCTGAACCGGCGGTGCCGGCGGGCCGTGAGGCCCGCCGGCGCACGCGGGTCACCGGCGGCTCCGACGTCTCGTCCGTCGCAGCCGGTTGGTCACTCATCAAACCTGCCTTGGATCCTTCATGAGGTCGACCCAGGACTCGCCTGCGTCGCCGTTACTCGAGCCGGCGTTGAACACTCCTGTACCGCCGGCAGGGTCAGCGAAGACCCCGGTATTCGCATCGTACGTCGTACTCTGCGGCCCCTTCGGCCCGCTTGCCTGCGGCTGGCCCTCGGGGCCGGGCGCCGGCGGGTTGTTGATCGCGTACGGCGGAGTCACCTGATCCGGCGGCGCGAAGAACGGCCAGGGCAGCGGCTGCGGACCCGGATCACTCGGCGGGTACGGCAGCGGGAACGGCGCATTGGGCGCAGGTCCCGGCCCGGCGGGCACGCCCGGCGGCAGCTGCACCGAGGGCGGACCCGGGTCGTAGTCGGCTCCCGGCGGGATGTTCGGGAACCGGTTCGGCGGCGTGATGTTCCGCGGGTCGGTGACCGGGGTGTCGTACGGCACCGGCGGACCACGCCACGGGTTGCTGCCGATCGGCACGTAACCACGCGGGTCACGGCAGATCTGGACGGTGGGGGCACGCTTGCCCGGGTACTCCATGCACGGGTAGTTGCGGGCACCGCGGACCGTGCTCGGATCGTTCTGCGCGGTCTTGCAGTACAGATCCTTCGGCAGGTCGCGCAACGTGGTGTCGGCCGGCGTGCGGATCTCCGGCGCCGGGACGAAGCCCGTCATGCACGGCGGCTGGCCCAGGCTGATCTTGAAGTCGAGCTTGCCGCCTTCGTCGATGGGCAACTGGCCTGCGTCGGTCAGCAGTGCCGCGATCAGCGCCGGGAAGATCACCAGGGCCTGCTCGATCGACTTGTGGTAGATCACGCCGATCCGGCCGAAGTTGGCGAGATTGGCGGCGAGGACCGGGAACGTCGGCCGGATGCCGTCGAAGGTCTCGTTGACGGTTTCGACGGCGCCCGGGACGGTCTTGAGCACCGACCGGATCTGCGGGTCGGCCTGGGCGGCTTCACCGGTCAGCGTCGCGAGGCTGCTGGCCATGGTCTTGAGATCGGCACCGGCGCGGATCTGCGCCTTCAGCAGCGGGCCGGCCTGATCGAGCAGCTTGTTGATCTCGTCGGTATTGGCATTGGCCTCGTCCACCAGCAGACGCGACGACTGGATCATCCGCGAGAGTTCCGGACCCGATCCGTTGAACGCCTTGAACGACTCGCGCAACAGGTCCTGCAAGCGGGTGTTGCTGATGCTGCTCACCAGACTCTGGGCCTGGTTGAGCAGGTCCACGATGTCTTGACCGACGGCGGTCCGGTCGACGCCGATGGTGGCGCCGCCCTTGAGCATGTTCTTCGACGGGTTGGCCGGAGGGACCAGGTCGATGTACTGCTCACCGATCGCGGACACGCTCTTGACCGTGGCGGTGACGTTGTCCGGCACCGGGGTGTCGGTGTTGAGCCGCATCTGGGCCGTCACACCGTTGTCGGTCAGGCCGACGTTCGTCACGCGGCCGACCGTCACGCCGCGGTAGGTGACGTTGGCGTTCTGGTAGATACCGCCACCGACGACGAACTTGGCGTCCACGTTGTAGACACCGAGACCGACGGCGGCAGGCAGGTGCAGGTAGGACGTCGTGATCAGCGCGAGGCAGATGACGGTGACGACACCGAAGATCGCCAGCTGGAAACGCGCAAGACGGGTCAACAACATTACGGCTTCACCCCTCCATGTTGCGTCGCTTGGCCTGCTGGAATCTTGAACGGATCGGCGGCCTGTCCGGACAGGTTCGCCAGCGCACCCAACAGGAAGTCCGGCGGGTTGACGATCTCGTCCAGGTGCCGCATGTTCGGGTCGAAGGCCCCCGAGGTGGTGAAGACCGTCTCACCGAGACGGCGCAGCGTCAGGTCGAACGTGACGTACACGTTCAGGTAGTCGCCACGCACCGCGTTGCGGAAGTACTTGTTGGAGAACGGGAACGTCGGCAACAGGTCCAGGTCGTGGATGAATTCGTCGGCGTTGTCGTTGAACGCCTTGATCACCGGGAAGATGTCCTTGAAGTCCGCCGCGAAGTCGTCCTTCGTGGCGGTCATGACCTTCGCGCCCACCACCGCGAGCTTCCGCAATGCGGTGAACGCATCGACGATGTTCTTGCGGTTGTCGTTGAGGACCTTGATCGCGCCCGGCAGCGTGTCCAGCGTGCGGCCCAGGCTGTCCTTGCTCTTCGCCAGGATCGAGGCGAAGCGGTTCAGCCCGTCCATGGCGCCGATGATGTCGGTGGTCTGCTTGTCCAGGGACTGGGTGAGCTCAGCCAACCGCGGGATGAAGTCGACGAACTGCCCGGCCCGCCCGGCGACCGCGGCGTAGGCCTCGTCGGTGATGTCCTGCAGCGCACCGAGATTGCCCTTGTTCACGACCAGGCCCAGCGACGACAGCACCTCTTCGGTGGTCGGGTACCGGCCGGTGTTCGCCAGTGGAATCTCCGAGCCCTGCTTGAGCCGGCCCTGCGGCGCCTCCCCGACTGGTTCCGACAGCTGCACGTGCTGCGAACCCAGCAGCGACGTCTGCGCGACCTTCGCCCTGGCGTTCGCCGGCAGCTTCACGTCGCCGTTGATCGACAGCTTCACCGCGGCATAGAACGTGCCGTCGGGGCGCTGGACTGCGTCCAGGCCCGAGACGCTGCCGACGGTGACGTCGTGGACCATCACCGGTGAGTTCTGCGGCAACGTCGCGACGTCGGGGAGCTGCACCGTCACGGTGTACGAACCGGCGCCGTGGCCCTGGGTGCCCGGCATGTCCAGCGAGTTCAGGCCGCCGAACTGGCAACCGGCGAGCACCACGGCACTCGATCCGAGTGCGAGTGCTTTAACAACCGTCTTCATCAGTTGCCACCTCCGGCTTCAGCGGGCAGCGGTGCGCCCACCGGCGCGGGCGCCGGCGCGGGTCCGGGCAGCGGGCCCGAACCGTTCAGCGGCGTCGAACCGGGTCCCATCGGCGGCGCGGCCGGCGAAATCTGGCCGACGACGGCCGGCGGCGGCAGGATCAGGTCGCTGAGCGTCCCGTCCGGCTGGACCTTCGGCGGCACCACGCCGGGCGCGGCGTTCCACTGCAGGTACGGCACCGGAGTCTGCGCCTTGGCCTCGGTCTGCGGGGTGTCGTAGATGACCTGACCCTTGTACGCCGTGATGCTGTTGATCGGGTGGAACAGCACCGGCGGGTAGTTCATCGCGATACGACGCAGCACGGGGCCCATGCGCTGACGGCAGATCTCCGACCGCTTGTAGTTGTCCGGAGTGGCGCCGACGTCGAAGTTACCGCCGCACAGGAACTGCACCGGGTTGGAGAAGTTCGGCAGCGACAGCAGACCGTCCAGGGAGCCCTGGGCCGGGTTGTAGATGTTGTAGAAGTTGGCCAGACCGTTCGGCGTCACGTGCAGAATCTGCTCGATGTTGTCGCTGTTGTCGGTCATGATCTGGGTGAACTCGGCCAGCTTGCCGACCTGGTCGATCAGGGCCTTGTTGTTGTCCTTCAGCAGGCCTTTGACGTCGCCGAGCGCCTGGTTGAGGGCACCGAGGGTCTGGTCGAGACCGGCCGAGCTCTCCGCGAGTACCTGCGAAACCGATGCGACGTGGTCGGTGAACTGCACGATCTGCTCGTTGCTGTTGGACAGCGCGTTGACCAGAATCTGCAGGTTCTTGATGGTGCCGAACAGGTCGCCACGCGAATCGCCAAGGCGCCCAGCGGTTTGCGACAGCTCGCGCAACGCGTTGCGGAACGAGTCGCCCTTGCCGTCGAGGGTGTCGGCGGCCTGGTTGATGAACGCACCCAGCGGACCCTGCGGCGCACCGTCCTGCGGACCGAGCTGCGCGCTGAGCTGGGTCAGCTGCTTCTTGACGTCGTCCCACTCGACCGGAACACCGGTCCGGCTCAGCGGCACCTCGGCGCCGTTGGCCAGTGCCGCGCCGCCGTCGTAGACAGGGGTGAACTGCACGAACCGGGCAGCCACGAGGTTCGGCGAGATGATGATCGCCCGGGCATCGGCCGGGATCTTCACGCCGTCCTTCACGGTCATGGAGACCTTGACCGAATTGGGCTGCGGCTCAACCGAATCGATGGTGCCCACCGGAACCCCGAGCACCCGCACATCGTCGCCGGCGTACAAGCCGACCGCATTGGTGAAGTAGGCCACCACCTTGTGGCCACCACGTGACGGCCACAGCAGGTAGGCGCCACCGGCGACGAGCGCCACCAGTGCGACCACCAGGGCGACAATCGCCCCGCGCGACTTCATGTTCTTCATCATGGCGACTTCGGCCTCACGACGATCCGTTCAGAGATGTAGCCCTTCAGCATGTCGCCGAGGCTGGCAGGCAGCTTGCCCGGCTGGAAGTACGTGTCGAGCAAGACTTCCGACATCGTCGCCGGCGGCAGGCCGTACAGGTTGATGTTGAAGCCCGGGCCGTTACCGACCACCTCGCCCAGCGCGGTGGCGTAACCCGGCAACCGCTTGAGCGCCTCGCTGATGTGCTCCTTGCGCTTCAGCAATTCGTCCAGCACCAGGTTCAGCTGCTTGAGGGCCGGGCCGAACTCCCGCTTGTTGTCGGCGACGAATCCGGAAAGCTGTTGCGAGACGCCACGGATACCGGAGATCAGCGTGCTGATCGACTGCCTGCGCTCATCGAGCGCGGCGAAGAGCTGATTGCCGTCGATCACCAGCTTGTTCACCTGGTCGGCGCGCTGCGCCAACGTGTCCGACACCTTCTTGGCGTGGCCCAGAAGTTGTTCGAGCGCCTGGTCGCGCTTGTTGAGGCTCCGCGACAGGGACGCCACGCCGTCGAGCGCGCCACGAAGCTGCGGCGTCGCGTCGTGCAACGTGTCGGTCAGCACCTTGAGGGCCTGCTCCATCTGGGGCTTGTCCAGCTCGCTGGTGTTCTGCCCGAGATCCTGCAGCGCGGTGTTGATCGTGTACGGAGTCGTGGTGCGGCCCAACGGGATAACCGTCGATTCCTTCGTCCCCTTCGGGGTCACCCAGAGGGACTTCTGGCCCAGCACCGTATCGGTCTTGATCGACACCAGCGACTGGTCGCCGACCCGGATCTGACGGTCGACGGTGAAGTTCACCTTCGCGGCCGTACCGGCGAGCTCCACGGTGCCCACCTTGCCGACCTTGATGCCCGAGACCCGGACATCACTGCCCGGCGTGATGCCACCGGCGTCGCTGAAGAACGCCGAGTAGTTCTTGCCCTGCGGGTAGAACGGCAGTCCGGTGTACCCGAACGAGATCAGCACGAGGCACGTCACGATGAAGACGCCGAGTATGCCCGTGCGGACCGGATCCTTTTCCGGCTTAGCCATTTTCGGAGCACCTGCCCTTCGACGGATCCGCCGGGCCACCGAACGGCACGATCAGGTCGCTGCCCGCGGGGCCGCTCATCTTGATCTTGACCGAGCAGTAGTAGATGTTGAAGAACGCGCCGTACGCACCAAGTGCGTTGAGCCGCAGGTAGTTCTCCGCGAGGTTCTCGATGACCGGGTTCACTTCAGCTCGGCGCTCATACATGCGCTGCGCGAACGGGCGGGCGTTCTCGATGACGCCCTGCACCGGGCGCCGCGACTTCTGCAGCATCTCCGTCAGGTCGTTCTCGGCCGAGGCCAGCGGGCCGATGGCACCGGCGATCGGGTCGCGTCCCTCTGCCAGGCCGGTGATCAGCTGCTGCAGCTGGTCGATGCTGGTGTTGAACTGGGACCCCTTGGAGTCGACCGTGGCGAGCACCGTGTTGAGGTTGGTGATCGTGTCGCCGATCAGCTGGTCACGGTCGGCCAGGGTCTGGCTGAACGAACCGGTGTTGGACAGCAGGTCGGAGAGCGCGCCGCCCTGCCCCTGCAGGGCCTCGATCATGGCGGCGGTGATCTCGTTGACCTTCTTGCCGTCCAGGCCCTTGACGACGGGCCGCAGACCGCCGAGCAGGGCGTCGAGGTCGAGCGCCGGCTGGGTGTTGGCGAGGACGACGGTGCCGCCGGCCGGCAGCTTGCGCAGCTCGCCCGGACCGGAGGTGATCTCCATGTACCGGTCGCCGACCAGGTTCTGGTAGCGGATGACGGCCCGGCTCGAGCTGTACAGCTGGTAGCGGTCGTTCAGCGTGAACTTGACGTCGACGGTGTTGTCGTTCTTGAGCTTGACGCTCTTGACCGAACCCACCTGCACGCCCGCGATACGGACGTCCTCACCGGCCTTGAGCCGGGACGCGTCGGCGAAGTTGGCGTGGTAGGTGTTCGACGAGGCGAACCGGAACTGGCCGAACACGACGACCAGACCGGCGGCGACCAGCAACATCACGACGGTGAAGATCGTGACGTTGATCATCTCGCGTTTGTGTCTCATGGGCGGCCCCAGTCACTCGCGGACATCAGAAGCGGTCCCTCTCTGCGTAGGCACCGGAGAACAGGAACTGCAGCGTCGAGGGAGCGTCGAACTGCAACTCGGTGTTCGGCTGGAACGGGATGTAGGCGTTGTCGGTCACCAGGAACGGCGAGTGGTACCAGGAGCCGCCGAACTGCTTGGACGGCAGGTCCGGAAGGCCACGGCAGTTCGGGCCACCGGAGGCGTTCACCATCGGCAGGCTCTCCGGGTAGGTGTAGTTGGGCGCGCCGGGGAAGAAGTTCGAGGACACGAACAGACCCGGCTTGACGCCACCGAACACCGGACCGAAGCGGTCCACGGCCTTCGACACACCTTGCAGCAGACACGGCAACTCGGGCGAGTAGTCGCCCAGGACCTTCAGCGGTGCGCGCAGTCGCTGGATGGCGGCGATGTAGTCATCGGCGGCCGGTGAGATGGTCGCGTAGGCGTTGTTGGCGAACCCGGCGGATGCGAGCAGCGCCGCGTTCAGGTCGTCCTTCTCGTCGATCAGCGTCTTGCTGACGGTCGGCGCGTTGTCGAAGACCTTGGCGAGGTCGGGCGCGGCGTCACCGTAGATGCCGGCGACCGTCGCGGTGTCCTTGAAGTCCTGCTGCAGGGTCGGCAGCTTGGGGTTGAAGTACTCCAGGTACTTGCTCAGCCCGGCCGCGGCGGCACCGGCGTCGTCGCCATGGCCACGCAGGCCTTCACCGAGCGCGGTCACCGTGGCGTTCAGGTTGACCGGGTCGATCTTGTCGAGCAGGTCCGTCAGCGTCTGGAAGACGGTGTTCATCTCCAGCTGGACGTCCTTGGCCTGCACCTGCGCGCCGGGACGCATCGATTCCTTCGACGGATGCTCCGGCGGGAGGAACTCGACCGACTTGGCGCCGAACACCGTCGTGCTGCCGAGCCGGACCCGGGCGTTCGACGGGATGTACCGCATCTGGTCGCTCAGGACGGCGAGCTTCAGCTTCGCCTGGTCACCGGCGTAGTCGATCTGCTCGACCTT
Source organism: Mycobacterium sp. UNC410CL29Cvi84 (assembly GCF_000686745.1). Classification (NCBI taxonomy): domain Bacteria; kingdom Bacillati; phylum Actinomycetota; class Actinomycetes; order Mycobacteriales; family Mycobacteriaceae; genus Mycobacterium; species Mycobacterium sp. UNC410CL29Cvi84. The sequence continues at coordinate 94,386 of NZ_JMLM01000014.1, forward strand.
GCCGACCTGGATGCCGCGGTACTTGACCTTGGCGTCGGGATCCATCACCAGACCGGCGCGGGGCGCCATCACCGAAACGGTGTCGGTGGGGGTGAATGCCGCGGTGTACGACAAATAGGTGAACACCACGGCGGCGACGATGATGCTGATCAGCACCGCCGCTGCGAGTCTCACATGACTGCGTTTGGGACCACCGGAGGACATCGTCTACACCCCCTATCCGGAGAGGTTGAAGTTGCCGGACGCGCCGTACACGGCCAGGGAGATGAGCAGGACGATGGTGACGACCACGATCAGCGAGGTCCGCACGGCCTGACCGACCGCGATACCCACGCCGACGGGTCCGCCGCTGGCGTTGTAGCCGTAGTAGGTGTGCACCAGCATGACCGCGACGGACATGACGATGGCCTGCAGGAATGACCACAACAGGTCGGTGGGCACCATGAAGGTGCTGAAGTAGTGGTCGTACAGACCGGCCGATTGACCGTTGATGTACACCGTGGTTGCCCGCGCCGCGAAGAACGAGGCGAGGACGGCCAGGGCGTACAGCGGGATGACGGCGATCAGGCCCGCGATGATGCGCGTGGACACCAGGTAGGACACCGAGTGCACGGCCATCGATTCGACGGCGTCGATCTCCTCGGCGACGCGCATGGCGCCCAACTGCGCCGTACAGCCGGCGCCGATGGTCGCGGCCAGCGCGATGCCGGCGATGATCGGCGCGACGATGCGCACGTTGAGGAAGGCCGACAGGAAGCCGGTCAGGGCCTCGATACCGATGTTGCCCAGTGAGGAGTAGCCCTGGACGGCGATGACGCCGCCGGAGGCCAGCGTCATGAACGCGGCGACACCGACGGTGCCGCCGATCATCACCAGCGCGCCGGTGCCCATCGTCATCTCGGCGATGAGCCGGATGGTCTCGCGGCGGTAGCGGGTCAGCGCGTTGGGGATGTAGCGGAAGGACTCCCCGTAGAACAGGGCCTGCTCGCCGATGCCGTCGACGATGCCGGGCAGTGCCCGGAACATGCGTTTGAAACGGAGTGTCGCGTCGTAGCTCATGGCCGGATCACCTCACCAGTACTCGGACGCCGATGGCGGTCATGATCACGTTGATGACGAACAAGCAGATGAAGGCGTAGACCACGGTCTCGTTCACCGCGATGCCGACGCCCTTGGGGCCGCCCTTGACGGTCAGGCCGCGGTAGCAGCCGACCATGCCGGCGAGCAGGCCGAACAGCACGGCCTTGATCTCGGCGAGCATCAGCTCACCCAGGCCGGTCAGCACCGTCAGACCGTTGATGAACGAGCCCGGGTTCACGCCCTGCAGGAAGACGGAGAAGACGTAGCCGCCGGAAATGCCGATGGCGCACACCAGGTTGTTGAGGAGCACGGCGACGAACGTCGACGCCAGGACGCGGGGCACCACCAGACGCTGGATCGGGTCGATGCCCAGCACTCGCATCGCGTCGATCTCTTCGCGGATGGTGCGGGCGCCGAGGTCGGCGCAGATGGCCGTGGCACCGGCGCCGGCGACGACGAGCACGGTGACGACGGGACCGAGCTGGGTGACGGTACCGAAGGCGGTGCCTGCGCCGGAGAGGTCGGCGGCGCCGATCTCACGCAGCAGGATGTTCAGCGTGAAAGCCACCAGCACGGTGAACGGAATGGCGACGAGCAGGGTCGGCACGAGCGATACGCGGGCAATCATCCAGGTCTGTTCGAAGAACTCCCGGAACTGGAACGGCCGGCGCCACATCTTGGTGAATGTGTCGAGGGCCATTTCGAAGAACCCGCCAACGGCCCTGGCCGGAGCCGCAAGCTGTTCGATCAACCTTCGACTCCATTCTCGGTCCTGATTCTGCAGTCACGGCGAAGAGTGGGATTTCCCTCGTTCGCAGCGGCCTGACAACCACGGTGTAATGCGTAGCTCTTGTGAGCCGGCTCATAGTAGCTAGAACACGTTCGCAGTGGCAAAAGAACAGCAAAATCACTGGGAAACGACATATAATCGCAGCTCAGCATATATTTTGACGTTGTCGTCACTGAAACAGGTTCTAGTGCTGACGCGACGCTTTCTGCGCCGCGTCAGCACTGAATCCGGGACGTTCAGTCCCTCGACTCCATCAGGGCAGTCGCAGAGAAATTCCGCTCCGGATCGCGGTCAGCAAAATATCCGCGCAACGTCGAACTCAGTTGTGTCATGTCCCACTCAGCGGACGGCGCTGTGAACTGGCTCTCTGCCGTCGGCGCTGCTACCAGGGTCACAGTCGGACCATAAACGATGAAGAGCTGGCCATTCACGTTTTCCGACGCGGGCGAGGAAAGGAAACGCACCAATTTCACAACGTGTTCGGGCGACAGCGGATCGACCTCACCCTCACCAGGAGCCGCACCGAACACATCGGCCGTCATCGCGGTACGTGCCCGCGGGGCGATCGCGTTGGCGCGCACGCCGTAACGCTCCAGGCCGCGGGCCGCGGTCAGGGTCAGCGCCGTGATGCCGGCCTTGGCGGCGCCGTAGTTCGCCTGGCCGACCGGACCGGCCAGACCGGCCTCGGACGAGGTGTTGACGATCCGGCCGTACACCTTGCCGTCGGCCGACTCCTTGGCCTTGGCGCGCCAGTAGGTGGCAGCGTTGCGGGTCAGCAGGAAGTGACCGCGCAGGTGGACCGCGATGACGGCGTCCCAGTCCTCGTCGGTCATGTTGAAGAGCATCTTGTCGCGGGTGATGCCGGCGTTGTTCACGACGATGTTCAGCCCACCCAAGCTGTCCGCGGTGGCGACCAGTTCGTCGGCGGTGCTTCGGGCGCTGATATCCCCGGCCACCGCAATGCCTTTGGAGCCGGCGGCCTCGATCTCGGCGAGCACGTCCGACTTGTCCAGCGCGCCGGCCATGTCGTTCACCACGACGGTGGCGCCGGCCTGCGCCAGGCCGATGGCCTCGGCGCGGCCCAGGCCCGCGGCGGCACCGGTGACCACGGCGACCTTGCCGGAGAGGTCGGTGGAGTCGATTTCGCTAGTCAATTTATGAATACCTCTAGTCTTTACGGAGAAGGGCTGCCCGGGGGCATTCGGCGATGGACTGCTCAGCCAGCGCTTCCTGGTCGGCAGGCACCGGATCGGCCTTGACTACCGCATAGTCGTTGTCGTCCAGATCGAAAAGGTCCGGCGCAATTCCCACGCAAACCGCGTTTCCTTCACAGCGGTCGTGATCAACTTCAACCCGCATGACACCCTCCTGACAGCCCGGATTTCGACGGTGAGGCCAACATAACGACCCCGCCATGGCGATGCCAGTGTGGCACGCTCTGGACCGCAAGACTAGAACGTGTTACAAGTTTGAGTAGGCATGGGTCGCCGAAAGCGACCTCAGCAACGTGACAAACGGACCGAAGACCTAGCCCAAATTCAACTGATAAAGGATGAGTTCGATGCGGATCGGCTACACGCCCGAGCAGGAGGAGCTGCGGCGCGAACTGCGCTCGTACTTCACCAAGCTCATGACCCCGGAGCGCGCCGAGGCCCTGGCGTCCAACGACGGTGAGATGGGACGCGGCAACGTCTACCGCGAGACCGTCGAGCAGATGGGCAAGGACGGCTGGCTGACGCTGAGCTGGCCGAAGGAGTACGGCGGCCAGGCCCGGCCCCCGATGGACGGCCTGATCTTCAACGACGAAGCGGCCATCGCCAACGTCCCGGTGCCATTCCTGACCATCAACTCGGTGGCGCCGACGATCATGCACTTCGGCACCGAGGAGCAGAAGAAGTTCTTCCTGCCCAAGATCGCCGCGGGCCAGCTGCACTTCTCCATCGGCTACTCCGAGCCCGGCGCCGGCACCGACCTGGCGTCGCTGCGCACCACCGCCGTCCGCGACGGCGATGACTACGTCATCAACGGCCAGAAGATGTGGACGTCGCTGATCGCCTACGCCGACTACGTCTGGCTGGCGGCCCGCACCAACCCCGACGCCAAGAAGCACCGCGGCATCTCGATGCTGATCGTGCCGACCACCGCCGAGGGCTTCTCCTGGACCCCGGTGCACACCATGTCCGGCGTGGATACCAGTGCCACCTACTACCAGGACGTCCGCGTCCCGACCTCCAGCCTGGTCGGCGAGGAGCACGGCGGCTGGAAGCTGGTCACCAACCAGCTCAACCACGAGCGCGTGGCCCTGGTGTCGGCACAGCCGATCTTCGTCGCGCTGGACGGCGTCCGGGAATGGGCCCAGAACACCAAGGACCACCACGGCAAGCGCCTGATCGACTCGGAGTGGGTGCAGCTGAACCTGGCCCGCGTGCACGCCAAGGCCGAAGTGCTGAAGCTCATCAACTGGGAGCTGGCCTCGGCCACCGACTCCGCGCCCTCCCCCGCCGACGCGTCGGCGGCCAAGGTGTACGGCACCGAACTGGCCACCGAGGCCTACCGGTTGCTCATGGAGGTGCTCGGCACCTCGGCGACCCTGCGCCGCGACACCCCGGGCGCGCTGCTGCGCGGCCGGATCGAGCGCTGGCACCGGTCCTGCCTGATCCTGACCTTCGGCGGCGGCACCAACGAGATTCAGCGCGACATCATCGGCATGGTCGCGCTCGGCCTGCCCCGAGTGAATCGCTAAGAGAGAGCGGCGAGAAATGGACTTCAAGACAACCGAAGCATCCGAGGACCTCGGCGGCCTGGTCCGGTCCATCACCGAATCGGTGGTGACCCCGGAGCGCCAGAAGGAACTGGACAAGCTCGACGAGCGGTTCGACCGTGACCTGTGGGCCAAGCTGATCGACTCCGACATCCTGTCCACCACCGCACCGGAGTCGGTGGGCGGCGGCGGTTTCGGTCCGCTGGAGCAGTCGGCCGTGCTGGTGGCACTGGGCCGTCAGCTCGCGGCGGTGCCGTACCTCGAGTCGACCATCCTGGCCGCCGGCGCCATCGCCGAGTTCGGTTCGGCCGCGCTGCAATCCGAGTGGGCCACCCCGGCGGTCGCCGGCACCAAGATCGTCGTGCCCGCGCTCGACGGTGAGATGGGTCAAGGCCCGGTGCAGGCCACCGGATCCGATGAGACCGGCTACAAGCTGACGGGCACGCGTACCCAGGTCGCGTACGGCCCGGTCGCCGACGCCTTCCTGGTGCCGGCCGAAAGCGATTCCGGCGTCAAGGTTTTCCTGGTCGCCGCCGCTGATTCCGGCGTCACCGTCACCTCGCTGGACACCACCGGGCACGGCAGCGTCGCGCACCTGGATCTGCAGGGCGTGGCCGTCGCCGCTGACCGCGTCGTCGGCGGCGCGGAGGTGCTCGCCTGGCTGCAGCTGCGGGGTGCCCTGGGCCGCAGCGCATTCCAGCTCGGCGTGGTGGAACGCGCGCTGGAGCTCACCGCGCTGTACGCGCGTGAGCGCGAGCAGTTCGACCGCCCGATCGGCAGCTTCCAGGCCGTGTCGTCCCGGCTGGCCGACGGCTACATCGACGTCAAGGCGCTGCGCCTGACGCTGACGCAGGCCTCCTGGCGCGTGGCCGAGGGTCTGCCGGCCGAGATCGACGTGAACACCGCGGCGTTCTGGGCCGCCGAGGCCGGCCACCGGGTGGCGCACACCGCGGTGCACGTGCACGGCGGTGTCGGTATCGACATGGATCACCCGGTGCACCGGTACTTCCTGGCGGCCAAGCAGACCGAGTTCGCGGTCGGCAGCGCCACCGGGCAGCTGCTGCAGATCGGGCGCGAACTGGCCGAGACGCCGGTCTGATCAGTTGATGTCCAACCGTCCCACCGTCAGCGACCTGCTACGTCCGCTCGTCGGCGTCACCGACCGCGGGTTGTACGACTGCGTTGCGGCGCCGGACGATTCCTCACCCGACGATGACGGCGGCCCGGCTGATCTGATCAGCTGGGCCGACCACATCGCCGCGGGCGCACAGTTGGCCGCGGCGTTGAAGGCGCGACTGGACCCGGCCAAGCCACCGCATATCGGTGTGCTGCTGAGCAATACGACGTTCTTCTCGTCGCTGCTGGTGGCCGCCGCGCTGGCGGGGCTGGTTCCGGTCGGCCTCAACCCGACCCGCCGCGGGGCGGCGCTGGTCGGCGATGCCGAGCGCTCCGACTGCCAGCTGGTGCTCGCCGACAATCCCGACCTGGTCCCGGCCGGGCTCGACGCCGCGGGCATCGACGTCATCGACGTCGAATCCGCTTCGTGGGCAACCGAACTCGCCGGTTTCGCCGGCACGCCCGTGCAGTTCGCCGATGTCGATCCCGACGACCTGTTCATGCTGATCTTCACCTCGGGCACCAGCGGTGACCCCAAGGCCGTCCGCGTCACGCACGACAAGGTGGCGTTCCCGGGACAGATGCTGGCCGACCGCTTCGGCCTCGGGCGCGACGATACGTTCTACCTGTCGATGCCGCTGTTCCACTCCAACGCGGTGATGGCCGGCTGGGCGGTCGCACTGGCGGCACAGGGCTCGATCGCGTTGCGCCGCAAGTTCTCCGCGTCGGGCTTTCTCCGGGACGTGCGCCGCTACGGCGCCACCTACGCCAACTACGTCGGCAAGCCGCTGTCGTACATCCTGGCCACCCCGGCCCGCCCGGACGACACCGACAATCCCCTGAAGTTCATGTACGGCAACGAGGGTGCCCCGCGTGACCTGAACCGGTTCGCACAGCGTTTCGGCGTCATTGTCGTCGACGGTTTCGGCTCCACCGAGGGCGGCGTCGCGATCGCCCGCACCCCGGACACGCCGGCCGGCGCGCTCGGTCCGCTGACCGACGAGGTGGCCATCGTCGACGTGGACACCGGCCTGCCGTGCCCGCCGGGCGTGGTCGGCGAACTGGTGAACCCGACGGGCCGCGGCTGGTTCCGCGGCTACTACAACAACGAGGCCGCCGAGGCCGAACGCATGGCCGGCGGCATCTACCACACCGGCGACCTGGCGTACCGGGACGAAGCGGGATACATCTATTTCGCTGGGCGCCTTGGCGATTGGATGCGCGTCGACGGTGAGAACCTCGGCACCGCACCCATCGAGCAGGTGCTGCTGCGGCACCCCGACGTGGTCGAGGCGGCCGTCTACCCGATCCCCGACCCTGCCGTCGGAGACCAGGTGATGTCGGCACTCGTCCTGCTCGACGACGCGACATTCTCCGCCGACGACTTCAGCGCTTTCCTTGCCGCCCAAGAGGATCTGGGCCCCAAGCAGTGGCCCCGGTTCATCCGTGTCGCCACGAACCTGCCGCGCACCGAGACCTTCAAGGTCATCAAGCGGCAGCTGTCGGCCGAGGGCACCGACTGCGCGGACCCGGTTTTCGCGATCGCCCGCTAGTCGTGGACCGGGACGGCCTCGACGAGCGACATCGGCCCGGCCGTCGGGACCACGCGGGTCTGCCGAAAGCCTGCGCGCGCCAACAGTTCCGCGTATTCCGAACCGGTGCGCTCCCGACCGCCGGCAGCCACCAGCATCTCCAGGTCCAGCAGCATGCCGGGGTGGTTCGGCGTGCCTTCCGGCAGCACCAATTCGACGAGGGCCAGGGTGCCGGCGGGGTCGATCGCCTTGCGGACGTTCCGCAGGATCACCAGCGCGCTGTCCTCGTCCCAGTCGTGGATGATCGTCTTCAGCAGGTAGGCATCCCCGCCTTCGGGGACCGCGTCGAAGAACGAACCGCCGCTGACGGTCACCCGGTCGGATACGCCGGCCGCGTCCAGCACCGGGCCGGCTCCGGCCACGACGGACGGTAGATCGAACAGCACACCGCTGGCGTCGGTGGCCTGCTGCAGCACCGCGGACAGCAGGGCCCCGTGCCCGCCACCGACGTCGACGATATTGCGGAAACGCGTGAAATCGTATGCGGGCATGAGGGTTTCGATCGCCATGGCGGACACCGCGGTCATGGCGTTGTTGAAAACCGCGGCCAGGTCGCGATCCTTCTCGAGGTACTCGAAGATGGGCATGCCGCGCAGCATCTCCGCGGACGTCTTGCCGGTCTGCACCGAGTACAGCAACTGGCCCCAGTGCTCCCAGTGCTTGGGATGGCCGATGAACAGCAGCATCGGTGCCAGCGAGCCCGGCGCATCAGATCGCAGGGCGTCCCCCAGCCGGCTCAGCGCGAACCGGCCGTCGCGCCCGTGCTTGAGCAGCGAGTTGCCCGCCAGTGCCCGCATGAGCCGTGCGGTGGCCCCGGGGTGCGAACCCACCCGGCGCGCAACGTCGTCGGCCGATGCGGGGCCGGCCGCCAGGGCGTCGAAGATGCCCAGCTTGGCGCCGACGTACATGGCCTGGGTCAGCCAGGCGCCCTGTCCCAGCTCGAAGAGCGCGACGTTCGCCGGGACGACGGACCGGCGCAACTGGCCCAGCCCGTCACGGACGCGGCCGATGCCGTCGATGAGCCAGGCGGGCGGTGGTTTCTGCGCGTTTGCCACGGGCACACAGTAATGCCACAGCTAACACCCACGCTAGAGCCGATTTCGCGACGGCCCCGGTGCGGCTCACAGGATCAGCCCGGGAATTGTGGATTAGTCTCGGCCGTATGAGATTGTCCGCGATCACCGGCCTCGTCGCGGCAGCGACCGCACTGTCTGTGGTGCTGGCCGGTTGCGACTCCGGCAGCGATGCGAGCGCGTCGTCCGACAACGCGACGAGCGCCGCGCCGACCGCGGCGGACGCGGGCAACAAACAGGCAGCCGACGGCCCCAACCCGACGATTGCCAGCTACATCAAAGACCACAAGATCACCGAACAGCAGGTGCACCGCACCGATCCGGGCGAGCCGAAGGTCGACCTGCCGAAGCCGGACGGCTGGCGGGCCACCGGCGACGACAATCCGCCGTGGGCCTACGACTCGATCATCTACAACGGACCCGTCGACGCGGCGAACTACGCGCCGAGCGTCGTCGCGCTGCTGTCGAAGCTGACCGGTGACGTCGACGCCAAGGCGCTGATGGCCACCGCGCCCGGGGAGATTCAGAACCTGCCGGGCTTCACGCCGTCGGGCCCCGGAACGGAAACCAAGGTGCGCGACTACCCCGCCTACCGGATCGCCGGCACCTGGGTGTCCGATGGCAAGACGAAATTCGTCGCGCAGCAGACGGTGATCTTCCCGTCTGACGGGGCAACCTATGTCCTGCAACTGAATGCGGACGGCGCGGCGGACCAGACGCCCATCATCCAGGCGGCCACCGATGTGGTGGCGCGGCAGGTGAAGATCACGCCGTCGCGCTGAAACTCACCTGCCGCGCGCGAAATCAGTTGTCGCGGATGGCATCCAGGCGCTTGGTGGCGGCCTCGAATTCGGCGACCAGTTCGGCGATGATGGTCTCGACCGGACGTATCTCGTTCATCCGGCCGACGATCTGACCGACCGGCATCGCGACCGCGGTCGGGTCACCGGACTCGTTCATGCGCTGATGGGCCTCGCTGACCAGGATGTTCTGCAGCGGCATCGGCAGCGGATCGGGCGCGCCCTCGGCGTCCCAGGCGTCGGTCCAGCGGCTCTTGAGCAGCCGGGCCGGCTTGCCGGTGTAGATCTTGCGGCGGACGGTGTCGGCCGAGGTCGCGTTCAGCATCGCCTGCTGCACAACGGAAACGCCCGACTCCAGACGCACACCGAGGTCGTATTCGGCCGACGTCAGGAACGCCGAGCCCATCCAGACGCCCTGCGCGCCCAGCGCCAGGGCGGCGGCCAGCTGCCGTCCCGTGCCGATGCCGCCGGCGGCCAGCACCGGGGCCGAACCACCAAGGGCATCAACGATTTCCGGCCACAGCACCATGGAGCCGATCTCACCGGTGTGGCCACCGGCCTCGTGTCCCTGGGCGACGACGATGTCGACGCCGTTCTCCACGTGCCGTGCCGCGTGCTTGGCCGAGCCGGCCAGTGCGGCCACTGGAACGCCCGCGGCGTGTGCCTGGTCGATGACGTCCTTGGGCGGCGAGCCGAGTGCGTTGGCGATCAGCTTGATCGGGTGCTTGAGCGCCACCTCGACGTGGCTGCGCGCCACCGAGTGCAGCCAGCCGAGCACGCCTTCGTTCTTCTCCTCGTCCGCCGGCAGCGGCGGCACCCCGAGCTCGGCGAGGGTCTTGGCGACGAAGTCCTTGTGCCCCTGCGGGATCAGCTTGTTGATGTCGACGCTGGTGCCCTCGGTGGGGACCTTGGCCGGCATCACGATGTCGACGCCGTACGGCTTGCCGTCGGTATTGGCGTCCATCCACTGCAGGACGTTCTCGAGGTCGTCGGCGTCGTTGAACCGGACGCAACCCAGCACACCCATGCCGCCGGCACGGGTCACGGCGGCGGCCACCTTCTCCGACGGCGTGAAGACGAAGATCGGGTATTCGATCCCGAAGCGTTCGCAGAGTTCGGTTTTCATTTCTCGTTCCTGACTAGGCTTGTGCGCCTGCGTGTTTCGCGTGCACCTCATCGGCGGGACGCGCCTCGGTCTGCTCCTTGGCCCAGCGGTAGTCGGGCTTGCCGGCCGGGGACCGCTTGACCTCGTCGACCAGCCACAGGCTGCGCGGCACCTTGTAGCCGGCGATCTCGCTGCGGACGAACGCATCCAGGTCGGCCAGCGCCGGCTTGGTGCCCTCGCGCGGCTGCACGACGGCCGCGACGTGCTGACCGAAGCGCGGGTCCGGAACGCCGACGACCAGGGCGTCGAACACATCCGGGTGCCCCTTGAGTGCGGCCTCGACCTCTTCGGGGTAGATCTTCTCGCCACCGGAGTTGATCGACACCGAGCCGCGGCCCAGCATCGTCACGCTGCCGTCGGCCTCGACCTCGGCGTAGTCGCCGGGGATCGCGTACCGGACCCCGTTGTAGGTGCGGAAGGTCTCGGCGGTCTTCTTCTCGTCCTTGAAGTAGCCGACCGGGATGTGGCCGCACTTGGCGATGATGCCGCGCACGCCCGAGCCCGGAACCACCTCGTTGCCGTCCTCGTCGAGGACCTTGGTGTTCTTGTCGATGGTGACGCGCGGTCCGCCGGTGTGCGACTGGCCCTTCGCCACGATGCTGGTGCCACCGAAGCCGGTCTCCGACGAGCCGATGGAGTCGGTGATGACGCGGTTCGGCAGCAGCTCGAGGAACTTCTCCTTGAGGCTGGTCGAGAACAGTGCGGCGGTGCTCGCGAGCAGGAACAGTGACGACAGGTCGTACTGGTTGCCGGCTTCCTGGTGCGCCAGCAGCGCGTCCAGCAGCGGCCGCGCCATCGCGTCACCGGTGAAGAACAGCAGATTCACCTTGTGCTCGTGGATCATTCGCCACGCGGCGTCGGCGTCGAACTCCGGCATCAGCACCACGGTGTGGCCGGTGAACAGCGCCATCCAGGTGGCCGACTGCGTCGCGCCGTGGATCATCGGCGGGATGGGGAGCCGGATCATCGGCGGGTTGGCGGCGGCCTGCTTGGACAGGTCGTATTCGTCGGCGATGGGCTCGCCGGTCGCGAAGTCGGTGCCGCCGAACAGCACTCGGTAGATGTCCTCGTGGCGCCACATGACGCCCTTGGGGAATCCGGTGGTGCCGCCGGTGTAGAGCAGGTAGATGTCGTCCTCGCTGCGCGGACCGAAGTCGCGCTCGGGCGAGCTGTCGGCGATGGCGGAGTAGAACTCGACGCCGCCATATCTGAGGTAGTCGTTGTCGCTACCGTCCTCCACGACCAGGATGGTCTTGAGCAGCGGCAGCTCGGGCAGCACGTTGGCCACCCGGTCGGAGTACTGGCGCTCATGGATGAGGGCGACCATGTCCGAGTTGTCGAACAGGTACTTCAGCTCGCCCTCGACGTAGCGGAAGTTGACGTTGACCAGGATCGCGCCGGCTTTGACGATGCCGAGCATGCCGATCACGATCTCGATGCGGTTGCGGCAGTACAGCCCAACCTTGTCGTCTTTCTTCACGCCCTGCGACTGGAGGTAGTGGGCCAGGCGGTTGGCCTTCTCCTCCAATTGGGCATAGGTCAGTTGTTCGTCGCCACAGATGAGTGCGACGCGGTCCGGCACAGCATCGATGGCGTGCTCGGCGAGATCTGCGATGTTCAGAGCCACGTTACATAAACTAGAACGTGTTACATTTTGTGACAAGTCTAACGATCTCGAGACCGGAAGTTGGTACCCGTGAGCGAACCCGGCGATAGCAAATTGGCTGGCCCCGACGCCCTCATTGAGCAGCGCGGACACACCCTGATCGTCACCCTGAACCGACCTGAGGCGCGCAACGCCCTCTCGTCCGAGATGCTCTCGATAATGGTCGAGGCCTGGGACCGCGTCGACAGCGATCCGGAGATCCGCACCTGCATCCTCACGGGCGCCGGCGGCTACTTCTGCGCGGGCATGGACCTCAAGGGCGCCGCCAAGAAGCCGCCGGGCGACTCGTTCAAGGACGGCAGCTACGACCCGTCGCGCATCGACGGTCTGCTCAAGGGCCGCCGCCTGACCAAGCCGCTAATCGCCGCGGTCGAGGGCCCGGCCATCGCCGGCGGCACCGAGATCCTGCAGGGCACCGACATCCGCGTCGCCGGCGAGAGCGCCAAGTTCGGCATCTCCGAGGCCAAGTGGAGCCTGTACCCGATGGGCGGTTCGGCGGTGCGCCTGGTGCGCCAGATTCCGTACACCATCGCGTGCGACATGCTGCTGACCGGCCGCCACATCACCGCGCAGCAGGCCCTGGACTACGGGCTGATCGGCTATGTGGTGCCGGACGGCACCGCGCTGGAGAAGGCGCTCGAGATCGCCGAGGTGATCAACAACAACGGTCCGCTGGCGGTGCAGGCCATCCTGAAGACCATCCGCGAGACCGAGGGCATGCACGAACTGGACGCCTTCAAGCCCGATACCGCCAACGGTATCCCGGTGTTCCTGTCCGAGGACTCCAAAGAAGGCCCGCTGGCGTTCAAGGAGAAGCGCGCGCCGCAGTTCAAGATGCGCTGATGCACATCGCGGTGACGGGCGGCACCGGCTACGTCGGTGCCCACACCGTCCGCGCCCTGCTGGCGGCCGGGCATACCGTCCGGCTGCTGGTGGTTCCCGGCGGCAGTGACGACGCGGCGCTCGACGCGCTGGGCAGTGTAGGTCCGCTCGAGGTCCTGACCGGCGACATCCGTGATCCCGCAACGGTTTCCGAGCTGCTGACCGGATGCGACGCCGCGCTGCACGCGGCCGGCGTCGTCGGCACCGACAGCCGGCGTACACAGCTGATGTGGGACATCAACGCCTACGCCACCGAGGCTCTGTTGACCCGGGCTTGTGAGCTCGGGCTGGACCCCGTGGTCTCGGTGTCGTCCTACAGCTCGCTGTTCCCGCCGACCGACGGTGTCATCGGCCCCGACACTCCCCCGGCACCGGGCCGCAGCGACTACGCCCGCACCAAGGCCTATGCCGACAACGCGGCGCGGCGGCTGCAGGCCGCGGGCGCGCCCGTCGTCGTGACGTACCCGTCGTCGGTCGTCGGCCCGGCATTCCACACGGCAGTCGGTGTGACACAACGTGGTTGGGACCCGATCGTGCGGTACCGCGTCGCGCCGCGGCTGCGCGGCGGCATGCAGATGATCGATGTCGGCGACGTGGCGCGGGTGCACACGGCGCTGATGCGGCCGGGTCGCGGCCCGAAGCGCTATGTCTGCGGCGGGGTGATGCTGACGTTCGATCAGATGGTCGACGCGCTGCAGTCGGCGCTGGGCCGCTCCATTCGGCGGATTCCACTGTCGCCCGGCATGTTTCGCGGCGTCGGCCGGGTATCGGACTTCGCCGGGCGCTGGCTGCCGCTGGCGGAGGGGCTGAGCTACGAAGCCGCCCTGCTGCTGACGGCCGCCGTCCCCACCGACGACAGCCTGACCTTGGCCGACCTGAGCCTGACCTGGCGCGACCCCCGAGAGTCGATCGTCGAATCTTTTGCGTGATTTGCGCACGATTTTCCGCGGTCATCGCGGAAAATCGTGCACAAATCACGAACGCCGGGGGGTCAGGATGCCAACCACCGACACCTCGCTGGTGCGTGGCCTGCTGCTGCAGTTCGCGCTACGGGTGCTGTTGGCGGTGTTCGTCGGGTTCGGCCTGCTGCTGGAGCCCCCGAACGCGAACCTGCCGCTGCACTGGGGCATCTTCGCGTGCTACCTCGCGATGGTCGCGGCATGGGGTTGGTGGGGACGACGCTCGGCCGACCAGTCCGACCGGCGCACCCAGCGCGTGGTGGCACTGCTCATGCTGTGCGCGGATCTGACTGTGGTGGCGGTCATTTCAGTGGACAGCGGGCTGAGTTCGCCGGAAACCTGGACGTCCGACGTCCTGCAGCACGGGCTGTTCCTGATCCCGCTGATCGCGGCGGCTCAGCTCGATCCCATGGTCAGCGCCATGATCGCCATTCCCACCGTCGCCACGTTCTTCGTCGTCAACTGGATCGACCGGGAAGCCAACGGTGACGAGCCCTGGGGCTCCATCCTGTTGCGGACCGCCATCGTGTTCGGTCTGGCCGCCGGTTCGGTCGCGCTGTCGTGGGTGCAGCAGTCCAAGACCAGGACCATCGCCGGGCTGGCCCAGGAGCGGACCCGTCTGCTCGAAGAGGTGATCAGCCTCGAGAAGCGCGAACGCCAGTCCCTCTCGGAGCGCCTGCACGACGGCGCGCTGCAGTACGTCCTGGTGGCGCGGCACGACATGGAGGACGTCCGCGACGGGTCGGTCGAGGGGATGGACCGCGTCGACTTCGCACTCGCCGAATCCTCCCGGCTGCTGCGCGACGTGGTGCGCGAACTGCATCCCGAGGTACTGGCCCGGTCCGGCCTCAAGGCCGCGATCACCGCACTGGCCGACGGCATTGCCGCACGGACCAGCATCACGGTTCATCTGGACGCCGACGGCTGGCCCGACAGCCTGCGCACCGCCGCCGACCACCTGCTCTACAGCGCGGCCCGCGAGTTCTCGACCAACGCGATCAAACACGCGCACGCCGACAACCTGCGATTCACACTGGCGCACAACGGAAGCCGGGCCGAGCTACGCATCGCCGACGACGGCGTCGGCATCCCGCCGGACCGGCTCGCCCAGAGCGTCGAGGACGGTCACATCGGGTTCGCGTCGATCTGCACGAAAGTGCTTGCGACGGGCGGCGAATTCACGGTCACGGGCTCGCCGGGCACCGTCATCTCGATGGCGGTGCCGGCGGCGAGCACGGTCAGCAGCTAGCTCAGAGCACCCGCGGGGCCGGGGTGAACACCACCGGCATGGCCTCGGGGCCGCTGACGAAGTTGGCGGCGCGCAGTGGGATCTCCGCGCCGTCGGCCAAGCGCAGGTCGGGCAGGCGCTGCAGCAGCCGCTCGGTCATCAGGCGCAGCTCCAGCCGGGCCAGCTGGTTGCCCATGCAGAAGTGGGTGCCGAAGCCGAAAGCCAAGTGGCTGTTGGGGTTCCGGTCGATATGGAACTCGTCCGGGTTCGGGAACTGGTCACCGTCGAAGTTCGCCGACTCGAACATCAGCATGACCTTCTCGTCTTTCTTCAGCTCAGTGCCGTAGAAGACCGTGTCCGCGGTCAAGGTGCGGCACATGTTCTTGATGGGCGAGGTCCAGCGCAGCATCTCCTCGATCGCGCCGGGCATCAGCGACGCATCCGCGGCCAAGCGGTCCCACTGGTCGCGGTTGCGCATCAGCTGCTCGGTGCCGCCGGACAGCGTGTGCCGCGTGGTCTCGTCGCCGCCGATCAGGATCAGCAGCGTCTCCATGACGATCTCGTCATCGCTCAGCCGCTGGCCTTCGACCTCGGAGTTGATGAACACCGAGAACAGGTCGTCGGTCGGGTTGGCCCGCCGGTCCTTGATGACGTCCATGGTGAAAGCGGTATATGCCGCAAAGGTTTCCATCAGCTTCTGGATCGACGTCTCGTCCAGGTGCGACGACAGCCCCGACACCAGCTCGTCGGACCAGTCGAGCAACATCTCACGCTCTTCGGGCACGACACCGAGCATGTCGCCGATGACGGCCATCGGCAGCGGGGCCGCCAGGTCGCGGACGAAGTCGGCCTCGCCCTTCTCACAGACGTTGTCGATCAGCGCGTCGACCAGACGCCCGATCGACGGCACCTTGTCCATGACGCGCTTGCGGGTGAAGCCGGCGTTGACGAGCTTGCGCCGCACCAGGTGTGCCGGATCGTCCATGTCGATCATGTACGGCATGCCCGGCTGGTCGGGGCGGATGCCGCCGGCGTTGGAGAACAGCTCGGCGTTGCGCTCGGCGTCGAGCACCGACTGGTAGGTCGTCACCGCGGCCTGTCCGGTGCGGTCCCGGAAGACCGGCTCGTTGGCCCGCATCCAGCGGTACGCCTCGTGCGCGGCTGCCCGGTCGGCATAGAACCGGCCGTCGGCCAGGTCAACGTCGGGGCGGGTGATAACACTGGTCACTTGATCTCCTGAGCATCGGCGAAGGTCATGTCTACGTTGTCAGCGGAACCCGAGAGCATGGCGCGTTTCGGCAATCCGAGGGCCGCCAATTCCTGGGCATACGGGTGGTCACCGAGGCGCACCGTCACGCCGCCGGGCCGGTAGCGCACCCCGGACGGTCTCATCACGCCGACGGTCTCCCGGGTGACACCGTCGAGGTGCGAATAGGTCGGGGGCGCCTGAGGTTTCGACGGCGCGGGCACCGGGAAGCCGGGCCGGAAGTCCATCCCGACGGCGAACCGGCCCTCGATGGTGACGTCGAAACCGAAGTTCTTCTCATCGCGAACGACAAAGTCCGCCATGACCTTCGGATATCCCCAGATCGATCGGCCGGCCTCCAGCGTGAAGGTCTGATCGACGGGCAGGTGATGGATGAAGGCACCGGCGGACTGCAGGGCGCGCAGGCCCGAGGCGTCCGAGCCGGGCGGGTTCACCATGATGTTGGTGCCGTACTCGTAGTACTCGCCGAGGTCGCTGTCGACGTAGTGCATGAGCATCAGCACGGCCACCGCCCGGCGCCGGCGATACCGGCGCACCTGCAGGCCGCTGTAGTCGATCATGCGCTGGGCGGCATCGGCGTCGACCGAGAACATCGCCATGTGCTGCGTCGCCTTGCGGACGCGCACGGGCATGGTCAGCACCGTGCCGGCAATGACATGCTGCGACGGTGCGGACTCGGTGGCGTCTGTCACAGCACAAATCTAGAACACGTTATAGACACTTTGCAATAAGTGTCTACTGCGGACTTCGCGAGCAGACGTAAAACTGCACGTCAGCCGTGCAAACGAACAGTTTTACGTCTGCTCGCGAGGGAAACTAGACCAATTCAGCCAGCTGGTTGATCTGCTCGACCGACTTGGCCCCGACGACCATCATCGTCACGCCCGAGGCCTCCCAGGCCTTGATCTGTTCCTTGACGTAGTCGAGGTTGCCGACGATCGCGGAGTCGTCGACCAACTCGTCCGGAATGACCTTGGCCGCCTCGTCCTTGCGGTCGCTGCGGAACAGCTTCGTGACGTCGTCGACGACCTCGGAGTAGCCCATGCGGCGGTACACCTCGGCGTGGAAGTTGGTGTCCTCGGAGCCCATGCCGCCCATGTAGAGCGCCAGGTGCGGCTTCATCATCTCCATGACCATCGGCCGGTCGTCGGTGACGATGATCTGCGCGGTCGCACAGATTTCGAACGTCTCGCGGGTGCGACGGGCACCGGCGCGGGCGAAGCCCTCGTCGAGCCATTCGTTGTACATGCCGGAGATGCGCGGCGAGTAGAAGATCGGCAGCCACCCGTCGGCGATCTCGGCGGCCAGCGCGACGTTCTTGGGGCCTTCAGCGCCCAGCATCACCGGGATGTCCGCGCGCAGCGGATGCGTGATGGGCTTCAGCGGCTTGCCCAGCCCCGTCGTGCCCTCACCCGAGAGCGGCAGCGGGTAGTGCGGGCCGGCGCTGGTCACCGGCGCCTCGCGAGCCCACACCTGGCGCAGGATGTCGATGTATTCGCGGGTGCGCGCCAACGGCTTCGGGAACTTCTGGCCGTACCAGCCCTCGACGACCTGCGGCCCCGAGACGCCGAGGCCCAGGATGTGGCGGCCGCCCGACAGGTGGTCGAGGGTCAGCGCTGCCATGGCACACGCCGTGGGCGTGCGCGCCGACATCTGGATGACCGAGGTGCCCAGGCGCATCCGTGTGGTTTCCCGGCCCCACCAGGCCAGCGGCGTGTAGGCATCCGAGCCCCAGGCCTCCGCGGTGAAGACGGTGTCGAAACCGGCTTCCTCCGCGGCGGCGACAAGCGTCGCGTGGTCGGTGGGCGCCTTGGCGCCCCAGTATCCGAGCTGCAAACCGAGTTTCATGGGGTCGCCTTTCCGAGGGTGCTTGCCACGATTGTTAGAACCTGTTCTACTCGATGCCGTGAGCGTTAGCCAAAGCAGCCCAGCCCAGATGGCAGGCCATGAGCCGCCCCTTTCGGCTCCGCTGAAACTGTCATTCGACTACACCCGTTCAGTCGGTCCGGTCCTGAGTCAGTTCTTCACCGCGCTGCGCGGACGACGCATCGTCGGCACCCGCGGTTCGGACGGCCGGGTACACGTCCCGCCCGCCGAGTATGACCCTGTCACGTACGAGGCCCTGACCGAGGTGGTTCCGGTTTCCAGTGTCGGCACCGTGGTGTCGTGGACCTGGCAGCCCGAGCCCCTGGAAGGCCAGCCCCTGCAGCGTCCGTTCGCCTGGGCGCTGATCAAGCTGGACGGCGCCGACACTCCGCTGTTGCACGCCGTCGATCTGGGCGAAGGCGCCGCGGCGGCCTCCCTCGAGTCCGGCGATCGCGTCCGCGCGCACTGGGTCGACGAGCCTGTCGGTGCCATCACGGACATCGCGTACTTCGTGCCCGGGGAAGACGCTGTAGAACCATTGCCGGCCGACGATCGCGACCCCGTGACCATGCTGGTCTCGCCGTCGTCCATCGAAATCCAGCACACCGCTTCACTTCCCGAGAGCACCTTCCTGCGCGGCCTGCAGGAGGGCAAGCTGCTCGGTGGCCGCACCAAGGTCGGCCGCGACGGCAAGCCGGGCCCGGTGCTGTTCCCGCCGAAGGAGGCCGACCCGGCCACCGGCATGGTCCTCGACGAGTTCGTCGAGCTGCCCGACCGCGGCACCGTCACGACCTTCGCGATCATCAACATCCCGTTCCCGGGTCAGCGCATCAAGCCGCCGTATGTGGCCGCCTACGTGCTGCTCGACGGTGCCGACATCCCGTTCCTGCACCTGGTCACCGAGATCGACGCGGCCGACGTCCGGATGGGCATGCGGGTCGAGGCGGTGTGGAAGCCCCGTGAGGAATGGGGCCTGGGCATCGACAACATCTCGCACTTCAAACCGTCCGGCGAACCCGACGCCGACTACGACTCGTACAAGCACCACCTGTAAAGGGCCACAATGACTTCCAGCGATGTAGCTGTCGTCGGGTTCGCGCATGCCCCGCATGTGCGCCGCACCGACGGCACCACGAACGGCGTCGAGATGCTGATGCCGTGCTTTGCCAAGCTGTTCACCGAATTGGGCCTGCAGCAGACCGACATCGGCTTCTGGTGCTCAGGTTCTTCGGATTACCTTGCCGGCCGGGCATTCTCGTTCATCTCGGCCATCGACTCCATCGGCGCGGTGCCGCCGATCAACGAGTCGCACGTCGAGATGGACGCCGCGTGGGCGCTGTACGAGGCCTACATCAAGATCCTGACGGGCGAGGTCGACACCGCGCTGGTCTACGGCTTCGGCAAGGGCAGCGCCGGCACCCTGCGCCGGGTGCTGGCCCTGCAGACCGACCCGTACACCGTCTCGCCGCTGTGGCCGGACGCCGTCTCGATGGCGGGGCTGCAGGCCCGGTTCGGCCTGGACGCCGGCAAGTGGACCGCCGAGCAGATGGCGCAGGTGGCGCTGGACTCGTTCGCCGTCGCCGAGCGCGTCGACCGCCTCGAGTCCGCAGCCAGCGTCAGCGAGCTGCTGTCCCGGCCGTTCTTCGCCGACCCGCTGCGCCGTCACGACATCGCGCCGATCACCGACGGCGCGTCCGCGATCGTGCTGGCCTCGGCCGACAAGGCGCGCGAACTGCGCGAAAACCCGGCCTGGATAACCGGTTTCGAGCACCGCATCGAGACCCCGATCCTGGGTGCCCGTGATCTCACGGTCTCGACGTCGACCGCCGCTTCGGCCGCCGCCGCCACGGGCGGGGACCCCGGTTCGATCGACATCGCCGAACTGCACGCGCCGTTCAGCCACCAGCAGCTGATCCTCACCGAGGCGATCGGGCTCAAGGACTCGACCAAGATCAACCCGTCGGGTGGCGCGTTGGCCGCCAACCCGATGTTCTCCGCCGGCCTGGAGCGCATCGGCTTCGCCGCCGAGCACATCTTCAACGGCTCGGCGAACCGCGTGCTGGCCCACGCCACGAGTGGTCCTGCGCTGCAACAGAATCTGATTGCCGTCCTGGAGGGTAAGAACTGATGGCGAACAAAGCTGCCGTCCTCGGTACGGGACAGACCAAGTACGTCGCCAAGCGTTCCGACGTCTCGATGAACGGCCTGGTGCGCGAGGCCATCGATAGAGCGCTCGCCGACTCCGGTTGCACCATGGCCGATATCGACGCCGTCGTCGTCGGTAAGGCACCGGACTTCTTCGAGGGCGTCATGATGCCCGAGCTGTTCATGGCCGACGCCACCGGCGCCACCAACAAGCCGCTGATCCGCGTGCACACCGCCGGTTCGGTGGGTGGCTCGACCGCGATCGTCGCCGCCAGCCTGGTGAAGTCCGGCAAGTACCGCCGCGTGCTGACCATGGCGTGGGAGAAGCAGTCCGAATCGAATGCCATGTGGGCACTGTCGATTCCGGTGCCGTTCACCAAGCCGGTCGGCGCGGGCGCGGGCGGCTACTTCGCCCCGCACGTGCGGGCCTACATCCGTCGCTCGGGCGCACCGGAGAACATCGGCGCCATGGTCGCGGTCAAGGACCGGCTCAATGGCGCCAAGAATCCGCTGGCGCACCTGCACCAGCCCGACATCACCGTCGAGAAGGTGATGTCGTCGCAGATGCTCTGGGACCCGATCCGTTTCGACGAGACCTGCCCGTCGTCCGACGGTGCGGCCGCGCTGGTGATCGGCAACGAGGAAGTGGCCGACGCCCGCGTCGCCGAGGGACATCCGGTGGCCTGGATCCACGCCACCGCGCTGCGCACCGAACCGCTGGCCTACTCGGGCCGCGATCAGGTGAACCCGCAGGCCGGCCGCGACGCGGCCGCCGCCCTGTGGCGCGATGCCGGGATCACCAGCCCGATCGACGAAATCGATTGCGCCGAGGTCTATGTGCCGTTCTCGTGGTACGAGCCGATGTGGCTGGAGAACCTGGGCTTCGCGCCCGAAGGTGAAGGCTGGAAGCTGACGCAGGCGGGCGAGACCGCCATCGGCGGCAAGATTCCGTTCAACGCCTCCGGCGGTGTGCTCTCGTCGAATCCCATTGGCGCATCCGGCATGATCCGCTTCGCCGAGTCGGCCATCCAGGTCATGGGTAAGGCCGGCGACCACCAGGTCGAGGGCGCCCGCAAGGCACTGGGCCACGCGTACGGCGGTGGCGCACAGTACTACTCGATGTGGGTCGTCTCGAGCGACAAGCCTGGAAAGAACTGACATGACGGTTTCCGATCCGAATCATCCCGCGCACCTGGCCGGCAAGCGGTCACGCGATGCCGTCGCCGCCCGCGACAAGGAGGCCTGGCTGGCCAACTTCGCCGACGACGCCATCGTGCAGGACCCGATCGGGCCGTCGTTCCTCGATCCCGAGGGCAAGGGACACCGCGGTAAGGAAGCCATCTCGGCCTTCTGGGACAAGGCAATCGCGCCCACCGACAGTCTCGTGTTCAACTTCGAGACCACCTACCAGTGCGGTGACGAGGAAGCCAACGTCGGCAACATCGTGACCACCATCGGCGGGCACGACTTCACCACCCACGGCGTCTTCACCTACCGCGCCAACGAAGCCGGGCAGCTACTGGCACTGCGCGCCTTCTGGGAAGCGCCGCGTACCTCGTGATTTGTGCACGATTTTCCGCGCTCGCCGCGGAAAATCGTGCACAAATCACCGGTTAGAAAGTCCAGGAACCCGACGGCTGCAGGACGAAGCCGTGGCCGCCGTCGGTGGTGTCGATACAGGCGGTGACGCCACCGGCGACCACGCCGCATGTCGTGGTCGCCAGAGTCACCTTCTCCCCGGGCGCCAGTAGTGGCGCGCCGGCCAGATCGGCCGGGACGTCGCCACGGTAGTTGCTGACCGTCCCCGCATTGGCCGCGTGCAGCTGTGCCACCCCGAAATCACGTGGCGCCTTGGCGGTGGGATCGACCGTGACGCCCAGACCCGCCATCCCCGGCACCGGCCCGTAGCACCGCACGACCGGCCCGGTGCCGGACAACGTGCTGAGCAGACACGCCAGTCCGTCGGGCGTGGAGAACTTCACCATCTGCTGATCGGTGCGCTGGTACGTCGTCAGGTGCGTGTTCGTGACGACGTTGAAGCCCGTGAAGTCGGGGAAGTTGGGTGGCGGCGCGGCGTGCGCCGACGGAGCCGTCAGCGCGATGGAGGCACCGGCCAGGACGAAGAGCGGCAGCTTCATGCGCCCAGTCTTGGCCGAACGTCGGCCGGATTGTCCGATTTCGGCGAAATCCGGGCTCTACAGCTCTTCCAGCCCCGCCAGGTAGCGCTCGGCCAGCTCGCGGTAGGCCTGCGGGTTGGTGTTGATCCACGTCTCGGCGCCGGTCCCGGCGATCGGGCCGCGAATCTTGGCCGGCGAACCCACGACCAGCACCTCGTCGGGGATCTTGGTCCCGGCGACCACCAGCGAGTGGGCCGCGACCAAGCTGCGCCTGCCGATCACCGCGCCGTCGAGGATGGTGCTGTTGTTGGCGATCAGCGCTTCGGCACCGACATGGGCGCCGTGCACGACGCACAGGTGGGCGATGGTCGCGCCGGGCCCGATGTCGACCGGAATGCCCGGCGGGGCGTGCAGCACGGACCCGTCCTGCACGTTTGCACCATTGCGGATGACGACGGGCGCGTAATCGGCGCGCAGAACCGCGTTGAACCACACCGAGGCCCCGGCTTCGACACGAACATCGCCGATCAGGACGGCGGTGGGGGCGATGAACGCCGTGGGGTCGACGACCGGGCTTCGGCCCTCGAACGAGTAAAGCGGCATGACATAGATATACCGCAGGTCGGGACGCTTGCATTGCGCTGCACCGAGGAAAAACTGTAACGTGTTCTAGTTACTAGGCACAGATTGGGAGGCCAAGGTGAGCACCGAAACCGCGGGGGTTCGCGAGATCGATACCGGCGCGCTGCCGGACCGCTTTGCCCGTGGATGGCACTGCGTGGGTCCTGTGAAGAACTTCCTGGACGGCAAGCCGCATTCTTTCGAGGCGTTCGGCACCAAATTGGTGGTGTTCGCGGACTCGAAGGGCGACCTGAAAATCCTGGACGGCTACTGCCGCCACATGGGCGGTGACCTGTCGCAGGGCACCATCAAAGGGGACGCGGTCGCCTGCCCGTTCCACGACTGGCGCTGGGGCGGGGACGGCAAATGCCAACTCGTGCCCTACGCCAAGCGCACGCCGCGCCTGGCCCGCACCCGCGCCTGGCAGACCGACGTCCGCGGCGGCCTGCTGTTCGTCTGGCACGACCACGAGGGCAACGCCCCCACCGACGAGGTCCGCATCCCGGAGATCCCCGAAGCCGCCAGCGACGAGTGGACCGACTGGCAGTGGAACTCGATGCTCATCGAAGGCAGCAACTGCCGCGAGATCATCGACAACGTCACCGACATGGCGCACTTCTTCTACATCCACTACGGCCTGCCGACGTACTTCAAGAACGTCTTCGAAGGCCACATCGCCAGCCAGTACCTGCACAACGTGGGCCGACCCGACATCGGCGGCATGGGCACCCAGTATGGCGAAGCGCACCTGGATTCGGAAGCCTCGTACTTCGGGCCGTCGTTCATGATCAACTGGCTGCACAACAACTACAGCGGCTACAAGGCCGAGTCGATCCTGATCAACTGCCACTACCCGGTCAGCCAGGACGCCTTCGTGCTGCAGTGGGGCGTCATCGTCGAAAAGCCCAAGGGCATGGACGAAAAGACCACCCAGAAGCTCGCCGACGCCATGACCGACGGGGTCAGCAAGGGCTTCATGCAGGACGTCGAAATCTGGAAGCACAAAACCCGCATCGACAACCCGCTGCTGGTCGAAGAAGACGGCGCGGTCTACCAGATGCGCCGCTGGTACCAGCAGTTCTACGTCGACGTCGCCGACATCACCCCGGACATGACCGACCGCTTCGAGTTGGAGATCGACACCACCGTCGCCAACGAGAAATGGCAAGGCGAAGTGGCCGAGAACCTGCGCCTGCAGGCCGAGGCCAAGGAATCCGCAGAGCAGACCAGCTGATGACCCAGCACGGCGGGCGGGATCAGGCTCGGAGCCCATTTGTCGGCACCGCCGACGAAGCCGAGAGCCTGGCCCGTTCGATGCTGCAGCTGATGGGTCATGGCGAAGACGACGACCACGCCCATCCCGCATCCGATGCACCGGCGAACGGATCCTGGTCCAAGGCAACGGATTTCGCCGGTGACCCGGTGCGGCTGGCCGCGGTTCGTGAAGCCACCGCGGCCGACCGTCAGCGGTACCTGACCTCGGGCCTGGTTCCGGTGGACTGCCGGTTCTGCCACTCGACGGTATCGGTGAAGAAGTTGGGTCCGGAACACACTGCGGTGCAGTGGAATTCGGAGGCGACGCAGCGATGCGCGTATTTCAGCGAGATCCGCGCCGAAGGCGGCGACCCCAGCCGCAGCCGCTCGTGCCCGAAGATGTCCGACAGCATCAAGCATGCGGTCGCCGAGGGGTGCCTGGAGGAGTTCTCCACCGCCCCCTCCCCCGGCGACGGCTGAGTTTCTCTCGCGCAGAAACGCGAAAACCCCCTGAATCGGTTTGATTCAGGGGGTTTTCGCGATCATTCGGCCGTTACAGGTTGGCGAAGCGCTCCTTGACCTGTTCCTCGGTCAGCCCGTAGTCGGACAGCGAGTAGGTGTGCTTCGGTGCGCGCGGACCCTGCTGACTCTGGGCGTGGCTCTCGCTGATGGCCTCGCGTGCGGCGTCGGTGAACTCGATGTCGAACGTGCGGTAGATGCCCTCGACGGCGCCGACCGGGTCCTTGATGAACTCGAAGTAGTCGACATCGCAGAACTGCTTGGGATCATGCTTGGCCCGTTCGGCGTTGAACAGCTCCAGGCCGCGCGACCAGGTTTCCATCGAGTCGTCGCCGATCACCTTGCCGGTGAACGTGTTCGACCAACCCTCGGTGGTGTGCTGCGCGAGCGAACACATCGACGCCATGATGGTCTCGGCCGGCCGGTGGCATTGCACCACCAGTGCGTCCGGGTACACCTTGAACAGCGCATCCAGCGCGAAAAGGTGGCTGGGATTCTTGAGCACCCAGCGCTTTTCAGGCTCGTTCAGCCCGATCAACTGTAGGTTCTTGCGGTGCCGCTGGTAGGACTTGGTCCAGTCCTGCCGGGCCAGCCACTGCGCGTACGACGGGACGTGCGCCAGCGTCTCGTAGGACACCGAGTGCAGCGACTGACGCAGCAGCTGCCAGCATTCCTCGACCTCGTCGGCTGTCATGAAGTGCAGGCCCGTGTAGTCCGGGTTCTCTTCGTGAGCCTGCTTGAACCGCGCATCGAGTGCACTGAAAACCGGGTTGTCCGCCCAGGTTTCGCGCGGCGGCCGCGGCTGCGGGAACTCGGCCAGCCACATCTCCAGGCCCTGGTGCCGGGGGTCGGCCGTCAGCAGCCGGTGGATCACCGTGGTGCCGGTGCGCGGCAGGCCGGTGACGAAGATGGGCCGCTCGATGGGCACGTCGGCGTGCTGCGGGTACTGCTTGAACGCCGCGTTGGACACCAGGCGGGCCACCAGCGCGTTGCGGGTGAAGAACCGCTGCATCTTGCTGCCGAGCTCGGTCAGGTCGGCCTCGCGCTGGTACGAATCCAGCAGCACGCCAAGAGCTTCCAGGTAGTTGTCGTCGTCGCCGCCGAAGTCGTCCAGGCCACAGGCCTTGACGGCCGAGGCGTGCAGGTCCTCGACAGTGCCGACGTTGGTCCGAAGTGCGCTCATGCCTTGTACTCCCCGCAGTTGACGTCCAGCGACTGGCCCGTGATGCCACTGGACAGGTCGCTGGCCAGGAACAGGATGGCAGAAGCCACCTCGTCCTCGGTCGGCAGCCGCTTGAGGTCGGAGCCGGCGGCCGACGCCGCGTAGATCTGCTCGACGGTGGTGCCGTACTTCTGGGCTTGATGGCTGAAGTAGCCCTCCAGGGTTTCGCCCCAGATGTAGCCCGGCATCACGGAGTTCACCCGGATGCCCTTCTCGCCCAGCTCGGTCGAGAGGGTCTGGGACATGGCCAGCAGGGCCGACTTCGCCATCTTGTAGGCGCCGTACTTGGCCTGCGAATGCCGCACGACCATCGAATTCACGTTCACCACCGAGCCTTTGGCGGTCTCGAGCGCCGGGGTGAAGCCCTGGGTCATGCGCAGCGCGCCGAACACCGTCAGCTCGATCGCATCGCGCATGTGCTCAAAGGTCGTGTTCGCGAAGGGTTTCATCGACGGCACCCGGAACGCGTTGTTGATCAACACGTCCGCCTTGCCGAACTCCTCCGTGGTGCGGGCCACCACGTTGGCAACCTGCTCCTCGTCGGTGATGTCGGCGCCCACCACCAGTGCGCGACGGCCCAGCTCCGTCACCTCCTTGGCGACGACCTCGAGCCGCTCCACCGTGCGGGCCACCAGCACCAGGTCGGCACCGTTCTCCGCACATCGGCGCGCCAGCGTCGTCCCGAGCCCAGGCCCGACGCCGCTGATCACCACCACCTTGCTCGTCAGCAGTCCGCTCACGGTCAGCCCACCATCCTCTCGCCAATAAGCTTCTGGCGCAGCGCAATCCGCGCACGCCAATCTTCTTCGGAAATCTTGTTGGTCTCGTAGAACGGCAGCTTCGACGCCACCTCATCGAGGCCCACGACCTCGCACGTCGGGCCGTCCTCGGCCGTCAGCTCGCGGGACACCCGCTGCCAGCGGAACTGCAGATAGCCCTTGGCGTGGCCCAGGGTCTCGCACCAGTTGGTCACGCCCGGGTTGCTCTCGGACACCACGATCCGGATCTTGCCGTCCGGATCCGCCTGTGCCTGAGTGCCGTTCAACGACGTCTGGTGGTTGATGTAGTCCAGCGAGATGTACCAGAGGCTGCCGAGCTGGAAGCCCAGATAGGGCGCATCCGACACCGGCAGCGTGATGACCATGGCCTGGTCGGGCGTCATATCGTAGTGCCCGACGGACGAGTACTGGGTGGCCAGCCCGCCGGGGGTCAGCCGCGGCGCGGTGAGCGTGTTGACCGGCAGGTTGTCGTAGAACCACTTCGGGAACTGCAGCCAGGTCTTGACGCGCTGTACCAGCTGCTTGCCGGCGACCGCGTACCGCTTCTCGATCAGCTCGCGGGTCAACGGCTCCGGTGCGGTGCCCGCGGTGTCGGTGCGAGAGATCGCGAACGAGCCGCGCTGCGCCGACCAGTCGTTGTAGACCTCGCGGATCACCAGCTGCGCCGGGGTGGCCGGGGTGAACCGCCACTCGAACGTGCCGTCGGCGGCGATGTCGAGCTTGCGGTCGTCGAACGCCGTCTCGCTGTCCGGCACGTTGGCGTCGGTGTACTCACCGCCGAGCAGCTGGAAGCTGACGTCGGTGGTGGTGCCGCGACGCCCGGTGACGACGTACTCGTGGCCCGGCTGCACGCGCGTCCCGAAGTACATGGTGTCGGGGTTGTCGAGGCCCATCTTCTCGAACGGGCCGGTGCCGCTGTGCAGGAACGGGTGGTCCTTGTCGAAGTCGAACGCGACGTGCGTGCACGATGCGATACAACCGGCGAGGTATTGCAGGCCTTCGAGCAGATCGGCCTCGGTTTCGATGAACGGCGCCGCGGCGACAAGGCGCTCCGCCTCGGCGACGGCGTCGACGAACGACTGCGTGAACATACGGTCAGCACCCTTCCGTTCCAATATTGGAACGCATCGGTAGATATTCCGACTGAAGAGTAGAACGTGTTGCAGTTCGTCGTCAATGCCGCGCAGGTCGGCAGGAACGGCTGAATTACCGGCCGCCGGTCCATATTTGGACCGATGTCGTACATTCCTTGCCATGACTGACACCGGCCGCGCGTCGCCGCCCACCGCCCGCGTCGTCGCGGTGCTGGATTTCCTGGCCAGTCACCCCCAGGAACAATTCGGGCTGTCCGAGTTGGCGCGCCGGCTCGACCTCAGCAAGCCCACCTGCCTGGGCATCGTCACCACGCTCGCCGATGCCGGTTATCTGGTGCGTGATGCCGCCGAGAAGACCTACCGGCTGGGCCCGCGGTTGATCACGCTGGGCCACACCGCACAGGAGTCCATGCGGATCAGCCCGGCCGCGCGGGCGGAACTGCGCCGGCTCTCGGAGGCGTTCAACGCCACGGCGGCGTTGTCGGCGGTCGTCGACGACCGCATCACCCTGCTGGAACTCGTTGC
Source organism: Mycobacterium sp. UNC410CL29Cvi84 (assembly GCF_000686745.1). Classification (NCBI taxonomy): domain Bacteria; kingdom Bacillati; phylum Actinomycetota; class Actinomycetes; order Mycobacteriales; family Mycobacteriaceae; genus Mycobacterium; species Mycobacterium sp. UNC410CL29Cvi84. The sequence goes on from NZ_JMLM01000014.1 coordinate 122,907, forward strand.
CCCGCACGGCAGTCCGGAGCCGGTGCAGGTCGGGCAGAGCTATCCGTTCGCGCCGCCGGTCGGCCTGATGTTCGTGCTGTGGGATGAGCGTGCGGTGCGCGACTGGCTGGCCAAGGAGCCGACGATCCCGCTGCGCACCGACAGTGCGCGGCTGGAACGGGTCATCACCGAGTGCCGCGAATCGGGTTATCTCGTGGAGCGGCTGACACCGGGCGGCCGGCGGCTGTACGCCATGATGGCCGGCATGTCGAGCAACCTGCCCGACGAATTACGGGTTCTGCTGGGCGAACTCGTCTCCGACATCGGTGAGCGCGTATATCTGCCCAGCGAATCGAACACGGCGGCGGGTGCCCGGGCCAAGCACGACATCAGCGTCATCGCCGCACCGGTGTTCGACCATCACCAACGCCAGGTGATGGTGCTGTCACTGCAGATCGGCCATGCCCTGACCGACGCGGAGATCAGTAAGCGAGCACGCGGGCTGGTTGCCACCGCCGCGACGCTGACGGCGCAACTCGGCGGGTCCCAGCCCGGCCGAACGTGAGCTCATGCGCGAAACCCGTTGACGGATAGACGCATTCGCTCACGTTCAGCCAGCGACGACTAGACGCCGTTGAGGACGGCCAGCGCGTCGGTCGGCGCGACCTGCAGGCCGCAGCGGTCCTTGAACGCGGCCAGCGGGGCCTGGATGCCGCGCAGCGCGTCGGCCTCGTCGGGGTGGGCCTTGAAGTAGTTGTCGAACTGGCTCATGGCGGCGAACGCCGACTGCCGGGTGGCGTCGAGCAGTGCGGCATCGGCATCCGGGTGCGCGGCGAAGTAGTCCGACAGCTGCAGCGTGACCGAGCTGATGGTCTTGGCGAGCGTCGCGGTGCTGCAGTCGGCGACCGTAGCCGCGGGGGCGACGGTGGTCGTCGTCGTGGTAGACGGTGCGGTGGCGGACGTGGTCGGCGTCGCCGAGGTCGTCGGGGTCGCGGCGGTGGTCGCGGTCGTGGTCGGCGAAGCGGTGGCCGACGTCGTCGGCGACGTCGGGCTCACGGGATCGGCCGATGCACGCGGCACGACAAGGGCGGCACAGGCGGCACCCAGGGCAATGAAGCCGAGGGTGGAACGGCCGAACGTAACGGCACGAGTCATGGAATCCTCCTTTGTTCTGGCCGCATCCGTCTTCCCCGGCCTCTGGGTATGTTTCGCTCAGCCCGGTACAGCTGTTACACAAGCGGCCAAAGTTGCAGGTCAGCATGGCCCGAAGCGGCAAATATTCGCTTTCGTGAATTAGCTCGGCTGTGCTGGTATTGGGGCATGCGCGCTTCGCCCTGGCCACTGGCGGAACTGGAGGTGATCACTCCGGTTCTGCGGCTCTGCCATGTGACCGACGAACTGGCCGACCAACTCGCCCGACTGGCCGCCCAGGGCATCCACGATCCGGCCACCATGCCGTTCTCGGTCCCGTGGACCGACGCGGTCTCCCCCGAACTGGAACGCAACACCGTCCAGTACTTCCGGCAGACCCGCGCCGAGGTGTCGACGGAGCACTGGGACGTGCCGATGGCCGTCATCGTCGGCGACGCAGCCGTGGGCGTCTGTGTGGTGACCGCCGACGGCTTCCCCGCCCGCCGGACCGTGTCCACCGGTTCTTGGCTGGGTCGTCGATATCAGGGCCGCGGCCTCGGCCGGGAGATGCGCACGGCCGCACTGCAGCTGATCTTCGCCGGATTCGACGCCGACCTGGCTACCACCCGGGCCTGGCACGACAACGCGGCGTCACTCGGCGTCACGCGGTCGCTGCCGTACGTACAGACCGGCTCGTCGCGGCAGTCGCGGCGCGGGGTCTTCGACACGATGCTGGAGTTCACCATGACGCGCGACCAGTGGAAGACCTTGCGACGCGACGACATCCAGTTGGTGGGCGTCGACGCCGTACTCGATCAGCTGGCGCTGCGCCGGAACTGAACCGATGGACACCAGAAAATTGGTGTCCGGAACCGGTGCGCCAGGCTCATAGGCTCGAGTAGTGACGTATGACGACGCGGAGTGGCACTACGACAGCGTCGGGGAACTCGACCTCGATGTGAGCGCGGCGAGCACCCACATCGGGATGTTCATGGCCTGGTTGGCGTTGCACGGCCTCACCCAACCTGATTGCAATCCAACCGAATTGCAGAGCCGGACCGTCACGCCCGGCGAGTACCTGCGGCGATACTGCGTCAATCAGATCGATCCGTCGATGCTGACCGACACCGGAAACGCCTTCGCCGCCGCCGGTTACCGGGCCTACCTCTCGCACTATCGCGACGTGCCGGCTGTCGCTCGTCATGGCGAGCGGTACGGCGAACCGGACACCTGGGAGACCTACGACGAGGTCGCCCCGATGATCGACGAGCTGTACGCCGAGTGGCGTTCCGCCGTCAGCTGACCGCCGCGATCGCGAACGGCAACACGGCGGGCGCCCCAGCGGTGCGCAGCACCTGCGTCGCCATGGTCATGGTCCAGCCGGTGTCGACGAGATCGTCGACCAGCAGCACCGGACCGCTCACGTCCAGCGTGGGCGCCTCCCACGAATCCACCAGCGCCGCAACCCGGTACGCAGAATTAGCCGCCGTCACGGGACGCCGCTGCGGCCGGTAGTACAGCGTGCCCAGGTTCTGCAGCCGGCCCAGCTCCGCCAGCCGGGTGACGAGCGAACCGATCAGCTGCGGATGCCGCTCGGAGTCCAGACCCATCACCGCCACCGGACGGTCCTTCCAGTTCCAGGCCTTGAGGACCGCCACCGCCGCCTGCACCACGGCGTCGGGGACCTCGGCGTCGGGCCCGTCGAGCAATTGGCGCAGCCGGGCGCCCCACCCCAGGTCGGTCAGTCGCCCGATGACGCGGCCCGGCTCGGCGCCACCGGATATGCGTCCGGACAACCCGATTCCCAGGGAGCCCAGCCCCGTCGGCCACTGTTTACGCGGGGCGAGCTCCACGCCGGGCCGCATCAGCTGGTCCCGCACCGTCGACGCGGCCTCCGCATCGACGTCGGCGGCGTAGCGCGCACCCGCACAGTTGTCGCACCGGCCGCAGCCCTGGCCGTCGAGCTCGGGATCGTCGAGTTGGCTGCGCAGGAACACCATTCGGCACTCGGTCGTCGCCTGGTAGTCCAGCATGGCCTGCTGCTCGCGCTGCCGCGCGGCATCCAGATTGCGGTAGCGCTCCTCGTCGTACGACCACGGCTCGCCGGTACTGATCCAGCCGCCCTTGACGCGGCGCACCGCACCGTCGACGTCGAGCACTTTGAGCACCATCTCGAGCCGGGACCGGTTGAGGTCGACCAACGGTTCCAGGGCCGCGGTCGACAGCGCCCGGTCCGGTTCGAGTTCGCCGATCACCTTGCGTACCAAGGCTTCCGACGGGAACGCGACCGACGCGAAGTACCGCCAGATGTCAGCGTCCTCTTTGCCCGGCAGCAGGATCACCTCGGCGCTCGAGGTGGCGCGGCCGGCACGGCCAACCTGCTGGTAGTACGCGATGGGTGACGACGGAGCGCCCAGGTGCACGACGAAGCCCAGGTCCGGTTTGTCGAACCCCATGCCCAGCGCCGAGGTGGCGATGAGCGCCTTGACCCGGTTGTTCAGCAGGTCGGCTTCCAGCTGTTCGCGTTCGGCGGCTTCGGTGGATCCGGTGTAGGAGGCGACGGTGTGGCCCTGTTCGCGCAGCAGCGCGGCGATGTCATGTGCCTGCGACACCGTCAGGGTGTAGACGATGCCCGAGCCGGGCAGCGAATCCAGATGCGCCGCAAGCCATGCCGCCCGCTGCGCCGGTCCCCCGGCATGCACCACCGACAGGCGCAGCGACTCCCGGTCCAGGCCTCCGCGCAGCACCAGGGTATCCCCGCCGCCGACGCCCAGCTGGGCAGCCACATCCTGCACCACGCGGTCGTTGGCAGTCGCGGTGGTGGCGAGCACCGGTATGCCCGAACCCAACTCACCGATCAGGGTGCGGATGCGCCGGTAGTCGGGCCGGAAGTCGTGGCCCCAGTCGGAGACGCAGTGCGCCTCGTCGACGACGACTAGGCCGGCGTCGGCGGCCAGTGCGGGCAGGACGGCGTCACGAAAGTCGGGGTTGTTCAAGCGTTCCGGGCTGACCAGCAGCACGTCGAGGTCTCCGGAGGTGACCCGCTGGTGCACCTCGTCCCACTCGGTGACATTGCTGGAGTTGATGGTGGCGGCGCGGACGCCCGCGCGTTCGGCCGACGCCACCTGGTTGCGCATCAGCGCCAGCAGCGGCGAGACGATGACGGTCGGGCCGCGGCCGGCGGCCCGCAGCAGCTTGGCGGCGATGAAGTACACCGCGGACTTGCCCCACCCGGTGCGCTGCACCACCAGCGCTCGGCGACCCTGGACCACCAGGGCCTCGATGGCCACCCACTGGTCGTCGCGCAGCACCGCGCCGGGGCCGGCGAGCTGTTCGAGCAGGGCCTGCGCGTCAGTACGCGTAGGTGTTGCGGGGCTTGGGGATGGGCTCGGCACTGGTCACTTCCATGGTCGGGACGAAATTCGTGGACGGATTGGACGTCCCGGGTACCACCTTGCCCTGCACCTTCAGCCAGGTGTCCTTCGGGTGCGGACCGGCCGCGCCGGTCAGGTGGATGCGGGCCAGTTGCGCGTCGGCGGCGCAACACACGATCACGACGCGGGCCAGGTCGTCGCCCATGGTGAACCCGGTGACGGTGATGGTCCGTCCCTCAAGGCTTTTCGTGGAATCCGCGGCGGCCCGCAGCACGACCTCCGGTAGCGACACCACACCGTCGGCCGGCAACGGTGGAAATGCCCGCTTCGGCGGCGCCACCGCCGCGGTGACGGTCTCGGCGCCGACGGCACTCATCGGTGGCACGGCGACGAACGCGGTGAGCGCCACCGGGATGAGCAGCAGCCACGCCAGCAGCCCGCGATGGTGATGCCCGCCGGGCGGCCCATGACGCAGGTCCCGCACCAGGCACACCACAGCGAGCGCCACCAACAGGACGGCCGCCACCACCAGCCACGGGAACAACGCCGGTTTCACGAAATTGAGGTAGGTGCCCTTCACCGCGATCAGGCCTGTGCTCAGCCCGATCAACAGCACCAGGATGTTCTGGGTCTCCCGGCTCACGACGCGCCCCCGAGCAGCAGCAGCCCGACGGCCGTCGCGCAGACCGTGGCGACCACCAGCGTCAGCGGCGCGAATCGCACGGCGAACGGCCGGCCGAACACACCGGCCTGCATCGCGAACAACTTGACGTCCACGGCCGGCCCGACCACCAGGAACACCAGCCGCGGCACCAACGGGACCATGGTCAGGCTCGCCGCGACGAAAGCGTCGGCCTCCGAACACAGCGCCAGCACGACGGCCAACAATGCCATCGTCACCACGCCGACCACCAGGTTGCCGGCCACCTGCTCGAACACCCACGGCGGCACGGCCGCACGCAGCACCGCCGCCGCGCCGGCACCAACGACGAGGTAGGCCGCGGACTGCAGGAAGTCGTGCCGGGCCGCCTCGGTGAAGACAGTGAAGCGCGACGCCCCCTCGTCGTGATGGGTGGGCAGCGTGCGGGTCACCCATTCGGTGCGGCCCCAGCGCTGCCACAACAGCCCCATCACCACCGCGGTCAGGAGCGACGCCACGCAGCGTGCCACCACCATCTGCGGCTGGCCTGGGAACGCAACCGCCGTCGCCACCAGCACCACCGGGTTGATCGCCGGTGCGGACAGCATGAAGGTCAAGGCAGCCCCCGCCGTCTCCCCGCTGAACAACCGGCGCGCCACGGGCACCGAACCACATTCGCATCCGGGCAGCGCGGCGCCGCCGACACCGGCCACCGCCACCGCGAGCGCCGGCCGGCGCGGCAGCCGGCGGGCCAGCCGCTCCGGGGTGAGGTATGCGGCGACCAGGCCGCTGACGATGACGCCCAGCACCAGGAACGGCAGGGCCTGCACGAAGACGCCGCAGAACACCGTGGCCGCGGTGGCCAGGCGGGCGTGGTCGGTCAGGACACCGCTGACCCACGAGCCCGACAGCGCCAGTGCGGTGAGGGCGATGAGCAACAGCTCCATCGACCCGGCCCGCCGCCGGCGCTCCGGCGCCAGTGTGGATTCGTCCCCGGCCATGCGCCCATCTTGCCGGGGAAGTCTGACAAGTCGCTCGCTACGTCGCTTGTGGCTGGGTGGGCACGACCGGGATCCGGCCCGCGCTCGCGCCGCCGTCGACCGCCAGGTCCGCGCCCGTCATGTACGACGACGCGTCCGACGCGAGGAACGCCACCACCTCGGCGACCTCCTCGGGCGCGCCGACGCGCGTGAGCGGCGCACCCGGGTGCCCGCCGAGCCCGCGTTCGATCGGCAGGTGCGCCACCATCGGGGTGTCGATCATGCCGGGGTAGACGGTGTTGACCCGAATTCCCATGGGGCCCAATTCGATTGCGGCGACCTTGGAGAAGCCGCGCAGGCCCCACTTGGAGGCGCCGTAGGCGCTGTAGCCGGCCAGCCCCTGCAGACCGGCCTGCGAGGACACATTGATGATCGAGCCGCCACCGACCGCCTTCATGGGTTCGACGACGGCCTTGGTGCCCAGGAACGGCCCGATCAGGTTGACGCGCAGCTGCCGCTCCCACGACTCGGCGGTGTGGTCCATGAGCGGTTCGACGGTGCAGATAGCCGCGTTGTTGACCAGCGCGTCGATGCGGCCGAACGCACTGAGCGCGAGTTCGACCGTTGCCCGCCAATCACTTTCGTTGCCGACGTCGTGCCGCTGGAAGCAGGCGGCGGCGCCGATCGACGCGGCGACCGCCTCTCCCTCGTCGACCAGGACATCGGTGAGCACCACCTGCGCGCCGAGTGCGGCGAACAACCGCGCCTCGGACTCACCCTGACCGCGCGCCGCGCCGGTGATGATCGCGACCTTGCCGGCCAGGTTCATGACTAGTCGCTGTCCTGGTCGATGCCGGTCAGCATGAGCTCGGAGACCCGGCGCGGGGTCTCGGTGAGGTACGCCATCGCCGCGATGCGCTTGGGCAGGATGACGTGCTTCTTCTCCTTCTCGACGGCATCGGCGATGGCCTCGGCGACCATGTCGGCGTCCAGCGGCTCCTGCGGGATCATCCGGAACTTGAGCGACCGTTCGATGGTGCGGCGCGCCGGGCCGAACGACCGGATGTGGTCGATCATGTCGGTCTTGACCTCACCGATCTGCACCAGCGTGGTGTTGACGGGCTTGTTGCGAAGCTCGGAGCGGATGCCGGCGGTGAAGTGGCTGAGGCCGGCCTTGGAGGCGCCGTACAGGGTGACGCCCGGTCCGGTGGAGATGGCGCCCATCGAGGACACGTTGACGATGTGGCCGCGGCCGCGCTTGATCATCCCCGGCATCACCTGGCGGCACAGCTCCATGGGCGCAATCAGGTTGACCTGCAACAGGTCTCGCACATCCGCCGACGACGCCTCGTAGAAGCGGCCGACGCGGTCCACACCGGCGTTGTTGATGATGACGTCGACGGGACCGTCGGCCTCGACGCGGCCGATCAGCTCTTCGACCGCCGCCGGATCCATCAGGTCAGCGGGATATGCCTTGCCGCCCAACTCCTTTGCGAGCTCTTCGAGCTGCTCGGCGTTGCGGGCGACGAGTGCGACGTCGGCACCGCGGCGAGCCATCGCCTGCGCGATGTTCCGGCCCAGACCACGGCTGGCACCGGTGACCAGAACCCGGCTGTTCCTCAGTTGCATATCCCTACTCCATTCAGTCAGACACCGACCCGGCGGAGCCCTCGGGCTCCGCGTCGCGACGCCGAGTCAGCTCATGGTGAGCACGCTAAACGGGGTGTGAGCCGAAATTCAGAGGTAGTTCCCGATCACCGAGACAACATGTCCGCTGGCTCACATTTTTGGCCTCATAGTGACGTATGCGACGTTTATCGGGCGAGGACAACAGCTTCCTGGCGTGGGAGAGTGCCGTCCAGCCGCAGCACACCATCAAGGCCGTCGTACTCGATCCGGCCCAGGGCCACGAGCCCATCACCTTCGAAGCCGTGCGCGCCGCGCTGCCCGGTCTCGTCGACCGCGTCGAACCCCTGCAGTGGCAGCTGATGTCGCCGCGTTTCGGCGCCGGCCGGCCGTGGTGGATCACCCGGGCCCGCGGCGACCTGAACTACCACATGAAGCGCGCCACCGCCGCCGCACCGGGAACCGATCGCGAGCTCGGCGCGGAGATCGCCAAACTCTTCGAAGAGCCGCTCGTCCGGGACCGCCCGGCCTGGCAGATGTGGTACATCGACGGCCTGGCCGACGGCCGCGTCGCCCTCGTGCTCAAGATCCACCACGCGGTGGCCGACGGTATGGCGTCGCTGAACCTGCTCGAGCAGTTCTACAGCCAGGACCCCGCCGACCGGCTGCCCGAGCCGTCGGCCCGCCCGGCGCCCGACGAGCACCGCCCGCCGACCGCCGAGTGGCTGCCGATGGTGGCGCGCCAGCAAGTCAAGTCGCTGACCAAATTCCCGAAGGTCTTGGCCCGCACGGCGAAAGTCACGCGCACCATCCAGAACCGGCAGAAGTCGGGCAAGCCCGGCTACGCCGAGGCCTTCATCCCGCCGGCCCTGCCGTTCAACGAGCCGCTGACCGCGGGCCGCGGCTTCGCGTTCGTGAACGTCGAGATGGATCAGATCAAGCGGGTGTCGAAGGCGTTCGGCGTGAGCGTCAACGACGTCTTCCTCGCCATGTGCAGCACCGTGCTTCGCGAGTACCAGGCGTCCCGCGGCCCCGTCGGGGACGACACCATGACCGCCGTGGTGCCGGTGTCGATGCGCCCGCAGGACAGCGACCGGTGGGGTAACAAGGTCGCCCGCTGGAACGTCGAACTCGCGACCAACATCGCCGATCCGGTGGCACGGCTGAAAGCCATCTCGGCGAACACCGCCACCGCGCGCGAGGTGCAGAGCGAGCGCGATGCCTGGCTGCAGCACGACTGGATGGAGTACTGGCCGCTGTTCAAGGTCTACTCGCGGGTGCTGCCGACCATCGGGGCAAAGGTCAAGAAGCGCCCGATGTTCAGCATGATCGCGTCGAACATGCGTGGCCCGCAGAAGACGTTGTACTTCGGCGGCGCCCCGGTCGAGAAGCTGATCTCGACCGGCCCGCTGGTCTTCCCGATGGGCATGAACATCACCGGCTGGAGCTACGAAGGCGGCATGCAGATCTGCGTGCTCACCTGCACTGACCAGGTCAAGGATCCGCACGCTATCGCCGACCGGCTGCCCGCGGCACTGGCCGAGCTGGTGGCCCGCTGCGAGACCGCGACGGATTCCGTCACCAGCTGATCCGGCTACGCAAAACGCCGGCCGCCCCTTTCGGGACGGCCGGCGTTTTCGCTTGCGGCAGTTAGGCTTTGCCCTCGGCACGCTCGCGCTGGATCTCGAGCGCGATGTCGATCAGCTGGTCCTCCTGGCCACCGATCAGCTTGCGCTGGCCGACACGGAGCAGCAGCTCGTGCGCAGGCACGCCGTAACGTTCGCCCTGGCGCACCGCGTGCTTGAGGAAGCTCGAGTACACGCCCGCGTAGCCCATCACCAGTGCGTTGCGGTCCAGCAGGCACTCGGCGGGCATCGCCGGGGCGACAACCTCTTCCGCGGCGTCGGCGATGTCAAAGAAGTCGATGCCGGTCTTGACACCGATCTTGTCGAAAACGCCGACCAGCGCCTCGACCGGCGCATTACCGGCACCCGCACCAAACCGGCGGCACGAGCCGTCGATCTGCTTGGCACCGGCACGCACAGCCTCGACCGAATTGGCAACGCCCAGACCGAGATTCTCGTGTCCGTGGAAACCAACCTGCGCATCCGAACCCAATTCGGCGACCAGAGCGGCCACCCGGTCGGCGACACCTTCGAGCACCAACGCACCGGCGGAGTCCACGACGTAGATGCACTGGCAGCCGGCGTCGGCCATGATGCGGGCCTGCGCGGCCAGCTTCTCGGGAGAGATGGTGTGGCTCATCATCAGGAAGCCCACGGTCTCCAGGCCCAGTTCGCGGGCGAAGCCGAAGTGCTGGATAGAGACGTCGGCCTCGGTGCAGTGGGTGGCGATGCGGCAGATGGAACCGCCGTTGCCCTGCGCGATCCGGATGTCTTCCTTGGTGCCGACACCCGGCAGCATCAGGAAGGCGATCTTGGCGTTCTTCGCGGTCTCGGCCGCGATGGTGATCAGCTCCTGCTCCGGGGTCTTGGAGAACCCGTAGTTGAAGCTCGAACCACCAAGTCCGTCACCGTGGGTCACCTCGATGACCGGGACGCCGGCGTTGTCGAGGGCGCCGACGATAGCGCGCACCTCGTCAGCGGTGAACTGGTGGCGCTTGTGGTGTGAACCGTCGCGTAGCGAGGTGTCCGTCATCCGGACGTCCCAGGCGGCATCAAAAAAAACATCGCTAGAGAAGATGCTTCCCGACTCAGGTGCGGTGCTCATGCCTTAACTCCCACGATTTCCTTGGCGATCTCCTCGCCCACCTTGGTGGCCGCGGCGGTCATGATGTCCAGGTTTCCAGCGTAGGTCGGCAGATAGTCGCCGGCACCTTCCACCTCGACGAAGATGCTGACGACGTGCTGGCCACCGTTGACCACCGACGGCTCGTCGAACTGCGGCTCGTTGAGCAGCCGGTAACCGGGCACGTACGTCTGCACCTCGGCGACGACGTCCTTGACCGACTGCGTGATCGCAGCGTGGTCGGCATCTTCGGGGATGGCGCAGAAGATGGTGTCGCGCATGATCATCGGCGGTTCGGCCGGGTTCAGGATGATGATGGCCTTGCCCGCGCGGGCGCCACCGATGTTGCGCACGCCGGCGCTGGTGGTCTTGGTGAACTCGTCGATGTTGGCCCGGGTGCCGGGGCCGGCCGAAGCCGACGACACCGACGCCACGATCTCGGCGTAGGGCACGCCGCCCTGCGCCTCGACCGCACGCGACACGGCGTAGACCATCGGGATGGTGGCCTGGCCACCGCAGGTGACCATGTTGACGTTCATCGAATCCAGGTGCGCCCGCAGGTTGGCCGGCGGGATGACGCCAGGGCCGACGGCAGCCGGGGTCAGGTCGATGGCGCGGATGCCGGCTTCTTCGTACCGCGGCGCGTACGCCTTGTGCACGTAGGCGCTGGTGGCCTCGAAGATGAAGTCCGGCTTCTCGCTCTGGGCCAGGAGCCAGTCCGCCCCTTCGGCGCTGGTCTCCAGACCCAGCTTGCGGGCGCGGGCCAGGCCCTCGCTCTCCGGGTCGATACCGATCATCCAGCGCGGCTCGAGCCAGTCCGACCGCAGCAGCTTGTACAGCAGGTCAGTACTGATATTTCCCGAGCCGACGATCGCGACGCTCGCTTTGGACGGCATGCTCACTCCTCTACAGAAACTTTGGGTATTACGCGAAAGACAGGTGGACGGAACCCAATCCGGCGAATTCGGCGACGAAGTCGTCACCCGGCTTGGCATCGAACGCCCGCATGCAGGCCCCCGGCAGCACCACGTCGCCGGCCTTGAGACGCACGCCGAACTGGTCGACCTTGCGCGCCAGCCAGGCCACCGCCGTCACCGGGTTGCCGAGCACCGCGTCGCTGCGGCCCTCGCCCAGCACCTCGCCGTTGCACTTGAGCACGGCGTCGATGTTGCGAATGTCGATGTCCTTGGGCGACACCCGCTCCTTGCCGAGAACCCAGCCGGCCGAGGACGCGTTGTCGGCGATGGTGTCGCACAACTTGACCTGCCAGTTGGTGATGCGGGTGTCGATCAGCTCGATGGCCGGCGCGAACGCGGCGGTGGCGGCCAGCACGTCGTCCTCGGTGCAGCCGGCGCCGGGCAGATCGTCGGCCAGCACGAACCCGACCTCGACCTCGACCCGCGGCAACAGGTACTTCGAGGTCAGCACGGGCTTGTCCTCGAATACCTGCATGTCGTCGAGGAGGTGCCCGTAGTCGGGTTCATCCACATTCATCATTTTCTGCATGGCCTCGCTGGACAGACCAACCTTGTGTCCCACCACGCGGGCACCTTCCGCGACCCGCTGACGAATGTTGAGCAGCTGGATCTCGTACGCGTCGACGACGTCGATGTCGGCGTAGGTGTCGGTCATCGGCGACATCGCGACCCGGCTGCGCTCGGCTTGGGCCAGCGCGGCGGCGAGCTCGGCACGCACGTTGTCGGACAGCATTCGTGAATTCCCCTAACTTCATGGACCGGCGCAGTTGTCCACAGGCCGGGCAATTCTATAACGTGTTCTACATGACTGGACAGGAGTACGACGTTGTCGTCGTCGGCAGCGGTGCAGCCGGTATGGTCGCCGCCCTCACCGCAGCCCATCAGGGCCTTTCGACAGTAGTCGTAGAAAAGGCCCCACACTATGGAGGTTCCACTGCGCGGTCAGGTGGCGGCGTCTGGATCCCGAACAATGAGATTCTGCAGCGTGCGGGGGTCAAGGACACCCCGGAAGCGGCCCGCACCTACCTGCACAAGATCGTCGGCGACGTGGTGCCCGCAGAGAAGATCGACACCTACCTGCAGCGCGGCCCCGAGATGCTGTCCTTCGTTCTGAAGAACTCGCCACTGAAGCTGTGCTGGGTGCCGAACTACTCCGACTACTACCCCGAGGTCGAGGGCGGCCGCGCCGGCGGACGGTCCGTCGAGCCCAAGCCGTTCAACGCCAAGAAGCTCGGCGTCGACGAGAAGGGCCTGGAGCCGGCGTACGGCAAGGTCCCGCTGAACATGGTTGTGATGCAACAGGATTACGTCCGGCTCAACCAGCTCAAGCGCCACCCGCGCGGCGTGCTGCGCAGCCTGAAGGTCGGCATCCGCGCCACCTGGGCCGGCGCCACCGGCAAGAACCTGGTCGGTATGGGCCGCGCCCTGATCGCCCCGCTGCGCATCGGCCTGCAGAAGGCCGGCGTCCCGGTGCAGCTGAACACCGCGCTGACCGACCTGTACTACGAGAACGGCCGCGTTGCCGGCATCTATGTCCGTGACACCAACGCTCCGGAAAGCGCTGAGCCGCAACTGATCCGGGCCCGCCGCGCGGTGATCCTGGGCAGCGGTGGCTTCGAGAAGAACCAAGAGATGCGCACCAAGTACCAGCGCCAGCCGATCACCACCGACTGGACCGTCGGCGCCAAGGCCAACACCGGCGACGGCATCCTGGCCGCCGAAAAGCTCGGCGCCGCACTGGAAATCATGGAAGACGCCTGGTGGGGCCCGACGGTGCCGCTGCCCGACAACCCGTGGTTCGCCCTGTCCGAGCGCAACTCCCCCGGCTCCATCATCGTGAACATGAACGGCAAGCGGTTCATGAACGAGTCCATGCCGTACGTCGAGGCCTGCCACCACATGTACGGCGGTCAGTACGGCCAGGGCGAGGGCCCGGGCGAGAACGTGCCGGCGTGGTTGCTCTTCGACCAGCAGTACCGCAACCGCTACATCTTCGCGGGTCTGCAGCCGGGACAACGCATTCCGAAGAAGTGGACCGAGGCCGGTGTCGTCGTCAAGGCCGACACCATCGAGGAACTGGCGGAGCTCACCAACCTGCCCGTCGATGAGCTCAAGGCCACCATCGAGCGCTTCAACGGCTTCGCCCGCAGCGGTGTCGACGAGGACTTCGGCCGCGGAAACAGCGCCTACGACCGGTACTACGGCGACCCGACCAACAAGCCGAACCCGAACCTGGGCGAGATCAAGCACGGCCCGTTCTACGCGGCCAAGATGGTGCCCGGCGACCTCGGCACCAAGGGCGGCATCGTCACCGACATCCACGGCCGCGCGCTGCGGGAAGACGGCTCGGTGATCGAGGGCCTGTACGCATCTGGCAACGTCAGTGGACCGGTGATGGGTCATACCTACCCGGGCCCCGGCGGGACCATCGGCCCCGCCATGACCTTCGGATACCTCGCGGCACTGCACGTGGCAGGAAAGGGCTGACATGCCGATCAATCTCGATGAGGCCATCGGCGCCGAATTGGCGCCCGTCGAATTCTCGTGGAGCAGCAGCGATGTGCAGCTGTACCACCTGGGCCTGGGTGCCGGCGCGGACCCGATGAGCGAGCGCGAGCTGCGCTACCTGATCGACGACAAGCCGCAGGTGCTGCCGACCTTCGGCAACGTGGCGCAGAGCTTCCACGAGACCAAGGCGCCGACGGTCAAGTTCCCGGGCATCGACATCGAGCTCAGCCGGGTGCTGCACGCCAGCGAGGCCATCTACACCGACGCGCCGATCCCGCCGTCGGGCACGGGCCGCGCCGTCACCAAGTTCACCGAGATCTGGGACAAGGGCAAGGCCGCGGTCATCTGGTCGGAGACCACCGTGACCACCCTCGACGGCGCTCCGCTGTGGAAGCAGAAGCGGTCCATCTTCGCCCGCGGCGAGGGCGGCTTCGGCGGTGACCGCGGTCCGTCGACCTCGGCTGCCGAGCCCGACCGGGCGCCGGACCTGCAGATCGCGCTGCCGACGCTGCCGCAGCAGGCACTGTTGTACCGGCTCTGCGGCGACCGCAACCCGCTGCACTCGGACCCGGCGTTCGCCAAGGCCGCCGGCTTCGACCGCCCGATCCTGCACGGTCTGTGCACCTACGGCATCGGCTGCAAGGCCATCGTCGACAACGTGCTCGACGGCGACGCCGGCCGGGTCCGGTCCTACGGCGCGCGCTTCGCGGGCACCGTGATCCCGGGTGAAACCCTGCAGGCCAACCTTTGGCGTGACGGTGAACGAATCACCGGTGTGCTGACGGCACCGAGCCGGGACAATGTCGTCGTGCTTGCTGGAATCGAGCTCACCGCGTCCTGACCAGGACGTATTCGGAAGCGGCCGCTCATTCAGCGGCCGCTTTCGGCAAACCAGGGCCGGCGGTCGGGTCGCCGTCGGCGCGTCCGCCTCTATCCACAGCAGACGCTTAACCTGCTAGCTTTCGTAGTAGTCAGTAATTATCCAATTACTCGTGACTCAACTTCCGTGGGGGAAGCCGCCCGTCGGACGACTTGGAGATAAAGGAGCCACATCAACATGAGTACCCGCAAGATCACCATCGCCATCGGCGCAGCCGCCGCATTCGGCCTGATCGCGACACCGTTTGCGGTGGCCGACCCCGCCCAGCCCGCAGGGGTGACGTCCGCACCCACCACGGTGGCGTTCGGCGCGGACGGCAAGCTCGTCGACGGGAACACCGTCGCGGAATGGCAGATCAGCAACCTCAAGCCCAGCACCGATGTGCTCTCGCAGCACCTCAACGGCACGCTGTGGGAAGCGACAGCGGAGTACACGGCCGAACGCGGCAACTCGCAGCCGTTCGTGCCGAACTTGAACGCCCGCACCGCGACCGGCGAGAACTACCGCGTGCTGTGGGGCGCTGCCACTCCGCAGGGCATCAACCCCGCCGGCCTCGCCGAAGGGCAAGAGTCCAAGGGCAAGATCTACTTCGACGTGACGGGCGCCGCGCCGACCAGCGTCGTCTACACCGACGGTGACCGCGAAGTGATCAAGTGGCAGGGCACCGAAGCCCCCGCCGCTGGCGCTCCTGCCGCCGCCCCGGCCCGTGGCACTGCTCCGGCCGCCACCACCCCGGCCCCGGCTGCCGCTCCCGCCGCCGCTCCTGCTGCCGCCCCGGCTGCTGCTCCTGCCGGTCTCGGCAGCGCCGTGCCCGGCGCCACCCCGGCCGGCGCTGTTCCGGCCGCCACGGGCACGCAGCCTCCGGCCGGCACCACCACCGGTGCGGTCCCGGCGGCGACGCCGAACGGTGAGATCCCTGCCGCGACCCCGGCCGGTACCCCGGCCCCGGCCGGCACTCCGGCAGTTGCTCCGGCTCCGGCGGGCACTCCGGCGGCTGCTCCGGCCCCGGCCGGTACTCCGGGCGCTGATGCTCCGGTCCCGGCCGGTGCCCAGGTTCCGGCAGGCACCCCGGCCGGCACCCCCGCGGGTACCCCGGCGACGGCTCCGGCCGCCGGCCCGGCTCCCGAGGCCGCTCCGGTTCCCACCGCCGCCGAAAGCGGCCCGGGCACCGCTGCCACCGCCGGTGGCGCTGTCTCGCAGGCTCCGCTGACCCCGGCACCGGCTCCGGGCCCGAGCCAGGCCATCGCCGGCCAGCCCGCCTCCAGCGCGGGTCAGGGCACCGCCACCCCGGCCGGTAACCAGCAGGCCGCTCCGGCTGCTCCGGTCACCCCGACCCCGGCCCCGGCACCGGCCTCCTAACGGTCAACCATCGAATTGGGGCCAGTCGCGAGCATCGCGACTGGCCCCAATTTCGTTGTCCGGCTTGTTGTTTCAGGAACTACATCTGACGGCCGACGTCACCGCCACGCTGCGGCGGCGGAGCCACCGGGGCGACGGGCGCCGGACCGGCGTTGTGCGAACCGGCGCTGGGACCCGCCGCCGGCGGCGCCGCCTGGGCCGGAGCGGACGTGTGCCGACGGGAGTCGCGGGTGTCCTGCTGGGCCTCCCGGCGATCCTGCTGGGACTGCCGGTTGTCCTGCTGTTGCTGACGGGCGTCCTGCTGGGACTGCCGGTCGTTCTGCTGGTTCTCCCGGGCATCCTGCTGCGCCTGGCGCTGCTCTGGCGACATGGGGGCGCCACCGCCGCCCGGCCCGCCGGGCTGGCCCTCCGGCGGTTCCCCGCCCGGCATGCCGCCTTCCTTGCCGCCGCCCTTGCCCATGGCCTGCTGGATCATCTGACCGAACTGGCCGGCCTGCTGGCCGAGTTGGCCCATGCCGCCGCCCTGGCCCGCCATCTGACCGGCCTGCTGACCCATCTGCCCGAGCTGGCCGAGCATCTGCCCCATCTGGCCGACGCCCTCGCCGCCCTTGCTGTCGGCATTGTCGTAGGCCGACTGGGCCATTCCGACCTTGCCGGAGAACATGCCCTCCTTGGCCTGCAGCGACGCCACATTGGCGGTCATGTCGGCTGCCATGGCCGGCAGGATCGCGGCGATGGTCGCGCTCATGGCGTCCTCGCCGGGCTGGATCATCGGCATGTCAGGCAGCTCGACGGAAGCCGTGTTCCAGCTGATGTTGTCCGGTGTCTGCATCATCGACATCAGATATCCCCCTACTCATTCACCAGTCGTCGTCGACGTCTTCGTCATAGGAACCGTGGTCGAGCGCTTCGGGCACCGCCAGCTGCGTGATACGGCCCCCGCCGCCGCCTTCACGGTGACCCATGCCGCCCATGGCACCCATCGCGCCACCGGCACCTGCGGCAGCTGCGACCGGAGCCAGGCCACCGGCGCCCATGCCGCCCGCGGCGCTCGCCGGCATCACGCCGGGTCCGGCCGCGCCAGGGCCGACCATCTTGGCCAGCAGCGGCGTCTGCACGGAGGCCGCACCCACACCGCCACCGCCGCCGGGCATGCCGCCCTTCATCAGGCCCGCGCCATGAGCCGCGCCGGAACCGCCGGCCAGCGGATGGTTGGAGAACGCACCGAACGGTGAGGCGCCGAGGCCGGCCTTGCCCTGCCCGCCGCCCTGGAACAGGGACGTCAACTGCTGCAGTGGCTGCGAAAGTTGTTGCAGCGGTTGCATGGCCTGCTGCGGCAGCTGCCCCAGCATCTGCGGGAGCTGACCGGCCATCTGCATCATCTGGCCCATCATCTGGCCCATCTGGTCGCCGCCCTTGCCCGCCGACTCCGCGGTCTTCTGCGCGGTCTGCGCCACCTGCGGCGGCACACCGGCCGTCGGGATGCTCGGCGGCGCACCGACGAAGTTGGCCACCTCGGTGGCACTGGCCGTTACCGCGGCGATGTTCTGGGACAGGCCCATCTTGATGCGGCTCTGAATCAGTTCCTGCACGTTGGGGAACGGCGCCGCGGACAGGGCCATGCACTCCGCCTGGACTTCCTCGGCGGTGGCGTTGACCAGGTTCTTGGTCTTGATGACCGCGGCCACCATCGACTGCAGTTTGGCGGCGATGGCCGCCGCCTGCGCGCCGTTGGCCTCATGGCCGCCGATGATGGTGCCGGCCTCGCCTGCCGCCGCCAGCGACGCCGCGCCCTGCCACTGGTCGGTGAGGTTCATCAACTGGCTGGTCTGCTGGGGCACCACTGATCCGCTGATCTTGGTGGCCAGCTTCGTGTAATGCGCAGCCGCTTCTTCGAGCTGCTCCTCATTGACGTTGGGCCACCCCGGGCCCGTCACCGTCTGCGATCCGAACGGACTGCTGTCCGGCTGAATCCCCATAGACACGGCCCCCTTCCCCAGACATACCGCGTCGGTTCGAGCCTACCGCCCCGACAGCTACCCACCCGACGCAAACTGACGGTCCGGGTTCGGCTGATCCTGCCGGGCGAGCAACCGGGCATAACCGGTCCCCATGGCCAGCAGCACGAGGCCGACGACGATGAACACCGCCACCCGGAACATCCCGTTCAGGGTCCCGAGATCGAACAGGAACAGCTTGGCCATCGCCGCCGCCACCAGCGCCAGACCGCCGCCGATGGGCAGTGACCGCTGCGCCTTCGGCCCGCGCGCCGCGTACCCGAACAACGCTGCCGCGACGGCGATCCAGCCGATGGTCGCGACCATGTGGCCCGCGAAGAACCCGCCCTTCACGCCGCCGATCAGCACGCCGGCGGTGACGGTCGCCATGGTGGACGCGTAGGCGGCGACCACGACCGCACCGGCCCACATCAGCCGCACCTCGTCGTCGTCACGCCGGCCGGCCCACGACCACACGACGGCGACCGCACTGCCCACCGCCAAGATGCTGGAGACGATGGTGGACACGGCATTGTGCGTATTGAGCTCCACCGCGCGGAACAACAGGTCCGGCGGAGAGTAGCTGAGGTAGACGGCACCGCCCACGGCCCCGAACCCGGCGGCCACCCAGCGGGCGATGGCGTCGCGACGCCCGGCGACGGCCACCACGACGGACATCGCGAGCAAAACTGCACTGCCCGTCCGGCCGTCGAAGGCCACCAATACCGCGACCAGCGCGCAGACCGCGGCCGTCGCCGCCCAGATCCGCCGCACCACGTCGACGACGCCGGGCAGCCGATTGCCGGCCAGCACGATGGCCAGGAACAGGCCAGCCACCGCAGCGATGATCGACGCGGCGATCAGCGGGCGGACCACCGCCGTGACGAACAGCACCGGCACCGCACCGCCGGCAGTGGCCAGGGCCAGCAGCGAACGGTTGGCCGTCTTGGGCAGCAGGATCAACGCACCCACAACGGCCAGCACGGCCGCCGCCGCGCAGGCAGCCGCGAGTCCCGGATTCCGGTGCGTGCCGAATGTCGCCGAGGCCAGTGCCACCAGCAACGGAAAAGTGCAGACGGCGGTCCGGGCCACGAACATCGCGACCCAGTCCTTGCCGATCTGCACCGGCAACGACGCCGCGGACAGCGCCAGCATGAACCCGATCAGCAGCAGCGAGACGCCGTCGGCCACCACCGGCGCCAGCACGGCCAGAGGTACCAGCACCAGCAGCGCGAGCTGCTGGGAGTCCCAGCGCCGCGCCAAGGTCAGCCCGCCGCCGCCGATCACTGCCGCGAGTACCAAACCGACCGGCGCAGAAAGCCATTCGTAAATCGTGGTGACCGCGACGACGTCGATGTACGCCGCGGCGATACCGGTGGCGGCCAGGGCAACCGCGCCCACTGTGCCGCCGGGCCGCGTCTTCAGGCGAGTCGCCCCGACCACCAGGCCGGCTGCCAGGACCGCCCCCGCGCCGACACGGAACTCGGGCCGCAACAGCCCGGCCTGCGCGGCGAGGACCAACAGCAGAGCGACGCCGATCAACGTCACCGCGACGCCGGCGGCGGCCAGTGCCTTGCCGATCCAACCGTCCGAGCGCTCGGGTCGCGGCTGCGGGTACGGCGCAGCCGTGGGCCGCACTGGTTGCGGTGCCGGCGGCGCGACCGGCGCGGCCTGTGGCGGCTGCCAATACTGTTGCGGCGCAGCGTATGCGACGGGCTGCGCGGCCGGCTGCTGGTACGCCATCGACCGATCGAGTTCGGTGAGGCAGGCCGACACCCACGCCAGATGATGAGAAATCGCTACGACATCCTGCGAGAGCCGGGCCACCATCGCCCGCTGCGGTTCGGTCATGCAGGTCATCATCGCGCCAGCCACCCGAATCCGGATGAGTAGGACTACCTCTATTAGCCCGAGCAGACGCAAATGTCCCCGACACGCCGGGCGTGCGGGGACATTTGCGTCTGTTCGCGAGGGAACTCAGCCCAGGATCAGACCTGACGTCGGGACGCCGGTGCCGGCGGTGACGAGCACGTGCTCGACATCGGGCACCTGGTTGACCGAGGTGCCGCGCAGCTGGCGGACGCCTTCGGCGATGCCGTTCATACCGTGGATGTAGGCCTCACCGAGTTGACCGCCGTGCGTGTTGATCGGCAGCTTGCCGCCCAGCTCGATCGCACCGTTCGCGATGAAGTCCTTGGCCTCGCCCCGGCCACAGAAACCGAGCTCTTCGAGCTGGATCAGGGTGTACGGGGTGAAATGGTCGTACAGGATCGCAGTCTGAATGTCATTGGGCGTCAAGCCACTCTGGCCCCACAGCTGCTTTCCGACCAGGCCCATCTCGGGCAGGCCGAGCTCGTCACGGTAGTACGAGTACATGGTGAACTGGTCCTCGCCTGCCGCCTGCGCCGCCGCCTCGACGACGACCGGACGCTGCTTGAGGTCCTTGGCGCGCTCCGGGGTGGTGACGACGATGGCCACACCGCCGTCGGTCTCCTGACAGCAGTCGAGCAGCCGCAGCGGCTCGGCGATCCACCGCGAGTTCTGGTGGTCCTCGATGGTGATCGGCTTGCCGTAGAAGTGCGCCTTCGGGTTGGTCGCCGCATGCTTGCGGTCGGCCACCGACACGACACCGAAATCGGCACTGGTGGCGCCGTATTCGTGCATGTAGCGCTGCGCAACCATGGCGACCGAGGCGGCCGGCGTGCTCAGCCCGTGCGGGTACGACCAGCTGTACTCGACACCCCGGGAGTCGGCGTTGACGGTCAGCCCCGTCATCACCTGGCCGAAGCGGTGCTCCGAGCGCTCATTGAAAGCGCGGTATGCGACAACGACTTCGGCGATGCCGGACGCCACCGCCAGCACGGCCTGCTGCACGGTCGCCGCGGCGGCGCCGCCGCCGTAGCCGATCTGGCTGAAGAACTTCAGCTCTCCGATGCCGGTGGAGCGGGCCACCGCGGTCTCCAGGTTGGAGTCCATGGTGAAGGTCACCAGACCGTCGACATCCTTGGGCGACAGGCCAGCGTCGTTCAGGGCGTCGGTGACGGCCTCGGCGGCCAGCCGCAGTTCACTGCGGCCGGAGTTCTTGGAGAAGTCCGTGGCGCCGATGCCGGCGATGACGGCCTTGCCGGAGATGCTCACTGCGCGGCTCCCATCGTGAGCGTCGAGGTGGCGATGACGTGGTCGCCAAGGCTGTTGCTGCCCACCACTTTCAGCGTCACGAGGTCGCCCTCGACAGCGGTCACCTCACCACGGAAGGTGATGGTGTCGTAGGCGTACCAGGGCACACCGAGGCGCAGCTTGATCGACTTGATGATGGCGTTCGGGCCGGCCCAGTCGGTGACGTAACGCCCCACCAGACCGGTGTCGGTCAGGATGTTGACGAAGATGTCCTTGGAGCCCTTGGCCTGTGCCTTGTCCCGGTCGTGGTGCACGTCCTGGTAGTCCCGGGTGGCGATGGCGGTCGAGACGATGAACGTCGGGTCGCCGTAGATCGACAGCTCGGGCAGCTTGGTGCCCACGGTGGCACTGACGGTGGCGGTCACTTCGCTGCCTCCCATGCGTACAGGCTCCAGGCCGGACTGACGTCGCTGTCCGGGAAGTCGAGGAACGTTGCGCTGACCGGCATTCCGATCTTCACGTCGTCATGCTCGACGCCGCGCAGCTCACCGAGCATGCGCACGCCCTCTTCGAGTTCGACGAGCGCGATGATGAACGGCAGGCTGCGGCCGGGCACCTTCGGCGCGTGGTGCACGACGTAGCTGAACACCGTGCCGCGGCCCGACGAGACGACGTAGTCGATCGGGGCCTCTTTGTCCTGCCAGATGGCCGGCACCGGCGGGTGCTGCAGCGAGCCGTCGGGCCGCTTCTGGATCCGCAGTTCGTGCGCGTTGACGCCGTCCCAGAAGAACTGGGTGTCGCGCGACGACGACGGTCGCATCAGCTTGTCCGGGTCCAGATCCGATAGAGCGGAACCGGTTACATCCTTCTCCTCGGCCTCCTTACCCTGCTTGTTGGCGGGCAGGAACTTCATGATGCGCCAGTCCATGTCGGCGACTTCCTCGTCGCCGACATGCCAGCGGATCTTCTGGTTGACGAAGTAGCCCTCGCCCAGCGCCGTCTGCTTCGGACCCACCACGTCGGTGACCTCGGCGCTGATGCTGACGCGCTCACCCGGCTGCAGGTAGCGGTGGTAGGTCTGGTCGCAGTTGGTGGCGACGACGCCGACGTACCCGGCCTCGTCGAACAACTTCATGATCCGGGCCAGCGGATCGTCGTCGGACCGGGTCCGGCCCAGGCCCATCATGGTCCAGACCTGGATCATGGCGGGCGGCGCCACGATGCCGGGGTGCCCCGCGGCCTTGGCCGCCTCCTCGTCGACGTAGATCGGGTTCTTGTCGCCGATCGCGTCGGTCCAGTGGTGAATCATGGGCTGGTTCACCGGATCCCGGCTCAGGGTCGGCTTGCTGCGCCCGGATGCGACGATCTCGTCGATACCGGCCTGAAGATCAGTCATCGATCGCCCTCCTACCGCGAAACCCGCGGAACCTTGAGGCCCGATGCGGCGATCATCTCGCGCATGACCTCGTTGACCCCGCCACCGAAGGTGATGACCAAGTTGCGCTTGGCCATCGTGTCCAGCCACTGCAGCAACTGGGCGGTATGCGTGTCGGCCGGGTTGCCGAAGCGCCCGACGACCTCTTCGGCCAACCGGCTCACTTCCTGAATGCGCTCGGTGGAAAAGACTTTCGTCGCGGCCGCGTCGGCGACGGCGATGTTCTCGCCGGACGAGGCAACCTGCCAGTTGAGCAGTTCGTTGAGCCGCATGATCGTCTTGATCTGCCCCAGCAGCCGCTTGGCCTCCGGATTGTCCAGCGGGACAACGCCGTCGGAGCCCGGCTGGGAGGCCCAGCTGTGCACCTGCTCGTAGATGCCGGCCACGCGACCGGCCGGGCCCAGGCCGACGCGCTCGTGATTGAGCTGCGTGGTGATGAGCTTCCAGCCGCCGTTCTCCTCACCGACCAGCATGTCGGCGGGCACCCGCACGTCGTTGTAGTACGTCGTGTTGGTGTGGTGGGCACCGTCGGACAGGATGATCGGGGTCCAGGAGTAGCCCGGGTCCTTGGTGTCGACGATCAGGATCGAGATGCCCTTGTGCTTCGCCGCGGTCGGGTCGGTGCGACAGGCCAGCCACACGTAGTCGGCGTCGTGGGCACCGGTGGTCCACATCTTCTGGCCGTTGACGATGTACTCGTCACCGTGCCGGACTGCGGTGGTCCGCAGCGACGCCAGGTCGGTGCCAGCTTCGGGCTCGGAGTAACCGATCGCGAAATGCACTTCACCGGAAAGGATTCCGGGCAGGAACTTCTTCTTCTGTTCCTCGGTGCCGAGCAGCTGCAGGGTGGGTCCCACGGTCTGCAGCGTGACCATCGGCAGCGGGATGTCGGCGCGGTTGGCCTCGTTGATGAAGATCTGCTGCTCGATGGGCCCGAAGCCCAGGCCGCCGTACTCCTTGGGCCAGCCCACACCGAGCTTGCCGTCGCTGCCCATGCGCTTGATGACGGCGCGGTAGGCCTCGTTGTGCCGGTCGGTCTCCATCGCCGCCGCCTCTTCGGGCGTGATCAGCGTCGAAAAGTACTCGCGCAGTTCGGATTGCAGCTTGCGCTGTTCCGCGGTCAGGTCGATAAACATCAGGCTCCCACCAGATCGAGACGGTGCGACGGACCCCCGAGCAGGCGGTTCAGGTCCTTGATCGAGGAGTAGTAGCGGTCCATCGGGTAGGTGATGTCCATGCCCATGCCGCCGTGCAGGTGATGGCACAGCCGCATGGCAGGTGGGGCCTGCGAGGTCAGCCAGTAGCCCAGGATCGCCAGGTCCTCGGCTGCGTCGAGTCCCTCCGACAACCGCCACACCACCGAGGTGGACACGAGATCGATTGTCCGCGAGGCGATGTAGACCTCGGACAGCTGCGCCGCCACGGTCTGGAAGGTGGACAGCGGCCGGCCGAATTGCTCGCGGGTCGCGGTGTAGTCGGCCGTCAGCCGCAGCGCACCGGCCACCAGGCCGGCACCGAACGCGCCGATCATGGCCAGCGCCAACTCGTTCACCCGCGCCACCGTGGCACCGGCCAGCACATCGTCGTCGGCCACTGCCACGTCGGCGAAGGTGACGACGTATTCGTCCGAGCCGTTGGCGGTCGGGGTCTTCTCGACCGTCACACCGGCGGCCTTCGGTGACACGACGACCACACCACTGTCGGTGGTGACCAGCAGCCACTGCGCCGTCTCGGCATACGGCACACCGATTTTGGTGCCGTTGAGCTTGCCGCCGGCGTAGCTGGTCGACGGCTTCTCAGGCAGCTGGTTGCCGGCTTCGTTCAGGGCGGCGGACAGCACCGCGCCCTGCGCGACGCCCGCCAGGTACCGGTCCTGCTGCGCTTCGGTGGCCAGGTCGACCAGCGGCACCAGGGCGAGCCCGATGGTGGCGAGTGCCGGTCCGGTGGTGCCGCGCCGACCGATCTCGGTCAGCGCGGTGGCCGCCTCCGGCAGCCCCAACCCGTCACCGCCCAAGCGGTCCGGCACTGCCAGTGCCACGACGCCACCGGAAACCAGTGCGTCCCAAGTGTTTTCCCGCTCGAGCACAGAGGTCACCACATCGGCGACAGCCTGCTGCTCGGGGCTCGGTGTGAAATCCACCCGAATCCTCCTTGATTCGTGTTACCGGACTACTGCAGTCAGTCGCCGTCAGTGCTGGACGGGGCACTTACCCGTGTAGTCAACCTGCCAGTGCTTGATGCCGTTGAGCCAGCCCGACATGAGCCGCTCGGGCTCACCGACCGAGGCCAGGTCCGGCATATGGTCGGCGATGGCGTTGAACATCAGGTTGATGGTCATGCGCGCCAGGTTGGCGCCGATGCAGTAGTGCGCGCCGGTGCCGCCGAAGCCGACGTGCTGGTTAGGCGAGCGCAGGATGTTGAAGGTGTGCGGGTCCTCGAACACCTCTTCGTCGAAGTTGGCCGAACGGTAGGACATGACGACCCGCTCGCCCTTCTTGATCTTCACGCCACCGAGCTCGGTGTCCTCCAGCGCGGTGCGCTGGAATGCGGTAACCGGTGTGGCCCAACGGACGATCTCGTCGGCGGCCGACTCCGGACGCTCCTTCTTGTACAGCTCCCACTGGTCGGGGTTCTGGGAGAAGGCGATCATGCCGTGCGTGATCGAGTTACGGGTGGTCTCGTTACCGGCCACGGCCAGCATCACCACGAAGAAGCCGAACTCGTCGTCGGACAGTTTCTCGCCGTCGAGGTCGGCCTCGATCAGCTGCGTGACAATGTCGTCGGTCGGGTTCTTGGCCCGCTCTGCGGCCATGTTCATGGCGTAGGTGATCAGCTCGAACGACGATGCGGCCGGGTCGATGTGGGCGTACTCGGGGTCCTCGCCTGCGGTCATCTCGTTGGACCAGTTGAACAGCTTGTCGCGGTCTTCCTGCGGCACACCGAGCAGTCCGGCGATGGCCTGCAGCGGCAGTTCGCACGAGACCTGCTCGACGAAGTCACCGGTGCCCGACGCGGCGGCGGTCTCGGCGATCTTCTGGGCCCGCTCGTTCAGCTCGGCCTGCAGGCGGCCGATGGCACGCGGGGTGAAGCCGCGGGAGATGATCTTGCGCAGCCGGGTGTGCTGCGGGGCGTCCATGTTCAGCAGCACGGCGCGCTGCACGTCGACGGCGTCACGCGTCATGGCCTGCGGCCACACCGGAATCGCGCCATCGGGCGCGCTGCCGAAGATGTCGTTCCGCTTCGACACCTCTTTGACGTCGTCGTAGCGGGTGACGATCCAGTAGCCCTTGTCACCGAAGCCACCGGTGCCGCCGGGCACGTCCACCCAGTGGATCGGCTCGGACTTGCGCAGCTCCGCGAGTTCCTCGACAGGCAGCCGCTCCAGGTTGAGGTTCGCGTCCAACAAGTCGAGATCGGACGGGATGGGGCAGGGCATGGTGTCTCCTTGGGGAATCCAACGCCTCAGAACAGGGTTCCGAGACAAATCCTTCTAGTTCGGCGTTGCGACCATTGAAACACGCCTTCACCGCAGATAAAAGGCACGTCCCGATGATTGCTTGTCAGAGTAATGAAACGTGTTCTAGCCTGAGGCCATGGGTAATCCTGTCATCGTTGAAGCCACTCGTAGCCCCATCGGCAAGCGAGGTGGCTGGCTGTCCGGCCTGCACGCGACCGAGCTTCTGGGCGCCACACAGAAGGCTCTCGTCGAGAAGGCCGGGCTCGACGCCGGCGACGTCGAGCAGCTCATCGGCGGCTGCGTCACGCAGTACGGCGAGCAGGGCAACAACATCACCCGGCAGTCCTGGTTGGTCGCCGGATTGCCCGAGCACGTCGGCGCCACCACCATCGACTGCCAGTGCGGCAGCGCGCAGCAGGCCAACCACCTCATCGCGGGTCTGATCGCCACCGGCGCCATCGACATCGGCATCGCCTGCGGCATCGAGGCCATGAGCCGGGTGCCGCTGGGCGCCAACGGCGGTGGCGCCCGCGCCGCTTCGTGGGACATCGACCTGCCCAACCAGTTCGAGGCCGCCGAGCGCATCGCCAAGCGCCGGGGCATCACGCGCGCCGACATCGACGCACTGGGCTTCGCCTCGCAGGCCAAGGCCAAGCAGGCCTGGGCCGAGGGCCGCTTCGACCGCGAGATCTCGCCCATCGAGGCACCGGTCATCGACGAGAACAAGCAGCCCACCGCCGAGCTCAACTGGGTCAGCCGCGACCAGGGCCTGCGCGACACCACCCTGGAGGGCCTGGGCTCGCTGAAGCCCGTCATCGAGGGCGGCATCCACACCGCCGGCACGTCATCGCAGATTTCCGACGGTGCCGCCGCGGTGCTGTGGATGGACGAGGACAAGGCCAAGGCGCTCGGCTTCACGCCCCGCGCCCGGATCATCGCGCAGGCCAACGTCGGCGCCGAGACCTACTACCACCTGGACGGCCCGGTGCAGTCGACCGCCAAGGTGCTCGAGAAGGCGCGCATGTCGATGGCCGACATCGACCTGGTCGAGATCAACGAGGCTTTCGCGTCCGTCGTGCTGTCCTGGGCTCAGGTGCACAAGGCCGACATGGATAGGGTCAACGTCAACGGCGGCGCCATCGCGCTGGGCCACCCGGTGGGTTCCACCGGCTCGCGGCTCATCACGACCGCGCTGCACGAGCTGGAACGGACCGGCAAGTCGACGGCGCTGATCACGATGTGCGCCGGCGGTGCGCTGTCCACCGGCACGATCATCGAGCGCATCTAGAGCGAGGAGCAGGGTCGCCACCATGGCCGACGGGGAAATGAGCGACAGGCAGCTGAAGATCCTGAATTCCAAGGGAATGCAGGTCGGCTTCAAGTGGATGTCGCGGATCAACACCTGGGCATTCCGGGCGACCGACGGCCGGATCGGCGCCAAGTGGCGGCTGGGCTCCAAGCCCGTCGCCACTCCCCCGCCCGTCGGGATCCTGACCACGATCGGCCGCAAATCCGGCGAGCCCCGCGACAGCCCGTTGTTGTACTTGCGTGAAGGCGACCGCATCGTCGTCGTCGCCTCGCAGGGCGGCCGCGACACCCACCCGATGTGGTACCTGAACCTGGTTGCCAACCCGAAGGTGAAGTTCCAGGTGCGCGGCGAGAAGCTGCAGCTGACCGCCCGTGAGGCCACCGATGCCGAACGCGACGAGTACTGGCCCAAGCTCGACGCCATGTACCCGGACTTCGTCGACTACCGCTCGCACACGGACCGGAAGATTCCGATCATCCTGCTCGACCCGGCCTGAGCACAGACCGAAAAAACTCCCCTGGACGCCCGTCGTTCCGGGGGAGTTTTTTGTGCGCAAAGCACCGCCAGCAAAGTTCATCCGGTAATTGACGGAAGAGACTAGACAGATTCATAGATGTGTACATAGTGTGGCCCTGCACACATCCAGGGCCAACACTATGGAGCCGTCTATGTCATCAATGGTCCGGCTGAACCACAGCCGAACATTCAAACGCGGGGCTCGAGCCGCGGCCGTTCTGGTCGCCGCCGTCTTCATGTTCCTCACCTCGGCCTTTTCGGCCTGGGCCGCAACGAACATCACCATCACGTTCGTCCGGCACGGCGAATCCGAGGGGAACGCCTCGGGCCTCATCGACACCAAGATCCCGGGCCCCAATCTGACGACGACGGGCCAGACCCAGGCCCAGACGGTGGCCGGCGTCCTCGCCAATGACGGCCTGGCACACGACGCCATCTTCGCCTCGGACATGGTGCGCACCCAGCAGACCGCAGCTCCGTACGCCACCGCGACCGGCATGCCGGTGACGGTGCTGAGCGGTCTCCATGAGGTGCAGGCCGGCATCTTCGAAGGCCAGTCGCAGGACTCCGGCTTCGCCCGCATCCTCTACGCGCTGATCCCGCTGTCGTGGGCCACGGGCAACCTCCTGATGCCGATGCCCGGTTCGCCCGATGCCAATGGCGCGGTCTTCCAGGACCGGTTCAACGGTGCGGTCGACGACATCTACAACAGCGGCGCGCAGAACCCGGTGGCCTTCGCGCACGGCATGTCGATCATGGCGTGGACCCTGATGAACGTCGAGAACCCCGACCTCACCCTGATGCTGAAGCACCCGCTGGGCAACACCGAGATCGTCACCGTGACCGGCAACCCCGAGGACGGCTGGACCCTGGAGAACTGGGGCGGTATCGCCGTCACGCAGAACCCGGCCCTGCCCACCAAGCTGTTCGTCAATGTCCGCGACGCCGTCAAGGTGCCGCAGATGGCGCTCTACAACGTCGCGAAGGCTCTGCGGACCGGCAACATCGCCAACGTCGCCAACGCCATTCGGGACGGCGTGTTCGATACCGCCAAGGCCGTCGTGAACCTCCCGATCAACGTGGTCAAGAGCGTCGTGAAGTCCGTCCAGACCGGCACCGTCTTCAAGGCGGCACCCCCGCCGGCATCGGTGCAGGCCGTCACCCCGAATACCGCCGCAGCGAAAGAAGCCGACAGCGCCGACAAGCCCGCGGTGACGCCGACGCTCGCCAAGCAGGTCTCCGCCCTGAAGCCGGCCACCACCGGCACCAAGGACAAGACCGTCAAGGCCACCAAGGCCGACGACACCCCGGCTGACACCACCAAGGCCGACGACGTCAAGGCCGGCGATACGAAGGCCGGTGATTCCAAGACCGAGGACACCCCGAAGGCCGGCACCGGCGACAAGGGCGCCGCGGACAAGGGCACCAAGGTCAAGAAGGACAAGCCGAAGAAGGACAAGTCGGACAAGGCCGACAAGCCCAAGGCCGAAAAGCCGAAGAAGGCGGAGAAGCAGCAGAAGGACAAGGCCGCCAAGGCCGACGCCGCCAAGTAACAACAGCAAAGAGGCTCCCCCAGAACGAGTTTCGTTCTGGGGGAGTTTTTCTTTCCGGGCCGGAATCGGCGGCCCGGCCCCGTCGTTGTCGTTGATATGCCGACCGGAGT
Organism: Mycobacterium sp. UNC410CL29Cvi84; assembly: GCF_000686745.1. Classification (NCBI taxonomy): domain Bacteria; kingdom Bacillati; phylum Actinomycetota; class Actinomycetes; order Mycobacteriales; family Mycobacteriaceae; genus Mycobacterium; species Mycobacterium sp. UNC410CL29Cvi84. Next base: position 152,603 of record NZ_JMLM01000014.1, read on the forward strand.
TGTGCTGGACCCCGACCGTACTTCCGCCAATCATGTCGCTGCCGCGATCGACCAGGCCCGCCGCGCCTACAACGCCGGCGTCGGCCAGGTGTGGATAGCCCAGCAGTTCGACCACGACGCGATCTCGCTCGCCGGATACGTCGGTGCCGCGGTGCCGGGCCTTGGCGTCGGCACCTTTGTCGTACCGGTCAACCCGCGCCACCCGCTGACGCTCGCCTCGCAGGCGCTGACCGCCCAAGCGGCCACCGGCGGGAACTTCAGCCTCGGCCTCGGGCTGGGTGCGCATGCTCCCGAGCAGGTGGCTTTCGGGACCACGTGGCCGAACACCATCGGCCGGCTGCGCGAACACCTGCAGGTGCTCCGGTCGATCCTGGACACCGGCACCGTCGACTTCCACGGCGAAGAATTCACCGCCGCCCCAGAGTTTCCGGTGACGGTCGCCGGTGGCACGCCCCTGCCCGTCTATGTCGCGGCCATGGGGCCCAAGGCATTACGTGTGACAGGGGAATTGGCGGACGGCACCCTGCCCTATCTGGCCGGGCCGCGCACCATCGAGGAATTCATCGTGCCGACCATCACCGCGGCCGCGACCGCAGCCGGCAGGCCCGCACCCAAAGTGATTGCCGCGGTGCCCGTTCTGGTGACCGACGACGTCGACGAGGGCCGCAACCGCGCGGCGGAGGCTCTCGAGTTCTACGCGACGATCCCGTCGTACGCCAAGGTGATCGAACGCGAAGGCGTCGACTCGGTCATCGATCTCGCGGCGGTCGGCACTGCTTCGCAGGTGTCCACTCAACTGCGCCGGTACATCGCCGCAGGCGCGACCGATGTCGTACTCAGTCCGCTCGTCCGCACCGGCATCGCGGCGCTCGAACCGATCTGGGATGTCGCCGCCACGCTGTGATGCAGACCAAAAAAGCGTCCCCGCAACGTGATTCGTTGCGGGGACGCTTTCACGATCGCGGCTGTTACGAGCCGTAGACGGGCACCGCGGGACGCGCCTTGGCCAGCAGATCGGCGACCACGGGGCCCAGCTCGGCCGGGTCCCACTTGGCACCCTTGTCGATCTCGGGGCCGTGCGCCCAACCCTCGGCAACACGAATCTTGCCGCCTTCGAGCTCGAACACCTTGCCCGTGACGTCGCGCGACTCCACGCTGCCCAGCCACACCACCAGCGGGGAGATGTTCTCGGGGGCCATGGAGTCGAACGCCTGGTCCTGGGTGTTCATCGCATCCGCGAAGACGGTCTCGGTCATGCGGGTACGAGCCGACGGCGCGATGGCGTTGGCGGTGACGCCGTAGCGGCCCATCTCGGTCGCGGCGACCAGCGTCAGCGCGGCGATGCCGGCCTTGGAGGCGCTGTAGGTGGCCTGGCCGACGCTGCCCTGCAGGCCGGCGCCCGAGCTGGTGTTGATGATGCGGGCGTCGACGGTCTCGCCGGCCTTGGCCTTGGCGCGCCAGTACGCGGCGGCGTGCTTCATGGTGGCGAAGTGCCCCTTGAGATGCACCGCGGTGACAGCGTCGAATTCGTCTTCGGTGGCGTTGGCGAACATGCGGTCGCGGACGATGCCGGCGTTGTTGACCAGCACGTCGAGGGTGCCGTAGGTATCGACGGCCTGCTGGATCAGGGCCGCGGCCTGCTCCCAGTCGGCGACGTTCGAGCCGTTGGCCACGGCCTCGCCACCGGCGGCGACGATCTCGTCGACCACATTCTGCGCGGCGCTACCGCCACCGGCGGGCGAACCGTCCAGGCCGACGCCGATGTCGTTGACCACGACGCGGGCACCTTCCGCGGCGAACGCGAGCGCGTGCTCACGCCCGATGCCGCCACCGGCACCCGTCACGATGACCACGCGGCCGTCGAGCAATCCCATTGATCTCTCCTTATTTGTTGGCGCTGGACGTTTCCAGGTATCGCGGCGGCTCGCCGCCGCCGTGCACTTCGAGGGACGCACCGCTGACGTACGACGCGGCCTCGGAGGCCAAAAATGCTGCGGCCCAGCCGATGTCGGTGGGCTTGGCCAGCCGCTTGAGCGGCACGGTCGCGGCCACGGCGGCGACCGACTCGGCGTCGCCGTAGAACAGTTCGGACTGCTCGGTCTCGACCATGCCGACGATGACGGAGTTCACCCGGACCTTGGGCGACCACTCGACGGCGAGCGTCGTGGTCAGGCTGTCGATGCCGGCCTTGGCGGCGCCGTACGCACCGGTGCCCGGGGTGGGCCGGTGCGCGCTGACGCTGGAGATGTTGACGATCACGCCGCCGGTGTCCTGCTGCTGCATCACCGCATTGGCGTGCGTCGAAACCAGCAGCGGCGCAATCAGGTTGAGCTCGATGATCTTTGTGCTGAACTTGGCCGACGCATCGGCGGCCAGCGCGAACGGCGAGCCACCGGCGTTGTTGACCACGACGTCCAGCCGGCCGTGCTTGGCGACGATGGCGTCGATCATGGCCTTGACCGCCGCGTCGTCACGAACGTCGCAGGCGTGGAACTCGTAGGGCAAGCCCTCGACCTCGCGCCGCGCGCAGGTGATCACAGTGGCGCCCTGCTCGGCGAACACCGCGCTGATGCCGGCGCCGACGCCGCGCACACCGCCGGTGACCAGCACCACGCGACCGGCCAATTGCAGATTGATTCCAGCAGTCACTGTGCTAGCGTACCAAGCAAGTGCTTGCTTAGGTACCCGTCCCCCAGGAAGTGACTGATGACCATCACCACCAAGACAGTCGAACCGGGCATCGTCTCGGTCACCGTGAACTACCCGCCGGTCAACGCCATCCCGTCGGCCGGTTGGTTCGAACTGGCTGACCAGATCACCGCCGCCGGGCGCGACAAGAGCACCCACGTGGTGATCCTGCGGGCCGAGGGACGCGGCTTCAATGCCGGCGTCGACATCAAGGAAATGCAGAACACCGAGGGCTTCGGCGCCCTGATCGACGCCAACCGCGGCTGCTACGAGGCGTTCCGCGCGGTGTACGAATGCCAGGTCCCGGTCATCGCGGCCGTCAACGGCTTCTGCGTCGGCGGCGGCATCGGCCTGGTCGGCAACGCCGACGTCATCGTCGCCTCCGACGACGCGAAGTTCGGTCTGCCCGAGGTCGAGCGTGGCGCGCTGGGCGCTGCGACCCACCTGTCGCGCCTGGTCCCGCAGCACATGATGCGCCGGCTGTTCTTCACCGCCGCGACCGTGCCCGCCTCGACGCTGCAGCACTTCGGTTCGGTGCACGAGGTCGTCCCGCGCGAGGAGCTCGACGAGGCCGCGCTGCGCGTCGCCCGCGACATCGCGAGCAAGGACACCCGCGTGATCCGCGCTGCCAAGGAGGCACTGAACTTCATCGACGTGCAGCCCGTGAACGCGCGCTACCGCATGGAGCAGGGCTTCACCTTCGAACTGAATCTGTCCGGCGTGTCCGACGAGCACCGCGACGAGTTCGCGGGGACCAACAAGGGGTCGAAATAATATGGCAGACAAGACAACAACCCTCGAGGCCGCAGTAGCCGAGATCGAGAGCGGCATGACCATCGGCATCGGCGGCTGGGGTTCGCGCCGCAAGCCGATGGCATTCGTGCGCGCGCTGCTGCGCACCGATGTCACCGACCTGACCGTCGTCACCTACGGCGGCCCGGATCTCGGACTGCTCTGTGCCGCAGGCAAGGTCAAGCGCGTCTACTACGGCTTCGTGTCGCTGGACTCGCCGCCGTTCTACGACCCGTGGTTCGCGCGGCGCCGCACCGAAGGCGCCATCGAGGCCCGCGAGATGGACGAGGGCATGCTGCGCTGTGGCCTACAGGCTGCCGCACAACGTCTTCCGTTCCTGCCGATCCGCGCCGGCCTCGGCAGCGACGTCCGTGCCTTCTGGGGTGACGAGCTCAAGACCGTCAAGTCCCCGTACCCGACCGGCGACGGCTACGAGGAACTCATCGCCATGCCGGCGCTGAACCTCGATGCCGCATTCGTGCACATGAACCTGGGCGACGTGAAGGGCAATGCCGCCTACACCGGCATCGACCCCTACTTCGACGACCTGTTCCTGATGTCGGCCGAGCGCCGGCACCTGTCGGTCGAGAAGATCGTCTCCACTGAAGAGCTGGTGAAGTCGGTTGTGCCGCAGCAGCAGATCATCAACCGCATGATGGTCGACACCGTGGTCGAGGCCCCGAACGGCGCCCACTTCACCACCAACGAGCCCGACTACCGGCGCGACGAGAAGTTCCAGCGCCACTACGCCGAAGCCGCCGGCTCGGACGAGACCTGGGCCGAGTTCGTCAAGACCTACCTGTCCGGAACCGAAGCCGACTACCAGGCCGCGGTCCGTAAGTTCGCCGAGGCTCAGAAGGAGGCCAACAAGTGACGATCGAGGCGAGCGGAGCGACGGGGAATGACTCAGTAACCCGCTCCGAAATTTGTGCCGTCGCCTGCGCCGAATTGTTCCGTGACGCAGGGGAAATCATGGCCAGCCCCATGACGACCGTCGTGCAGATCGGCGCCCGCCTGGCCCGGCTGACCTTCTCCCCCGACATCGTGATCACCGACGGTGAGGCCCGCATGCTGGCCGACACCCCGGCGATCGGCGCCCCGTTCGCCGTCGAGGGCTGGATGCCGTTCAACCGCGTCTTCGAGACGCTGGCCTGGGGCCGTCGCCATGTGGTCATGGGCGCCAACCAGATCGACCGCTACGGCAACCAGAACCTGTCGGCCTTCGGCCCGATCCAGCAGCCGACCCGCCAGATGTTCGGCGTCCGCGGCGCGCCCGGCAACAGCATCAACCACGCGACGAGCTACTTCGTGGGCAACCACACCAAGCGCGTGTTCGCCGAGTCGGTCGACATCGTCTCCGGAATCGGTTGGGACAAGGTCGATCCGGCCAACCCGGCATACCGCTTCCTGAACGTGTACCAGGTGGTCTCCAACCTGGGCGTGTTCGACTTCAACGGCCCCGAGCACCAGATGCGCGCGGTGTCGCTGCACCCGGGTGTGACGGCCGACGAGGTCGCCGACAACACCTCGTTCGAGGTGCACGGCCTGGACACCGCCGGCGAGACCCGCCTGCCAACCGCCGACGAACTGCAGCTGCTGCGCGAGGTCATCGACCCGAAGTCGTTCCGCGACAAGGAAGTCAAGGCGTGAGCAAGCTCAAGACGCCGCTGACCGAGCTGGTCGGCATCGAGTACCCGGTCGTGCAGACCGGTATGGGCTGGGTGGCCGGCGCGCGACTGGTCGCGGCCACCTCCAACGCCGGTGGTCTCGGCATCCTGGCGTCGGCGACGATGACGCTGGACGAGCTGCAGACCGCCGTCACCAAGGTCAAGGCGGCCACCGACAAGCCGTTCGGCATCAACATGCGTGCCGACGCCGGCGATGCGGACGCCCGCTGCGACCTCCTGATCCGCGAAGGAGTCAAAGTCGCCTCCTTCGCCCTGGCCCCCAAGCCTGAGCTGATCGCCAAGCTCAAAGATGCCGGCGTCGTGGTGATCCCGTCGGTCGGCCTGGCCAAGCACGCCAAGAAGGTGGCGAGCTGGGGCGCCGACGCGGTGATCGTGCAGGGCGGCGAAGGCGGTGGCCACACCGGCCCGATCGCCACCACGCTGCTGCTGCCGTCGGTACTCGACGCCGTCAAGGACACCGGTATGCCGGTGATCGCCGCGGGCGGTTTCTTCGACGGCCGTGGTCTGGCAGCCGCGCTGTCCTATGGCGCCGCCGGCGTCGCGATGGGCACGCGGTTCCTGCTGACGTCGGACTCGACGGTGCCCGACGCCGTCAAGCAGCGGTACCTCGAGGCCGCGCTGGACGGCACCGTGGTGTCGACCCGCGTCGACGGCATGCCGCACCGGGTGCTGCGTACCGGGCTGGTCGAGAAGCTCGAAAGCGGTTCTCCGGTGCGCGGTTTCGTCGCCGCGGTCGGAAACGCCCAGAAGTTCAAGAAGATGTCGGGCATGACGTGGCGTTCGATGATCAAGGACGGCCTGGCCATGCGCCACGGCAAGGACCTGACCTGGTCGCAGGTCGTCATGGCGGCCAACACCCCGATGCTGCTGAAAGCCGGTCTGGTGGAAGGCAACACCGAGGCGGGCGTGCTGGCCTCGGGTCAGGTGGCCGGCATCGTGGCGGATTTGCCAGCCTGCTCCGAACTCATACCGCGGATCGCCGACGAGGCCATCGCCCACCTGCAGGCTGCGACGAGCTACATCGTCTAGGTCACGTTCTCTGCGCGAGCAGACGTAAGCCCCCCAAATCTCTTTGGATTTGGGGGGCTTACGCATGTGCGTGGCAGCGAGGTTCGCGTCGAGGGTGCGTACAGATCGTCAGATCCACTCTTGAGACGCGCTGGCGGCACAGTCGCGAGCCTCTGCATGCTGGCACCTGACAAGCAAATGCCTTGTGGGCGTCGAGTGTGCGCTTACGCAGACAAAGTTCGAGTAGCGAGGATCCTGGGCGCACGATCAACGCGAGCAGCAACATTCGCCCGGGCTGTCAACCCTGGCCGTAGACGTTGGCTTCTCGCGACAACATATCCGCGGAATTGCGCCGAATCTTCGGCCGCCGGGGATGTCGAAACTCCTCTCTGCGCTCCGTAGCGTAGCCATCGACCACAGCGGCAAGGTTCCTACCTGCTACAACAGGCTCGACAAACCGCACCAGAGAGGTAATCGGTCGGATGACTGTCATCGGTGGTGTGGCCTACATCGTCGTCACCTTGCTCCCCGTTCTGACCCTTGCCGCGATCAACGCCATAGTCCGCGCGGTCGGTAGGCGCCGCGGACGGCCCGACCCCGCAAACGAGGACTCATGACCACGCTGACCGCCGCCCCGCCTGCTCCCCCGAGCGTCCCCAACCCGACGTTCATGCGGTACGTCCAGAACCCGATCTGGAACTTCCTGTGCGACCACTATTTCCGGCTCGAGATCGACGGCTGGCACAAGGTGCCCGACGAACCGTCGCTGTTGATCGGTATCCATTCCGGCGGCTCCCTGACCATGGACGCCTGGACGCTGGTGCACTCCTGGTACCGGCACTTCGACGGGCAGCGTGTCCTGCACGGCACCGCGCACGACGTGCTGATGGGTGCCCCCGGTCTGGGTGACTACTTCCGCGCCGTCGGCGTCATCCCCGCGTCGCGTGACGGTGTGACGAGCGCGCTGGCCGCGGGGCATGACGTCGTGGTGTGGCCGGGCGGCGAGCTGGACGCGATGCGCAACTGGCGCGACCGCGACAAGGCGATCCTCGCCGGCCGTAAAGGCTTTGTGAAGCAGGCGATCCAGTCCGGTGTGCCGATCGTCCCGGTGGCCACGGTCGGTGGGCACGACACCGTCTTCGTGTTGAACGAAGGCAAGTTCCTGGCCAAGTGGAGCGGCCTCGGTAAGCGGTTGCGTGGCGCCAACATGCCGATCATCGCCGGCTTCCCGTTCCCGCTCGCCGTCGAGGTGCTGCCGATGCACCTGCCGCTGCCTGCGAAGATCCGCACCGAGCTGCTCGACCCCATCTACGTCGACACCGACCCAGAGCGCGCCAACGACGCCGCCTACGTCGACAAGGTGTACGACGAGGTGCAGTTCGCCATCCAGTCCGGCATGGACCGGCTGGCCAAGCGCCGCAGCTTCCCCGTGCTGGGCTGACGCGGTCAAGCCGCGCGCTCGATAGGCGCCGCCGATCACTTGCTCGGTATTTCCACTTTGACGGTCACTCCCCGGGTACGACAACCTGTTTGAGTAAGTCGTTCATCGATCGGAGTGGGCCCATGCGCACCGTCTATATGCGCGTGCGCCGGGCCATGACCCCGCCGACGGAAGACCACCGGCCCGCGTTGCGGGTCGCGCTGGGGTTGGCCATCCCGGGTGTCGCACTGCTGGCCGCCGGACGCCCCGACCTGATCATCTACGCGGTGTTCGGTGCGATCACCGGCATGTACGGCCGCACCGAAACCCGCTCCCGGCGGTTCGCGCATCAGACCCAGGGCGGCGTGATCCTGGTTCTGGGCGTGGCCATCGGTGTGGCACTCGCCAATTCCCATGTGCCACGGGCTGTCCTGGTTCTCGCCGCGGTGGCGTTCGCGTCCGTCGGCTCGGTGGTGACCGACTACCTCGCGCTCAAGCCCGAGGGACCGTTCTACGGCGTCTTTGCGCTCGGCGCCATCGCCACGGTGCCGGCGGGCCGGGTCGCGCCCTCTTCGGCGATATTGCTCTGTGCCGCAACGGCTTTGTTGTGCGTCCTGTTGGGTGTGCTCGACGCACCGCGGGCCGTGAGGCCGGCCGCCCGGCTTTCCCCGCCGAACCGGCGCGACGTGCTGATCCACGCGGGCCGCTACGCGCTTGCCATCACCGCCGCCGGCACCGCCGGCCTCGCTTTGGGCGTCGACCATGCCAACTGGGCCATCGCCGCGGCAGCCGGGCCGTTGGCGGCCGCCGACGCCAGCGGCCGGATCAGACGCGGAATCCATCGCCTGGGTGGCACTTTCATCGGCCTGGCCGTGGCGGCCGCACTGCTGGTGCCGGGACCCAGTGAGTATGTGCTGGCGATCTGCGTCATGGTTCTGTTGTTCCCCACCGAGTTGTTCATGGCCCACCACCACGCGGTCGCACTGGGGTTCTTCACGCCGTTGATCATGCTGATGACCGACCTCGCGGCACCAACCGAACCGCTGGTGTTGCTGACCGCTCGTGGCATCGACACCGTCATCGGCGTCACCGCCGCGATCGTGGTGTCGATGCTGTTGCCGGGTGCCCGCGACTAGTGCGAACATGAGCTTGTGTGCCAGTCCCGCGGGGAATCTGACACACAAGCTCATGTTCGGCTAAGCAGACTTCGTCACCGTGACCTTGACGTTCTTCATGATGGGCTGGTCGCTCTGCGAGCTGAAATCGCCGATGGCACAGAGCACATTCATCTCGGGCATGTAGCCGGCCGCGTTGCCGCGCGGGATGCCGTACGGCACCGCCTTGTAGCGGTGCAGCGAGCGGACGCTGCCGTCGCGCGCGGTGGCGACGATGTCGACGTCGTCGAACTCCTTGATGCCGCGGTCGGCCATGTCGTGCTCATTCATGAAGATGAGCGTGCGCAGGTTCTTGATGCCGCGGTAGCGGTCGTTGTCGGAGTAGATGGTGGTGTTCCACTGGTCGTGCGAGCGCAGCGTGGCCAGGATCAGCGTGCCTTCGCTGACGGTGTCGTCGGGCAGCTCGACGGCCGAGAACTCCGCGCGGCCCGACGGGGTCAGGAAGATCAGTTCCCGCGCAGGCTGCTTGATCCGGAAGCCCAGCGGCAACCGGACCCGGCGGTTGAAGTCCTCGAACCCGTTGAGCACCTTGGCCATCGTGTCGCGGATGCGGTCGTAGTCCTCGACGTACCAGTGCCACGGCGTCTGGCTGTTCGGCAGCGCGGCCGCGGCGATCCCCGCGATGATCGCCGGCTCGGACAGCAGGTGCGGCGAGGCCGGCTTCTTCATGCCGACCGACAGGTGCACCATGCTCATCGAGTCCTCCACCGAGGTCGACTGGATGCCCTCCTTCTGATGGTCCTTCTCGGTGCGGCCCAGACACGGCAGAATCAGCGCCTGCCGGCCGTGAATCACGTGACTGCGGTTCAGCTTTGTGCTGACCTGGACGGTGAGCTCGCACTTCTGCAGGCCCTCGAACGTGTACGCGGTATCCGGTGCGGCACTGGCGAAATTGCCGCCCATACCGATGAACACCTTGACGTCACCGCTGTGCATGCCTTCGATGGTGTGGACGGTGTCGAGGCCGTGGGCGCGCGGCGGGTCGATGCCGCAGACCTCACCCAGCCGGTCCAGGAACTCCTCGGTCGGCCGGTGGTCGATACCGCACGTGCGGTTGCCCTGCACGTTGCTGTGCCCGCGCACGGGCGACGGTCCGGCGCCTTCGCGGCCCAGATTGCCGCGCAGCAGAAGCAGATTCACGATCTCCCGGACGCTGTCGACACCGTGCTCGTGCTGGGTGACGCCGAGGCACCAGCTGATGATGCTGCGGTCTGCGTCGCGGTAAATCTTGGCGGCCCTGCGGATATCGCGCTGCGACACCCCGGATTTGTATTCGATCTCGTCCCACGACGTGGCCTCGACCGCGGCCCGGTAGGCCTCGAACCCGGTGGTGTACCGCTCGATGAACTCGATGTCGAGCGCCTTCGGATCCGTCTCTGCTTGTTCCAGAACGGCTTTGGCGATGCCACGGATCAGGGCCATGTCGCCGCCGATTCGGGGCTGCATGTTCAGCGTGCTGGTCTTGGTGGACTTGAAGGTCGCCATCCGCAGGAAGTCATGCGGGATGATCGTCTTCGTGGCACCGGCCTCGACGAGTGGGTTGATGTGCACGATCTGCGCGCCGCGGCGGTAGGCCTCCGACAGTGCGGTGAGCATGCGAGGCGCGTTGGAGGCGGCGTTGACGCCGATGACGAACAGGGCGTCCGCGGTCTCCCAGTCCTCGAGATCGACGGTGCCCTTGCCGGTACCGAGGGACGCCTGCATGGCGCGGCCGCTGGCCTCGTGGCACATGTTGGAGCAGTCGGGCAGATTGTTGGTACCCAGCTCCCGGGCCAACAGTTGGTAGAGGAACGTCGCCTCGTTACCGAGCCGGCCCGATGTGTAGTACGACGCCTGGTTCGGGTCGTCGAGTTCGGCCAGTGCCCGGCCGATGAGGTCGAAGGCGTCGCGCCAGCTGATGGGCTTGTAGCGGTCGGTCGCCGCGTCGTACACCATCGGTTCGGTGAGCCGGCCGGTGTCTTCGAGCGCGAAGTCGCTCCACTCCGCCAGTTCCGAAACCGTGTGCTGGGCAAAGAACTCCGGCCCGCAGCGCTTGTGCGTCATCTCCCACGTGACGTGCTTGATGCCGTTCTCGCAGATGTCGAGCTTGAGGCCTTTCATGTCGTCGGGCCAGGCACAGCCCGGGCAGTCGAAGCCACCGTCCTCGTGGTTCATCTTCATGATCGCGTGCGGTCCGCTGATGGGCTCACGCTCGCGCGCCAGGAACTTCGTGACGCTGATGGCCGCGCCCCAACCGGCCGCGGGATGGTGGTAGGGATGGAACTCGGGCTCGCCGTGTCCCTCGGTATCGACTCGCTGCTCAATGCTCCGGTCGGTCATGCGACAAGTCTGCTCGGCGGAGGCCTCCTGAGTCCAAGGGCAATTTCCGTGAGCCTGATAGGCATCGCCTATCAACCATGGTCGAATAGTCCATGCTGTTTCGCCAGCTCGAATACTTCGTGGCGCTCGCCCGCGAGAAGCACTTCGCGCGCGCCGCTGCCGCGTGCTACGTCTCGCAGCCGGCGTTGTCCGAGGCCATCCGCAAGCTCGAGAACGAGCTCAAGGTTCCGCTGGTGCGGCGTGGGCAGAGCTTCGAGGGGCTGACGCCCGAAGGCGAACGGCTGGTGTTGTGGGCGCGCCGGATTCTGGCCGATCACGATGCCCTCATCCACGAGGTCACCGCATTGCAGACGGGTCTGACGGGCGAGCTGCGGCTCGGCGTCATCCCGGCCGCGTCGGGCACGGTGGCCCTGCTGACCGATCCGTTCTGCCTCGAACATCCCTTGGTGCGAGTGCAGTTGGAGAGCAGCCTGCGCTCGGCGGGCATCGTCGAGCGCATCCGCCGCTTCGAACTCGACGCGGGCATCATCTACCCCGACGGCGTCGACACCACGGGCCTGACGGTCACACCGCTCTACGAAGAACGGCAGGTGCTGATCGCCGGCGCCGAACTGCTTGCCAGCCAGCCGAATCCGCTGACCTGGTCCGACGCCCTGGAACTACCGCTGTGCCTGCTGAACACGGGGATGCGGGGCCGGCAGCTGCTCGACGACGTCCTGGCGGCGCACAGCCTGACAGCGACGCCACGACTCGAAGCCGATTCGGTGGTGTCCCTGCTGACGCACGTCAGCGGTGGCCACTGGGCGAGCATCGTCCCGCAGACCTGGCTGCACACGTTGCGCCCGCCGGACGGGGTGCGGGTGGTGCCGTTGGACGAACCTCAGGTGACGGCGACAGTCGCACTGGTCAACAGCGCCGCCGAACCCGGCTCGGTGCTGGCGCGCGCGCTGGTCGCGACGGCACAGCGCGCGCCGATGAAGCCCGACTAGCGATACCACTCGGGCAGCTCGGTGGGCCGCAGATCGGTGGTGTCACCCGGCCGGGTCAGGGTCAGCACGGCCCGCACGATCTCAGGGCGGGCCGCCAGCGCGTCGGCGATGGCGTTGAGCCGCGCGGCGACGTTCGATTCGGCCGCGTCACCGATGAGGTCGACGGCGGTGACGAGATAAATCCGGTTCGCCCCAACCCATTCCATGTGCAGGTAGCTGACCCGCTCGATGTCGTGATGGTCGAGCAGCGCCAGCAGCGCGTTGTTGCGCGCGAGCGGGGTGACGGTCTCCCCCGTCAGGAAATCCATGTTCCGTCCGATGAGGAACAACGCCACGACCCCGAGCAGCAGGCCGACCAGGATCGAGCCGATGGCGTCCCAGACCGCATTCCCGGTGAGCTGGTGCGCCAAGATGCCGCACGTCGCGATCACGATGCCGATGAGGGCCGACAGGTCCTCGGCGAAGACAGCGCGCAGCATCGGGTTCGACGTGACGCGGATGTAGCGCAGTGGATGGATCCGCCGTTCGAGCGCGCCGGACTTCGTCTGCGAAAACGCTTGCAGGAACGACGATCCCTCCAAGACGAACGAGACCGCGAGCACCGCATAGGCCCAGCCGTACGACGTCGCCTCGGCTTCGCCCTTGAGGGACTGGATGCCGTGCCAGATCGACACCACGGCACCGACGGTGAACAGCCCGAAGGCCGCGAACATCGACCAGATGTAGCCGGCCCGGCCGTAGCCCAGCCGGTGTTCGGCATCGGCCGGCTTGTCCGACTGGCGGGTGCCGATCAGCAGGAACACCTCGTTGCCGGTGTCCGCCCAGGAATGCGCGGACTCGGCGAGCATCGAGGCGCTGCCCGTGACGACGGCGGCGACGGTCTTGGCCACCGCGATCAGGGCGTTGGCGCCGAGCGCGACGACGACTGTCAGAAGACTCTCGTCGCCTGAACCACTCATGCCCTGAACACTAGAGCCCGTCAGTAGGCGTCGCCGGGCTGAACCACCCGGACCGGTCCGCGCCGCGGCGCCGCTGGTTGGGGCTCCTGTACCCATTCGGCTCCGCTGGCCTCCATCAATCGGCCGATCTCGTCGATGTGCATGTCGGCCAGGTCCCACACGTCGGGCACCAGCTCGCGGTCGACGATGAAGCCGAAGTCCAGGCGGTCCAGATAGCTCACCACGGTGATGTTGAGCCCCTGTCCTTCGGTGACGATCGACACCGGGAACTGATGCACGAGTTGCGCGCCCGCGAAGTACAGCGGCTTGCGCGGACCCGGAACGTTGGAGATCACCAGGTTGAACGGCGTGGCCGCGATGCGGTGCGCCAGCCCGAAGCGCGACGCCAGCCGCATCGCGGACGTCGACAGCACGGGAGCCGAAACCTGCGCCATGTCGCCGAGTTGGCTGGCCGGCACCAGATCGAGCAGGCGCTTCGCGTCGAGCATCGCCTCGCGGCAGCGGGCCACGCGCTCGAGCGGGTCGGCGCAGTCGGTCGGCAGTTCGGGGAAGATCGCCGACACCCGGTTGGTCCACGGGTCCTCTTCGTCGCCGGTACGAATCGACACCGGCACCATGGCCCGCAGCGGTCCGTCGGGCAGCGCGTCGTGGGCCTGCAGGTAGCTGCGCAGGCCGCCGGCGCAGATCGCCATCACGATGTCGTTGACCGTGCCGCCCGTCGCGGTCTTGAGCTGCTTGACGTTCTCCAGCGACGCGGTGCGCATGGCAAACCGGCGATGCCCGGTGATGGGCTTGTTCCACGGCGTGGGCGGCGCGGCCGAGGTGGGCAACGGAATCTTCGGGCCGTCTTCTTTGCCAAGGCGCGCAATGGCTTTGATGGCCGAGCCGGCCTTGCTGGCGGCGCTGCCGATGCTGTCGATGCCGGCGGCGTCGGCGAGCTGGCCGACCAGCCGGGTCTGGAATCGTAGTGCCTTGACCGGATGGCCCGCGAGGTTGATGACGGCTTTGCGCAGCAGGTCGATGTCGCTGGGCAGCGGTTCGGCTTCCCAGGCCGGGCTGGGTCCGGGTGGCGCGGCGTCCGGTTCGGTGTTGGTCAGGATGTTGAGCATCAACTGTCCGGCGGCACCGTCGATGGTGGCGTGGTGGTACTTCGTCAGCATCGCCCAGTTGCCGTCGTCCAGGCCGTCGATGACGTAGACCTCCCACAGCGGCCGGCTCCGGTCCATCGGGCGGCCGACGATGCGGGACACCTGGTCGGCCAGCTGGTCGACCATTCCTGGCCGGGCCAAATGGATTTCGCGGATGTGGAAGTCGAGATCGAAGTTCGGGTCGTCCACCCAGTACGGGTGGTCGAGCCCCAGCGGCACTTCGACGAGCCGCCGGCGCAACGGTTCGAGTTCACCGATGAGCGACGCGTACTTCGCATGGACCGCGGTGTAGGGGTCGAACTCCTCGCTGGGCCGCTCGAAGATCATCAGCCCGGTGACGTGACCGAATGTCGTCGGCGTCTCCAGGTAGAGGAAGGTGGCGTCCATGCCGCTGAGCTGCTTCACGAGTGTTCTTCTCCTAGATGGGTTTTGGCGCTCAGGTGGTGAGCAGGCCACCCTCGACGGGCAGGGTGATTCCGGTGACATAGCTGCTGGCATCACTGGCCAGGAAGATCAGCGCCGCGCTGAGTTCCTCTGTGCGCCCGAGCCTTCCGGCCAGGGTGCGCGGCAGGACGGTGGTCTCGAAGTAGCCGTCGGCGTACTGATCGGTCATCTCGGAGGCGAAGAAGCCCGGCGCCAGGGCGTTGACGCGGATACCTTTGCGACCCGTCCACTGCTGGGCAAGGTCACGGGTCAGGCCGATCAAGCCCGCCTTCGATGACGCGTAGGCCGCCTGCGGGAGGCCGGCGGTGGTCAGGCCGAGAATGCTGCTGACGTTGATAATCGAGCTGCCCGGCTGCATGTGCGCGGCACACGCCTGCGCCATCCAGTAGCACCCGTTCAGATTCAGGTCGATGACGGACCGGAACTGCTCGGGCGTTTCGCGCGTCGCCGGGACGGCTGTGCCCACTCCCGCATTGTTCACCAGAATGTCGACGCGCCCGAAGGAATCGACGGCAGCCTGCACGAGGGCTTTGCAGTCGTCGGGATCGGTGACGTCGGTGCGCACGGCGACGGCCCGGCGACCGGCGGCTTCCACCAGCGCCTTGGTGTCGGCCAGCCGGTCTTCGCGGCGCGCACCGAGCACGACGTCGGCGCCGGCCTGCGCCAATGCCTGCGCGAATCCGACGCCGAGGCCACTCGAGGCGCCGGTGACGACCGCGACGCGGCCATCGAGACGGAAGAGATCAAGGATCGAAGCTGCGTCGCTCTGGGTCACTCGTGCATCATATCTAGATATGTTGCACAAACGAGACTGATCGAGATATATCTCACTCAGACATCAGCCGCTACCATGATGCGAAAGGCGGCGGATGAACAGGAGGTGCGCCATCAGCGAGACACCGTTGGGTCGCATGCTCGCGTCGACAGACCGACGCCCCGACCCACTCGAGGCGTTCCGCATCGCGCGCCGTTGGTTCATCGAGGGCCGTCGCATCGAAATGCAGGAATTGGCAACCGAACTCGGCATCAACCGGGCCACGCTGTTCCGCTGGGTCGGCGGCCGCGACGAACTGCTGGCCGAAATCCTGTGGTCGCTGGCCGAGCCCACACTCAAGGCCTCCATCGACGCGGCACCCGGGCACGGCGCCGCGCACATCGCACGGGCCGTCGGCCACTACGCCACCGTCATCGACGAATCCGGCTTCTTCCAGGCGTTCCTGCGGCGCGAACCCGAACGCGCCCTGCGGATTCTGGCCACCCGCGCCGGGACGTTGCAGGGCCGCCTCGTCGCCGCGATCGAAGAGCTACTCAACGACGAGATCGCCACGGGTCAACTCGATCCCCCACTGCCCCCGCGCGACCTCGCGTTCCTCATCGTCCGCATCGTGGAGTCGTTCCTCTACGCCGACATCATCACCGGCGAACCGCTGGAGGTCGGCAAGGCCGAGCAGGCCATCGGCGCACTACTGGGTCACCGACCCGCGTAGTTCCCTACCGTCCGGGGCCCATGGGCCCCGGCACAACCGGCACCGGCGGCGGATTCGGAACCGTCACACTGGGCGGCGGCACCGTGACCGTGACGGTGCTCGTGCTGGCCCGCGTCGACGGGGTCGTCGGCGGTGTCGACGGGCCGACCGGAACTCCCGGGATGATCTCCGTCGAAGTCACCGTCGTGCTCGTGCTGGAGGTGGGCTTGGACGGCGGCGGCGACTCGTCCGAGCAGGCGCTTGCACCGAGAGCAGCCGCTGCTGCCACGGACATGACGACGATGGACTTCAACATGATTGCCGAGTGCCCGTTCATTCGAACCGGTAAACCCGGACAGACACAAAACTGCCCCTCTCCATGCGGAAAGGGGCAGTTTCGGTGTGCCTGAAATCAGAGGCGCTCGATGATGGTGACGTTGGCGGTACCGCCGCCCTCGCACATCGTCTGCAGGCCGTAGCGGCCGCCCGTGCGCTCCAGCTCGTTGAGCATGGTGGCGAACAGCTTGGCACCGGTGGCGCCCAGCGGGTGGCCCAGCGCGATGCCGCCGCCGTTGGGGTTCACCTTGGCCAGGTCGACGTTGAGCTCCTTGGCCCAAGCCAGCACGACGGACGCGAACGCCTCGTTGATCTCGACGACGTCGATGTCGTCCATGGTCAGGCCGGTCTTCTCCAGCGCGTACTTGGTCGCCGGGATCGGGCCGGTGAGCATCTTCACCGGGTCGTCGCCGCGGCAGCTGATGTGGTGGATGCGGGCCCGCGGCTTGAGGCCGTGCGCCTTGACCGCGGCCTCGGAGGCCAGCAGCGTCGCCGACGCGCCATCCGAAATCTGGCTGGCCAGCGCGGCGGTCAGCCGGCCACCCTCGACCAGCACCTTCAGCGAGGCCAGCTTCTCCAGGGTGCTCTCACGCGGCCCCTCGTCGACCTTGAAGCCGTCGATCGGGATGATCTCGTTGTCGAAACGGCCCTCGCGGATCGCCGTGAATGCACGCTGGTGGCTGTTGAACGCGAACAGCTCCATGTCCTCGCGGGAGATGTCCCACTGCTCGGCGATCATCTCGGCACCGCGGAACTGCGAAATCTCCTGGTCGCCATAGCGTTCCACCCAGCGCTTCGACTCGTTGGTCGGCGAGGTGAAGCCGAACTGCTCACCGACGATCATGGCCGAGCTGATCGGAATCTGGCTCATGTTCTGGATGCCGGCGGCCAGGATCAGGTCGGCGGTACCCGACATGATCGCCTGCGCACCAAAGGAAATGGCCTGCTGCGAGGAACCGCACTGCCGGTCGACGGTGGTGCCGGGAACGCCCTCGTCGTAGCCGGCGGCGAGCCAGGTCAGACGGCCGATGTTGCCGGCCTGCCCACCGATGGCGTCGACACAGCCGACGATGACGTCGTCGAACGCAGCGGGGTCGACGTCGTTGCGCGCGAAGATCCCGCGGTACGCCTCCACACCGAGATCGATCGGGTGGTAGCCGGAGAGGCCACCACCCTTCTTGCCGACGGCGGTGCGCACAGCGTCGATGACGTACGCCTCAGATGCGGCCATTTCTCATCTCCTTCTTTGGGTGAAACTCATTTGGCGGCAGGGCGTTACGGGGCTACCGCGACGCCGCCGAGCACGATGGTCAGGTAGTGCTGGCCAACGTCTTCCGCGGTCAACTTGCCGCCCGGCTGGTACCAGCGCACCGACACCCAGGTGGTGTCACGGATGAACCGGTAAACCAGGTCGACATTCAGGTCGGACCGGAAGACGCCTTCGGCCATGCCCTGCTTCAGGACGTCGACCCACATCTTGCGCTGCTGGCGATTGCGTTCGTCGACGAAGGCGAACTGAGGCAGGACGCCGAGGCGCTTGGCCTCGTCCTGGTAGATGACGACCTGCGCGTGCCGGTGCTCGATGGCATCGAACGACGCCATGAACAAGCCTTTGAAACGCGTCAGCGGATCGGGCTCGGTGGCGATGATCTGCTCGTACCGGGCGAACAGCCAATCGAGGAAGTCACGCATGACCTCTTCGACCATCTGTTCCTTCGATTTGAAGTGATGGTAGAGACTGCCTGACAGGATTCCTGCCGAGTCTGCGATGTCCCGGACAGTGGTTGCCTTCAGCCCACGCTCAGCGAACATCGCCGCGGCGAGCTGAAGAAGCTCGTCGCGCCTGGTCGCCGGTTGACTGGGCGATGGAGACGCCATCGACACAGCATAGCAACCAAGCGCTTGTTAGGTCGATTGTGGAGGCTGGTGACTGTCACCACTGTGCATTTCCCCGCCGAAACTGCGCTTGTGTGCCAACGAACCGGCGATTTTTCGCACACAAGCTCAGGGTCGGCGGCCCGCTAGTAGCGGGAGGACCAGTACTGATCGCAATACTTGGGCAGCTCCGTTCCCACCGGCCGGTCCGCGTTCGAGCGGGACAGGTTGAACAGGTACCACGGGTCGTCATGCGAGTAGTTCGATCGGACGCAGGCGCGGACACGCTCAGGTAGCCGATGCAGCGCCGGGTCGATGTCCGACGACAGCCGGGACAGGTACTCCGCATCGAGTTGGCCGGTCTGCTCGAAGCGGTCGATGTTGCGATCGGCGACGAGGCGCTCGGGATTGAGTGCCGCCAACCCCAGCAGCGCCACGACCCCAGCCGCCAGCACGGCGTGCGGCAGCCAACGCCCCGACATCCGCACACCCGCCACCGCGACGAGGAGGAACACCGCACCCAACCAGAGTTCGATGGTGATCACCATCAGCCGGTCGGTGCTGAAGCCGTACGCCTGCTGATAGAGCCACATCCGGTGGATCGCCGAGATCACCACGACCACCGAAGTGGTGCAAAGGATTCCGGCCAGCACTCGTAGTACATGGCGGTCACCCGCAGTGACACGCCCCGCCACCCGGATCACGCCGCTCAGCACCAACAGCGTCAGCGCCGACACCCACAACAACTGCCAGAAGCCCTGCCGGGCGTACTCGGCGTACGTCAGCCCCTCGGTTTCCAGCACGTGGGTATGACCGCCGAACAGCACCGCCGCCTGCACCGCGACGAACGCGATGAACAGCGCATCGAGCACCCCCAGCGGGACGGCCCACTCCCAGCGCGGCACCGGCTTCATCGGCTTGGGCGCGAGGACATCCAGCCGCGGCGCGAACCGGGTCAGGTAGGCACCACCGAGGACGAACGCCGCGACCATGCCGAAGACGACGACGCGGGCGACGACGTCAACACCGTCGAACCGCGGGATCAGCTTGCCCACCAGATGCGCAAAAGCCGCGTCCGCGGAGGCAAACAACCCACCGAACACCAAGGTCAGCAGCACTGTGAGACCGCCGACAACGGCAACGCGAACCGGGTTTGCGATACCCACCCGACCGGACAATCCACGCCGCGTCCAACCGAGGACACGGGCCGGCAGCGCCCACGCCAGGAACGGCGCGGTCAGGACCGCGGTCCAGGTACGTCCGCCGAACAGCGTGCACCACCCGACGATCCAGGCCGCCATGATGCACAGCACGCCCAGCCAGTCGGCGGCGAGTAAGGCGGGAACTGCCAGCAGCGCCAACGTCAGTGCGATACCGGCCCATTCGGTGCGCGTCGGCCGACGCTCGGCGGTGCCGTAGACGACGGCGAAGACCATCACCCCGACGACCACGTAGCCGACGCTCAAAGACGACGGCCGCCACAGCGCAGTACCGAGCAGACCGGCCACCACGGCGAGCACCACCACACGGTGCGGCGCAGTCGCCAGCGGACTGATCGGCCACACCCGTCGCGGTAACATCGTCCAGCCGGGCTCACCGCGGCGCGGCAGTGCCGGCCCGATCAGCGGAGGGACCATCGGCGGCCCTGGATATCCCATCAACATCGTCATGCGGACCGCTCCTCTGATTCCGGAATGCTCACCCTGAAGCGGCATCCCACGTTCGTCTCCACCACGTCGATAGCTCCGCCGTGCAACTCGACCGCCCAGCGGGCGATCGCCAAACCCAGACCGGTGCCACCGTCAGAGGTGGCCCCGCGGGTGAACCGTTCGAAGACCCGCTCACGCTCAACCGGCGCGATGCCCGGCCCTTGATCGGCGACCTCCAGGCGCAGGCCCGCGGCGTCACGCGTCGCTCGCACCGTCACACTGCCGCCGGGCGGGCTGTGCCGAATCGCGTTGTCCACCAGATTGACCACCACCTGCCGTAGCCGCGCCGGATCGGCCAGCGCCGTCAGACCGGGTGGTGACACCTCGACCGCGACTGGCACGTCATCGGCGGAAACCGAGACGTGCTCGACGGCGGCACGCAGGAAGGCCTCGACGTCGAACCGGTTGATCCGCAAGGGAATTGCCCCGCCTTCGAGGCGAGACAGGTCCAGCAGATCGGTCACCAATTCGCCGAGGCGTTCGGTCTGCGACAGCGCCAACCGCATCGTCTGCGCATCGGGTTCAACGACTCCGTCGACCACGTTCTCCAGGACCGCCTGCAATGCGGTGATGGGCGTGCGTAGTTCATGGGACACGTTGCCGATCAGTCCGCGCCGGTATTCGTCGGCGGCACCGAGGTCGGCTGCCATCTGATTGAATGCCGTTGCGAGTTGGCCGACTTCATCACGCGACGTGGCGCGGACCCGAATGCTGTAGTCGCCCTTGGCCATCGCGCGGGCCGCGGCGGTCATCTGCCGCAAGGGTGACGTCATGCCGTGGGCCATGAACTGGGTGAAGAGCAGTGAGGTCAGCAGAGCGGACAGCAGCGCGTATCGGAACTGCCAGCTCGCGCCGATCCAGAAGGTGAACGACGCCAACAGGATTGCTCCGCCGACCAGCAGTCCCATCTTGATCTTGAAGGACGCGAACGGATCCAGTGGCCGGGGCAGCCGGTCCCATAGTTCGCCGAAGGTGCTCACCGCGGTACCTCTAGGGCATAGCCGACCCCGTGCACGGTCCGGATGAGCTCGGCACCGAGCTTGCGGCGCAACGCCTTCACGTGGCTGTCGACCGTGCGCGTCTCGGCGCCCGACCCCCAGCCCCAGACGTGCTCCAGCAGCGTCTCGCGGTCCACCGCGGCCCTGGGACGACCGGCAAGGAAGGCCAGTAGATCGAATTCGGTTCGGGTGAGGTGGATTTCGATGTCACCCTGGTGCACCCGGCGCTCGGCGAGATCGATGCGGTACTCCCCCACCGACAGCGGCTGGTCCCCGGCCGCCCGGTCCACCCGACGCAGCAACACCCGCACCCGCGCAACCAACTCGCGCATGCTGAACGGTTTGGTGAGATAGTCGTCGGCCCCGATCCCCAGACCGATCAGCATGTCGGTCTCGTCCGTGCGGGCGGTCAACATCAGCACCGGCACCGGACGCTCGGCCTGGATGCGCCGGCAGACTTCCAACCCGTCGAAGCCGGGCAGCATGACGTCCAGCACCACCAGGTCGGGCCGTGTCGCTGCCGCCGCGGCCACTGCCGAAGGCCCGTCGACGGCCGTCTCCACCTGGAACGACTCGGCCCGCAGGCGGGTGGCGACCGAGGACAGGATGGTCGGCTCGTCGTCGACCACCAGGATTCGCTTCACGCTTTCCGACTGTAAGCGCGGTTTGTGGGGCTTACCGGCAGTGATTGTGAAGAAACTGTGGAGACTTCTCGCGAGCTTTCCGTCAGCTGCACTCAGCCCTACGGCGCTGGCGTAACCACCCCCAAGGCGTGGTGGCAACTGCTGCTCGCGGTCGCGATATTCATGTACCCCGTGTTTGCGTTCGCGACCGGAAGAGGCGGACCGGGCCAAACGCAGGTCTCCGCGGGCGTGGCGATAGCGGCTGGAATCAGCTTCGGCTACCGGGATCGGTTCTTGCACAACCCGATTGCAGCAGGCCAACGCATCCAGTTCGCTCTGGTCTCCCTGATCACGCTCGGTGTGTTCCCGATCTGTTATCTAGGCGCGTACCACGCGAGCAGGCGATTCATCTCGAAAACCGAAGCGTACGGACGATATTCGCGTCGCCGAAACTGTTCCTTCGATTTGAAGTGCTGGTAGCGACTGCCTGGCAGGATGCCTGCCGAGTCTGCGATGTCCCGGACAGTGGTTGCCTTCAGCCCACGCTCAGCGAACATCGCCGCGGCGAGCTTGAAGTAGCTCGTCGCGCCTGCTCGCGGGTTGACTGGCGATGGAGACGCCATCTCAACAGCATGGAAACCAAGCGCTTGCTAGGGTAGGTCTGGCCGGTGTTGACTTGGCCACTACGTACACAAAGATCGAGTGCTCACAGGGGTCGCGCACGTTGATGCGATCGCGGCCCTGAGAGCGGGCGAGGTCACACGCGCGGTTCTCGACCGCGACCGATAGATGGGATGCGTAAAGCGTCGGGCGCTTCGATTCGAGCCCTATGCTTGCGCGCAGCACGACTCGAAATGGATGAGTAGCAGGAGATCATGAGCACGACACAGCGTGCCCTGGAGGGTATCCGGGTCATCGACATGACCCGCGTCTTCGCCGGCCCGATCAGCGCGCAGATACTGGGCGACCTCGGCGCTGACGTCATCAAGGTGGAGCGACCGGGCAGCGGTGACGAAGGGCGCGGTTACGGTCTTGCCTCGGTCGAGGGCAAGGACGGCAAGGACCTTCGCCAGTCCGGCTTCTTCACCGCGTCGAACCGCAACAAGCGGTCGATCACGGTCAACCACTCCAAGCCGGAGGGGCAGGACATCCTGCGTGCCCTGGTCAAGACCGCGGACATCCTGATCGAGAATTACAAGGTCGGCGACCTCAAGCGGTTCGGGCTGGACTACGAGAGCCTGAAGGCGATCAATCCCCGCCTCATCTACTGCTCGATCACCGGCTTTGGCCAGACCGGGCCAATGGCGGCGCGCGCGGGCTACGACGGGTTGTTCCAGGCGAGCGGCGGCATGATGGCCGTGACCGGCATCCCCGAAGGCCAACCCGGCGCGGGGCCAGTGAAAGCCGGTCCCAGCCTGGTCGATTTCGTGACTGGCCACAACAGCGCCATCGCGATCCTCGCCGCGCTGAACCATCGCAACAACACCGGCGAGGGCCAGCACATCGACATGGCGCTGCTCGACAGTTCCGTGGCGATGATCTGCCACATCATGCAGGACTATCTGATCAGCGGCGTCCAGGCGGAGCGTTTGGGCAATGGTGGCAACGGCGGCGGCCCCGCCGACCTCATCCATGCGCGCGACGGCATGACGTACATCACGGCCGGGAGCGACGCTCACTGGCGGCGCATGTCGGAGTTGATGGGCCAGCCCGAGCTCTACGACGACCCGCGCTTCGACACCAACGCCAAGCGGGCCAAGATCAATCGCGCGGAGTTGATCGACATCATCAACGTGTGGAGCCGGCAGTTCACGACGGAGGAGCTCCAGGCGAAGTTCGACAGCGTGGGCATCCCGGCCGCGCGCTATAACGATCTGGCGGAGGTCTGGGAAGATCCGCAGGTGCAGCACCGGGGCCTGCGCGCGACGACGCCGCATGCATGGGCCGCCGCCGGATCGGTCGACCTGATCGGCAGCCCGCTGGCGGGTATGAGTGCCACGCCAGCGACGATCCGCCTCGCACCGCCAGTGATCGGCGAGCACAACGCGGAGATACTCGGTGAACTGGGCTATGACGCGGCGCGGATCGCGGACTTGCAGGAGCAGGCGATCATCTGATCGAGACGGTCCGCCACCAGGTCAGGCTTGCGAGATCGCGAGCCTGCCACACATGAAAATGCCCGCCTAATTGCGACAACGTTGTCGCAATTAGGCGGGCAAGTGCACATATCCGAACCTCGCGGCCGGACGAAAACTAAGCCCGCTGACTCGACACCGAGATGATCTCGCCGGTCAGGTAGCTCGAGTAGTCGCTGGCCAGGAAGGCGATGGTCGAGGCGATCTCCCACGGCTCGGCGGCGCGGCCGAATGCCTCGTCCGACGACAGCCGGTCCAGCAGGTCGGCCGACGCCGACTTCTCCAGGAACTTGTGGCGCGCGATGCTCGGGGACACCGCGTTGATGCGGACGCCGTACTCGACGGCTTCGATTGCGCTGCAACGGGTCAGCGCCATGACGCCGGCCTTGGCGGCGGCGTAGTGCGACTGCGAGTGCTGCGCGCGCCAGCCCAGGACGCTGGCGTTGTTGACGATCACGCCGCCGTGCTCGACGCCGCGGAAGTACCGCAGGGCGGCGCGGGTCGCGCGCATCACCGAGTTCAGGGTGACGTTGAGGACGCGGTCCCACTCGTCGTCGGTCATGTCGACCAGCGGGGTCTCCCCGCCCAGGCCGGCGTTGTTGACCAGCACGTCCAGCCGGCCCATCTTCTCGACGGCCGCGGTGATCAGGGCGTCGACGGCCTCGGTGGAGGTGACATCGCATACAACGGCCTCGACCTTGCCCAGGCCGAGTGCGGCCAGCTGGTCACGCGTTTCGTTGAGGCGACGCTCGTGGTAGTCGGACACCACGACGTCGGCGCCTTCCAGCAGCGCGCGACGGGCGGTGGACGAGCCGATGCCGGTGCCGGCGGCGGCCGTCACGAGGACGACCTTGCCCTTCAGCAGGCCGTGGCCCTCAACCTCGGTAGGAGCAACTGAAAGATCCATCAGCCCTTGGCCTCTCGGGGTAGGCCGAGCACGCGCTCGGCGATGATGTTGCGCTGAATTTCGTTGGAGCCGCCGTAGATGGTGTCCGACCGGGAGAACAGGTACAGGCGCTGCCACTCATCGAACTCGCCGCCGGGCAGCGTCAGCCCCGCCATGCCCTGCACGTCCATGGCGATCTCACCGAGCTCGCGATGCCAGTTGGCCCACAACAGCTTTGACACGTTGTCCTGACCGGGCTGCTCGACGTCCATGGTCGCCATGGCGTAGGACCGCATGGCCTGCAGGCCGGTCCACGACTCGGTAAGCTTGTGCCGGATCAGCGGATCGTCGATGGCGCCGGTGGTCTTGGCGACACCGATCAGGCCTTCGAGCTCGCGCTTGTAACGGATTTGCTGGCCCAGCGTGGAAACGCCGCGCTCGAACGTGAGCGTCGCCATCGCGACGCCCCAGCCCTGCCCGGGCTCACCGACGACGAGCGACGCCTCGGTACGGGCGTCGTCGAAGAACACCTCGTTGAATTCGGAGTCGCCGGTCAACTGAACGATCGGGCGGATCTCGACGCCCGGCTGGTCCAGCGGAACCAACAGATAGGAGAGCCCGTGGTGACGCTTGGAGCCCTTCTCGGTGCGGGCCACCACGAAGCACCACTGCGCCCAGTGTGCCAGCGAGGTCCAGACTTTCTGACCGTTGATGACCCACTCGTCGCCGACGAGTTCGGCCGCCGTCGAGACGTTGGCCAGATCGCTACCGGCGCCGGGCTCGGAGTAGCCCTGGGCCCACAGCTCGGTGACGTTGAGGATGTTCGGCAGGAAGCGCTTCTTCTGCTCTTCGGTGCCGTACGCGATGAGCGTCGGCCCGAGCAGTTCCTCACCGAGGTGGTTGACCTTGTCCGGGGCGTCCGCCTTGGCGTACTCCTCGTAGAAGGCGACGCGGTGCGCGACCGACAAGCCGCGGCCACCGTGCTCCTCAGGCCAGCCCAGGCAGGTCAGGCCTGCCGCGGCCAGGTGCTGGTTCCACGCGCGTCGTTCTTCGTATGCCTCGTGCTCACGGCCGGGGCCACCAAGACCTTTGAGAGCTGCGAATTCACCGACGAGATTGTCTGCGAGCCATTGCCGGACCTCAGCCCGGAACGTCTGGACCTCTATCACCCTTATAGGCTAACCTACCAAGCACTTGCTTTGTTAGAGGGAGTTCCAATGAGTGGGTCCGACGGCACCCAGCAGCCCGGTCGGCAGACCCCACCGCAGACCTACACCAAAGAACATTTGGCTAACTTCAAGGCGCCGCGGTCGGTGGCGTTCCTGGACACCCTGCCGCGCGACCCTGGAGGCAAAGTGGTCAAACCACAACTGCGAGAGATGAATCGGTAACGCATGGACCTGACATTCGACGACGAAACCGAGGAATTCCGGGCCGAGGTCCGCGACTTCTTGGCGTCCAACAAGGACAAGTTCCCCACCAAGTCCTACGACACCCTCGAGGGCTTCGAGCAGCACCGTGTCTGGGACAAGGTGCTTTACGACGCCGGCCTGTCGGTCATCGCGTGGCCCAAGGAGTACGGCGGCCGCGACGCCACCATGCTGCAGTGGGTGGTGTACGAGGAGGAGTACTTCAAGTCCGGTGCCCCCGGCCGCGCTTCGGCCAACGGCACCGCGATGCTGGCGCCGACGCTGTTCGCGCACGGCACCAAGGACCAGCTGGAGCGCGTGCTGCCGAAAATGGCCTCCGGCGAGGAGATCTGGGCCCAGGCCTGGTCCGAGCCCGAGTCCGGTAGCGACCTGGCCTCGCTGCGCTCGACCGCGACCAAGGTCGACGGCGGCTGGAAGCTCAACGGCCAGAAGATCTGGAGCTCGCGCGCCCCGTTCGGTGAGCGCGGTTTCGGGCTGTTCCGCTCCGACCCGGAAGCGCAGCGCCACAAGGGTCTGACGTACTTCATGTTCGACCTCAAGGCCGAGGGCATCACGGTCCGGCCCATCGCCCAGCTGGGTGGTGAGACCGGCTTCGGTGAGATCTTCCTCGATGACGTGTTCGTCCCCGACGAGGACGTCATCGGTCAGGTGCATGGCGGCTGGACCGCCGCCATGAGCACCTCGAGCAACGAGCGCGGCATGTCGCTGCGCAGCCCGGCCCGCTTCGTCGCCCCTGCCGAACGCCTTGTCGCGCAATGGAAGGTCGAGCAGAACCCGGCCTACGCCGAGCGCGTCGCCGACGCCTGGATCAAGGCCCAGGCCTACCGCCTGCACACCTTCGGCACCGTCACGCGGCTGGCCAACGGTGGCAAGCTGGGCGCCGAGTCCTCGGTGACCAAGGTGTTCTGGTCCGACCTCGACGTCGCCCTGCACCAGACCGCACTGGACCTGCGCGGCCCCGACGCCGAGCTGTACGACCACTGGACCGAAGGATTGCTGTTCGCCCTGGGCGGCCCGATCTACGCCGGTACCAACGAAATTCAGCGCAACATCATCGCCGAGCGCCTGCTGGGCCTGCCCCGCAAATAAGAGGGATTGTTCACGTGTTCTTTGAATTGGACGAATCGCAGCGCGATTTCGCTGCGAGCATCGACGCCGCGCTGGGCGCGGCAGACGTGCCCGCCGCCGTTCGGGCGTGGGGTGGAGTCGAGAAGGCGGCCGACGCCGCACCCGGCCGCAAGGTCTGGTCAACGCTGGCCGACCTGGGTGTCACCGCGCTGAACGTGCCGGAGGAGTTCGACGGCATCGGCGCGCACCCGGTGAATCTGGTTGTCGCACTTGAGCGTCTGGGCTACTGGGCCGTGCCCGGTCCGGTCACCGAATCCATTGCGGTCGCCCCTGTGCTGCTGGCGTCAGATAAGCGTTCGGAAGGCCTGGCCTCGGGCGAGCTCATCGCCACCGTCGCCCTGCCGCCGCTGGCCCCGCGGGCCGTCGACGCCGACACCGCCGGTCTGATCCTGCTGGCCGGGGATGGTCAGGTGCAGGACGCCACCATCGGCGCCGAGCACCAGTCCGTCGACCCGGCCCGTCACCTGTTCGACGTGACCGCCACCGGCGAAGCCCAAACCGCGGACACGGCAAAGGCTTTCGAGTTCGGCGCGCTGGCCACCGCCGCGCAGCTGGTGGGCGCCGGCCAGGCGATGCTCGACATGGCTGTCGAGTACGCCAAGCAGCGCACGCAGTTCGGCACCGTGATCGGGTCGTACCAGGCCATCAAGCACAAGCTGGCCGACGTGCACATCGCCGTCGAGCTGGCCCGCCCGCTGGTCTACGGCGCGGCCTTGGCCCTCGCCGACGGGTCGCCCACGCTGGCCCGCGATGTCAGCGCCGCCAAGGTCGCGGCCAACGAAGCCGCGCTGCTGGCCGCCCGGTCGTCGCTGCAGACGCACGGCGCCATCGGTTTCACGCAGGAACACGACCTGTCCCTGTTGCTGCTGCGCACGCAGGCGCTGCGCTCGGCGTGGGGCGACTCGACGTGGCACCGGACCCGTGTACTGGAAGGGCTGTGACGATGAGCGAAGAACGGGACATGCTGCGCGCCACCGTCGCAGCGCTGGTCGAGAAGCACGCCAGCCCTGAAGCCGTCCGGGCTGCCATCGAGTCCGAGAAGGGCTACGACGAGAAGCTCTGGCAGATGCTGTGCGAGCAGGTCGGCGCCGCGGCGCTGGTCGTGCCCGAGGAGCTCGGCGGTGCCGGTGGTGAATTGGGTGACGCCGCAGTGGTTCTCGAGGAACTGGCCAAGGGCCTCGTCCCGACGCCGCTGCTCGGCACCACGCTCGCCGAACTGGCTCTGCTCGCCGTCGGCGACGAAGAGCCACTGGAGGGCCTGGCCGAGGGAACGTCCATCGGAACCGTCGTTTTCGATGCCGGTTACGTCATCAACGGCGACGTCGCCGACGTGGTGATCGCCGCGCAGGACGGCCAGCTGGCTCGCTGGACCGACAACACCGTCACCCCGGCCACCGCGATGGACCCGACGCGTCGTCTCGCCGCGGTGGCTCCGGGTAGCACCACCGCCCTCGGCGCCGACCCCGGCCTGGCGGACACCGCGGCCATCCTGATGGCCGTCGAGCAGGTCGCCGCCGCGAGCCGCTGCCTGGACCTGACCGTCGCGTACTCGAAGGACCGCGTGCAGTTCGGCCGGCCGATCGGCAGCTTCCAGGCGCTCAAGCACCGCATGTCGGATCTGTACGTCAAGGTCTCGGCCGCCCGCTCGATCGTCAACGACGCCATCGCCGACCCGACCCCCACGAATGCGTCGCTGGCCCGCTACATGGCCACCGAGGCGTTCAATGCCGTTGCCGGCGAAGCGATCCAGATGCACGGCGGCATCGCCATCACCTGGGAGAGCGACATCCAGTTCTACTTCAAGCGTGCGCACGGCAGTGCGCAGCTGCTCGGGTCGTCGCGGGAGCACCTGCGGCGACTGGAGGCTCAGATCCTCTGACGGGCGTGCACCACATCGCGGATCAACGGCACCCCCGGCCGGTACGCGAGATGGATGTACGACGGCGCGTCGAGACACAGGAAGTCGGCGCGCTTACCGGGCGCCAGCGTCCCGACGTCGTCCCGGCGGAGCGCGGCCGCGCCGCCGGCGGTCGCCGCCCACAAGGCCTCCGCGGGAGTGAACTTCATGTCGCGAACGGCCACCGCGATGCAGAACGGCATGCTGGTGGTGAAGGAGCTCCCGGGGTTGCAGTCGGTGGCGATGGCGACCGTCACGCCGGCGTCGATCATCCGGCGCGCGTCCGGCCACGGTGCGCGCGTGGAGAACTCCGCTCCCGGCAGTAGCGTGGCGACCGTGCTACCGGAGGCCAGTGCCTCGATATCCGCGTCGGTGGCATACGTGCAGTGATCGACCGAGGCCGCCCCGAGTTGTACCGCCAGCTGAATCCCCTCGCTGGGGCCGAGTTGACCGGCGTGCAGCCGCGGTTGTAGGCCGGCCGCCAAGCCCGCGGTGAGGATGGCACGGGATTCGTCGACGTCGAACGCTCCCCTGTCGCAGAACACGTCGATCCAGCGGGCCAGCGGTGCGCAGGCGTCCAACATGGGGCCGGTGACGAGGTCGATGTATCCGGCACGATCGTCACGGTATTCGGCAGGAACCACATGGGCTCCGAGAAATGTTGTCTCTCCGGTGTATTCGCGGGCGATGCGCAGGGAACGGGCCTCGTTCTGGATGTCGAGGCCGTATCCGCTCTTGCATTCGAACGTCGTCACCCCCGCGGCAGACAGTTCACCGGCCAGCCGGCGCACGCCCGCCGACAGAGTGGAATCGTCGGCTGCGCGGGTCGCCGCCACCGTCGTCGCGATACCGCCGGCGGCATAGGGCTGTCCGCTCATCCGGGCTGCGAACTCCGCCGACCGTTCACCGGCGAACACCAGGTGGGCATGACTGTCGACGAATCCGGGCACGACGCTCACGCCGCCGCAGTCGACGCGTCCGTCCGCAGCGGGCGCATCGCGGCGCCGGCCCACCCACTCGATCGTGTCACCGGCCACGAGCACGGCCCCGTCGCTGACCACACCGAGAGCGCTGCCGTCGCCCTGCGCCGGGTCGTTGGTGACCAGCTCGGCGATGCCGTCGTACAGGATGGTCATGAGTCCCCCAGCAGGTTCTCGATCGCCTTGCTCAATTCCGCGGCCACGTCGACGCGGACATGTCTACGGTCGGCGACCACCACCTGTCCGTCGATCACCACGTCGGTGACATCGGCGGC
Organism: Mycobacterium sp. UNC410CL29Cvi84; assembly: GCF_000686745.1. Lineage (NCBI taxonomy): Bacteria > Bacillati > Actinomycetota > Actinomycetes > Mycobacteriales > Mycobacteriaceae > Mycobacterium > Mycobacterium sp. UNC410CL29Cvi84. Next base: position 182,971 of record NZ_JMLM01000014.1, read on the forward strand.
GGTGGCGGCGAACACGATCGTCTCCGCGGTGGCCCCGCCACCGGCAGTGCGTACCGAATTCAGGTCCACCGCAACCAGGTCGGCGCGCGCGCCGACCTGCAGCACGCCCGCATCCGCCCAGCCGATGGCGTGTTGGCCGTCGACGGTGGCGGCGCGTAACAAGGTCGGTGCGCCGATGATGCCGCGCTCCTGTCGGGCCAATCGTTCATCGAGTTCGACGGCGCGGGCCTCCTCGAACATGTCGATGACAGCGTGGCTGTCGGATCCCAGACTGAACAGTCCCGGTGTGTTCAGCAGGGCCGGCGCCGGGCCGATCCCGTCACCGAGATCCCGTTCGGTGGTGGGGCAAAAGCAGACACCGGTGGCCGAGGCACTCATGTCGGCGATATCGCCGGCGGTCAGATGGGTGGCATGGACGGCGGTGGTCCGCGGGCCGAGCGCGCCGGCGTCACGCAGCACCGCGGTGGGCGTGCGCCCGTGCACGGCCTGGCACTGCTCGATCTCAGCGCGCTGTTCGGACGAGTGCACGTGCAGCGGCGCCGAGTGCGCGGACGCCCACTCGACCACATCGGGCATCTGGTCGACGGGGACGCCACGTACGGAATGCAGTGCGGCGCCGACGAGAACGCCGGGCCTGGAACGTGTTTGGTCACGCAGGATTTCGGCGCGTTCGGCCCAGCCGGCCCCACTGCCGTCCCCGAATCGCTGTTGCGGCCCGTCCTGCAGCGCCGCGCCGTCCGGTGCGGAACTCAGATAGCAGGTGTCGAGCAGCGTCAGCCGCGGCCCCGCGTCGGCCGCGGCCTCGATCAGCGCATGTCCCATCGCATTCGGGTCCGAATAGGGACGGCCGCCGGTGTCATGATGCAGGTAGTGGAACTCCCCGACGGAGGTGATACCGGCCAGCGCCATCTCGGCGTACACGGCGCGGGCCAAGGCGCGGTAGCGATCCGGATCCAAGCGGTCGGCCACCCGGTACATGAGGTCACGCCACGTCCAGAACGATCCCCGATCACGCTGGGTGCGCCCACGCAGTGCACGGTGGAAGGCATGCGAATGAGCGTTCGCCATACCGGGGATCACCAAGCCGGACAAGCGGTTCGACGCGCCGGTGGCCGGCGCACCCGCCACGATCGAGGTGATTCGGCCGTCGTCGACGGTGATCAGCACGCCCGCCTGCACCGTGTCGCCGAGCCAGGCGTGCTCACACCACCAGGTGACCGTCACCGCGAAACCCACTCGGCCATCACGTCGGCAAGAGCAACCGCACCGCGGTTGCAGTCGGCGGGTTCCGCGTGCTCGACAGGCGAGTGCGACACCCCCGTCGGGTTGCGGACGAACAGCATCGCCGTCGGCACCTGAGCCGCGAGGATGCCGGCGTCGTGGCCGGCCGCCGTGGGCAGTACCGGGATGTCCCCCAGGTGGCGCAGGGCCTTGGTCAGCCGGCTGCGCGGGCCTTGCGGGAATTCGACGATCGGTGTGATCGATTCGGCGATGACGTCGAGGGTCACCGACTCGTGTTCGGCGTGCCGCCGTGCTTCCGCGGAGATGGCATCGACCAGTGCGCCGAGGGTGACCTCGTCCGCGGCGCGGGCGTCCAACCATGCCCGAATCTGCGACGGTATCGCGTTGGCTCCGTTGGGGGCCACGATCACCTTGCCGAACGTGGCCACCGCCTGATGTGCGGCGGCCTGCGCACGCGCGGTGTGCACCGAGGACGCGAAGGCCAACATGGGGTCACGGCGATCGACCAGACGTGTGGCACCGGCATGGTTGGCCTCACCGTCGAACGTGAACTCCCAGCGGCCGTGCGGCCAGATCGATGAAGCGACCGCGATGGGGGCGTCGACCAGATCGAGCGCCCGGCCCTGTTCCACGTGCAACTCGACGAACACGCCGACCCGCGCGGCCAGGTGCGGATCCGGGCCCAGGTGCCCGGGATCGCGCCCGGCGCGAATGAGGGCCTCCGCCAACGTGATTCCGTCGATGTCGCGCAGCCCGCACGCCCGGTCGGCACTCAGCGCACCGGTCGACAGCTGCGAGCCCACGCAGGCCACCCCGAACCGTGCGCCTTCCTCATCCGAGAACACCGCCACCCCGACCGGGATGGCGGGCACCACACCGCGCTCCCGCACGATATCGATCGCGGCGAAGGCCGAGACGATACCGAGCGGCCCGTCGAAGGCGCCACCGTCGGGCACCGAGTCCAGATGCGAACCGGTCACGAACGCGTCGCGCGGATCACCGGACCAGCCCGGCGGCAGCCACCAGGCCCACAGATTGCCGTTGCGATCGACCTCGACGTCCATGCCACGCCGCTCGGCCTCGCCGACGAACCACTCGCGCAGGGTCAGATCGGCGTCGGTCCACGCGAACCGGCGATATCCGCCGTTGGCCGGGTTGCGGCCGACGTCGAGGATGGTCGGCCACAACTTGTCGAACGACGTGCCGGGCGATGTCACGCGTTCTCCCACATCGGGATCCGCACGCCCCGTTCGCGTGCCACGTCGGCGGCATGCTCGTAGCCGGCGTCCACGTGCCTGATGACACCCATGCCCGGGTCGTTGGTCAGCACCCGCTCGAGCTTCTGTGCCGCCAGTTCGGTGCCGTCGGCCACGCACACCTGGCCGGCGTGAATCGAGCGCCCGATACCCACGCCACCGCCGTGATGGATGGACACCCAGGACGCGCCGGACGCGGTGTTGACCAATGCGTTGAGCAACGGCCAGTCGGCGATCGCATCGGAACCGTCGAGCATTGACTCGGTCTCGCGGTAGGGCGATGCGACCGATCCCGAATCCAGATGGTCACGGCCGATCACCAGCGGCGCCGAGAGCTCACCGGAGGCGACCATCTCGTTGAACCGCAGGCCGGCCCGGTGCCGCTCGCCGTATCCGAGCCAGCAGATGCGTGCGGGCAGGCCCTCGAACGCGACCTTCTCACCGGCCATGGTGATCCAGCGCCGCAGATGGTCGTTGTCGGGGAACAGCTCCAGGATCGCCCGGTCCGTCGCGGCGATATCGGCGGGGTCTCCCGACAGAGCGGCCCAGCGGAACGGTCCCAGGCCCTCCTCGAACTGCGGGCGAATGTACGCCGGCACGAATCCCGGGAAAGCGAAAGCGCGGTCGTAGCCGGCCTTGCGCGCCTCGTCCCGGATCGAGTTGCCGTAATCGAACACCTCGGCGCCACGGTCCATGAAGCCGACCATGGCGGCGACGTGCTTGGCCATGGACAACTCGGCCTGCTCGGTGAAGTACGCGGGATCCTTGTCCGCCATCTTCTTCATGTCCTCGAAATCGACGCCCAACGGCAGGTAGGACAACGGGTCGTGGGCCGAGGTCTGGTCGGTGACGATATCGATCGGGGCTTCACGTTCCAGGAGTTCGGGGAACACCGCCGCCGCATTGCCGACGAGCCCGATCGACAACGGCCGCTTGGCATCCCGCGCTTCGATCGCCATCGCCAGGGCTTCGTCGATGTCAGTGGCCTTGGTGTCCAGGTAGCGGTGTGCGATGCGCCGGTCGATGCGGCTCTCGTCGCAGTCCACGCAGATCGCGACGCCCTCGTTCATGGTGACCGCGAGTGGCTGTGCCCCGCCCATGCCGCCCACGCCGGCCGTCAGGGTGATGGTGCCGGCCAGGGTGCCGCCGAATCGTTTGCGCGCCACCGCACCGAAGGTCTCGAACGTGCCCTGCAGGATGCCCTGGGTGCCGATGTAGATCCAGGAGCCGGCCGTCATCTGGCCGTACATCATCAGCCCTTCGGCTTCCAGCTTGCGAAACTGCTCCCAGGTGGCCCAGTCGCCGACCAGGTTCGAATTCGCCAGCAGCACACGAGGCGACCAGACGTTGGTCCGGAAGACGCCGACCGGTTTCCCCGATTGGATGAGCAGCGTCTCGTCGTCGGCCAGCGACCGCAGCGTGCGGACGATCGCATCGAAGGCCTCCCAGTTCCGGGCCGCGCGGCCCGTGCCGCCGTAGACGACGAGGTCCTCTGGATGCTCGGCCACCTCAGGATCGAGATTGTTCATCAGCATGCGCAGGGCAGCTTCCTGTTGCCAACCGCGACAAGAGATTTCAGAACCGCGGGGGGCGCGGACGGGACGTGGGCCGGTGGTCACCGAATTGGTCATGAGAATGCAGATCCTTTGCCGAGAGAGTCGTTCACTGTCCGCCGATGCCGGCGCTCGCCAGCCACTTCTTGGCGATATCAGCGAGGTTGGCGCCGGTGGCGGCCTGGGCGTTCATCGAGATCAGGTCGTCTGTGGTGAGTTTCGCCGACACCGCGTCGAGGGTCTTGGTGACGGTGTCGTTCTGCTTGCCGGCCTTGATCAGTGGCACCACATTCTCCGCCGCGAACAGATTCTTGTTGTCCTCCAGGGCCACAAGATGATTCGCCTTCAGGCCCGGGTCGGTGCTGAACAGGTCGCCCGCTTGGATCTGACCATTGGTGAGAGCTGTCATCGTCAGTGTTCCGCCTGCGTCGAGGCTGACGAAGTCCTTGAAGTTGAGTCCGTACACGTCGCGCAGGCCGACCACACCCTGCTGGCGGGTCTTCCATTCCGCCGGGCCGCCCAGCACCAGTTCCCCAGCAACCAGGCCCAGGTCGGAGATGGTCTTGAGCTTGTACTTGTCGGCCGTCGCCTGGGTGACCGCGACGACGTCCTTGTCCTCGGCGGCCGACGGGGTCAGCATGGCGATCCCGGCGGGGAGCTTGCCCTTGAGTTCGGTGGTCACCGCATCCTGCGTCGCGGCGGTCGACTTGGGGTCGAGATGGCTCAGCAACGCTCCGGTGTATTCGGGAACCAAGTCGATCGACCCGTCCTTCAAGGCCTGGAGGTAGACCTCTCGGCTGCCGATGTTGAACTGCTCCTTGACGCTGACGCCCTTGGCCTGCAACGCCTGCGAGTAGATGCTGGCGACGAGCTGGCTTTCGGTGAAGTCGGCGGATCCGATGATGATCTGCGATCCCGCGGAGCCCTTGTCGCTCCCGCCGCCGGAGAGCGGGTCTCCCCCACCTCCGCCACACGCGCTGAGCGCGAACACGGCAGTGGCGGCGACGATCGAGAGGATGCTGCGCTTCTTCATGGTGCTTTCTCCAAGGTGAAGGTGGTTACTGAGGTTTCGATGGGTGAGGCGGATTTGCTTGCGGCCCGGCGCAGGCCGGGAGACACGATGAGCCTGCCGATCCAGGCGAAGGTGAACTCGAGCACGATGGCGAGGAGGGCGACCAGGATTGCGCCGCCGGCCATTTCGCTGAAACTTGCTGTTGCCCGGCCGTCCAGGATGAACCGGCCGAGGCCCTGCAGACCGAGGTACGCAGCGATGGTGGCCGTCGAAACGATCTGCAGTGTGGCGCTTCTGACGCCGGACACCAGCAGCGGCAACGCACACGGCAGCTGCACACGCAGCAGGATCTGGGTTCTGGTGAACCCCATGCCGCGCGCCGCGTCCACCGCGTGCGGATCGGCGCTCTGGATGCCGGCGTAGGTGCCGGTGAGGATGGGTGGCACGGCCAGCAGCACCAGCACGACGATGGTGGGCAGGATGTACACCAACTTGCCGGCCACCACCGGTGAGATGATCAGGAACAGCAGCACGAGCAGACCGAGGGATGGCAAGGCGCGCAGCGCATTTGCAAATCCAGCGACCACCGCCTCGCCACGGCCGGTGTACCCGATCACGATCCCGAGCGGGACCGCGATCGCAAGTGCGGCCAGCAGTGCGATGCCGGAGTAGAGCAGGTGGTACCCGACCTGCACGGGGATGCCGCCCGAGCCGGACCAATTGGCCGGGTCGGTGAACCAGCCGACGATGTTCATGACGTCACCGTCCGCTGCCGCCATGGGGTGAGCAGCTTGTTCAGCCAGATGATCAGCCCGTCGAAGATGATCGCGAGCACCGCACACAGGACCACGCCGGTGATCAGCGGAACGTACAGCCGCAGCTGAAAGCCTTGTGTGAAAAGCGATCCGAGCTGAGGAATGCCCAGCAGGGCGGCCATGGTGACGATGCTGACGTTGGACACCACCGCGACGCGCAGGCCCGCGGCGATCACCGGCACCGCGACGGGAAGTTCTACGAGCAGTAGGCGCTGCCAACCGCGGTAGCCCATCGCCTCGGCGGCGGCCACAGTGTCGTGCGGTACCGAACCGAGACCGTCGGCGACGACGCGCACCAACAACGCCAGGGTGTACAGCGTCAGTGCGACAACGATATTCACCGGATCAAGGATCCTGGTGCCGAGGATCACCGGCAGGATGATGAACAGGGCCAGCGACGGGATGGTGTAGAGCAGACCGGCGGTACCGACGATGGCGGCGTACCCGCGACCGGAGCGGTGCGCCCACCACCCCAGCGGCAGAGCCAGCGCCAGCCCGATGACGGTCGGGACCAGAGTGAGCCAGGTGTGGCTAACGGTCAGCGAGACGATGCGGTCGACGTTCGACGAGATCCAGTTCATGCCGAGACCGCCTGTGATTCCTTGGCCCGTCGGATCGCGTCGATGATGTCGTGGTCGGTCGCGGTGCCGAGGAGCACACCCGATTCGTCGGTGATCACACCCCGCCCACTCGGGCTGGACAGCGCGGCGTTGAGCAGCTCGCGCAGCGGGTCGCCGCGGCGGGCGGTGGTACACAGTGTGATGTCGCCGTCGAGCACCGTGTCGCCGGACAGCGTCGTGGTGTCGACCCAGCCGAGCGGGGACCCGTGCGCATCGACCGCGAGCACCCACCGCCCCGAGCCGGACTGGATCGCCGAGACCGATTGCCCCACAGTGATCGTCGGCTCCCGATGCAACGGCAGCCGGTCGTCGCCGGTGTGGAAGCCGAGAGCCCGGTAGCCGCGTGCCGAGCCGACGAAGTCTGCGACGAAGGCGTCGTGGGGTGCCGCCAGCAGTTCGGCCGGCGTCGCCGCCTGCGCGAGGGTGCCGCCTTCCCGAAGCACCACTACCTGATCGCCCAGCTTGAGCGCTTCATCGATGTCGTGGGTGACCATCACGATGGTCTTGGAGATATCGGCCTGCAGGCGCAGGAATTCGTCCTGCAACTGGTTGCGGACGATCGGATCCACGGCGCTGAACGGCTCGTCCATGAGCAGGAAGGGCGGGTCGGTCGCCAGCGCGCGGGCCACCCCGACCCGCTGTTGCTGCCCGCCGGACAATTGCCACGGATAGCGGCGGGCGAACTTGGCGTCGAGGCCGACGCGCTCCAGCAGTTCCATTGCCGCCGAACGTGTTTCCTTCTTGCTACCACCGAGCAGCCGGGGCAGTGCGGCGACGTTGTCGACCACCGTGCGGTGCGGAAAGAGACCGGCGTTCTGGATGACGTAACCGATCTTGCGCCGCAACGCCACCCGGTCCAGCGACTGGGTGTCGACACCGTCGAGTTCGATGGTGCCCGAGGTGGGTTCGATGAGCCGGTTGATCAACCGCATGGAGGTCGTCTTCCCGCATCCTGACGGGCCGACCAACGCGGTGATCTTGCCGCCCGGAGCGGTGAGCGTCAGGTTGTCGACGGCGACCGTGCCGTCGGGATACACCTTGGAGACGGTGTCGAATGTGATCATGACTTTCTTTCCGGCGAGCCTTGTTTCGTGGGTCCGCTCAGCCGGGCGGAGACGTCCGCGGCGGCCGAGACCAGCATTTGGCCGTACCGCGCCGTTTCGGGCGCGGTGAGCCGATAGCTCGGTACGACGAGGCTGAGCGCCCCGACGATGCGAGCCTCCGAGCGCACAGGAGAGGCGATGGCGGTGACATCGGCTTCCACGCCGCGTTCCACCACGACATACCCCTCGGCGGGGATGTCACCGCGCAACGCGTGCCCGGCTGCCGAGGCGTCCAGGGGTACGGTCCGACCCACCCAGTTGGCGTGCCGAACCGAATGCGTGCCCTCGACGATGTTGAGATAGAGCGCCGTTTGGCCGTGTCCTCGGACCGACAGATAGGCGGACTCGCCAGTTTCGGCAACCAGCGCGTCCATGGCCGGTTCGGCGAGATCGATCAGGAACTCGTTGCTCAGGGCCTGTGCGCCGAGCTGGATGATCCGCCCACCGGGCCGGTAGGTGCCGGACTCGTCCCGGCTGACGAAGCCGGTTGTTTCGAGCGTCCGCAACAACCGCAACGCCGTGCTCGGCGCGAGTTCACATTCCCGTGCGCTGTCGACGAGGTTCGTCGCACCGGACTCGCAGACCGTCGCGAGTAGTGCCAGTGCCCGTTCGACGGTCCGAGTGGACGCTTCCGCCACTGCGACCTCCTCTCCTTGACGACGAAATGTAGGAGCTCAACGTTTCGACCAACGCACTCAGCGTTGCCACTAAGTAAAATTCACTTTCCATCTAGCGGCAAGATATGGCTTTCGGCGATGATAGGACCGATCGCGCGCCTGCGGTAGAGAACGAGGAGAATTACATGATTGAGCTGACCGGAGCGGGCACGATTGGCGACGTCGTGACGCTCGCGGACCGTCGCGATCAGGTCTGCGTGGCACCGGCCGTGCTCGACGGGGTGACCGGGGCACACCGGCAGGCGGCCGACCTGAGCGCGCGGTTCGCCACCTACGGCCGCACCACCGGAGTCGGCGCGAATCGCAGCACGCCGGTGGCACCGGATGATGACGACTACGGACTGCGCCTGTTGCGCAGCCACGCCGCCGATGCGGGTGATCCGCTCGACGACCGCACGGTGCGCGCCATGCTGGCCGTGCGGCTGATCCAACTGTGTGTCCCGGGCGCGGGCCTGGATCCGCGCATCCTGGGCGGCCTCGAGCGCATGCTCAACGACGATGCCCTGCCCGAACTGCGGCACTACGCGTCGATCGGCACCGGCGACCTGGCAGCACTGGCCGGCACCGCCCTCACGTTGATGGGCGAACGCCCGGCCAGCCGCCCACTGACACCGATGTCGCGGTGGGGCGCAGACAGCGCACTACCGTTCATGAGTAGCAGCGCGCTGACCGTCGGCCGCAGCTGCCTGGCCGCCGACGAACTGATCCGGCTGGAACGCGCATCGAGCGTCATCTACATGCTGAGTTTCCTTGCGCTGGACGGTAATCCGTCTGCATTCGCCGCGGCGGCCGCGCGCGCGGCCGCGGCACCGGAAGTCGATGCGCTGGCCGCCCGCCTGCGGTCGTTGTTCACCGGCGCGGGGCACCCCGATCACCGTCCGGCGCGTATCCAGGATCCGTATGGCCTGCGGGTCTACCCCGTCTCCCAGGCCAGCGTTGTCGCGACACTGAATTCCCTTGTCGCACAGCTCGAGCGGACGCTCAACACGGCACAGGAGAATCCGCTGTTCGATGTCGACGGGGATCAGGTGGTGCATCACGGCGCCTTCTACCAGGCTGCGCTGTCCCTGGAACTCGACGGCACCACGCTGGCTCTGGCGCTGACCGCGCCGATCACCCACTCCCGAATCCGGATGCTGAACGACCCGGAGACCAACGGCCGCAACGCCTTTCTGGCAGAGGCCGAAGACGGCTCATCCGGACTCATGATGGTCGAGTACGTGGCCGCCGGGGCGATCGCCGAGATCCGGGCCGCCGCACAACCTGCGTCCGTCGGGACGCTCGTGCTGTCGCGGGGCATGGAGGAGGACGCCACGTTCGCCTCGCAGAGCGCGCTTCAGCTGGAACGGTCGGTCGCCGCATACCGGGTGTTGTTGTGCTGCGAGCTGGTCGGCGCCGTGCGCCTGTTGCGGCAGCGCGGTCTGCACCACAGCTTCACGGGTGTCGCCGGACAGGCGATCACCCTGGCGGCCGATCTGCCCTGGGACGACACGGACCGAGACCTGCGTGGTGACCTCGCCGCGGCCCAGGACTTGCTGGACGATCTCGGCCGCCTCGTCCCCGAATCGGTCAGCTGAGGCGGCCGATGACCGCCTCGGCCGCAGCCACGAGCGCCCCGTCCCTGGCCAATTCGACGACCGCTTCGATCTCGGGCGCCAGGTAGCGATCCGGGCCGGGGCCGGGGACCCGGTCCCGCACGGCGGCGATCACCGCCGCCGTACCCGGCGCCGGACGCAGCGGTGCCCGCATCTCGATTCCCCGTGCGGCGGTGAGCACTTCGATCGCCAGGACCCGGGTGAGCCCGTCGATGGCCTTACGCAGCTTGCGGGCCGCCGACCAGCCCATGGAGACGTGGTCCTCCTGCATCGCCGACGATGGGATCGAGTCGACGCTCGCAGGCTGTGCCAGGCGCTTGAGTTCGGAGACGATGGCGGCCTGCGTGTACTGCGCGATCATGTGACCGCTGTCGACACCGGGATCGTCGGCCAGGAACGGGTTGAGGCCACGGCTGCGGGCCGCGTCGAGGAAGCGGTCGGTGCGCCGTTCGCTGATGCTGGCCAGGTCGGCTACGGCGATCGCGAGGAAGTCCAGCACATACGCGACCGGGGCGCCGTGGAAGTTGCCGTTGGACTCGACGGTCCCGGCATCGGTGATGACGGGGTTGTCGACGATGCCGGCCAATTCCCGGTCGGCGACCGTACGGGCGTGCGTCACCGTGTCGCGAACGGCGCCGGCAACCTGGGGTGCGCAGCGCAGCGAGTAGGCATCCTGCACCAGCGCGCAGTCGGGTCCGCTGTGGCTGGCGACGATGGGTGATCCGGCCAGCACCCGCGTCATGTTCGCGGCGGCGACGGCCTGCCCGAGCTGGGGCCGCAAGGCCTGAAGATGCGCCGCGAAGACCCGGTCGGTACCGAGCAGGCCCTCCACGCTCATCGCCGCAGCAATGTCGGCGAGTGCCAGCAGCCGATCGAGATCGGCCAGCGCCAGCACCAGCTGGCCGAGCATTCCGTCGGTCCCGTTGATGAGCGCCAGGCCTTCCTTCTCGGCGAAGGTGACCGGCTCCAGCCCATGCTCGCGCAGCGCGTCGACGGCCGGTAAGAGGGCGCCGTCGGCGGTGCGGACCTGGCCTTCACCCATGACCGCGAGCGCGACGTGCGACAGCGGCGCGAGATCCCCCGAACAGCCGAGGCTGCCGTATTCGTAGACAACCGGCGTCAGTCCAGCCGACAGCAGTCCGGCGTAGGCCTGGGCGACCTGCGGTCGGACCCCGGTGCGACCCGTCGCCAGCGTCGACAGCCTGAGCAGCATCATCGCCCGGATGACCTCGCGTTCGATCTCAGGGCCCGACCCCGCCGCGTGCGAGCGAATCAGGCTGCGCTGCAGCTTCGTTCGCAGCTCATGGGGAATATGGCGGGTGGCCAGCGCACCGAAGCCGGTGGAGATTCCGTACGCCGGGGTGGGATTCCCCGCGAGCGCCTCGATGTGGGCCCGACTGGCCGCCATGGCGGCCACCGCATCATCGGCGACCATCACTTCCGCGCCGTCACGGGCCACCCGCACTACATCATCGGCACTGACGGGGCCGACACCCACCGCAACCTGGACCATCCGACGATTGTGCCTGCCGCCACCGGCCGGCCGGTATTGCCGCCGGGTGTTCTAGCCTGACTCAGGTGACCAACCCCGTGGCGCTGCGCGCAGGCATTCCACCGTTCTATGTCATGGACGTGTGGCTGGCCGCGGCCGAGCGGCAGCGCAGCCACGGCGACCTGGTGAACCTGTCGGCGGGACAACCCGCCGCGCAGGCACCGGCGCCCATCCGGGCGGCCGCTGCCGAGGCGCTCGCCAATGACAACCTCGGATACACCGTCGCGCTGGGCATTCCCGAGCTGCGTGAGGCCATCGCGAAGTCCTACCTCGACCGGTACGGCGTCGAGGTGGAGCCAGACGCCGTCGTCATCACCACCGGATCCACCGGCGGATTCCTGCTCGCGTTCTTGTCCTGCTTCGACGTCGGCGACCGCGTCGCGGTGGCCAGCCCCGGCTATCCCTGTTACCGAAACATCCTGTCGGCCTTGGGTTGCGAGGTCGTCGAGGTGCCGTGTGGTCCCGAAACCCGTTTCCACCCAACCATTTCCATGCTGGAGCAGCTCGACCCGCCGGTGAAGGGGCTGATCATCGCCAGCCCGAACAACCCGACGGGGACGGTCCTGCCCGCTGAGGATTTGGCGGCTATCGCCACCTGGTGCGACGCCAACTCCGTGCAGCTGATCAGCGACGAGCTCTACCACGGGCTCATCTATGACGGCGCGCCCGCGACCAGCTGCGCCTGGGAGACCTCGCGCAATGCCATTGTGGTGAACAGCTTTTCGAAGTACTTCGCCATGACCGGCTGGCGGCTGGGCTGGCTGCTGGTGCCCGAACCGCTGCGCCGGGCCGTCGATTGCCTGACCGGCAATTTCTCCATCTGCCCGCCGACACTGCCGCAGTACGCGGCCGTCGCGGCGTTCACGCCCGAGGCCATCGCCGAAGCCGACGCCCTGGTGCACCACTACGCGGAGAACCGCGCGCTGCTGCTCGCCGGGCTGGCCGACGTCGGGCTCGACAAGCTGGCGCCCGCCGACGGCGCGTTCTACGTCTACGCCGACATTTCGGACTACTCCACCGACTCGCTGACGTTCTGCGAGAAGTTGCTGACCGACACCGGTCTGGCGATCGCGCCGGGCGTGGATTTCGACACCCAGCACGGCGGATCGTTCGTACGGTTGTCGTTCGCCGGACCGAAGTCCGACATCGAAGAAGCGCTGCGCCGGCTGGGTCCCTGGCTCGCCGCGTACCGGCAGGGGTAGCTGTCGGGTTTGCCACACAAGGGGCGAGAACAAACGGCAGGCCGGTACCATCGGTCCGCAATGTCCCAGGAAACCGACAACCCAGAACCGGAAGTTACCGACGACTTACCGGTGAACCGCGAGGGCCTCGAACGGCACGGCATCAAGCTGTCCACGCCCATCGGTGAGATCGCCATCGCGATCTCGACGCCGCGCGGTGGTTTGGCGATCCCGAAGCGATTCGACCCGCTCGGCCTGGCCAACCGCGCCCTCGGCGTCGCGAAGTTCGGTTTCAAGCTGGCCGCCTGGGGCGGCGAGCAGATCGCGATCGCGACCAAGACCACCGTCGAAGCCATCGAAATGGCCCCCGAGCGCTCGCCGGCGCCCGCCCCGCAGAAGCAGCCCGCCAAGGAGTCCCTGCACGGCAAGCTCGGCGGACTGCTGGACCGCGCCCTCGACCAGAGCACCGCCGACGGGAAGACCGAGCTCTATCACCGGCTGCTCGATCAGCTGGTTGCCGACGAAGCCCGAATCATCGGCGCGCTGTCCGACAACGAGTCGTCACCGCTGGTGAACATCTACCCGCGGAACCGCAGCGTCGCGACGCTGGAGAACGCGTGCCTCATCGGCCGCACCGCCAACGTCGCGCTGCCGCAGATGGTGCCGCAGTACGTCAGCCACCTGCTGGCGCTCGGGCTGGTCGAGACCGTCCCCGAGGACCCCGACCTGAAGGCCGACTACGAGATCCTCAGCGCGGAGTCGATGGTGCTCAAAGCCATCAAGGATGCCTCGCGGGGCCCCTTCCCGGCGCGCGTCGAGAAGCTCGCGCTGCGGCTGTCGGAGCTGGGCCGCGGCTTGTGGCAGGCCGCGATGCAGGACGGGTCGTAGTCGACCTTTCCCGGTCGGCCACACGTTGATCGTGCGCCCTGGGTCTTCGCTTCTCGCACTTTGCATGCGCCCGCGCACGGTCAACGCCCACAAGGCATTTGCTTGTCAAGTGCCCAGCATATTCACGTACACGAATGTGCAGTCAGAGCGGAGCAACCGCGGCGTATTCAAGGGATCGATGCAACAGTTGGCGGATTCAACAGTAGTTCGTCGAGGGCTTCGGCGGGTGTTCTCCAGTTCAGGGTTGCGCGGGGTCGGCCGTTGAGTTCGGCGGCGACGTTGTCCAAGATGCCCGGGCCGTGCAGCGACAGGTCGGTGCCTTTCGGAAAATACTGGCGCAGTAAGCCGTTAGTGTTCTCGTTGGTGCCACGCTGCCACGGTGAATGCGGATCGCAGAAGTAGATTCTTAGGCCGGTGGCCTTGGCGATCGTGGCATGGTTGGCCATCTCTTTGCCCTGATCCCAGGTCAACGCGCGGCGCAGATGCTCGGGCAGTTCAGCCATTTTGGCCACAATGGCCTCCTGCACCGCGAGTGCGCCGTGATTATCGGGCAGGTGCAGCAGCATCACGAAGCGAGTGCTGCGCTCGACCAGGGTGCCGATCGCCGACCCCGAAACGGTGCTGCCAATGATCAGATCACCCTCCCAGCTCCCCGGCACCGCGCGGTCGGAGAAGGCGGCGGGACGGTCGCTGATCATGACCATGTCCCGGATACGGCCGCGCCGTTCCCCAGAAACATTCTGGGAGCGGCGAACTGCCCGCCCGGTGCGCAAACACTGGTGCAGCTCGCGGCGCAGCGAGCCCCGTCCTTGCACGTAAATGGCCTGGTAGATGGCCTCGTGTGACACCCACATCTCCGGATCGTCGGGGAAATCCTCGCGCAGCCGGCGAGCGATCTGCTGCGGGCTGTGCCGCAGCTTCAACCGAGTCTGCACCTCGTTACGGAGCCTGTCATCGAGGGCCAACCGGCCCGCCTTGGGACGCCGGGCGCTCTCGGCGCTGCGATCGTGCGCACTCAGAGCCCGGTAGTGCACAGTGGCACTGCGGCCGCCTTGGCGGGCCCCGAACGCATGTTTACGCCGATACCCCGACTTGCGCCCCTCATAGCGGTTACGCAGCTCGCAGTTGTTGTCGACCTCACGCTTGATCGTCGAGGGTGCCCGCCCCAGACGCCGCGCGATCGACCGCAACGACTCTCCGGTACGCACACCGACCTGGATCTCGATGCGTTCTTCTAACGCCAGCCGCCGCCGAGGGCCCGACGAATGAGGCTGGTAATCACAAGGTTTCACCCCACCAGCGTCACGGAACCATCGCTGCCCGCAGCCCTCTGACACACCGACGGCTAGCCCGGCATCCCCCGGACTAAACCCCTGCCGGACAAGAACCCAAAACGTCCGCATCCGTGCCCGCAACACCAGATTGGAACCCACAACACTCCTCAATCAGACGGGTGTTGCATCGATCCCTTGAATACGCC
>NZ_JMLM01000015.1:0-160088 GCF_000686745.1 Mycobacterium sp. UNC410CL29Cvi84
GGCCGGTAGCGCGGCACCGCGTCCAGATCGGTGGCTGAGGCGACGGTGCGGACTTTGGCGCCGCGGGCCACCAAGTCCGCGAGCACCGCCGGTGGCACTACGCCGCCGCCGAGGACATAACCGACCGGGGTGCGCACCGGCGCCGGGGGCTTAGTGACACCGGCTACCGGAGCGGGACTGGGCGTCGACTCAGCCGCGGGCGTGGGCGCGGTGTCGCCGGTCGGTTCGAACACGGGAGGCGCCGGGGCTTCGGCGGGCCGCGAGTCGGCCGCCGGTGCCGGCTCAGGCGTGGGCACGGGCGCTATGGCATCCGCCGGCGCGGGCTCAGGTTCGGCTGTGAAGAAACGCTCGGGCGCAGTCTCGGGTGTGAACACCGGCTCAGGCGGGGCAGGTGCAGGCGGTACGAGCGGCGCGGCCGGGTCCCCACTGAGCAGCGGGTCCGCCATCGGCACCGGCAGCGAATCGGTCAACACGTGGATCACCACCGCGGTGGCCCGGGCATCCTGCCCGGCGGCCGGGCAGTCGGGATTGCCGCACTGGCACGCCAGCCGATCCCCGCGGGCCGCCAACACCCCGAGCGCGTCGGCGCGGCGCTGCCCGAAGGTGCGGGGATCGTTCTCGCACACCTGCCGGGCCATCTCGGTCAGCACCCGATCCAGCAGTTCGGCATCGGTGGCCAATAGTGCACCCCAGATCGACGCGACCCCGGTCTCATCGTCCGGTTTGCCGATCCCGACCCCGCGGCGGCGGGCAGCCGAGCGCACCTTGATCACCGCAGCCGGATCGAACTTCTGCACCCAGCCGTCGATCTTGCGTTCAATCTTCTTGCGCGACAACCCCACCCACTCACACAACGCCCCCGCCAACGCGGCATCAATGACAGCGAGCGTGTTGGGGTCCTCCACCAGCCGGGTGCGCCAGCAGATCGTGCCGACCGTCCCCGCCGACACCTTCCCGTCGGCGAACACCGCCGCCACCCGAGGTAGGCGGAACCGTAACGCCAGGGCCGTGGCCATCTGCCCCGACGCCTCGCGCTTCCCGATCCCCAACGCCGCACCCACCTCTGCCGTGGCGGCATCCCAGCCGTCACAGGCCCACCACTGCCGATCACCCTGATCGTCGACACGCAGCGTGACCAGGTCGGCGATTGCACCGAAGCGCAGGCTCGCGGCCCGCGCTTCCACCCGGGCACTGTGCGCGATGGCATCGACCACGGAGGCATCGTGGACCGACACACCGCCGGCCCCGACCCCCACTGGTTCGTACATATGTTCGATTATGCCAGACGGGTCCGACACGTGCCAGGTATCGCCGCCGGGTCCCGTGCACAATCGGTGCGTGACCGGCCGACCACTCAAGCCCTGGCACTTCGTCCTCGTCTTCGGCGTGGTCAGCCTGTTCGCCGACATGGTGTACGAAGGCGCCCGCAGCATCATCGGCCCCTATCTGGCGACGCTTGGCGCGTCCGCCGCTGTCGTCGGATTGGTCGCCGGCGCAGGCGAATTCATCGGATACGGACTGCGCGTCGTCGCCGGCTATGCCGTGTCGCGCACCCAGCACTACTGGACGTGGACGATCACCGGCTACGCGCTGACCGTGCTGAGCGTGCCGTTGATCGGCGTCACCGGCTCTCTCGTTCCGGCGCTGCTGTTGTACGGCACCGAGCGTCTCGGCAAGGCGGTGCGCTCTCCGGCGAAGGACACGCTGCTGTCGCATGCGTCGACGAGCACGGGTCGCGGCAGCGCGTTCGGCGTGCACCAGGCCCTCGACCAGACCGGCGCCATCGCCGGGCCGCTGCTGCTGGCGGCCGTGTTGAGCGCCCACGCCGGCGACTACCGACTGGCGTTCGGCGTGCTCATCGTCCCTGGCGTGCTGGTACTGGTCCTCCTCGGCTGGCTCCGGTTCCGGGTTCCGGACCCACGTGACTACGAGCAGGTGCATGCCGCGCCCGCGACCCCGACAGACGAACCCCGGCCCGCCGCCCCCAAGCCACGCCTGCCAGTGCAGTTCTGGCAGTACGTCGTCACCATCGGTCTGCTGTCGTGCGGCGTCGCCTCGTTCCCGTTGCTCGCGTTCCACGCCCAACGCACCGGACTGCTCACCGATGCCCAGGTGCCGGTCCTGTTCGCGATCGCGATGGCCGTCGACGGCGCGGCGGGTCTGGTGATGGGCCGCGTGTACGACAAGCGCGGACCGATCGTGCTGCTAGCGGTGCCGCTCGCCGCCGCGTGCTCGGCCATCGCGTTCACCGGGGACCGCACTCTCGTCTGGATCGGCGTCGCGGTCTGGGGCGTCGTCAACGGCGTGCTCGACTCCACGGTGAAATCGGTGGTGACCGAGCTCGTGCCGGCAAACATCAGGGCCATCGCGTTCGGCTGGCTGGCGCTGCTTCGGGGCGTCGCACTGCTGATCGCCGGCGGCCTGCTCGGTGCCGTCTACGACATCTCCCCCGGCTACACGATGGCGCTGATCGTGGTGGCGAACATCGCGGCGCTCGCCGGTTTGGTGCCGGTGTTGCGGCGGATCCAGCCCGCCGCGCGCTGAAACACCTGGGTGAGCGCCTGTTCGGCGCACGTGCCGACGGGCCTGTCAACCCCTACGCGCCCTGCCAGCGGGACGACCTGCAGAACCGGAAATGCCGATCGCTAACATGAATGCGCTGCTCAGCGCGATCGGCCAAGCGACCCGTAGGACAGATGAGTTGAATACACCAGAACTTGCCAATTGGAACACCCAGGAAGCCCTGGCGGAGGCGATGATTCCGATCGTCGGCACCTTGCACCGCACGCGCGGCGTCACCGTCCTGCTGCACAGCCGGTCGCTGGTGAACAAGTCGGTGATCAGCATCCTGCGCACCCACCGTTTCGCTCGGCAGATCGCCGGCGAAGAGCTGTCGGTGGTCGAGACCTTCCCGTTCCTGGAGGCGCTGGCGAACCTGGACCTGGGTCCGGCCAAGATCGACCTCGGCCTGCTGGTGCACGCCTACCGCGCCGACGAGCGTGGCCTCTCGGTCGCCGACTTCGTCGCCGACGCGCTGTCCGACGTCACCGGTGACAACAAGGCCGAGCCGCAAGGCCCGCGTGACGTGGTGCTCTACGGCTTCGGCCGGATCGGTCGCCTCGTGGCCCGACTGCTGGTCGAGAAGGCCGGCGGCGGCAACGGTCTGAATCTGCGCGCCGTCGTGGTCCGCAGCGGTGGCGCCGACGACCTGAAGAAGCGCGCTTCGCTGCTGCGTCGCGACTCGGTGCACGGCCACTTCAACGGCACCATCAAGGTCGACAAGGAGAACAACCTCCTCATCGCCAACGGCAACGTCGTCAAGTTCATCTACGCCAACGACCCCTCTGAGGTCGACTACACCGAGTACGGCATCAACGACGCCATCCTCATCGACAACACCGGCAAGTGGCGCGATCGCGCGGGCCTCGAGCAGCACCTGCGTCCGGGCATCTCCAAGGTTGTGCTGACCGCACCGGGCAAGGGCGATGTGCCGAACATCGTGCACGGCGTCAACCACCTCGGCCAGGACGTCAGCCAGCAGATCTTCTCGTGTGCGTCGTGCACCACCAACGCGATCGTGCCGCCGCTCAAGGCGATGGACGAGAAGTTCGGCATCATCCGGGGCCATGTCGAGACGGTGCACTCGTTCACCAACGACCAGAACCTGCTGGACAACTACCACAAGGCCGACCGTCGTGGCCGTTCCGCGCCGCTGAACCTGACCATCACCGAGACCGGTGCCGCGTCGGCCGTCGCCAAGGCCCTGCCGGAGCTCAAGGCCAAGATCACGGGAAACTCGATCCGCGTTCCCACGCCCGACGTCTCGATCGCCATCCTGAGCCTGCAGCTCAAGAAGGAGACGACGAAGGACGAGGTGCTCACGCACCTGCGCGAGACGTCGCTGTCGGGCCCGCTGAGCCGCAACCTCGACTACACCGCGGCGACCGACGCCGTTTCGAGCGACTTCATCGGTTCGCGTGCGGCGTCGATCATCGACGCGAACGCCGCCATCGTCGATGGCGACCAGGCGATCCTGTACTGCTGGTACGACAACGAGTTCGGATACTCGTGCCAGGTCGTCCGCGTCGTGCAGTTCCTGTCGGGCATCGAATACCCGACGTACCCGCGCAGCTGATCCGCCTTCCGCCGAAACGGCACTCCCGCAGGCAAGTTCACGAAACTTGCTCTGCCGGAGTGCCGTTTCGGCGTTGTGGCCTGTTCGACGGGCGCTAGGCCGGTTCCGGCGGCAGCCCGTAATGCGTCGCAATACCGGTCATTAGCAACGTGATTCGATGCTGGAAGGCCTCGTCACCGAACGGGTCGTCACCCGATTTCGCGATGGCTCGCAACGTCGGGAACTCCGACGGTGAACGCTTCGCGGTGAGCGCGAGGATCCGCGCCAGCCAGGGCTGCCCACTCTCGGAGTACAGGTATTCGCGATGGGCTTCGGTCACGCTGCCGACCGCCATGGTGCTCACCGACGCCCACACCGCAAGGGCGTCGCTCGGCGACAAGCCTTGCGCGGCAAGCGCTTCGACCGCCTCCGCGGTGTACTCCATCTCGACGTCGTGGCCGACCGCGCCACTGACGAACTTCTCCACCAACGCGGGTTCGGCGGCCAGCACCGTCCGGATGTAGGACGCGTAGTCACGGAGCCAGGTGGCCCAGTGCTCGCCGGCGTACCGCGGCGGCGGTGAGTTCGTCAGGGCACTGACGGTGGCCAAGCGCAGCAGGTCGTGCTGGTTTTTCACGTGGTGGTAGAGCCCCGGCAGGCTGATGCCGAGATGCTCGGCGACCCGGCGCATGGTGGCGTTCTCGGTGCCGATCTCCAAAACCGCTGCGGCGATGGCACTCTGGTCGATGCGCGGCGGCCTTCCCCGCCGGGGCGCTGCGTTGTTGACGCTCATCGGACTCTCCTGGCGACCACTTCCACATTCGGGGTTGACGATAACCGAGAGGACTTTTAATAATCAATATGAAAACTCACCGGTACCCACAGAAACGACACGATGAACCGAGATAACCGTCAGATCCTGCTGCGGCGCCGCCCCAACGGCCTGGTCTCCCCCGACGACACCGAGATGGTGACGGTGCCTGCACCGGTCCCCGCCGAGGGCGAAGCACTGCTGCGGACGACCTATGTCGGCGTCGACGCCGCCGCCCGCACCTGGCTGGACGGCGAACCCGGCTATCTCCCGGCGCTGGAGCTCGGTGAGGTGGTGCGCGTGGCCGGCATCGGCGAGGTCGTCGAATCGCGTTGCGACGCCTACAAAGTCGGCGATCTGGTCACCACACTGACCGGCCTGCAGGACTACGCGATCATCCGCGACGACCTGTTCAGCACGCCGGTGGTCGGCTACACCGACCCACTCGCGGTGATGTCGATCTACGGCCCCACCGGAGCGACCGCCTACTTCGGCATGACGGGTGTCGGAAAGCCACAACCCGGCGAGACGGTCGTGGTCTCGGCCGCGGCGGGTGCCACCGGATCGGTGGCCGGGCAGATCGCCAAGATCGCGGGCGCGCGCGTCGTCGGGATCGCGGGCGGTCCGGAGAAGTGCCGCGTGGTGGTCGAGGAGTTCGGCTTCGACGCCTGCGTCGACTACAAGGCCGACGACTTCCCGGCGGCGTTGAAGGCGGCATGTCCGGGCGGCATCAACGTCTACTTCGACAACGTCGGTGGCGACATCCTCAATGCCGCGCTCGGCAACCTCGCCCACCGGGCCCGCGTGGTCATGTGCGGCATCATCACCACGTACCTCAACGGCGACCACCCCGGTCCGTCCAACTATGTGAACCTGCTCTCCACGGCCTCGACGATGCAGGGCTTCATCGCGCTCGAGGAATGGGCGCGGTTCGACGAGGCATTCGCCGCGCTGAGCGGCTGGGAACAGCAGGGCCTGCTGGTGCATCGCGAAACCGTTTACGAGGGACTGGAATCCAGCATCGACGCGCTGAACGGCCTGTTCACCGGGGCGAACATCGGAAAGATGCTGGTGAAGATCAACGAACCGGCGCGGTGACGGCCCCGTGCTGACGCCCTTCGACGACTACCCGATCCACGCCTCGGCCGACCCCGTCGGCGTACCGGCCAGCGGCGACCCCAACCACTACGACCGCTACTGGTTCAACGGCCACCAGCGTGACGGCGATTTCTACTTCGGCGCGGCGATGGGGCACTACCCCGTTCGCGGCATCATCGACGCGGCCTTCAGCGTGGTGAAAGACGGTGTCGAGCATTCGATTTTCGTATCGGGCGCGATGCCCCTGGACCGGTCGGCGACCATTGGACCCTTCCGCATCGAGGTCATCGAACCGCTACGAACCATCCGCTATGTCGTCGAAGCCAACGAGCAGCACATCTCCTGCGACCTGACGTTCCGAGCCACCACCGTGGCCGTCGAGGAACCGCGTCAGCAGCGCCGCACCGCGGAAGGCATCGTGCTGACCGACCACACGAGGCTCACGCAATGGGGGTCGTGGGAGGGGACGATCACCGTCGACGGCGAAGAACTCGCGGTCAAGTCGGGCGACGTGCCGGGGACCCGGGATCGGTCCTGGGGTATCCGGCCGGTCGGCGAACAACTCGCCGTGTTGCGCCAACCCATGCCGTTCCAGGTCTTCTGGCTCTGGGCGCCACTGCATTTCGGAGACCGATTCACCCACTACGCGTTCCACGAGCACGAGGACGGGCGCCGCTGGCTGGAGACCGCCGCGATCCTGGACCCGTTGCCGGAAGGTGCGTCACCGTGCAGCCGGGTCGGGGTACGCGAGTGCTACGACATCGGCTACGAACTCGACTGGGAGCCGGGACGGCGCGAAATCCTGCGGGCCCATCTGTGGTTCACCGATCCCATCGAGGGCAAGACCCACATCGAACTGGAGAAGCTCTACACGTTCCGGATGCGTGGCATCGGATACTGGCACCCGCACTGGGGACACGGCTCGAATCACGGCCAGTACGAAATCGGCCGGGAATCAATCCGTTTGGACGATTTCGATCCGACGGACTTCACGTCGCTGCACCTGCAGAACATCGTGAAGGCGACCATGGGCGAACGCACCGGGATCGGCGTCGTCGAACAGATCGCCATCGGTCCGCACACCCCGTCAGGGCTCACCGGATTCCTGGACGGCTACCAGGGCTGACCCGTCACGGCACAGACCTCCCCCGCTTACGCGACCGTCAGTGGAGTACGGCACAGTAGACGCCAGCTATCCGAACATCCTTTGCGGTCATCTGGGGAAATGAGGGGTCGAGTTGTCTGACGCGAGTGTCGTGGCGCCGGTACTGCCGAACGGTGGCGTGTTGCCATTCCCGCCGGTTCCATCCGCCAGCATCGCCGGCCGGACGCTGCAGGAATCGACGTACCAGCCGCGCACGGTCCCCAAGCGACTGCACGACGACACCCCCAACATCGTCATCGTCCTGATCGACGACGCCGGTCCTGGGCTGCCGTCCACCCTGGGCGGTGAGGTGACCACCGCGACGCTCGACCGGGTGTGCGCGGAGGGTGTCGCGTACAACAGGTTCCACACCACCGCGATGTGTTCGCCGACGCGCGCCTCGCTGCTGACCGGTCGCAACCATCACGAGATCGGTAACGGGCAGATCGCCGAACTCGCCAACGACTGGGACGGGTATGCGGGGAAGATTCCGCGGTCCAGTGCCACGGTCGCCGAAGTCCTCAAACAATACGGTTATGCCACGTCGGCCTTCGGCAAGTGGCACAACACCCCGGCAGAGGAAACCACGGCGGCCGGCCCGTTCGAAAACTGGCCCACGGGTTTGGGTTTCGAGTACTTCTACGGCTTTCTCGCCGGTGAGGCATCTCAGTACGAGCCGAATCTGGTCCGCAACACCACGGTGGTGGCCCCGACGAAGACTCCCGAAGAGGGCTATCACCTGTCCGAAGATCTGGCGGACGACGCGATCTCGTGGCTGCGCCGGCACAAGGCCTTCAACGCCGACAAGCCGTTCTTCATGTACTGGGCGAGCGGCTGCCTGCACGGCCCGCACCACATCATGAAGGAATGGGCGGACAAATACGCCGGCAAGTTCGACGACGGTTGGGATGCCTACCGCCAGCGGGTGTTCGAGCGTGCCAAGGAAAAGGGCTGGATCCCGCAGGACTGCGAACTCACGGAACGCGATGAGACCCTGCCGGCGTGGGAGGACATTCCCGAGGACGAGAAGCCGTTCCAGCGTCGTCTGATGGAGGTCGCCGCCGGCTACGCCGAGCACGTCGACGTGCAGGTCGGCCGGATCGCCGACGAGCTCGATGCCCTCGGTTACGGCGACAACACGCTGTTCCTGTACATCTGGGGTGACAACGGCTCCTCGGGTGAAGGCCAGAACGGCACCATCTCGGAGCTGTTGGCGCAGAACGGCATTCCGACGACCGTCCGTCAGCACATCGACGCACTCGATGAGCTCGGCGGACTCGACGTCCTCGGCTCTCCCCTGGTCGACAACCAGTACCACGCAGGTTGGGCCTGGGCCGGCAGCACGCCGTACAAGGGTATGAAGCTGTTGGCGTCGCATCTGGGCGGGACGCGCAATCCGCTGGCGGTGCGCTGGCCCGCGAAGATCGCCGCCGACGCCGTGCCGCGCGACAACTTCCTGCACTGCAACGACATCGTGCCGACGATCTATGAGGTGGTCGGCATCGAACCGCCGCGCACCGTCTATGGCGAACCGCAGATGCCGCTGGCCGGCGCCAGCTTCGCCCGCACCCTGGTAGACCGGAACGCCCCGGGCGGCAAGAAGACTCAATATTTCGAGATCATGGGCAGCCGGGCGATCTATCACGACGGCTGGATCGCGTCGGCGCGTGGGCCGCGGTTGCCGTGGGTCCCGGGACAACCCCCGGGCATCGCGACGTGGACACCCGATCTCGATGTCTGGGAGCTGTACAACCTGGACGAAGACTGGTCGCAGGCCCAGGATCTCGCCGAACAGCTGCCGGACAAGCTCGCGCAGATGCGGGAGATGTTCGCCATCGAAGCGGCCCGGAACGCCGTGCTGCCGATCGGTGGCGGCCTGTGGGTTCCCGTCTACCACCCGGAATTGCGCATCGCGCCGCCGTTCCGGGAGTGGCAGTTCTCCGGCGACATGATCCGTATGCCCGAGTTCTGCGCCCCAGCACTCGGTAACAAGAACAACGTGGTGACCATCGACGCCGACGTCCCGGAGAACGCGTCCGGCGTGCTGTACGCCCTTGGCAGTGGCGCCGGCGGCCTGACCTGCTACCTCGAGAACGGGCACGTCCGCTACGAGTACAACCTGTTCATCCTGCAGCGCACCAAGATTCAGTCCGAGGCCGCGATCGCGCCCGGCCGGCACACCATCACGGTGACGACCCAGTACGCGGAACTACGTCCCGGCGGCCCGCTGGACATCACCGTCGCCGTTGACGGCTCAGAGGTGGCATCCGGCACGGTTCCGATCAGTGCGCCACTGCTGTTCACCGCGAACGACTGCCTCGATATCGGCACCTGCCTCGGGTCGCCGGTGTCGATGGATTACCGGGAACGCGCACCCTTCCCGTTCGAAGGGCACATCCACCAGGTCCACGTCGCCTACACGTAGTGCGCGGGGCGAGTTGCCGCGGCGGGCTACCGGTTGATGGAATGCACCAGGTCGATGGCGGCACCGAGTGTGGTGAACCGTTCCTCGAGCGTCTCGCCCGCCGGGTAGATCCGGACGGTGTCGACGCCGGCATCGCACCACACCTGCAGGCGATCGCGCACCATGTCCGCCGTGCCGATCAACGTGGTGGCCAAGATCATCTCGTCGGTGATCAGCGCCGCCGCGCCGTCGCGGTCGCCGGACTGCCAGCGTTCACGGACCGCCGCCGCGACCTCGCCCCAACCCTGCCGGCTGTACGCCTGGTTGTAGAAGTTTGTTGAGGCCGAGCCCATTCCACCGAGGCTGAACGCCAACTCGGACTTCCGGGCGTCGATCAGCGTCTTGAGATGGGCCGCGTCACGCGCGAACGACACCTCGGCGCCCTGGCAGATGTCGAGGTCGGCCCGCGTGCGGCCGGAGCGGGCGAGGCCGTCATCGAGATGGGCGAAGTACGCGTCGTCCGCACCTTCGGGCACAAAGCTGGTGCCGAGCCAGCCGTCGGCGACCTCGCCGGTCAGCCGCAGCATCGCGGGCGTGAGACTGCCGATGTACAGCGGGATTTCGTGCTCCGCCCGCATCGACAACCGCATCGGCTTCACATCGCCGCCCGGCAGCGGAATGTGGAATTGCTTGCCTGCGTACGAAACCCGGTCGCCCGCGATGGCCTGGCGGATGATGTCGATGGTCTCGCGCATCCGGCCCAGCGGCTTGGCGAACGGTACGCCGTGCAGTCCCTCGATGACCTGTGGTCCCGACGCGCCGAGGCCCAGCAGGAAGCGGCCGCCCGACAGATTCGACAGCGTGATCGCGGCCTGCGCGATCGCCACCGGCGTGCGGGTACCGAGCTGAATGATGCCCGAACCCAACAACATCCGTTCGGTGCATGCCGCGTAGTAACCGAGTGCCGACGGAGCGTCGGATCCCCATGCCTCGGCGACCCAACAGATATCCAGGCCCATCTTCTCGGCCTCGGAGACGAAAAGTCTTTGATGGTTCCAGTTTCCGAAGCTGGCGGCCTCGACCGTCGTCGCCGCGCGCATCAGCTCTCCGCCCGCTGCTTGATGTGTTCCAGGACCCGCTGCATGCCGGACTCGAATTCGCGGAGCCGGTTGAAGACGATCTTCTGCTCCTTGTCGGGCATCCGGGCGATCGCCAATGACAACCCCGACGGCGCGGGCCCCATCTGAGCCCATTCCACGAGCCGGGTTCCGGTGCCCTCGGGGCGCAGGCTCAGGCGCCAGGTTGCGGTCGGATTGCCGGCGTCGCCGATGGCCCAGGCCATCACCTGCTGGGGTTCGTACTCGATGATCTCGGATTCCGTCGACCAGTCCCCGAGTGCGGGATGACTGTTATGGCCGACGAAACGGGCACCGAGACAAGGTGCGTCGCAGTCCCCGAGCCACTCGACTCGCTGCAACTCGGGGCTGCACTCGGGCATCACCGTGATGTCCGACGCCAGCTCCCACACCCGGGCCACGGGTGCGTCGATCCACGTAGAAACCTCGACGGTCGGGGCGTCGGCGTACACCGCACCGGTCCACTCCATGATGTCAACTTCCCTTAGGAGTACGTGCGTCGGCGGCAAAGAGTGACCGGGCTGCCAACAACAGCTTCAGTTCGGCGTTGACATCATCGAGCGGCTGCAGGCTCGACGTGGCGCGGCACATGGTGATCGCACCTTCGATGGCCCCGAGCGACATGGTGGCCAGCCTGCGGGCGACTGCGGTGTCGAGGCCATCGGCCACCAGGCAATCGGTGACCAACTGATGCCAGGTTCGGAAAATCTGATTGGCGTGCTGGGCCAGCGCCGAGCCCGGCACAGCACTGACGGCAATGGACACCACCGGACACCCGGCAGCGAAATCGCTCTGCTGCAGCAGCTTTCGCCAGAACGCGGTGAACGCATCGACAATGGCGGCCGGCCCACCAGGCGCGGCATTGGAGATGAGCCGCGAGATGGCATCACCGCTGAGCTGCGCGGCCTCGTCGATGATCTGCGCACGCCCGGCGGGGAAATGATGGTAGATCGAGCCCCGCGGTGCGCCGCTGCGGCTCAGCACGTCGTCGAGCGTGACGCCGTCTACGCCGCGTTCACGCAACAGCTCGACGGCAGCGAGCACCATCGACTGGCGGGTGTCGGGCGGCATTGGACGACTCCTGGCGGGCGGATCAATTGAGTCGAATTATGATCGTGTTCATATTGGAGAGTCAACAGTGGACCAAATTTTGCCGAAACTCGCACGATGAGTTGCCTGACGGCCGCCCGAATATGAGCCTCTTCATAGCGACTCGTGGGAACTACGGGGACTACAGGCTGCCGTCCAGATAGGCGGCCCTGCAGGCACGGCGCGCCAGCTTGCCGCTGGTGGTCCGCGGGATACCGCCGGCGGGCAGCAGTCGGACGTCGGCGACAGTCACGCCATGACGCTCCGAAACGAGCGCATGGACCGACTCGATCGCCGGCTGAGGATCATGGCGGGCCGTGCCCGACGCACGTTCGGCAATGATCACGAGCTGGTCGCCGCCATCCCCCGGCACGCTGAAAGCCGTCACGTAGCCGCGCCGCACCAGTGGCGACGCATCGGCGGCTGTCGTCTCGATGTGCTGCGGATAGTGGTTCTGACCGCCGATCGTGATCACGTCGGCCAGACGACCCGTGACATACAATTCGCCGTCGAGGTAGAAGCCCAGATCGCCTGTCCGCAACCAGGATCCGTCGACATCGGAACCGTCGGCGTGACTGTTCAGCGGCAAGGTGCGGCGCAGCCGAGCATGGAAAACCTCTCGGGTCTCCTCGGGCAACCCCCAGTAACCACGGCCGATGTTGTTGCCCTGCAACCAGATCTCGCCGACTCGACCGTCGAGCTGTTCGGTTCCGGTGGCCGGGTCCGCCATCACCACCCAGAGACTGCTCGCCGGCTGCCCGCACGCCACCTGTGCCACCGCACCCGGTGCGTCCTCTGCCACCGGCACCGCCGCGCCGGACGCGAGCTGCTCGCGGTCGAAGTACCGCACTGTCGCCTCCGCGTCGGGCGCGATGTTGGATACGAAAAGTGTCGCCTCGGCGATGCCGTAGGACGGCTTGATCGCCGTCTTCGGGAGTCCGTACGATTCGAAGACCGAGTTGAAGCTCTTGATGGCGTCCATGCTGACCGGCTCCGAGCCCACGATCATCACCACATTCGCCAGGTCGATGTCGTCGCCCGGGCTCGGCGCACCACGATGCGCGGCCCATTCGTAGGCGAAATTCGGTGCAGCAGTGACCACTCGGCCGACCTTCGAGCCCCCGGACAACGCCTGGATCCACCGCAGCGGCCGGCGGATGAACGCGGTCGGCGACATCAACGTCGAGTGCCCGCCGTACACCGTGGGAAAGCCGATCATCGACAGCCCCATGTCGTGATACAGCGGCAGCCAGCTGACGCCGTGTGTGTTGCGATCCAGCATGTCGATGGACAGGATCATCTGAATCAGGTTGGTGCCCACCGCTTTATGGGTGATCTCTACGCCGACGGGCGGGCGGGTCGCGCCCGAGGTGTACTGCAGGTGCGAGACGTCGTCGATCTCGAGGTGGACGGGTTCGAACGAAACGCCCGCGTCGTCCGGCACCTCATCGATGGCGATGACCGTCGGAGCACCCAGGTCCGGATGCGCGGACAGGAATTCGGTGACGGCCGGCCGCGCCGCCGCAGTCGTCAGGATCGCCGCCGGTCGCGCGTCGTGGAGCGCGATGTCCAAACGCTCGGCATGCCCTGGCAATTCGGGCGCGAACAACGGCACCGCGATGCCGCCCGCCTTGATCGCCGCGAAGAACCCGGCGACATAGTCGAGGCCCTGCGGCGCCATGATGGCAACGCGGTCACCGCGCTCGATGACCGCCTGCACCCGGGCCGCGATGGCCGCCAGCCGCACCCCGAGCTCGGACCACGTCACTTCGAAAGTTCGCACATCGGCACCGGAGTAGTCCAGGTAGCGGTACGCCACCATGTCGGGCAGATGCGCGACGTTCCCGTCGATCAGGGCGATCAGCGTCGCGCCGGGTGGCAGCGTCACCGCCCCGGCGTCGTCGACGCAGTCCTCGATCTGGAAAAGGCCGCTACCCGGTGTCATGGTTCCAGCCTAAGCGCACCCTTGAAAAAGGCTGCGCCGCTACACATCTATTTGTAGCTGTTCACCGCCGGGACCACTCGTCGGCCAACAGCTCGTAGGAACGCACCCGGTCCCGGTGGTCATGGGCGATGGTGGTGATGATCAACTCGTCGGCCCCAGTGGCGTCGCGCAGCCGTTCCAACTTGTCGGCGACCTGTGCGGCGGACCCGACGAACTGGGTGTCAACCCGGTCCGCGACGAGTTCACGTTCGGCGGCCGTCCAGTTGTGCGCCCGCGCCTCGGCCGGGGTCGGAAACGGGATGGCGCCTTCGGCGGTGCGGATGCTACGCACCCACAGGCCGTATCCGGTGGCGAGTTCGCGCGCCGTGGCCTCATCGTCGGCGACGACGACGTCAGCCGACACGGCGACGTAGGGCGCGTCGAGTTCGGCCGATGGGCGGAACGCGGCCCGGTAGGCGTCGGTCGCCTCGAGTACCGACGACGGTGCGACGTGGTAGTTGCTCGCGAACCGCAGCCCTCTGGTGCCGGCTACTTCGGCGCTCTCCCCGCCGCTGCTGCCCAGGATCCAGATCTGAAGGTCGGCGCCTTCCCCGGGGACGACCCGCGCCGCCAGGCCGTCCGCGTCGCGGTAGACCCCGGCGATGAACGCCAGGATGTCGTTGATCTGGTCGGTGTAGTCCTGCGACTGCGCGCCCGGCAGCTGCAGCAGCGCCCGTTGGAGGGCGAACCGCGGAGAATTCAACAGCGGCCGCGGGTCGAACTTCGGTGGGATCAGCAGCCCGTGCGCCCCGTTGCGGGTGCTCGGGGTGCCCACCGCGGCACCCACCGGGACCTTGGGTTCCCGCGGCTTCCCGCCCGAGCGTCCCAGGCCGAGATCGAACCGGCCCGGGTGCAGGGCGTCGAGCAGACCGAACTCTTCGACCGTCGCAACCGCGGTTCGGTGACCCATCTGCACCGCGCCCGAGCCCAGGCGGATCGTGGAGGTCTCCGCGGCGGTCAGCGCGAGAAGCACAGCCGGTGAGGTGCCGGCGATACCGGGATTGAGGTGATGTTCGGCGAACCAGAAGCGCGTGTAACCCAGGGCCTCCGCGCGCTTGGCGAGGTCGATACTGTTGCGTAGCGCTTGCGGTGCAGTCGAACCCGACGAGATCGGCACCAGATCGAGCACGGTCAGTGGAGTAGCCATGAGCTACGACGCCACTTCTGCGGAGACATTCGTGCGCACTGCCGACCGCGGCAGCGGCGCCAGTCCCAGGTGGTCGCGCAACGTGGTGCCCGTGTAATCGGTGCGGTACGTCCCGCGCTCCTGGAGCAGTGGCACCACCCGGTCGACGAACGGGTCGAGCCCGCCGGGTGTGATGTGCGGGACGAGGATGAATCCGTCGCTGGCATCGGCCTGAACGAATCGGTCGATCGTCGCCGCAATGGTCTGGGGCGATCCGATGAACGACTGGCGCCCGGTGACTTCGACGATCAGCTCGCGCGTCGTGAGGTTCTGCGCCTCGGCTTTGGCCCGCCACTCGGCGGCGATCGCGAGCGGGTCCCGGAACATGCGCACACTGGCCCGCCCTCGCGCGATGGTGTTCTCCCCCACGACCGGGTCCACCGCCGGCAGCGGCCCGTCCGGGTCATGATCGGAGAGGTCGCGGTTCCAGAGCTGTTCGAGGAACTTGATCGCCGTCTGCCCGGACACCTGGGCGAGCCGGACCTCGTGTGCGAGGTCGGCCGCCTCGTCATCGGTGTCGCCGATCACGAACGTCGCGGCGGGGAGGATCAGCAACTCGTCATGGCGCCGCCCGTAGCGCGCCAACCTGCCCTTGACGTCGGTGTAGAACGCCTGCCCGGCTTCCAGCGTGCTGTGCCGCGAGAAGATGGCGTCCGCAGCGGACGCCGCGAACTCGCGACCTTCGTCCGAGTCGCCCGCCTGAAAGATCACCGGACGCCCCTGCGGGCTGCGCGGCACATTGAACCGGCCGTGGATGTCGAAGTGGCTGTCCGTGTGCTCGAACGCACCGGCATCGGGATCGGACAGGAACACGCCGCTCGTCTTGTCCGCCACGATCTCGTCGCCGTGCCACGAGTCGAACAACTCCAGCGCCGTCTGCAGGAATGTCTTGGCCCGCTCGTAGCGCTCGTCCTCCGCCAGGAACCCGCCACGGCGAAAGTTCTCGCCCGTGAACGCATCCCACGATGTGACGACGTTCCAGGCCGCGCGGCCGTCGGAGAGATGGTCCAGCGAGGCGAACTGCCGAGCCACCTCGTAGGGCTCGTTGAAGGTCGAATTGATGGTGCCGGTCAACCCGATTCGCTCGGTCACCGCGGCCAGCGCGGCCAGCACGGTGAAGGTGTCCGGACGCCCGACGACGTCGAGGTCGTAGATCTGGCCGTTCTGTTCGCGCAGGCGCAAGCCCTCGGCCAGGAACAGGAAATCGAATTTCCCGCGCTCGGCCGTGCGCGCGAAGTGCTCGAAGGAGCTGAACTCGATGTGGCTGCCGGCCGCGGGGTCACTCCACACCGTGGTGTTGTTGACGCCCGGAAAGTGCGCGGCGAGATGAATCTGCTTGACTGGCTTGCTCATTGGCTGCTCCTTGCGTAACGGTTGGCCGGATGCGACAGCCCGAGCAGGCCACGTAACGTGTCCGCTTCGTACTCGTCGCGGAAGATTCCGCGTCGCCGCAGTTCGGGCACCAGTTGCTCGGTGATCTGGAGCAGGTCGTGCGGTAGGGCCGCCGGCCGCAGCCGAAATCCCGTCAACCCGGCGCCGTGCCACTCCGTCAGCAGGTAGGCCAATTGTGCGGCGGTTCCGGCGAAAACTGCTGCATCGCTTCGGTACTCGGCACCGGCGAGATCGTCGAGCCGGCGCCTGCGGGCCTGTGCCGCCGACGCGCTGTCGTCTAGAAACACCACCACGTCGCCGAAGATGTGCAACGGCTCGGACCCGCGGCCCGCGTCGTGCTGCAGCCCACGGATTTCCTGGACGACAGCTACGGCCTGTGCGGCATCGCCAGGGGTGACGAACCCGACGTCCGCACTGCCGGCGATCAACTCGTGGGCGGCGCGGCCGTGGCCCAGCGCCGCGACGATCGGCTGCCCCTGCGGTGGGCGCGGCGTGATGGACGGACCTTTGACCGAGAACCAGCGGCCGCTGAAGTCGATGTAGTGCAGCTTGTCCCGGTCGATGAAGCGCCCGGTGGCGGCATCGCGGATCTCTGCGTCGTCCTCCCAGCTGTCCCACAACCGGCGCAGCACCTCGACGTAATCGGCGGTCTCGGCGAAGTACTCGTCGGCCCGCGACCGGGCCGCAGCCTCACGTCGCCCGAAGTGCGCAGCGACATCCGGGCGGCCGGCGATCTGGACGCGCACGCCGGCCCGGCCGGCGCTCACGTAGTCGAGCGTCGCGATGGACTTCGACACGTGGAACGGCTCGGTGTGAGTGACGACGGCCGTCGGTACCAGTCCGATCCGCCGGGTACGTGGCGCGACCCGCGCCGCGATCAGCACCGCGTCCAACCGGCCGCGGACCCGATCGACGCGATGGTCGGGCACGAAGGGATCGTCGGACTGGATCGCCAACGAATCCTCGATGGTGACGAAGTCCAACGCTCCACGTTCTGCATCGAGGACCAGGTCGGTCCAGTAGCCGGCGCCGAACAGGTCGGCGGGTCGCGCATCGGGTTCGCGCCAGGCGGCCGGGTGCCAGCCGGCGCCGTCCAGCGCCACGGCCAGATGGATTCGGCTCGACGAATCAGGCATCACGCAACCTGCCTTTCTGACGGGATACGACCACTCTGCCGAGCCGCGCGCAGATCGCGGAGATGGCGGCAGCGGTAGCGCCAGGGCGGGGAATAGTCGGCCGAGTGGTCGGCACGTCCGGTAGGCGGACGCTCGGCCGGCGCTATGGCCGAGCCATGGGCAGGCCAGCAGGATCGCCGATGGCCGCCGGCGACACCCGAGCAGCGTGCACCGGGACATCAAAACGGCTCAGTACCAACGCGTTTCACAGCCGGTGGAAGTCGACGGCGTCCGCCCGTGGCACGCCTCGCGGCGAATGAGGGGCATCCCGGACAGGTCGCCTCGGCGCGACTTTTCAGTGCGCGCTTGCCGCCTCCGCACCGCCCCACAGGCGCCGCGATGCTCCTGAAATCATCAGGATTCCAATCCCGCAGCGGGACTGGTGTCGGACCTTTGCCTAGCGGATGCCGCGGACCAGCCGGCCCGGCCGCGCGCCGGTGTCGATGCCGTGCCGGCGGGTCACGGTGCCGCTGACGATCGTCGCGTCGTAGCCACTTGCCCCCTGCACCAAGCGTTTTCCACCGGCGGGCAGGTCGTGCACCATCTTGGGTGCGTGCAGCGTCAGCGCGTCCAGATCGATGACGTTGACGTCGGCCTTCTTGCCGACGGCGATGACGCCGCGGTCGGACATCCCGTACAGCTGAGCGGTGTCATGTGACTGCTTCCGGATGACGTACTCCAGCGGCAGCTTCTCGCCGCGGTGGCGGTCCCGGACCCAGTGGGTCAGCAGGAACGTCGGGTACGACGCGTCGCAGATCATGCTGCAGTGCGCGCCGCCGTCGGACAGCCCGAGCACCCCGGCCGGGTGCGTGAGCATCTCGCGGATGGCGTCATGGTTGCCGTCCGAGTAGTTGAACATCGGGTACATCAGCATGGCGCCGGCATCGGCTTCGAGCATCAGGTCGTACATCGCGGCCAGCGGGTCCACACCGCGGCGCTCCGCGATCGCTGCCACAGTGCGCTCGACGGTCGGCTCGTAGTCCGGCGGTTCGCCGATGTGGTACAGGCGATTTGCCGCATTCTGCGCCAGCATGAACATGCCGTCGAACAACTTCGTGGGGTCGATCGGCAGGTCATCCTCCGCCAGGATGGCGGCCCGCACCGCGGGCTCGGCCAGCTTCTCGGCGAGCTCCTCGCGCGTGCATTCGGCGACCAGCCGGCGGTAGGTCGGCCGGTGGGTGAAGGCGTGGTGGCCGGGGAAGCCCAGCAGCATGCCGAACGGGCGCGCCGCCACCTGCGGGAACAGCCGGCTGCCCGCCTGGTGCGCGGCGGCCGACAGGTCGAGCTGCTCCCGCCACAGGTTGGGGTCGGCGTCGACCTGGATGAGCGCGAAGCTCAGGGCACAGTCGATCTCCTCGCCCAGGCGGCGCATCCACTCGAGTTCCTTGCGCGGCGCGATGATGTCCTCGCCCGCCGCACCCTGCGGGGCCAGCTCGAACACGGCCGCACCGCCGGCCGCGGTGGCCCGGCCCAGCGCGAACAACTCGTCCTCGGCGGCGAAGGTGCCGGGCACGGGTTCGCCGTCCATGGCGCGGTGCGCCAACGTGCGCGACGACGAAAAGCCCAGGGCGCCGGCCTCGATCGCTTCCTGCACCAGTTTCGCCATGGCCTTGATGTCGTCGGCGGTGGCGGGTTCGTTGCGGGCGCCGCGCTCCCCCATGGCGTACGCGCGGACCGCGCCGTGCGCGATCTGGGTGCCCATGTCGACGGCCAGCTCGCGCTGCCCGATGACGTCGAGGTACTCGCCGAAACTCTCCCAGCCCCACGTGATGCCCTCGGTCAGGGCCGTGCCTGGGATGTCCTCGACACCCTCCATGAGCGCGATCAGCCATTCCTCCTGACCGGGGCGCACCGGCGCGAAGCCGACGCCGCAGTTGCCCGCGACCACCGTCGTCACCCCGTGGTTGCTCGACGGCTCCAGGACGCTGTCCCAGCTCACCTGGCCGTCGTAGTGGGTATGAATGTCCACGAACCCGGGCGCGACGATCTTGCCGCCGGCATCGATCGTCTCGGCCGAATCACCGGACAGCACAGGGTCGTTCGGACCGCGGCGGTGCACCTCGACGATCTTGCCGTCCTTGATCGCGACATCGGCGGTGAACCGGTCGGCCCCGGTGCCGTCGACGACCGTGCCACCGGTGATCTTCAGATCGAACACATCTGCTCCCTCGTTGCTGCCCGCGAACATCCGTCAGCGGCAGTACTGTAACAGTGTTACACCGTGATGGGCGGCAGATCCAGAGACTGGACGCAGCCCTGGTGTGATTAGGTGGTCGGCAAGCCCGAAGGAGGTGGTCATGGCTCAGGCAACCCAGCGCGGGTCGGATGGCCCGTCGAAACCTGTTGACGCGCAACTCATTCTGGATACCGCCGCGGCACTGCTGGAACGCGACGGGGTCGAGGGCTTCTCCATGCGCAGCCTGTCCGAGCACCTCGGCGTCGCCGTCACGTCCATCTACTGGCATGTCGGAGGCCGGGACAAGCTGTTCGACCACCTGATCGACCGGCTGATCGAGGTGATGGCGAGCCTGCCCGCCACCGGCGATACGCCGGCCGATCGCATCGCGTCCCTGGCCCGCGCACAGCGCACCGCGCTCATCGAGCGCCAGCACCTGATGGCGATCGCGCACGAACGCGACCGGACGCCGTCACTGTTCCAATCGGTGCAGCAGACCCTCGCGGCCGAACTGGCCGCGCTGGGCATCACCGGCAACCGCGCGGCACTGGCCTTGCGGTCCATCGAGGTGCACGTGATTTCGTCTGCGCTGATGCAGTTTTCGGCGATCCGCAGCGGCGAGCACGAGGAAGAGGACCCGTCGCTGTGGGGTGACGACTGGCCGGATCAGCAGCTCGTCGACGCCCTGCGCTCACCCACCGACTACGACGCGGTGTTCGAGTACGGACTGGCCGCACTCCTCGCCTCTCTGGGGTGATTTGTGCACGAAAATCCGCGGTGAGCGCGGAAAATCGTGCACAAATCACTTGGTGGCGAACCGGCGGGTGCGCAGCTTGGGGATCGCCTGCTCGCTGAGGACCCGGGCGCGTTCGGCCATGGCGCCGGCGATGGCGTCGGGATGCGTGGTCAGGTAGAAGCCGCCGGCTGCCGACTGGTCGAAGATGGCCTCGGCCGCGGTGAGCGGATCCATGGCGGAGAGCTGGTGCATCGCGGCCCGCTCCGATTCAGAAGCCTCGTTGCCGCTGCCGCCGTCGACCCCACCGGCCGCCGTGAAGATGTTGGACTGCACCGGTCCGGGTAGCACCGCCTGCACGCTGACGTGGTCGTCGTGCCCGGCGAGCTCGACCTCGACGCGCAAGCACTCGGTCAGCGCCAGCACGGCGTGCTTGCTGACGATGTACGGCGTCTGCAGTTGCACCGTCGACACGCCGCCGACGGACGACATGTTCCACACCCACGCCGGTTCGCCCGACGCCAGCATGGCGGGCAGGAAGGCCCGCACACCGTGGAAGACGCCGTTGACGTTGATGTCCATGACGCGGTCCCAGTTGGCGACCGGGGTGTCCCACAGGTACCCGAACTGCTCG
This sequence comes from Mycobacterium sp. UNC410CL29Cvi84, assembly GCF_000686745.1. Lineage (NCBI taxonomy): Bacteria > Bacillati > Actinomycetota > Actinomycetes > Mycobacteriales > Mycobacteriaceae > Mycobacterium > Mycobacterium sp. UNC410CL29Cvi84. Next base: position 21,077 of record NZ_JMLM01000015.1, read on the forward strand.
ATGCCGGCGTTGTTCACCAGCAGGCGCACGGGCCCGATCTCGCGGTTGACCCGGTCGGCCAGGGCCTGCACGGCCTCGGCATCGCGTACGTCGCACACCGCGTCGACGGCGGTTGCGCCCGTCGCGGACAACTCGTCACGCAGGCCGGCGATCGCGGCGGCGTCGACGTCGGCCAGCACCGTCGTCATCCCGAGCTTGGCCGCATACCGGGCCAGACCGGCCCCGATCCCCGAGCCGGCACCCGTGATGACCGAAACCCCACCACCGAACAGTTCCTGTGCACCCATGGCCGAAGTAAATCGCAGGGCACGGGCCCGGACAGGGCAAACGCCCGATCAGTGGAATGCCGGTCAGACCGGCTGGACCTCGACTTCGGCGCGCGGCGCCGCGCGCAGCACACACCGCGCATAGCCGATCCAGGTCACCACGCAGGCCACGATGCCGATGGCGATCATCGGCGTGACCGCCTGACCGAGAACCACTGCGACAGAATCACTTCCGGCCAGCCGCCGGTCGACCGCGCCACCCGTCATCAACGGCAGCAGACTGACCACGAAGCACGCGATGGCCGCGGCCAGCGCGGTGCCGAACATGGCGCGTATCGCAGCGACGATCATCGTGCCGGCAGCGAGCACGATCAGCACGGCGAACGGCAGCGGCCGCAGCGCGGCGCCCAGGTTCCCGGTGATGTCCCAGATCCCCCAGCCGCTCATGGAACCGTGGCCATGGTCGTTGTGCGCGGTGTACCACGGCAACACGGCAGCGACGACGATCATCGCGAAGGCGATGACCCCGATCGCCCACCGCGTCAGTACGTTCTCGATCTCGACTCCTCATACCCCCGTGAACGTGGGCTGCATCAGCGTCAGCATGGCCATCGCCAGGCTGATGAGCAGACACAGACTCAACACGATCATCGCACCCACCAGCAGCCAGCGGCCCATCCGGCGGCGAATGCGCGTCAATTTTGCGATGCGGCGGTCCTCGACGTAGCTGATGGCGACCATGGCGAACGCGACGTCGATGTGCTCGTCGCCGACGGTGGCGGCGCCCGCCGCGATCTCCTGCAGGCGTCCGGGCTCGATCTGCACTCCCGCGACGGCGAAGCGCCGACTGAGTCGGCGCGCCTGACCCCGCGTGAGCGGGTGGTCGCACACGTGCACGTGGTGTCGTGGGGCTGCCACTTACGTCGTTCCCTCGATTCGGGCACCTCACCCGAGCCGGAAAATGCAGAAAGGCGCCCGAGAGTGAAGTTACTCCGACGGGCGCCTTCGCACACTGCGACAGTCGATTTAGAGGCCCATGTCCTTGGCGATGATCATCTTCATGACCTCACTGGTACCGCCGTAGATGCGGCCGACGCGGTTGTCGGCATACAGCCGGGCGATCGGGTACTCGTTGATGTAGCCGTAGCCGCCGTGCAATTGCAGGCAGCGGTCGATCACGCGCGCTGCCGCATCGGTGCAGAACAGCTTGGCCTTGGCGGCGTCGGCGGCGGACAGCTCGTCGAGATCGTGGGCTTCCATGGCACGGTCGACGACGGCTTCCATCGCGTCGACGTCGGCCTGGCAGGCGGCGAGCTCGAACTTGGTGTTCTGGAACGAGGCGACCGGCTTGCCGAACACGGTGCGGTCCTTGGTGTACTGCACGGCGAATCGGACGGCGGCCTTGGCCTGCGCGTATGCGCTGACGGCGATGCCGAGCCGCTCGCGCGGCAGGTTCTGGCCGAGGTAGTTGAAGCCCTGGTCGGCCTCGCCGAGGATGTCCTCGACCGGGACCTTGACGTCGGTGAAGTTGAGCTCGGCGGTGTCCGAGCAGCGCAGGCCCAGCTTGTCGAGCTTGCGGCCGACCGAGTAGCCCTCCAGCTTGGTGTCGACCACCAGCAGCGAGATGCCGAAGCGGCGGTCGTCTTCCTTGGGGGCCGATGTACGCGCGCAGACGATCACGCGGTCGGCGTGTACACCGCCGGTGATGAAGGTCTTGGAACCGTTGAGGACGTAGTGCGTGCCGTCCTCGGAAAGCTTTGCGGTGGTGCGCATTCCGGCCAGGTCGGAACCGGTGCCCGGCTCGGTCATCGCGATGGCGAACATGATCTCGCCGCTGAGCATGCCGGGGAACCAGCGCTTCTTCTGCTCTTCGTTGCCGATGTCGCGGATGTAGGGCAGACACAGGCCGACGTGCACGCTGGAGCCACCGAACGACACCGCGGCGCGGGCGAGTTCCTCGGTGAGGATCGCCTGGAACTTGTACGAGGTCAGGCCCTCGCCGCCGTACTCCTCCGGGATTTCCGCGCCGAAGATGCCGAGTTCGCCGAGCTTGTAGTAGAACTCACGCGGCACCAGGCCCTTCTCGAACCACTCGTCGTAGACCGGACTGACCTCGGCCTCGACGAAGGCCCGGATCATGGCCCGGTAATCCTCATGCTCTTCGCTGTAGACCTCGCGTTTCACAGACAACTCCTCAAAAGTGGTGAACAGTGTTAGCTTGTTGCTGTCACCATAAGCTAACAACGTTCGCTAATTCAAGGGAGAAGCAGATGGGCAGGCCCCGCGTACCGCTGCTCAACCGCGAACTCATCCGTGACACGGCATTGGAATTGATCGATCGCGACGGCCTCGCCGAAATGTCGATGCGCAAGCTGGCCGCCGAACTCGGCGTGCAGGCGTCGTCGCTGTACAAGCACTACCCCACCAAGGACGACGTGCTCGACGCCGTCGCGAGCCGGGTCGCCGGGGAGATCGACACGTCAGGGTTCGACCGCGGCGACGACTGGCAGGACGCGCTGGCGGCGTGGGCCCGCTCGCACCGCGCCGCGCTGGCGGCCCACCCGAATCTCGTGCCCTACCTGGCGACCGGGCCGGGCCGTCGCGACGTCAGTCTCCGCATCGCCGACGCCGTACACGGCGGCCTGGTCGGCGCCGGCTGGCCACCGCGCGAAGCGACTCTGATCGGCGCTGCCACCCGGTCGCTGGTGCTCGGGTCGACCGTCGGCTCCTTCTCGCGCGGGTTCACCGACGACGTGCAGGTCTACCGCGACCGCTACCCGCACATGGGCCAGGCACATCTGCTGCGCGGCAAGGCCGACCAGATCGACACGGCCGGTTTCGAGCTGGCCCTCACCGCATTCATCGACGGATTGACGCTGCGCTTCAACGCCCTGCAGTGATTTGTGCACGATTTTCCGCGGCCGGCGCGGAAAATCGTGCACAAATCACCTGTCTTGCGGCGGTTTGGGTCCCCCGCTGAAGGGGTTCAGCCTCGACACCCCGGGGATGTTGGACAGCAGCCGGAACACCTCGTTGCCGGTGTTCACCAGGGCTTCGAGTTGCGGCAGTAGGGCGTCGAGCGTGCGGAACATGGGATCTGCCATGGCCATGAACCGCTCGGTGCGGTCGATCGTCGCGTTGAGCCGCTCGGTGGCCACCGCCAGGTTCTCGATGAGATCGGGCACCTGGGCGGCGAGTTGGACGGAGGCCGGCGGGATGCGCATGGCACCGCTGGCCACCGCCTGCGTCATCTCGACGGCGGACTGGGCGGCATCAACCGCGGACTGCGCCGCGGCCTTCAGGTCGCTGGGCTTCGGAATCATTTGACCGGCCATACAGTTAACTGTGCCGCACCCGGGCCCGCCTGTCCCGTGATCGACACGGCTACACGTCGGTAACGCTGCTCACGATCACGACGGGAGTACCAGGATCTTGACGTGTTCGTCCGGATTCCGCAGGGCGGTGAACGCGTCGGCGATGCCGTCGAGCCCGGTACGTCCGGTGATCAGCGCCTCGGCGTCGATCTCGCCCGCGGCCAGCCGGGCCAGTACCTTTTCGTAGGCCTGCTCGTACGGGCCGTGCCCGAAGTTGATCGCGATCTGCCGCATCTGCGCCACGACCGGGATGATGGTCTCCTCGGCGAACGGGGATGCCACCACCTGAATCCGCGAACCCCACGGCAGCGTGTGGGTCAGGGTGTTGAGCGTGCCGACCCGGCCGCTGCACTCGTAGGCGATCAAGAGCCCACCGCCGGTCTTGCCGCTTGCCAGCAACTCGTTGTAGACCTCGATCGGGTCCTGCTCATTGGGGTCGACGACGATGTCGGCGCCCATCTTCGCGGCGAGCTCGCGCCGCTTCGGCGACGGCTCCGAGGCGATGACGAGGTGCGCGCCGGCGGCCTTCGCGGCGAGGATGGTGCCCAGGCCGATCGAGCCGCAACCGATCACCAGCGCGGTGTCCGCGGGCGCCAGCCCCGACTGCTGCATGTGCATCTCGCCGACGTGCAGTGGTTCGGCGAGGGACGCGTGCTCCAGCGAGAGGCCGTCGGGCACGTGCCGCACCCAGAACGCGTCGACGACGATGTACTCGCCGAACGCCCCGTGGTAGTCGTTCGAGTAGCCGATGATGGTCGGCATCCCGTTCTGCTCGGTGGTGATACCCAGCCCGGTGACGCGGTCGTCGACCTTGAAATCCTCGACGCCCGCGCCGGTTTCGACGACGACGCCCGCCCATTCATGCCCCAGCACCACCGGACGGGTGGCGTCGAACACCGCGAACGGAAAGGCCGCCCCGGCGGCGACGGAAACGAAGCGGCACGGGTCCTTGGACATGCTCAGGTCACTGCCACAGATGCCGCACGCGGCCACCTTGATGCGCAGCTGTCCCGGACCGGTGGCCGGGGGCTCCGGAACGTCCGTCACGGTGAACTGGCCGTCGATGAACTGTGCTGCCTTCATACGTGTGCTCCTGCGGTGTTGAGTTCGGTCGAGGGCGCCGGAGTGGCGGGGAGATCGGTCGGCCGGCCGTAGTAATCGGTGTACGCCTTGGTGATTGCGCCGACGAGGTTGCCGATCAGCACCTCGGAGTTGTCCTGCGCGAACTGCAGACTGGCCTGCCGCGCGACGTTGCGGCGACGGAAGTGCGGGATGACCTCCGAGGCGAACAGCTCGTAGCTGCGCTTGGTGTTCTCCCAGTCGGCGAGATCCACGTGCATGATCAGCAGGGTGCCGAAGCCGCCGGTCTTCTCGATCAGGCGATCGATCTGGGCGATGGCGTCCTCCGGGGTTCCGATGATCGCCTGGCCGAACTCGCCGAGCGACTCGTTGCGCCAGTAGTCGATGATGCCGGCCGGGGTCTGCGCCCAATCCGGGTTGATGTTCTGCTGTCGGTTGACGTACTCGGCGATGTGATTGATGCGACGGCTGACGGCGCGCTCGGCCTCCTCGCGCGTCTCGGCGATGAACATCGGGTTGACCAGACGCCACGTCGACCGGTCGGCGACGTAGCCGTTCTCGGCCGAAACCTGTTCGTACACATTCCAGTTGCGGTCCAGTGATTCATAGCCCGCCTGCGAGCTCGCCGCGAGCGACAACAGCGACAGGCCGTGCTTGCCGGCCAGCACCGAACCGTTGGGCGAGATGGTCGAGGCGGTGACGACCTCGATGCCGGCCGGGTTGTAGGTGGGCAGCTGGGCGCGGGCGTCGCGCAGGGTGAACCAGTCGGTCTCCATGTTGACGACCTCACCGCGCAGCAGGGCGAGCACGGCCTCCAGGGCCTCACCCTGCATGCGGCGCTGGTTGGTGGTGGTGATGCCCATCATGTGCGCGTCGAGCGGAATCTTGCCGGGGCCGGTGCCGACGATCAGGCGGCCCCGGGTCTGCAGGTCCAGCTGGGTGATGCGGTCAGCGGTGATCAGCGGATGGTGGTACGGCAGCGACATCACGCCGGTGCCGAAGCGGATGCGCTCGGTGCGCTCGGCGGCGGCGGCGATGAAAACATCGGGGGCCGGGACGATCTCGGAGCCGGTCGAATGATGCTCCCCCATCCACGCCTCTTCGAAGCCGAGGTGGTCCAGGTGCGTCATCAGGTCGATGTCGCGGCGCAACTGCAGCGCCGGGTCGGCATTGAGCGGATGGTACGGGGCGAGGAACGCCCCGAATTTCATGGACGTCGGGCTCCACTGGGCAGCGCTGCTCACGGTGGTCTCCTGATTCTCGGTGAGGGATGTCTCGGCTTGCCCGGCCGACTGTAATCCGATCACTCGATTGGATCAAGTGATCCACAAATATCGGCAGCCGAATGTGCTGTTTGAGCACGCTCATCAGCCGCGAACGCGACGAAAATGCACGCGATTTGCGGCGTGTTGCCGTACAGACACGGCCGCTCGCGGTTAGGAGTTGAGCAGGCGCTCGGTGCCGCCGACGACGAACGTCACGAGGTCTTCGTAGAACGCTTCGAGGGCCGGGGCCGACAGCTTGGCGCGGTCCCATTCGTCGGCGCGGCTCAGGCCCTGCACGAAGCCCATGATCGACACCGCCCAGCGCGCCTCGAGGCGGCTCTCGTCGGCGTTCGGGAAGGCCCGCCGCACCTGCGCCAGCAGGGCGACGCGCAGCTTGGGTTCGATGTTCTCGTCGGCCGGGCCGGCCTGGGTGATCTGGGCCATGATCTTGATCCAGCGCATGCCGCGGGTGCGCTGGCGCCGCAGCAGATCGAGATAGGGCGCGGTGACCGCCCGGACCAAGGCGTCAGGCGACGGCGCGGCCGAATCTGCCGCCAGCACATCGACATTGGCCTGGATGGCCGATCCCACCGCGGCGCCGAGGTCCAGCACCACCGCGCGCAGCAACTCGTCCTTGGAACCGAAGTGGTAGTGCACCGAGGCGGCGCCGAGGCCGGCCGCGGCGTTGACCGAGCGCACGGAGACGGCATCCACGCCCTGCTCAGCGAAGAGCTTCTCGGCCGTCTTCACCAACTTGGCGCGGGTGGCATTGCCCTGGCGGTTCTGCGATGTGCCCGACACGGTCAGAAGCATGTCACAGCGGTGCGCCGCCGCCACCGAAAGCGTTGCGTGTCTCCAGGATCAGCAACGCCACATGCAGCGAGGTCGCCGACTCGCCGTCGGCAAGATCGACGCCGAGAATCTGCTCGATGCGGCCCAGTTTCGCGTACAGCGACGGGCGACTCAGGTGCAGCCGCGACGCGAGCGCCGACTTGTTGCCGCCGAGTTCGAGGTATCCGCGCAGCACGTCGAGCAGACCGTCACCGGTCTCCATGTCGTGCAGGATCAGCGCACGCAACTCCCCTTCGGCGAACCGCTGCACCCGCGGGTCGGTCCGCAGCATCGACAGCAGCCCGCGCAGCCTGATGTCGGCGACCCGGAAGCAGACCCGCTGCGAGGCGGGCAGCGACAGCGCCGCCTCGGCGACATGGGCGGCATCGGTGATGCGGTGGATCGCGTCGATCAGCCCCGGCGCCGGCGTCCCGACGCCGAGCACCAGGCCCTGGGCGTCGACGGCACGTTGGGCGTCGCGACGCAATGCCCGACCGAGAGGTTCGAGAGCGCTGCCCGCGCGCGCGTTCAGCGACAACACCATGGCGATCTCGCCGGGCCCGCGTAGTGAGAACAATCCGGTGTGCCCCAACGCCTTCACCGACCGGGTGACGACGTCGAGCAGGCGCGCGCTGCGGCGTTGTTCGGACACCGGGTCGGCGTCGGGACCATCCGGCGCGGCCCAGCCCGCGATCCGCAGCGTCACGGGCAGGTACTGCGCCGCCGGCCGCAGGCCCAGCGCGAAGGCGCGCGCTGTCGCCTCATCTTCGAATCGGATACGTTCGCGCGCAACATCTTCCAGCAGGCCGGCCTGCGCCTGATGTTCGATGTCGGTACGGCCGCGCTCGGCCATGCGGTGCAGCACCAGCGCCTGGGACGCCCGCTCCAGCACCATCGTGAACCGGCCCGCCACGTCGTCCGACGGACTCAGCGCGATCAGGCGGCCCCACGCATCCTCGCCGCGGCCCACCTCGCTGATCACCCAGTCATCGGTCCGCACGGCCCCGGTCTCGTGCTGACGGGACCGACGTTGCCAGTCCCGCAACACATCTGGGGTCGGACGTCCGGCCGTCGCCACCGCGATCGCCTGGTGCGTGAGGTCCTCGAGCACGACGGGCGCGCCGAGCAGATTCGCCGCCGCCTCGGCGATCCCGGCGGGCGTCGCCCGGCGCATGCTCAGGTCGGTGAACACCTCGTGCGTCTGCCGCGCGAAATCGACCTCCTGGTACTGGTCGGCGACGATCACCCGGTGCACCTGTTCGGTCACCTCGACGAACTTGATCACCCGGCGCAGCGCAACCAGGGCCAGGCCCAACTCTTCGGCGATCGACCCGACATTGACCGGCAGCGGCACGGCGCCGGCGCCCAGTTCGACGATGACGCCGACGGCGTGCGCGGCAGCCACCGACCGCAGGTACTCCAGCGGCGCGGCCCGCAGCGCGGCACCCGTCGTCAGCACCAGCTCGCCACCCTGCAGGACTTCCGAGAGGTCCGGGACATCACTGACGTGGACCCAGCGGATCGGGCGGTCGAACCCGGTCGCACAGAGAATCTCGGGCTCGCCCTGCTGGATGACCGGCAGGGCGACGATCTCGGCGACGGTCGGCATTTACAAAGTGTAAATCCATAGGTCGAACTTGATACAGATTGTCGGCCGATCCTGGGGTTCCGCCGGGGCAAGCTGAGTGCACACCCGCCCCGACCAGGAAGGCCAACCTCGACGATGACCACCTCGCAGACCATCTCGCACTGGATCAACAACGACGTCTTCACCGGATCCTCGGGACAGTCGGCACCGGTCACCAACCCGGCCACCGGCCAGGTCACCGGCCAGGTCGCGCTCGCGAGCGTCGAGGACGCCCAGACCGTCATCAACGCCGCCGTCGCCGCCTTCCCGGCCTGGCGCGACACCTCGATCACCAAGCGGGTGCAGACGCTGTTCGCGTTCCGCGAGCTGCTCAACGCCCGCCGCGAAGAACTCGCCGCGATCATCACCGCCGAGCACGGCAAGGTGCTCTCCGACGCCATGGGCGAGGTCGCCCGCGGCATCGAGGTCGTCGAATTCGCCTGCGGCATCCCGCATCTGCTCAAGGGCGGCTACGCCGAGAACGCCTCCACCAGCGTTGACGTCTACAACATCCGCCAGGCCCTCGGCCCGGTCGCCATCATCGCGCCGTTCAACTTCCCGGCCATGGTGCCGATGTGGTTCTTCCCCATCGCCATCGCCGCCGGCAACACCGTCGTCGTCAAGCCGTCCGAGAAGGACCCGTCGTCCTCGCTGTGGATGGCCGAACTGTGGAAGGAAGCCGGTCTGCCCGACGGCGTCTTCAACGTCCTGCAGGGTGACAAGACCGCCGTCGACGAGCTGCTGACCAACCCCGCCATCAAGGCCGTCTCGTTCGTCGGCTCCACCCCGATCGCGCAGTACGTCTACCGGACCGCCACTGCCTCCGGCAAGCGTGTGCAGGCCCTCGGCGGCGCCAAGAACCACGCGGTGATCCTGCCCGACGCCGACCTGGATCTGGCCGCCGACAGCATGGTCAACGCCGGCTTCGGTTCGGCCGGTGAGCGCTGCATGGCCATCTCGGCCTGCGTCGCCGTCGGTCCGATCGCCGACGACCTGGTCGCCAAGATCGCCGAGCGCGCCGCCGCCATCAAGACCGGTGACGGCGCCCAGGACTCGGACATGGGCCCGCTCATCACCAAGGTGCACCGCGACAAGGTGGCCGCCTACATCGACGCCGGCGAGGCCGAGGGCGCCAAGGTCGTGCTCGACGGCCGCAATGTCACCGTCGAGGGGGCCGAAGACGGCTTCTGGCTGGGCCCGACCCTGCTCGACAACGTCACCCCCGAGATGAGCGTCTACACCGACGAGATCTTCGGCCCGGTGCTGTCGGTCGTCCGCGTCGAAACCTACGACGAGGCATTGGAACTGATCAACAACAACCCCTACGGCAACGGCACCGCGATCTTCACCAACGACGGTGGCGCGGCCCGCCGGTTCCAGAACGAGGTCGAGGTCGGCATGGTCGGCATCAACGTCCCGATCCCGGTTCCCATGGCGTTCTTCAGCTTCGGCGGCTGGAAGGCCTCGCTGTTCGGCGACACCCACGCCTACGGCCCCGAAGGCGTGCAGTTCTTCACCCGCGCCAAGGCCGTCACCCAGCGCTGGGCCGACCCCAGCCACGGTGGCATCAACCTGGGCTTCCCGGAGAACAACTGATAGCGCAACCAGAACCGGTGCGCGGGGCCCGCATCCCCGAATGGGCCCCGCGCACTACCCCTTTCGCCCACCATTTGCCACTTGAGGACCTGACATGACCCTCGCCGCAGACCACGTTCTGCCCGCCGGACACACGATCGACTCGATGCGCGCCGAAGCCGAGCGCGCCTACGCGCTGGACCGCGCCCACGTCTTCCATTCCTGGTCGGCCCAGGCCGCGCTCAACCCCATGACCATCACGGCGGCCGAGGGCAGCTACTTCTGGGACGGCGACGGCAACCGGCTGCTCGACTTCTCCTCGCAGCTCGTCAACACCAACATCGGCCACCAGCACCCGAAAGTCGTTGCGGCGATTCAGGAACAGGCCGCCAAGCTGTGCACCATCGCGCCGCAGCACGCCAACGCCGCCCGCTCCGAGGCGGCCCGGCTGATCGCCGAGCTGACCCCCGGCGACCTCAACCACATCTTCTTCACCAACGGCGGCGCCGACGCCAACGAGCACGCCGTGCGCATGGCCCGGCTGCACACCGGCAAGCACAAGGTGCTCGCCCGCTACCGCGCGTACCACGGCGGCACCGACCTGGCGATCAACCTGACCGGTGACCCCCGGCGGTTCGCCAACGACCGCGGCGCCGCGGGCGTCGTCCACTTCAACGGACCGTTCCTGTACCGTTCGGTGTTCCACGCCGAGACCGAGGACCAGGAGTCCGCCCGGGCCCTCGACGAACTGCGGCGCGTCATCGAGCTCGAGGGCGCGTCGACCATCGCGGCCATCATCCTGGAGTCCATTCCGGGCACCGCGGGCATCATGGTGCCGCCGCCGGGCTATCTGGCGGGCGTGCGCGCACTGTGCGACGAGTACGGCATCGTGATGATCGCCGACGAGGTCATGTCCGGCTTCGGCCGATCCGGAAAGTGGTTCGCCATCAACCACTTCGATGTCGTTCCGGACCTGCTGACGTTCGCCAAGGGCGTCAACTCCGGCTATGTGCCGCTGGGTGGCGTCGCAATCAGCAACGCCATCTTCCAGACCTTCGCCGAGCGCGCCTACCCCGGTGGCCTGACCTACTCCGGGCACCCTCTGGCGACAGCTGCCGCCGTCGCGACCATCAACGCGATGCGCGACGAAGGCATCGTCGAGAACGCGGCCCACCTCGGTGCCGACATCATCGGGCCGGCCCTGCGGGACATGGCGCAGCGGCACCGCAGCGTCGGTGAAGTCCGCGGCGCGGGCGTGTTCTGGGCCGTCGAACTGGTCAAGGACCGGGAAACGCGCGAACCGCTGGCGCCCTACGGTGGCAGCAGTGCCGCGATGAACACCGTCATCGCGTTCTGCAAGGACAACGGCCTCATGCCGTTCACCAACTTCAACCGTATCCATGTGGTGCCGCCGTGCAATGCCACTGACGACGAGGTCCGCGCCGGGCTGGAAATCCTGGACCGCGCCCTCGACGTGGCGGACCAGTACGCCCGGTAGAGGTACTGTCGGCCGGTGCGGATAGCGCTGTTCGCGACTTGCCTGGCCGATGCCATGTTTCCGGCTGCCGCCATCGCCACGGTGCGGCTGCTGGAACGGCTGGGTCACCGGGTGGAGTTCCCGGCCGGGCAGACCTGCTGCGGACAGATGCACGTCAACACCGGGTACCTGCGTGAAGCCGTGCCGTTGGTGCGCAACCACGTCGACGCCTTCACCGGCTTCGACGCCGTCGTGGCGCCGTCGGGATCGTGCGTCGGGTCGGTGCGTCACCAACACGCGATGGTGGCCCGGCGCGCCGGCGACACCGGGCTCGCGGCGCGCGCCGAATCGGTTGCGGCGCACACCTTCGAGCTCTCCGAGTTCCTGGTCGACGTGCTCGGCGTCGACGACGTCGGCGCCTACTACCCGCACCGCGTCACCTACCACCCGACATGCCACTCGCTGCGGATGCTGGGTGTGGGTGACAAGCCACTGCGGCTGCTGCGCAACGTCCAGGGCCTGACGCTCGTCGAACTGCCGCAGGCCGAATCCTGTTGCGGCTTCGGTGGCACCTTCGCCTTGAAGAACGCCGACGTGTCCACGGCGATGCTCGAAGACAAGATGGCGAACATCGCGACGACGGGCGCCGCGGTGTGCACGGCAGGTGACGCATCGTGCCTCATGCACATCGGGGGTGGGCTGAGCCGGATCGGCAGCGGCGTCCGTACCGTGCATCTGGCCGAAATCCTGGCGGCCACATCGTGACCGGGAATCTTCGTGGCGACCAGAGCTTTCCGGCTGCCGCGCGGACCGCGCTCAGCGACGCCCAACTACGCCGCAACATCGGCCATGCCACCGGCACCATCCGCGCCAAACGTCTTGCCGCCATTGCCGAATGCGACGACTGGGAACAGCTGCGCGCCGCCGGCAGCGCACTGAAACAGGACGTGCTGGCGCGGCTACCGGAACTGCTGGAGGAACTCGAAGCCAACGTCACAGCGCGTGGCGGCACCGTGCACTGGGCGCGCGACGGCGACGAAGCCAATCGCATTGTCGCCGAGCTGATCCGGGGCACCGGCAGCACCGAGGTCGTCAAGGTGAAGTCGATGGCCACGCAGGAAATCGGGCTCAACGAGTACCTGGAGGCCGAGGGCATCACGCCCATCGAGACCGACCTGGCCGAGCTTATCGTCCAACTCGGACACGACAAGCCGAGCCACATCCTCGTCCCGGCGATCCACCGCAACCGCACCGAGATCCGGGACATCTTCGAACGCGAAATGCCCGGCGCCGGCGAACTCACCGACGAACCCCGGGTGCTGGCGATGGCCGCCCGCGCGCATCTGCGGCGAAAGTTCCTGTCCGCCAAGGTCGCCGTCAGCGGCGCCAACTTCGGCGTGGCCGAAACCGGGACCCTGGCGGTCGTCGAATCCGAGGGCAACGGCCGCATGTGCCTGACGCTGCCCGAAACCCTGATCACCGTGATGGGCATCGAGAAGGTGATCCCGCGCTTCACCGATCTCGATGTGTTCATGCAACTGCTGCCGCGGTCGTCGACCGCCGAGCGGATGAACCCGTACACCTCGATGTGGACCGGAGTGCACCCCGGCGACGGCCCGCAGCAGTTCCATCTGGTGCTGCTCGACAACGGCCGGACGCGCGTCCTCGCCGACGAGGTGGGACGTGCTGCGCTGCACTGCATCCGATGCAGCGCCTGCCTGAACGTCTGCCCGGTCTACGAACGCACGGGCGGGCACGCCTACGGCTCGGTGTACCCGGGACCCATCGGCGCGATCCTCAGCCCCCAGCTGACCGGGACCACCGGTCACGACGACCCGAACGCGAGCCTGCCGTATGCGTCGTCGCTGTGTGGAGCCTGCTTCGAGGCCTGTCCCGTCCGCATCGACATCCCGTCGATCCTGGTGCATCTGCGGGCGGCTCAAGTCGATACAGAACGCGGCGGACTTCCCTCCGGACAGGATTTGGCGATGAAAGCCGCGGGCTGGGCCATGGGGTCCGCGTCGCGGTTCGGGCTGGCGGAGAAGGCGCTCGGCGCGGGCCGACTGCTCGCCGGCAAGGACCACCGCATCACCAACCTGCCGTGGCCGGCATCGAAATGGACTGCGAGCCGCGATGTTCCGGCACCACCGGCGGAGACGTTCCGGCAGTGGTGGGCCCGCAACCGGAGCGGCGACCAATGACCGACGCTCGGGAAGCCGTACTGGGGCGCATCCGCGCCGCGCTCGGATCGGCCCCGCCGGCCGCGGTGCGCGTGCCACGCGACTATGACCGGCAGCCCTTGACCGGCCTCGGCGATGTCGACCGATTCGCCGAGACGGTGGCCGACTACCGGGCACAGGTACACCGCGTCGCCGAGACGGAAGTGGCCACGGTGATCGCTGCCCTCGTCGGCACCGGGTCCGCGGTGATCCCCGCGGACCTGCCGCCCGACTGGGTGACGGGCATCCACACCGTCGTCGACGACCCGCCCGTCACCATCGATGTGCTGGACAGCGTCGATGCGGTGGTGACCGACTGCGCCCTCGGGATCGCATCGACCGGAACCATCGTGCTGGATGCCGGTGCGGCACAAGGCCGGCGCGCGCTGACGCTGGTGCCAGACCATCACGTCTGCGTCATCCGGGCCGACCAGATCGTCGACACCGTGCCGCAGGCGTTCGCGGCGCTCGAGCCGTCCCGCCCACTGACCTTCATCTCCGGGCCGAGCGCGACGAGCGACATCGAACTGCAGCGCGTCGAGGGCGTGCACGGTCCACGCACCCTCGACGTGGTGATCGTCGAAGCCGCCCGGTAAGAATGGATCTTCGTGACCGAGATTGCACCTTTCCAGATCGCCGTGCCCGACGCAGTGCTGGACGATCTGCGCCACCGGCTGGCCAACACCCGGTGGCCCGAAGCCGAGTGCGTCGACGACTGGAGCCAGGGCATTCCGCTCAGCTACACCCGCGCGCTGGCCGACTACTGGGCGAACGACTACGACTGGCGGGCCCGCGAGGCGGCGCTGAACCGGTTCGATCAGTACGTCACCGAAATCGACGGCCTGGACATCCATTTCATCCATCAGCGGTCACCGCACCCCGACGCACTGCCGCTGATCATCACGCACGGGTGGCCCGGGTCGATCGCCGAGTTCCAGAAGGTCATCGGCCCGCTGACCGATCCGACCGCGCACGGCGGCCGCGCGGAAGACGCGTTCCACGTGGTGTGTCCGTCACTGCCCGGTTATGGCTTCTCGGGTAAACCCGCCGCCACCGGATGGGGCATCGAGCGGACCGCACAGGCGTGGGATGACCTGATGGTGCGACTCGGCTACACCCGCTACGGCGCGCAGGGCGGCGACTGGGGTGCGGCGGTGACCACCCAGATCGGGCGAAACGTGGGTCATTGCATCGCCATTCACACGAACATGCCCATGGGCCGTCCCGCCGCCGGCACGACGGAGTTCACCGCAGAGGAACAGAACGCGCTGGCGGCGTTGAAGCACTACCAGGACGTGGACTCCGGCTATGCCAAGGAGCAGTCCACCCGTCCGCAGACGATCGGCTACGGCCTGGTCGATTCACCGGTGGCGCAACTGGCGTGGATCGTCGAGAAGTTCTGGTCGTGGACCGACCACGACGGTGACGTGGAGAGCGCGCTGAGCCGTGACGAGATGCTCGACGACGTGATGATCTACTGGGCCACCGCCACCGGAGCATCGTCGGCGCGGCTGTACTGGGAGAGCTTCCGGGTGTTCGGCGGCGGGCAGCGCAAGGTCGAGCTGCCGACCGGCGTCGCGTCGTTCCCCAAGGAGATCCTGCGGGCACCGCGCTCCTGGTGCGAGACCGGGTACAACATCACCCACTGGACGACGATGCCGCGCGGTGGTCACTTCGCGGCATTCGAGCAGCCCGAGTTGTTCGTCGACGACGTGCGTGCGTTCTTTGCGACGGTGCGCTGACTCAGGAACTCCTGAGCCGCCGGTAGCCGCCGTAGACCACCAGTGCGACAACGAAATTCACGAAGTACGCGATGTCGGCACCATGCCACGCGATGGCGACGGGCCCTTGCAGCAGCGTGGTGTTCATGAACGGGATCGCGGCGCCGTAGGCCACCAAGAACGCGACCAGGGCGGCCACGGCGTCGGCCCGCGGCGTCGTCTCCGCGGCGGGATCCACGGTCGGCCGGCCGTGGCTGCGGCGGCGCCAGTCGACGATCACGATGGCCGCGAACGCCGGAATCCAGTAGCTGATCAGAAGCAGCACATTGGTGAATCGCGTTGCGGTGTCGCCGGTGTGGAGCCAGAGGATGAGGCCGAACGCCAGCGCCGTCACCACCAATGAGGACACCGGCCGCCGCACGCGGACACCCAGCGTCTGCAGGGCGAGCGAACCGCTGTAGTCGTTCATCACACCCGAGCCGACCGACGCCAGCGCGATGATGAGCAGTGCGACGGCACCCAGTGCTCCCCCGCCCATCACCGACCGCACGCCCTCGGCGGTCTGGTCGGTGATGAGACTCCCGGCGGCGATGCCGATGGTCTCGACGAACACGTACGCGGCAGCCAGTCCGGCGAAACTGAACCCGAAAACCTTGCGCGGCGCGGAATCCGCCGGGAGGTAGCGGCTGAAGTCGGCGGCATAGCTGGCCCAGGACACGGCCAGGCTCAGGGCGATGGTGACCGCCAGCACGAAGGCTCCGGCCAGGTCGGCACCGTGCGCGGTCGCCGGTGCCACGACCTGATGTCCGGCAACGAGTTTCACCGCGAACACGACGAACGTCGCGAACAACACCACGGTGAGGACGGCCTGTAGCCGGTGGATCAGCTCGTAGCCGATGAACCCGACCGCACCCTGCACGCCCAGCACGATCAGCACCGCCGCCCAGAACGGGATACCGAGCAGCACGGCGAGCGCTTCGCCGCCGAACAGACCGACCAGTGCGTCCCACGCCACCGACGAGAGCCATTGCAGCACAGCGGGTACCGCGATCAAACCGCCGAACGCCATCCGTGCCCCGGGCAGCTGCGCGGCACCGGTGCGCGGGCCCAGCGTGGAGAGGTAGCCGACGACCAGCGACCCGAGCACCGTGCCGACGATCATCGCCAGCATCGCCAGCCAGAACCCCAGACCGAGTGCGCCGATCATCGCGCCGGTGAAGACGCACGTCATGTTGATCTGCGGCGCGAACCACACCGTGAACAGTCGGCCCGGCGTGCCGTACCGCCGATCTGCCGGAACGGGCGCGATGCCATGGGTTTCCACAGACATGTCCCCCGCGCCGCTGGGGGTACGGCCGGTGAACGGTGAGGCGGTGAGCGCAGTGGCCGGTGGCGTCATGCCCCTATTCGACCACGAGTACCGGTTCCCGTCGGTCGGTCTCGGATGCAGGTCGGGCCCCGGTGCGCGCGGCGCCGATACCGGCGAGCACGACGAGTGCGATGCCGGCGACGGCGGGCAGCCCCGGCACCTGATGCAGCACGATCAGCCCGAGCGTCATGGCGAATGCGGGTTCGAGGCTCATCAGCGTGCCGAACGCCGCCGCGGTGAGGCGCTTGAGGGCCAGCATCTCCAGCGTGAACGGGATGGCCGGCAACAGGATGGCCAGACCCAGGCCGGCCAGCAGCAGGTGCGGAGTCAGATGGCCGACGACAGACGGACCGGCCACCATGGTGACGACCAGACCGGCCACCGGCATGGACACCGCCAGACCCGTGATGCCGGAGACCTCGTCGCCGACGCGCTGCGTCAGCAGGATGTAGGCACCGAGGCAGACCGCTGAAGCCAGCGCTGCGAGCACACCCACGGGGTCGACGGCAGCCGCCCACGGTTGGGTCAGCAGAACGACGCCGGTGCCCGCCATCGCGGGGAACAGCAGCCGTCCGCGTCCGCGCCCCTTGGCCACTGCGACGGCAAGCGCGCCCAGGTATTCCAGGGCACTCGCGGTGCCGAGCGGAATGCGGGAGACCGCCACCATGAACAGCAGCGTGAAGCCGGCGGTGGCGATACCGAGCAGGACACACGACAGCAACGCCGAGCGGGTGAACGACTTCGGCCGCGGCCGGACGAACAGCAGCATCAACGTGCCGGCCCAGGCCAGGCGGAGCCAGGCCACGCCGGCCGGCCCGATGCCGTCCATGAGCTTCACCGCAAGGGCGGCACCCAGCTGCACCGACATCATGGACGCGACGGTCATGAGTGCGCCGTTTCGCGCCGCTGCGGTGGTCATGCGTTGTATTGAACGGGAACCGGAATGTTCATGTCCACGTGATAATCGTGGATATACCGTTCATAATTTATGAATGAAGCCGTTGTTGCAACGGCTGCAACAACGGCCCCTTCGTGATCCGGATCGGAACCGAACCGGTCAGAACGTCGGAACGAACGTGCCGTTCACCCAGACGCCCCAGTGGTTCCATCCGGCATCCCAGACCTGGGGATTACCCATCGACCACGCCGGTTCAGCCGGCTTCGGGGGTGCCCATGCCGGCGGTGCCGTCACGGTGGGCCCGGGAGGCGGCGTCATGCTCGCCGTGGCCATGCCTGCGCCAACACCTGCGGCACCGGCGAACAGAGCACCGGCAACAGCGGTGGTGACAGCTGTTTTCTTCATCCTCATCGCGATCCTCCAATCAGATGATTGCGGGGTGTCCCACCCCACGGATTGCTCGGACAGTTCTTGGTTACCGCATGCGTCCCGTCGCTAAACCTTCTGCAGCGCTTCACAATCGGAGCGCTACACGTCGCGCCTGATCCGATCGGGGAAACGGCTGTGGCCGAAGTCGATCTGAGCGGCGGGATTGCTGACCGCGGTGGTCAGACCGGTGCCGATGGGCCCGGCGCTGTCGTACAACGTGGTGGCACCGACCGCGATGCCGCGGTCCGCCCAGTGCGTCTCGGCCTCGACGCCGACCCAGTCGTCCTGCGGCAGCCGCGTCAACGCCACGGTCAGGTCGCCGTTGATGTAGCCGATGCCCGCGGTCCCCAGATTCGTGACCATGCTGGTGCCCTCGGCCGCCACGGCAGCCCGGACGAACGGTGTGTTGGTCTCGCCTTCGATGACGTCGAGGGGCTGGTTGACGTAACGCTTGCGACCCGCGTTCTGGTGCTCGGCGATGGTCCGCGTCCAGCCGACACCGTCACTGCTGATGTACGGCGCCAGGCCGCCATCGATCTCCGCGGGTGGCTCGAAATCGGTTGCGCCGAACCACTCCTCACCAGGGGGCGCCTCAGCGAGCCGATACTGCACCAGCGTGGCCCGGGCGACGATCACGCCGTCCTGCACCACGTCACACTCGGAATTGCGGACGCGTCGCCCGTCCCGGACCAGCTTCACCTCGGTCGTCGTCGGCACCCCGCGCGCGGCACGGAACAGGTCGACGGTGAGCCGGGCCGGCAGAAAGTCGGGCAGTCCGAACGCGGCCTCGAGCGCGTGGGCGGCCAACCCCACCACCGCCGGACCGTTGAGGTGGTCTTCGCCCCACAGACTCTGGGCGAATCGGGTCGGCTGGACCCGATCGGCGTCGATCGGGATGAAGTGGGCTGGGCGTGCGGTCATTTTCGGATCGTCGCACATTGGCTAAATATTCATAACTTCGGGCCAGATGACGCAGAATCGTGCAGATTCCCTGGACAATGGTCGGATGGACACCCGTCGGCTGCGCCTCCTGCTGGCGCTGTCGCGCCTGGGGTCGATGCGGGCCGTCGCCGAGAACCTCAATCTGACGACGTCGACGGTGTCGCAACAGATCGCGGCACTCGCCAAGGAGACCGGCACGCAACTGATCGAACCGGAGGGCCGCCGAGTCAGGCTGACACCCGCCGGGCAGCGCCTGGCCGATCATGCCGTGACCATTCTCGCCGCCGTCGACGCGGCACGCCTGGACCTCGATTCCGACGCCGAACCCGTCGGCACGCTGCGGATCGGTGGCTTCGCGACCGGCATCCGCGTCTCGCTGCTGCCGATCCTGGCGGAACTGACCCGGGAACACCCCGGAATCGACGTCGCCATCAGCGAATACGAGCCCATCGAAGCGTTCGCGCTGCTCACCGACGACGACCTGGACCTGGCCCTGACCTACGACTACAACCTGGCCCCGGCCTCCCCCAGCCCATTGCTGGAAGGCTTTGCGCTGTGGTCGATTCCGTGGGGTCTGGGCCTGCCGGCCGACGAAGCGCACGGACCCGCCGAGCTGTCCGACTACGCGGACCGGACCTGGATCGTCAACTCCCGCAACACCGCTGACGAGGACGCCGTCCGCACGCTGGGTGCGCTGAGCGGGTTCACCCCGCGCATCGCCCATCAGATCGACAGCCTGGAACTGGTCGAGGACCTCATCGTCGCCGGATACGGCGTCGGACTGCTGCCGCTGGAACGTCCGACGAGCGCAGGCATCAAGGTGGTTCCGCTGGCCGGGCCGACGGTGATCCACACCGCCTACGCCGTCACCCGCAAGGGCCGCACCAATTGGCCACCGCTGCGGGCCGTGCTCGACCGGCTGCGACCGGGCGACGGCCCGGTGCCCCTGCCGACGTGGCCGCGCCCAGAAGCCGCCGGCACCGAACGACATTGACCGAGATCTGGGAGGCTACCGGCGTGAAACTGCTCAGGGCGGCACTGGTCGCAACGCTCTTGGCCGGGCCCGCACTGCCCGCCGCGCGCGCCGAATGTACCGGCGCCTGCGACGCGCAGCAACGCGTCGCGGCGGCCGACGCCTACCTGGCGACCCGACCGGGCACCGTCGGCTACGTGCTGCGCGACCGCAAAACCGGTGCGGTATACCGCAATTCGCATGCCGGAGACATGGTCTGGACGGCCTCGACCATCAAACTCGGCATGGTGGTTGACCTGTTCGCGCGGCAGAGCGCCGGGCTCCTGCGGCTCACCGACAACGACATCGCGCTGATGGGCAAGATGCTGCACACCTCGGACAACGACGCCGCCGACACACTGTGGACACGGTACGGCGGACCCGACCACACCATCTTCAACAACGACTTCCCGCATTTCGGCATGACGCGGGTCCAACCGCAACGCGGATTCGGAGACATGTTCCCCTACTGGGGTTTTCAGAAGTCGACCACCGATGATCTGGACCAGATGGTCAACTACATGCTGACCCGGCTGCGGCCCAACGAGACCGCCTGGATCGTGAGCGCCATGCAGAACGTCGACCCGATCCAGCAGTGGGGCGTCTGGGGCGCCGGCCCGAACATGGCGCCCGGCAACAAGGACGGCTGGTCCGACGAGCAGGGCGGCTGGGTGACCAACACCGTCGGATTCGCCGGGCCCGGACAACGTTTCACCCTGGCCGTGATGAACGCGTTGAACGGCGCCGGGGGCAATGCGGACGGCCAGGCCACGACTACGCGGCTAAGCCAGATATTGCTGGCCAATCGGCAGTAAATTGACGCCATGACCTATGGCGAGAACTACCCAACGTCAGGCGCTTACGGCGCACCCACCCCGGTGCATCCCGGTGACCTGCTGCCCCGTTTCTTCGCACGGTTCATCGACGGACTGATCGTCGGAGTGCTGGCCTTCTTCGGTGCCTTCTCGATCGGCTCGATGTCCGATGTCATGGTGACCGGCCTGTTCTCCGGGCTGGGCACCTTCCTGTACTTCGTGCTGTTCGAGGTACTGGCCGGCGCAACGCCCGGCAAGATGGTGCTGGGCCTGAGCGTCCGTGGGCCCCACGGCATGGCCAAGCCCGACTTCAAGCAGTCGGCCATCCGCAACTCGTTCACGCTGCTCCCCATCATTCCGTGGATCGGCGGGCTGCTGGCGTTCATCGCGTACATCTTCATCGCCGTCACCATCAGCTCCAGCCCCTGCAAGCAGGGCCGGCACGACGAGCTTGCCGGCGGCACCCAGGTGGTCAAGAAGTAGCGGCCTAGCCGTGGACCAGTGAAAAGCCTTCCCAGGCTTGACGCTGCTCGGCGCGGGGGTCGAACTCGACACGCGTCTTGCGGTCGAAGACGAGGACGGCGCGGTCGTCGGCGTCGTACCGTGGCCAGTCCTCGCCGGGGACACCCGTGCGGGCGAATGCCCGCCACCGGTTCTGCACGTCATTGCTGATCCGCAGCGCCGACTTGCGGTCCATGGCGGCGGTCAGCAGCGAACCCAGCGGAGTGCGGTACACGTCGAAGACCGCCAGTAGTTCGGTGGCGTGCGTGGCACCGAGGCGCGTCCAATGCAGCGCCGGCGGCGCGTAGTCGTACCGGTACGCGTAGGTGGGCGCGTGGTGCATGTGCGCGCCGGCGATCTCCCACGACGCCGTGCCGAAGGCGAAGTCGCCGCCGAGCTTGATACAGGCGTCGGCCGATTGCGGGTAACCCGGATAGGCCCCGACTATCCGGGCGCGCTGCTCGGCCGGCACATGGGCCAAGATGCGTTCGATCATGGCCTCGTTGGTGGGCAGCAGCTGCATGAACTTGGTGAACAGGCGGCCCTCGTCGGCGTTGCTCCCCACGATCAGCGGAACCAGGTGGGCCCGCCCCTCGCGCATCGCGACAATCGGATCTTCGGGCAGGAACTCGGTTCCGCACGCCGGCCCGGCCGGGAAGGCGCCCGGCATGTCGGCCACCGCCCCGTGGATGACGCGGTCCAGCGCCGCCATCAGCTCAACCGGTCTCGCCGACATCAGCGCGGCGGCGCCGTCCCGCTCGCCGGCTCCCAGCTGCTCGGCGAACTGCTTCGCGAACTGGGCCGCAGCGTCGGGTGAACGCACCATGCCGCTGGCGGGACTCTCGGCAATCGCTTGGTGGAAAAGGCCTTTCGCCTGCGGCACGGCGAGCAGCGTCGCCACGGCATGGGCGCCGGCGCTCTCCCCGAAAATGGTGACGTTGTCCGGATCGCCGCCGAACACCGCGATGTTGGTCCGCACCCACTGCAGGGCCGCCACCAGGTCGCGCAGGAACAGGTTGTCGTCCAGCGGATGCTCCGCGGTGGCCAGGGTCGACACATCGAAGCAGCCGAGTGCGCCCAGCCGGTAGTTGGCCGAGACGAAGATGCAGCCGCGCCGCGCGAGTGCGGCCCCGTCGTAGATCGGGGTGGCAGAACTGCCGAGGATGTAGCCGCCGCCGTGGATGAAGAACATCACGGGCAGCGGCTCGCCGGTGGGCTGCTCGGGCGTCACCACGTTGAGGGTCAGGCAGTCCTCGCCCATCGGCTGGTACTTGCCCACACTGAGCATCGTGTATTTGCGGTCCTGCGGCGCGCAGTAGGTGAAGCCATGGCAGTACCGCACGCCGCGCCAGGGCTGCACGGGTTGCGGGGCCCGGTAGCGCCACGGGCCGACCGGCGGCCGCGCGTAGGGCACGGAACGCCAGCGGTGCACGCCGTCGCGGGTGAAGCCCTCGATGGTTCCGCTGTCGATCGTCACGCGGACGGTACGTTCGTGCATAAATGGACACTATCGAAAATCTGTAATCACCGGGGTGCCTGAGCCGCGTGTTGCACCCCTGCCGGTTACCCTGGCGGGCATGCGACTTCCGGTGGTCCTCGCGGCATGTGCCCTGGTTGCGGGTTGTGCCGCCACGTCGGACCAGCACGGACGGCCCGGCGTGGCGATCTCGGAGCCGTCACTGTCGGCCACCGCACCATCGAGTCGTCCCCCGGCTCCGACGCCGAAAGCCGCACCCACCACGCCGCCGCCGGCGGGCGCACCCGTCGCCGATGTGATCGCCTGGGTGGAGGCCGGTACCCCGGCCGACCCGGCGGGCTTCCACACCGCGAGACGTGACGGCACGCCCACAGATCTGGGTACCGACATCGCGTTCACCACGGCGTCGGGCGCCAACTGCATGACCGACAAGAGTTTCAACGGCACGCTGGCATGCCTGACGCACCTGAAGTCCCCGCCGCCGCAACCGGCCGACACCTATGGCCACTGGGTGGGCGGCTGGGTCGATTTCGAGGGGCCGACAGCGGAAGTCGGCTCGGTGCACGGAGATCCGGGACGATTCAACAAGGGCAGCGGCCCCAAGCTCAAAGACGGGCAGAGCCTGCGGTTCGGCGACTACCAGTGCCGCGCCGACGCCACCGGGCCGGTCTGCGTGAACTACGCGCGCCGCACCGCGGTCCGGTTCAGCGACGCCGGCATTCAGACCTTCGGCTGCCTGACGCCGGTGCTCCCGGCACCCGAAGGTGTCGGACTGAAGTTCGCCTGCACGACGACCTGATGGTCAATTCGCCGCGGCGGCAGTCACTTTCGGTTCGTGGACGGTCGGACCCGGGTCCGCCGCGTAGAGGGCCTCGATCTCGGCGGCGTACTTCTCGACGACGGGACGCCGCTTGAGCTTCATGGTCAACGTGATCTCGTCTCCCCCGGGCTCCCAGAACGTCGGCAACACCGAAAACCGCTTGATCTGCTCGACGCGCGACAACTCGGCATTGCCCTGGGCCACACCGGCGGCGATCTGCGCGATCAGTTCGGGGTCGGCGGCCAGCGCCTCGGGTGAGGCGTCGGCGAGTCCGCGCTGCGCGGCATAAGGGCCGGCGGACTCGGCGTCGAGCACGATGAGCGCGGTGTTGTAGGGCCGCGCGTCGCCGATGGCCATCACCACGCCGATCAGCGGGCACGCGGCCTTGATGGATTTCTCGATGTTGGCGGGCGACATGTTCTTGCCGGCCGCGTTGATGATCAGTTCCTTCTTGCGGTCGACGATGGTCAGGTAACCCTCGTCGTCGATCTGGGCGACGTCGCCGGTGTGCAACCAGCCGTCCGCGTCGAGCGCCTCGGCCGTCTTGGCCGGTTCTTTCCGGTAGCCCTTCATGACCAGCGGCGCGCGCACCAGCAGCTCGCCGTCATCGGCCAGCCGGCATTCCACGCCGGGCAGCGGCCTGCCGACGGTACCGAGTTTGGTGTCGCGCGGATGGCTCACCGTGGCAACACAACTCAGCTCCGACATGCCCCACAGCTCGGTCATCGGGAGCCCGAGTCCGACGAAGAAACCGAGGGTCTGCACCGGGATCGGCGCCGCGCCGGAAACCGCCCACCGCACCTGGTCCAGGCCCAGTCGTTCGCGCAGTTTGGACAGCACCAGGTCGTCGGCGGTGGCCCACTCGGCGGCGACCTCGTCGGGCACCGGCTGGTGCGCGAGCAGCGCCGCGGCCTTCTTGGCGCCGATCGACAGGGCCCACTGCAGCGCCGCCCGCTTCATCTCATCGGGCTCATTGGCGACCGCGAATTCGACTGCGGCCTTGAGCTTTTCCCACACGCGCGGCACCCCGCCCCACACCGTCGGCCGGACCTCGGGCAACGCCGCGGCGATCGCGCGGACGTCCGCGACACAGGTGAGCTGCGTGCCGAACACCTCCTGGAAATACAGCCCGGTCAGGCGATCGGCGATGTGGGCCGTCGGCAGGTAGGACGTGCCACGGTCGCCGAATCGGATGCCCAGCACGTCGTCCACCGCGAACGCCTCGAACAGGATGTTGGCGTGCGTCATCTCCACGCCCTTCGGCTTGCCGGTGGTACCCGAGGTGTAGATGAGCGTGACGACGTCGTCGGCGCGGACCGCGCGCCAGGTGGCCTCGAAGTCGAAGTCCGCGGGCGCGGCGGCCAGCAGCTCGTCGACGCTCAACGCACCGTCGACCGCTCCGTCGATGACGACGATGTGTTCGATCGGTGCGCCGCTGGCGCGAATGCGGTCGACGAATTGTGCCTCGCACATCACGACTTTCGTGCCGGCGTTGCCGAAGACATGCGCCAGGTCCGCCGGCGGCAACGTGTTGTACACCGAGAACGACGTGGCGCCCACGTGCTGCGCGCCGACCTCGAGCGGATAGAACTCAACCCGATTGGCCATCATCAGCGACACCGTGTCGCCGCGGGCCACCCCGAGCCCGCTGAGCCCGGCTGCAACCGCGCGCACCTGTGCGGAGTACTGCGCCCAGGTGAGCGTCGGCCCGCCACCGGCGGTGCGCAATGCGACGGCGTCCGGATCGATCGACGCCGTCAGCTGGAAGGCTTCACACAAGGTGGTCGGACGCTGCGCTGCGGACATGGGGAGCCTCCTCGTTCGGCCCCATGATCGAAGCACAGCCGGGCCCACCTCGGGATGGTTCCAGCTAACCTCCGAGACAGCCCGGACCCAGCAGCGCCTTCAAGTCACCCATCAACGCCGACGACGGTGTCACGCGCAGCGTCTGGTCCAGTTCCAGGGTGGTGATCCGGTCCCCACTGATGAGCCGCAGATGCACCTGAGAGGTGCCCGGGTGGTGGGCCAGCACCTGCTTGAGCGCGCTGACCTTCTCCGGGGTGCACTGCCGGGTCGGCAGGCTCACCGCGAGCGGACGGTCGGCCTGCGCATTCGAAAAGTCCGGCACCACAAGGTCACTGGCGAAGATCGAGACCCGCTCGTCCTCGACCCGGGCCTTGCCGCTCACCAGCACGATGGCGTCGTCCATGATGTCGGCACCGAACACGGCGTAGGTCTTCGGGAAGAAGTTCACCGTCACCGAACCGTTGAGGTCTTCCAATTGGGCTGAGGCCCAGGGCAATCCCTGCTTGTTGACCCGTCGTACCACGCCCGCCAGAATGCCGCCGATGCGGACCTGCGAGTCGTTGGCGACAGCACCCTCGAGGATGGCCGGAATCTGGGTGTCCACCTGCGCGGTGAGCAGGTGCGCGACACCGTTGAGCGGATGGCCGGATACGTACAGGCCCAGCATCTCTC
Organism: Mycobacterium sp. UNC410CL29Cvi84; assembly: GCF_000686745.1. Taxonomy (NCBI): domain Bacteria; kingdom Bacillati; phylum Actinomycetota; class Actinomycetes; order Mycobacteriales; family Mycobacteriaceae; genus Mycobacterium; species Mycobacterium sp. UNC410CL29Cvi84. The sequence continues at coordinate 47,253 of NZ_JMLM01000015.1, forward strand.
GCTCCAGGGCGAGCTTGTGCTTGTCGTCCCACTCGTCGTCGGGCACCTTGATGGTGAAGGCCGCATCGCCGGCATCCCCGGCGTCACCGCCGCCGAACAGGTCGAACTGGCCCATGGCCTCGGCCTTCTTGGTGCCGAGCACCGAGTCGACCGCGTCGGCGTGCACCAGGAACAGGCCCTTGCGGGCGTGGCCCAGCGAGTCGAAAGCGCCTGCCTTGACCAGAGATTCGGTGACCCGCTTGTTGCAGGCCGTGATGTCGATCTTGCTGAGGTAGTCGGAGAAATCGGTGTATTTCCCCTTGTCGGTGCGGGCCGCGATGATGGACTGCACCACGTTGGCGCCGACGTTGCGCACACCGCCAAGCCCGTAGCGGATGTCCTTGCCGACCGACGCGAAGTTGTGCACCGACTCGTTGACGTCCGGCGGCAGCACGGTGATGCCCAGGCGGCGGCAATCCGCCAGGTATATCGCGGCCTTGTCCTTGTCGTCACCGACCGAGGTCAGCAGACCCGCCATGTACTCGGCCGGATAGTTGGCCTTGAGGTAGGCGGTCCAGAACGACACCAGGCCGTACCCGGCAGCGTGCGACTTGTTGAACGCGTAGCCGGCGAACGGCAGCACCGTGTCCCAGAGCGCGGTGATCGCCGCCTGCGAGAAGCCGTTCTGCTTCATGCCGTCGGCGAACCCGCCGTAGGCCTCGTCGAGGATTTCCTTCTTCTTCTTACCCATCGCGCGACGCAGCAGGTCTGCTTGGCCGAGCGAGTAGCCCGCCACCTTCTGCGCGATGTGCATGATCTGCTCTTGGTAGACGATCAAACCGTAAGTCTCGGAAAGGATGTCGCGCAGCGGCTCTTCGAGCTCCGGGTGGATCGGCTTGATCTCCTGCAGCCCGTTCTTACGCTTGGCGTAGTCGGTGTGCGCATCCACACCCATCGGACCCGGCCGGTACAGCGCCAGGACGGCCACGATGTCCTCGAAGCCCGTCGGCCGCATCAGTTTCAGCAGATCGCGCATCGCGGAACCGTCGAGCTGGAACACCCCGAGCGTGTCGCCGCGCGCCAGCAGCTCGTAGGTTTTCGGGTCGTCCAGGCTCAGGTGGTCGAGGTCCAGATCGATGCCGCGGTTGGCCTTGATGTTCTCCAGGGCGTCACCGATGACGGTGAGGTTGCGCAGACCCAGGAAGTCCATCTTCAGCAGACCGATGGCCTCACACGACGGGTAGTCCCAGCCGGTGATGATGGCGCCGTCCTGGGCGCGCTTCCACATCGGGATGGCATCGATGAGCGGCTCGGAGCTCATGATCACCGCACAGGCGTGCACGCCGGCGTTACGGACCAGGCCCTCCAGGCCGCGGGCAGTCTCGTAGATGGTGCGCACGTCCGGGTCGGTGTCGATCAGCGCACGGACCTCGGCGGCTTCCTTGTACCGCTCGTGGTTGGGGTCGGTGATGCCCGCCACCGAGATGTCCTTGGCCATGATCGGCGGCGGCAGCGCCTTGGTGATCCGGTCGGCGATGGCGAAGCCCGGCTGCCCGTAGTGGACGCGGGCCGAATCCTTCAGCGCCGCTTTGGTTTTGATGGTACCGAAGGTGATGACCTGGGCGACGCGGTCACTGCCCCACTTCTCGCTGGCGTAGCGCACCATCTCACCGCGGCGGCGGTCGTCGAAGTCGATATCGATATCGGGCATCGACACGCGCTCGGGGTTGAGGAAGCGCTCGAACAGCAGACCGTGCGGGATGGGGTCGATGTTGGTGATGCCCATCGCCCAGGCGACGAGCGAACCGGCCGCCGAACCTCGGCCCGGGCCCACCCAGATACCGACTTCGCGCGCGTGGCTGATGAGGTCACCGACGACGAGGAAGTACGCCGGGAAGCCCATCTGCACGATGACGCTGATCTCGTACTCGGCGCGGTCGAGGTACTCCTGCGGCGGGCCGGCCGGGAAACGCCGGTCCAGGCCACGCAGCACCTCTTTACGCAGCCACGTGGCCTGCGTCTCGCCCTCGGGCACCGGGAAGATCGGCATCCGGTCGTGGAACTTCCAGACGTCGGCGTAGGACTCGACGCGCTCGGCGATCAGCAACGTCGAATCGCAGGCACCGGGTACCTGGTGGTCCCACATGGCCCGCATGTCCGCGGCCGACTTGAGGTAGTAGCCGTCACCGTCGAACTTGAACCGCGTCGGGTCGGACAGCGTCTTGCCGGTCTGGATACACAGCAGCGCCTCGTGGTTGTGCGAGGCCTCACGGGTGACGTAGTGGCAGTCGTTGGTGGCCAGCGGAGGGATGCCGAGCTTCTTGCCGATGTCCAGCAGGCCCTCGCGGACCCGGCGCTCGATCTCGATGCCGTGGTCCATCAGCTCGAGGAAGAAGTTCTCCTTGCCGAAGATGTCCTGCCACTTGGCCGCGGCCTCGATGGCTTCCTGCTCGTGCCCGAGGCGCAGCCGCGTCTGCACCTCACCCGACGGGCAGCCGGTGGTGGCGATGATGCCCGCGGAGTGCTCGGCGATGATCTCCGCGTCCATGCGGGACCACTTGCCGAGCTGACCTTCGAACGACGCCAGCGACGACAGCTTGAACAGGTTGCGCAGACCGGTCGCGTTCTCCGCGACCATCGTCATGTGGGTGTACGAACCACTACCCGAGACGTCGTCGCTCTTCTGGCTCGGGTCACCCCAGGTGATGCGCTTGGTGTTGAAGCGCGACGCGGGCGCGATGTACGCCTCGATGCCGATGATCGGCTTGATGCCCTCTTTGGTGGCGGTGTTGTAGAACTCGCTGGCGCCGAACATGTTTCCGTGGTCGGTCATGCCGATTGCCGGCATGCCCAGCCGGATGGCTTCCTGCACCATCGGCTTGACCTTCGCAGCACCGTCCAGCATCGAGTACTCGGTGTGATTGTGGAGGTGCACGAACTGGCTCATAGGGCTGCCAGTCTAAAACGGGCCACCGACACGTCTCGGCGTGTCGGGCTCTGTGTCGTCGGCGGGACTACGACGACGCCGTGGCGGCCGCGGGCGCGGGCTCTCCGGCGGGCCCGGCTGCCGTTGCCACGGAACCCACCAGCAACCCCTTGTACAACACCTGTTGCAGTTGCTTAGTTACCGCCTCGACACGATCCCGGTCGGCCACCAGCCCGGCATAGAACCCGAGCCCCCACACCATGGTGTACAGCAGGTCGGCAACAGGGGCCACAGCCGTCCCGGCAGGCAACTCGCCGCGCGCGACGGCGTCCCGCACAGCCTGGTCCATGAATTTGCGGACGGCGGCCTTCGCGTCCCGGCGCGGCGCCGGTAGCCGGTCGGCCTCCAGATACGAACTGACCAGCAGCGCCACACTGCCCGGTTCATGGACACCGGCGTTGCGGAATTCGGTGACGAGCACCGAAATCTGTGCTGGAAGAGTGGATTCCGCGCCGGCACGGGCGATGCAGAGGTCGATCGTCGTGGCGATCTCGTTCAGCAGGCAGTGGTAGATGTCCTCGCGCGTCTGGAAGTGGTAATGCAGCGTAGGGCGGCTCAACTCGGCGATCTCGGCGATGGCCTGGATGGTGGTGGCGTGGTAGCCACGGACCGCGATCACCTCGCGTGCGGCGCCCAGGATGCGCGCCCGGGTCTGTGCCGAATCGGTGCCCGCCGGGCGACCCCGACGGCGTGTTGCCTTCACTGGGAGAACATCGAGATGCACCATGCCACGTCCTCGCACAGAAAGGGATATTTACGAATTCAGCAAACTCTAAGACATAGCTGATACGTGGTCAACCGCAACCTCGCCAACCGCCGACCGGCTTGCCCCGTGCGACCCGCCCGCGTGGTCGATTCAGTCCGGTGACCGGCACAGACGGCGTCGTGTCCGGCGGTCGAGCGGCGACACATTCCGCGGCGGCAACGAGTACCGCTATTCATTTGCCCGAAAATTTGTCGCCGACGTAGAGATTCGGCAACCGAATCGCGGCCCGGATGCGGCCCTCGCCCGGCGACACATAGTGATGATGTCCACATCGCGGCGGGCGCTGTGCGAATTGAATGCCCGGTCGCTCTCTGTATCGTATGAGTCCGTGATCGAGCTCATTAACGTCGCCAAGACTTTTGGCGGGTCCGTTCCCGCACTCCGCGACGTGAGCTTTTCCGTCCCCACGGGCTCTGTGTGTGCGTTGCTGGGACACAACGGCGCCGGCAAGACGACGACGGTCAAGATCCTGTCCACCTTGCTCAAGCCGAGCTCGGGCCAGGCCATCGTCGCCGGCTACGACGTGGCAAAGGAACCCGCGAAGGTCCGGCAGTCCATCGGCGTCACCGGACAGGACGCCGCCCTCGACCTCCGGCTGACCGGACGGGAGAACCTCGTCCTGTTCGGACGCCTGCGCGGCCTGCGGCGCGGCGAAGCCCGCAGCCGGGCCGACGAACTGATCACCCAATTCGACATGGGACACGCCGCGGACCGTCAGGTGAGCGGGTACTCCGGCGGTATGCGCCGCCGGATCGACATCGCGGTCTCGCTCGTCGTCCCGCCGAAGGTGCTGTTCCTCGATGAGCCGACCACCGGCCTCGACCCGCGCAGCCGCCGCGACGTCTGGAATCTGGTGTCCTCGATGAAGGCCCAGGGCATCACGGTCCTGCTGACGACGCAGTACCTGGAGGAAGCCGACATCCTCAGCGATTCCATCGTCATCCTCAACGGCGGGCAGATCGTCGCCCGCGGGACGGCCGACGAGCTCAAGCGCCAGACGGGCTCGAGCTACTGCGAGATGACGCCCCTCAACCCGGATGACCTGCCGCGCATCGCGACGGCCCTGGCGGACTTCGACGAGATCGAGGTCGACACCGACGCGACGACGGTGTCGGTACCGGCGCCGGGCGGCGTCGCGACCCTGACCGAGGTCTTCCGCCGGATGGACGAGATCGGCGTCGAACTCATCGACATCTCTCTGCGCCGCCCCTCACTCGACGAGGTGTTCCTCCACCTCACCACCCCGGTCAAGTCGAAGTGACGGCGTTCGGACTCCTGACGGCCCGCATCCTCCGCAAGGGCTGGCTGGACCTCGTCTTCGCCGTACTGGTGCCGGTATCCACGCTGATCGGCCTCACCTTCATGCTCGGTGACGTCATCGCCACCGGCGACATGAGCTACGTGCAGTACATCCTGCCCGCGGTCGTCGTCCAGGCGATGTTGTTCGGCGCCCTGACCACGACCGACCGGGCCGCCGGGGAGAAGGCCAGCGGACTCGGCGCCCGCATGCGCACGCTCCCCATCTCTCCCTATGCGCCGTTCCTGGCCCGCATGGCCTACTGCCTGATCCGCGGACTACTGGCATTGGTCGCCTCGGTGCTGGCCGCGTACCTGTTCGGATTCCGCCTGACGACAGGTTTCGGCTATGCGGCCGCCTTCATCGTGCTGGCGCTGACGTTGACCCTGGCCGTGTCCTTCGGCGCCGACGCCACCGGCTCCAAGGCCGGACGTGCCGAAGTGGCCAGCCAGCTGCTGCTGATCCCCCAGCTGTTCCTGGTGATGCTGTCGACCGGCCTGGCGCCCGTCGAGGCGTTTCCCACGTGGCTGCATTCTTTCGTGCGCTACCAACCGGTTTCGCTGATCACCGACGCGCTGCGCGGATTCACCAGCGGTCACATCGACACGGGCATCCTCGGCGCCAGCATCGCGTGGACCGTCGGGCTGTTGGTCGTCTTCGGCGCTGTCGCGGTTCGACTTCAGGAGCGCTCATCGTGAATCCGACCAAACAGCACCAACATTCGCGCCTCACCGAGAGCTGGATATTCGCGAGCCGGCTGTTCATCCAGTGGCGCCGGTACCCGATGGTGCCCGTGCAGGCCCTGGTGTTCCCGACCCTGCTGCTGCTCATCTACGGCATCCTGGTCGGCAAGTCGATGGTCCGCCTCACCGGCAACAGCGGACTGGATGTCCTGATCCCCGTGTGCACGCTGGCCGGTGCCATGTCGGGCGCCATCGGCGCCGGTCTGGCCGTGCCCCACGACCGCGACAGCGGTCTGCTGACGCGGCTGTGGATCATGCCGGTCCGGCGGACGTCTCCCCTGACCGGCGCGCTGCTCGCCGAGGCGCTGCGCACCTTTGCCGCATCGGCATTCGTGGTGGCGGCCGGTTACCTGATGGGCTTCCGGTTCTCGGGCAGCTGGATCGCGCTGGTGGTCTATCTGTTGATCCCCGTCGCCATCGTGGTGGTGTTCGCCACCATCGTGATCACGCTGGCCCTGCGACCCCAGGGCCGGATGATCCTCACCTGGACCAACACCGCGTGCATGGGCCTGGCGTTCGCGACGCTGATCCCGCCGGCGAAGATTCCGGCCGCGCTGCGCCCGATCGCCGACTACCAGCCGATCGCACCGGCGGCCGCCGCCATGCGGGCTCTGTCGAACGGCGGTGCGTTCTGGCAGCCCCTCGCCGTGGCGACGCTCTGGCTCGTGGTGATCGCGGCAGTCGTCGTGCCGCTGGCGGTGCGTTCGTACCGCGCGGCAGTCGAGGGCGGCAAGGTCGACGGCTGAGCCCGCCGGACTGGGCCCAGGCCTAGTCCGTGTCCCGGGACACGTCGAAATGCACCGGCATCTCGAACTCCTTGCGCTTCAGCTGCGCCGCGAAATAGCCGTACTGGAAAGCGATTCCGAGGATCGCGGTCGCCGCCAGCTCCGACACCGGGCGGCGCAGCTCGGCACGCATCGTCGTCCACGCTTCCGCGGGTGAGACACGTGCGGGCGCATGGGTGCCCTTGCTGACCGAGTCATTGCGGTGCGCCCAGCGGATGTACGCGTTGCTGTTGCCGTAGCGCTTCCACTGGCTGGCCAGATCGCGGATTGCCGTCCGCGGCTCCCACTCCATCAGCACCCGCGTGTCGGTGGCGATGGTGCCGAGCGACTGGTCCTGGATCCGCCAGCAGATATCGAGATCGCCGCCACCGCGCATCGCCCGGAACCCGTCCACCTTCTCGAATGCGATCCGGTCGATACCGAGATTGCAGGTCGGGTAGTAGTCGGGTCGTGGCGGCACCATGCCGACGACGGCCTTCATCGCGCCGCCGCCGCGGGGCAGCATGAACGGCTGCATCTTTGCCGCCATCCGGGCAGCCACCGTCGGCCCCGACAACGTGCGAACGTTGGTGCAGGACAACGCAACTCCCGGCTGTGCCTGCAGCGCTCGGTGCGCGTCGAGCAGACCGGGCAGCGGCCGGCAGCGGCCGTCGATGAAGAGCAGGATGTCGGCGTCCGACCGGCTCGCGGCGACCTGGCGCGCGTAGTACGGACCCCGGCTGTTCGTCAGCGTCACGACGCGCGCGCCCAACGAGCGCGCGACCGCCGCGGTCTCGTCGACCGATGCGTCGTCGACGACGGTGACCCGGTCACCGTCGGACAGCTGATCGAGCAACGGCCGCAACAGGCCCGGAAGGTGATCGGCCATGTCGCGGACCGGAATGATCACGTCGATCGTCTGACCCGCCATGGATCAATCTCCTCTACTAGACGTGCAGTCCGCCACGACCGAGGGAGTACACCTGCCACCCGGCCCGCGACCAGCTCTCGCGGTCGATGACGTTCCGGGTGTCCAGCAGGCGTGGCTCCTTCACCACCGAGCGGAACGCCTCCGGGTCGATGTTGGTGTACTCGTCCCACTCCGTCGCCAGCACGATGAGATCCGCGTTCCGGCAGGCCTCCTCGGCGCTGTCGAAGTAGCCGAGCGTCGGGAACCGGGCCTTGGCGTTGTCGATCGCCTTCGGATCGTGGACGCGGACGTCGGCGCCCTTCAAGTGCATCGCGGCAGCCACGTTCAGCGCCGGCGAGTCACGGACGTCGTCGCTGTTGGGCTTGAACGCGGCACCCAGGACGGCGATGCTCTGGCCGAGGAACTCCCCACCGACGACCGCACGCGCGACCGACACGGCCTTCTCCCGGCGGCGCAGGTTGATCTTGTCGACCTCGTGCAGGAACCGCAGCGCGTCCGAGGCGCCCAGCTCGCCGGCCCGGGCGCTGAACGCCCGGATGTCCTTGGGCAGGCAGCCGCCGCCGAAGCCCAGGCCCGCGTTCAGGAAGCGCTTGCCGATGCGGTCGTCGTACCCGAGCGCGCGGCTGAGCACCGTGACGTCGGCGTCGACGATCTCGCACACCTCGGCCATGGCGTTGATGAACGAAATCTTGGTCGCCAGAAAAGCATTGGCTGCGACCTTCACCAGTTCGGACGTCGGGAGGTCCGCCGTCAGATAGGGCGTGCCGCCGTCGAGCAGGGAGCCGTACACCTCTTGCAGCGTCTTCTCGGCGTACTCGGAGGTGACCCCGAACACCAGGCGGTCGGGCTGCAACGTGTCCTCGATGGCCTTGCCCTCGCGGAGGAACTCCGGATTCCACGCCACTTCGAGATCCGTCGAGGTCTTCGCCACCTCGTCGGCAAGGCGCTGGGCCGTGCCGACGGGAACGGTCGACTTACCGACGACGAGCCCCGCACAGTCGGCGTTGGCGGCCACCGCGCGGAAGGCGCTGTTGACGTACTCGATGTTCGCGGCGTCGGAGCCGGCCATCTGCGGGGTACCGACACAGACGAAGTGCACCGAGGCGCCGGACACCGCTTCCTGCACCGACTGGGTGAAACGCAGCCGGCCGGTGGCGAGCACCGTGGCGAGCAGTTCGTCGAACCCGGGCTCGTAGAACGGCGAGGTACCGGCCGACAAGGCGGCGATCTTCGACGCGTCGGTGTCGTACGCGACGACCTCGTGCCCGATATGTGCCATGCAAGCGGCGTGAACGGCACCCAGATAGCCCGTTCCAATCACGCTCAATCTCATATAGCCGAACTCCACGTCGTCGCAGTTACTTTCCGGCCACCCGAGGGGTCGCCGGTCGATCATTTCAGCGCGCTCCACGCACGGTCGGGACGCACGGACCCGGGATTATTCGAGAGCAGCAGCCGTCGCAGCTAAGTACACCACACTGTGCCGCCGGGGCTTCGGTGAGACGCCGCGAACTGAGGTCCGGCCGTCCCGACGGTGGCGCGCGCGGCTGGCGGCGTTGCGGCCGCCGCCAGGTCCTGGAATCCGAGCATGCCGCGCCACCCTTTGCTCGATCGACGCCGCCGGACGTCAATCCGGTTCCTATGACGTTGCTGTGACGGTGCCGCAAATGCGATTGTGCCGATTACAGGCTCGAAATGCACACCATTTCGCGGCACGTGATTGCCGGTCGGCGGCGTCCACGACAATTGACCATGCGAACCGTTATTTGCCAGAGATATGCGAGGCAACGCAATTGTTGTCGACGTCAGAATTGCGGCCCAAAACCCCCTCCGACCACGCAATCTCTTGAAGTCCGGCCGGAGTTGGGACGGCCGTTTGCATTGGTAAACAAACGAAATTCCCGGGCGTCCCGGTAATTCCCACATATATGGCAGATTTGCGGCGGGTAACTGTAGAGTCCGCTGCATGGCGCGTTCGCTCACCCGGCCTGCACAGCCAACTCTTGATGCCCCTGCCGCCAAGGAAACAAACCCGATTCGGGTCGCGGTATGGCCACACTGGTTGGACAACCCCTATTTGCCCAACATGATCGATGGGTTACGCGCGGAAGGCCTGGAAGTTTCCGCGCCACATATTCTGAGTATCGAATCCGCGCGACTGCACAGTGGCGATTGGCTGCACCTGCATTGGTCCACCGAAGCGCACACCAGCCACGTGCGGTGGATATACGAAGCGCGGGCCGCGGCATTCAACCGGCAATTGCAAATACTGAAACGGCGCGGCGTGCGCATCGCCTGGACGGCGCACAACCTCGTGCCACACGATGATCCGCACCCCGACCTGGGCCGCAGCATCCGCAAGGACCTGCTCGCGCTCGTCGACCACGTGTTCATCCACTTCCCCAGCGCCCAGGAGACGCTCGCGCGGGAATTCGGCTACACGGGACCGTGCACCGTGGTTCGGCACCCGCACTACATCGACTCACATCCGGCACCGCCGTCACAGCTGGAGGCGCGCGCCAAACTCGGCCTGCCCGCCGACGGCTTCGTCGCACTGTCCTTCGGATTGCTGCGCCCCTACAAGGGCATCAGCGACATCATCCACGCCTTCCAGAAGGTCGCCAGAGACCAGGACCGGCTGATCCTGGCCGGCAATCCACAGGGTGACGTCTCGGCGGATCTCGCCCTCGCGCGGGAAGACCCGCGAATCCTCGTGTGCGCCAAACGCATTCCGAAGTCAGAGGTTCCGCTGTACTTCGCCGCGGCCGACGGCGCCGTCATCGCCCACCGCGGCTTCTTCACCTCGGGCAGCGCGCTGCTGGCACTGAGCATGGGCTGCCCCGTGATCGGCCCCGAGGTCAACCACCTCGTCGACCTGGCCGGTGGGCAACGCCTGTACCCGATCGAGCTCGGAGTCGACGGACTGGCCGCGGGCCTCGCCGAGGCACGCGAGAAGGCCCGCAGCGTCGACCGCGAGTCGATGCGCAACTGGGCGGGCAACTACAGCAACTGGCGCGAGGCCGCCGCCCGCACCGCAGCGGTCTTCCGCGACCGCACCTACGGCCACTGAAACACGTTCTCGATCCCGTCAAGGAATGCAACGAATAGCAAATATGTTCTCCGCATCAGCACTCCGCGCCCGCCAACTCGTCAACTGGGAGTTGCGCAAAGGTGAGCCCGAGCTCAGACTCCTTGCGGTACTCAAGGATTCAAGCCACGATTTTCTCGATGTCGGCGCGAATGCGGGCGTCTATTCGTACTACGCACTGAACCGCTTCCGCAAAGTAATTGCCGTAGAAGCGCATCCGGTCATGGCGTCCAGCTTGCGCCGGATCATCAAGCCGGATAATCGGGTTCTGCCGGTGGCATTGTCCGACCGAATTGGTGAGACGACATTTCATATCCCCACCCGCCGCGGCCGTGATGTCCTCACCAGGAGTTCATTACAGGAAGACGCCAATCCGGGTTTCGATCTGCGCACCATCACCGTGCCGACCACGACCATCGACGAGCTCGGTCTGAACCGGCTCGGCGTGCTCAAGATCGATGTGGAAGGCCACGAATCGGCCGTTCTCCGCGGCGGCGTGCGAACTCTGCAAACAGCGAAGCCGACGTGCATCGTCGAATGCGAGGAACGGCATAACGCCGGGGGCGTCGCACAGACCTTCGCGTTTTTCGACACCATGGGATACCAGGGCTACTTCCTGCACCGCGGCGCGCTCCGGCACGTGGCCGAATTCGACACCGCGGCATTGCAACGGCCCGAGGCCGCGAAGTCGGTCGGCGGAAAACGCTCGCCCGACTATGTGAACAACTTCATCTTCATCCACCCGGACAACGCGGCGCAGCTGGCGGGCATTCGTCAGGTGTTCAGCGGCCGCTGACGCCGGCTCGCGGTCGAGTCCCCGGCATCACCCCCGCTCACGACACGAATCGACGGATTCGTCAATTGCGGCGGTGCCGCCGGCGCCGATCCGCCTGCGGCCAGCTAACACCAAATAGGCGTCCCGTCTGGTCTCCGAAGCTGGTAGCTACCTGTTAGTGTCCTGGACATCCTCACAGGGACGAGAAATTTCCGGTACCGGGGATGTCGAAGGGGGCAGTGGATTGGCACGCGTTTTTCTATCCACCTGGGGACAGAGCGACAACATCGGCGACTCCATCCTCAGACGCGGCCTGCTCCGGACTTTTCACGGAATCGACGACGCCCGGGTGCACGTCCACGTGGGCCGCAAGCTGATGCCGGATACGAATGACGAGCGCTACCTCACGGCGCTGCAGCTGCGCGGTGACGAAGTGGTGCACGACACCGCGATCGGCTGGTTCAGCCGCTACGCCACGAGCGCACTGACCGGCCGGACCCTCATGGTGATGCCGGCGGGCGAACTGGTCCTGCCCGAACGCGCCGGACGCTTCTGGGGTTGGTGGACGGCGATCTGTGCGCTGCTGTCACGACCCCGCGGCGGCACCACCGTCCAGGTCGGCGCCGGGGTCCGGATGTCGTCGGACGCCGCCGTCACCGCGCCGCCGATGGAGCGCTACGCCCGGCGCAAGATGTCGCTCGTCGCCTGGCGAGATCCCCGAACGGCCGCCGCGTTCGGCATCGGCGACGTCGCGCCCGACTGGGCGTTCGGGGAAGGCCCCGACCCCCTGCGCGAAGGCCTGGGCACCCCGGCCGGCGAACGCACGATCCTCGCCGTCACCACGCGCGGGAACCGGGACCCGCTCGACGAGAACAAGATTCGCCTCCTGCGGGACATCGCCAAGTCCCGTGGGCTGCGCATCCAGGTGTACAGCCAGGTCCGGCGTGATCGCGAGGCGATGGAGAACCTCGCCTGGGTGCTGCATCCGGGCACCGAACCGCTGCTGTTCGGCGAGGAGTCGCACGCCGAGTGGGAGAAGAAGGTGCGCGCGCTGCACCGGGAATCGGCCATCGTCGCCAGCGACCGGATTCATGCGTTGATCGTGGGCGCGACCGAAGGCGCCGTCCCGCTGGCCGTTTCGAGCGGGTCGACCGAGAAGGCACTCCGCACCCTCAAACCGGGAGGCTTCGACCTGCCGGCGGACCAGCCTGCCGCCATCAACGACTATCTCGACACCATGCTCGGCGACGCGACATCCGTCAGTCGCCGCATCGTCACGGCGCGCACCCACCTGGACCAGCTCCGCAATACGCTGCGCAGTTTCGTCGGTGGCCGCCCGGTCAGCGACCCGGGTACCGCCGAACCCCTGCCCTACGAATTCCGCCACGCCGCGGCGTCCTAGCGCCGCCTACGTCGCGACCGGATCCTTCTCCGGGGCATCCGGCGCCGGCGCCCGACGACTGCGCACCACCGCGTCACCGGTGAACACCGCGAGCGCCAGCCAGATCAGGACGAAGCCGGCCCACCGGCCGACCGGCATGGGCTCATGGCCGACGACGACACCCCACGCCATCTGCAGCGCCGGCGTCAGATACTGCAGCAGACCCATCGTGACCAACGGAAGCCGTTGCGCCGCACCGGCAAACATCAACAGCGGCAGCGCCGTCACCGGGCCGCACAACATCATCAGGAGCGTGTGGCCCGCGCCCAGTGCGGGAACCGTCGCCTGCCCCGCAACCGCGAGTACGACGAGATAGGCCACCGCGAACGGGGCGGCCACCCCGGCCTCGACACCGACACTGACCCGCGGGTCGGCGCGCACCACCTTCTTGACCGCGCCGTACACCCCGAACGACACCGCCACGCCGAGGCCGATCACCGGGATTTCACCGGCCTGCACCGCCAGCACCACCACCGCGACCATGGCGATGGCCAGCGCCGCCGCCTGCGCGCGATTGAGCCGCTCGCCGAACAGCGCGACGCCCAGCGCCACACTCACCAGCGGATTGATGAAGTAGCCCAGTGCCGCGTCGACGACGTGGCCGTTGTTGACCGCGTAGATGTAGATGCCCCAGTTCAGCGAGATCAACGCCGACGCGCACACCAGCAGACCCCAGGTGCGGCCCGACAGCCGGCGCAGGTCACCGAGGCGGCGGCCGACGGCCAGCACCACGAACATCAGCAGCACGGTCCACACGATGCGGTGGGCCAGCACCTCGAAGGCACTCGCCGGCTTCAACAGCGGGAAGAACGCGGGAAACAGACCCCACGAGCCGTACGCGCCGAGCCCGAGCAGCAATCCCCGGTTCTGTTTCGAAGTGGCCGTCGCGGTAGTGGTCACTGCCGATGCAACACATCCAGAGCGTGCTGCAATTCCGCCGGGTACTCACTGGTGATCTCGATCCACCGGCCGTCGGCCGGATGGGCGAACCCCAGCGAGCGCGCATGCAGCCACTGCCGCTCGAGCCCCAGCTTCTTCGCCAGCGTCGGATCGGCACCGTAGGTCAGGTCGCCGCAACACGGGTGGTGCAGCGCGGAGAAATGCACCCGAATCTGGTGGGTCCGGCCGGTCTCCAGATGCACATCGAGCAGGCTTGCCGCCACGAACGCCTCGATGGTGTCGTAGTGCGTGATGCTGTGCCGGCCGCCCTCGGTGACGGCGAACTTCCAGTCGTTGCCCCGGGCCCGGCCGATCGGTGCGTCGATGGTGCCGCTCGACGGATCCGGGTGGCCCTGCACCAGCGCGTGGTAGCGCTTGTCGACGGTGCGGTGCTTGAACGCCCGCTTGAGCACCGTGTACGCCCGCTCGGACAACGCCACCACCATGACGCCGGACGTGCCGGCATCGAGACGGTGCACGATGCCCTGCCGCTCATGGATGCCCGACGTGCTGATCCGGAAGCCGGCCGCGGCCAGGCCTCCGAGGACCGTCGGGCCGGTCCAGCCCAACGAGGCGTGTGCCGCGACCCCGGCCGGCTTGTCCACGGCGACGATGTCGTCGTCGGAGTAGAGGATCGCCATGCCCTCGATCTCCTGCGGGGTGTTCTCCACCGGCGCCGGCGCCTCCGGCAACCGAACCTCCAGCCAGGAACCCGCCACCAGCTTGTCCGATTTCGCCGCCGGCGCGCCGTCGATATCGACCCCGCCGTCTTCGGCGATCGTGGCGACCGCGGTGCGCGACAACCCCAGCAGGCGAGCCAGGCCAGCGTCCACCCGCATCCCGGCCAGTCCTTCGGGGACCGGCATCGAACGGCTACTCATCGGCCGGTGTCAGCGTCGTCGGCGGCCGCGGCGGCCGGTTCCGGCTCTGCCGACGAATCCTGTTGCGTATCAGTGGCTTCCGCGGAATCCCCGGCCGGCGACTGCTTGCCCTCGGTGTCGAAATCGATGCCGAACATCGACAGCCCGACCAGCAACACGGCGCCACACACCACCGCGGAATCGGCGACGTTGAACACCGGCCACCAGCCGACCGAGAGGAAATCGACCACGTGCCCGCGCAACGGCCCCGGCGAACGGAAGAACCGGTCCATCAGGTTGCCCACCGCGCCGCCGAGGATCATTCCCAGGCCCAGCGCCCACCACAGCGAGACCAGCCGCCGCCCCATCCAGATGATGCCCAGCACCACGCCGGTGGCGATCAACGTCAGCACCCAGGTGTAACCGGTCGCCATCGAGAAGGCCGCCCCGGAATTGCGGACCAGCGTCCAGGTGATGGTGTCGCCGATGATCTCGACCGGCTGACCGGGCACCAGCAGCTTCACCGCCAGCACCTTGGTCAACACATCCAGCCCCAGCACCAGCGCCGCGACCATCAGCAACAGCCGCAGCCGCCGCGCGACGGGCTGGGCCTGCGGCGGGGCCGTCACCGGCGATTCGGCCTTCTCCGCCGTCTCCGGCCCGGTGCCCGAGGTCGCGTCAGGCTCCGTGGATTCATCAGTCACTCCCCCATCATCCCAAAGACGCCGTGAGGAACAATTTCGCCCATGACTCGCGTCGTCGTGATCGCCACCGGAGGCACCATCGCCACCAGCACCGACCAACACGGAATAGCCCGGCCGACACGCAGCGCCACCGACCTGGTCCACGACCTGGGCGCCGGCGTCCAGGTCGACACCGTCGACCTCATGTCGGTCGACAGCTCCGAGCTGACCCCGGCCGACTGGGACCGGATCGGCGCCGCGGTACGGGCTGCCGGTGATGCCGACGGCATAGTCGTCACGCACGGCACCGACACCATGGAAGAAACCTCGTTGTGGCTCGACATGACGTACGACGGTGCCGTGCCGGTGGTCCTGACCGGCGCCATGCGCAGCAGCGACGCACCCGATGCCGACGGCCCGGCCAACCTGCGGGACGCCATCACGGTGGCCGCCAGTGCATCCGCTCGCGATCTCGGGGTGCTGGTCAGCATGGCCGGCCAGGTGTGGCAGCCCCTGGGCCTGACCAAGTCCGGGCACGGTTTGCTCGGCACCGCCGTCGGGTCGGTCGACGACGGCTCGTTCGTCCCCGGCGCGGTCAAACAGCGGCCCCGGCTCGGCGCCTTGTCGGCGGCGTCCACACCACGGGTGGACATCGTCGCGGCGTATGCCGGCAGCGACGCGGTGGCCATGGACGCCTTTGCCGCGGCCGGCGCCGGCGGACTCGTGCTCGAGTCACTCGGTTCGGGCAATGCGGGGTCGCAGGTGCTCGCCGGTGTGCAGCGGCTGTGCGCCGCCGGCGTCGCGGTGGCGATTGCGACACGGGTGCCCGGTGCGCGCGTCACATCGGGCTACGGTCCCGGACGGGCATTGCTGGACGCCGGGGCGGTGTCGGCGGGCGGGTTGCGCGCCGCCCAGGCCCGGGTATTGCTGATGGCGGCGCTCGCCGCCGACATACCGGTCGCAGACCTGTTCGCTGAGTGGGTTTAGCGAAACCGTCCCACTGAGTGGACGACTTGTCGTTCGACGCGCGTCGAATTGACGACCCAATGATAATTTCCCCCACGCCCAACTCCCGGGGGGATCACAGTGGAATCGACGGCGCTCGGTAGCCGACACAAACAGCAGAAACGTCTCGACATTCAGGGCATGCGCGCGATCGCGGTGGCCCTCGTCGTGCTGTTCCACGCGGAAATCCCCGGATTCGGCGGCGGCTACGTCGGCGTCGACGTCTTCTTCGTGATCTCCGGATTCCTGATCAGCACGCACCTGCTGAGCGAGCTCGACCAGCGCGGGCACATCCGGTACGGCGCGTTCTACGCCCGGCGGGTTCGACGGCTGCTGCCGGCCGCCCTGACCGTCGTCGTGGCCACGGTGGCCGCGGCCGCCTACTGGGTATCGCCCCTGCAGTTCGGGTACGTCGTCAAGGACGCCATCGCGGCGACGTTCTACGTGCCGAACGTCCTGTTCGCCTACCGCGCGACCGACTACCTCGCGGACAAGACGCCGTCGCTGTTCATGCACTACTGGTCTCTCGGCGTGGAGGAACAGTTCTACCTGCTGTGGCCCGCATTGCTCGTCGGGCTGTTCGGGCTGTTCAAGCTGCGCACCCGCCGGGTGGCGGCCATCGGCGCCGTCGTCGCGGCATCGTTCGCGCTGTGCGTGTGGTTGACCGGTTTCTCGCAACCGAACGCGTTCTTCATCCTGTTCGCGCGGATCTGGGAGTTCGGCGTGGGCGGCCTCGTCGCACTCGTCCTGCTGACCCGCGGCCGTGTCTTCGGCGACCGGATCGGCGCCGTCGCCGGCTGGGCCGGGCTGGCGGCGATCGTGGGCAGCGGCGTGCTGTTCTCCACCGCCACCGAGTACCCCGGCGACGCGGTGGCGGTGCCGGTGCTCGGCACGGCGCTGCTGATCGCGGCCGGCCCCGTGCGCTGGGGTCCCGCGGCACTCCTGAGCCTGCGGCCGCTCACCTGGATCGGTGACATCTCGTACTCGCTGTATCTCGTGCACTGGCCCCTGCTCGTGTTGCCCGTCGCCGCCACCGGCTACATGCACACCTCGCCGATGTGGCTGCGCGTCGCGATCGTCGCGGCCTGCGTCCCGTTGGCGTGGCTGCTCTACCGGTACGTCGAGCAACCGGGCCAGCACCTGACGTGGCTCAACGCGGCCCGCCCGCGCCGCACACTCACCGCGACCGCGGGCGTCATGGCCGCCGTCTGCGCCGTGGTGCTCACCGTCGCCGTCGTGCAGTCCCCCCGGCGGGATGCCGGCCGCCCCGCGGTTCACGCGGCACTGAGCGTGAAGCCCGCCGGCACTCCGTATGTGCCGAGCAACCTCACGCCGGAGCTCTCCGACGGTGCCGGCGGTGAGCCGGTCATCTACGCGAACGGCTGCCACCGCGGCCAGTGGGCCACCGACCCGGCCGGCTGCACGGTGGGGTCCAACCCGCAGGCGCCGCTCGTCGTCCTGTTCGGCGATTCCCATGCGGCGCACTGGTATCCGGCCCTGTCCGCCCTCGCCGACCAGGGCCTGATCCGGCTCGACAACCGCACCAAGAGCCACTGCCCGTCGGCCCATATCCACATCACCACCTACCCGCGGTGTGCCGAATGGCGCGAAAACGTGCTCGACAGCCTTGCCACGGCCAAACCGGCGCTGATCCTTCTCGGCGCCTGGGGCTCCAGCTACCTGCTGAACGATGCCGACCCGACAGCGCACTGGCGGAAGGCACTGACAGACACCATCAGTGAACTCCCGGCGCAATCGCGCGTCGCGGTGCTCGCCGACACCCCGTCGATCGGGGTGGCGCCCACCTTCTGTCTGGGCCTGTACCCCGACGACACCCAGCGCTGCGCACTGCCTCGCGACCGGGCGCTGAACCAGGCCGTCCGCCGCGCCGAGACCGACCTGGCCTCCCGGCGCACATTCGACTACCTCGATTACAGCGACTACCTGTGCAACGACACCGTCTGCCCAAGCATCATCGGGGACACCCTGGTCTACCGCGACGGCCACCACCTCACGGTGAACATGAGCACCGCGCTCGCCCCGATCATCGGCGTAGACGTGCTGTCGCTCCTCACACCGGAAGGCAAGCCCGCCAACGCGGACACTCCGGCCCGCGGCCTTCATCCCCACCGGGACTAGCGTCAGGCCGCGCCGTCGTCGGTCGGCAACTGCGCCAGGTAGTCCTGCCAGTCCAAGCTGTCGACGGGGTCGGCGCGGGTGATCCGCGGATCGTCGGCCGCGACGGTGCGGGCCACCCCGGGACCGCTGGCCCGGGTCTCGAACCGCACCGTCATGACACCGTGCCCGGCGCCCTGCACCCACCCGTGGCCGTGGTCCGGATGCTGGACGTCGTCGCCGACGCGCCACGGGGATTCGATCGGCGCGGCGCTCAGCGGCCCGGCCTGATCAGCCGACGTCGCGACCTCGCCATCGTCCGCCAGCTCGAGCTCCGGGAACAAGGACTCCTGACGGGCATCCGTCAGGCCCGAAAACCCAACGCCCACAAGACGAATCGGGCCAATCTCGACAGGATCGAGTAGCAGCCGGCGGGCCGTCGCCGCCAGGGTCGACGGATCAGTGGTCGCGTACGGCAACGTCGCCGAACGGGTCAAGGTACTCATGTCGGACTTCTTCAGCTTCACCGTCACGGTGCGGGCACCACGCCCGTCGCGCTGCAGCCGGCGGTGCGCGTGCTCGGCGATGGGCCCGATCTTCTCGCGCAACTGCTCCAGGGTGGTCAGGTCGACCTGGAACGTGGACTCCGCGCTGATCTGTTTGGCCTCGGCACGCTCGACCACCGGCCGGTCATCGATGCCGCGCGCCAGCCGGTGCAACGCCGGGCCGACAGTCCCGCCGAGGACGTCGGCGGCTTCGGCATCGCTGAGCGCCGCCAGCGCGCCGACCGTCTCGATGCCCAGCCGGTGCAGCTTCTCCTCGGCAACCGGCCCGATCCCCCACAACTTCCGGACCGGCAACGCCGCCAAGAGCGAGCCCTGCTCGTCGCCGCTGATGATCCGGACCCCGTCAGGCTTGGCCAGGCCCGACGCGATCTTGGCGACCTGCTTGCCCGAGCCGGCGCCGACCGAGGCCACCAACCCCGTCTCGGACCGCACGGCAGCCCGCAGGTCTTCGCAGAACCGCCGGACCTCGTCGGGCTCGGCACCGACCAGTTCGGCCGGCTCACCGAAGGCCTCGTCGAACGACAACTGCTCCAGCACCGGCACCACGGCACGCACCGCGTCGAGCGCCCGTCGACTGGCCACCGAATACACCGCACCGCGCGGCGGCAGCACCACGGCGGACGCGCCGACCAGCCGCCGGGCCTGATGCATGGGCATCGCCGAGCGGGCACCGAACCTGCGGGCCTGGTAACTGGCCCCGGCCACCACGCCACGACCACCGAGCCCGCCGACCAGCACCGGGCGGTCCCGCAGGGTAGGCCGGGTCAGCTGCTCGACGGACGCGAAGAAGGCATCCATGTCCAGGTGCAGGACCCAGCGATCCACAGTGGCCAATGCTATGTCGCTACCCTTCTCGGCATGAACGACGTGCCGATCCGTGACGAATCGATCCGGCTGGGTCAGTTCCTCAAACTCGCCAATCTCATCGACAGCGGAGCCGACGCCAAGGCGGTCATCGGCGACGGGCTCGTGCGCGTCAACGGCGAGGTCGAGACGCGGCGCGGACGGCAGCTGCGCCCCGGCGACACCGTGACCTTCGAGGGACAGTCGGCGCGGGTCAGCGGCTGACCCGCGCCGGGACCGTCAGGCCTTGGCGATCGCGGCCCGGACGCCGTCACCGACGTCGGCGCCGTCGGCCAGCTCGCCCGCATCCACGACGGTGAACCCGGTCGCCAGGATCTCGCCGGCGATCAGATCGGCATGCGTGGTGGCCCACGCCCGCTTGTCGGCCGGCACCGCGAACGTCACGGTGATCCGGTCGGACACGTCCAGCCCCGTGGACTTGCGCAGGTCCTGCAGTTCGCGGATGCGGTCCTTGGCCCAGCCCTCGGCTTCCAGCTCGGGGGTGACGGTGGCGTCGAGCACCACCAGACCCGCACCCTCGGGCAGCGCCGCGGTGAAGTCCGGTTCCGCGGCAACGAGTTTCGAGCTGTACTCCGCAGGCAGCAGCACGGCGGGCCCGGCGGTCAGCGTGCCGTCGGGGTTGACGACGCCCTCCCCGGCCTTGACCGCCTTGATCGCGGCCTGCACGTCCTTACCGATGCGCGGACCCGCAACGCGCGCGTTGACAGCCAGCTCGAACTTGCCGTAGGCGTCGATGTCATCGGTCAGCTCGACGGCCTTGACGTTGAGCTCGTCGGCGATGAGATCGGTGAACGGTCGCAACGCCTCCGGGTTGTCCACGGCCACCGTCAGTTTCGGCAACGGCAGGCGCACGCGCAGCTTCTTGGCCTTGCGCAGCGACGAGCCCGCCGAGCACACCTCGCGCACGCGGTCCATGGCAGCGACCAGCTCTGGGTCGGCCGGGACCACGCCGGCCTCGGGCCAGTCGGTCAGGTGGACCGAGCGCTCGTCGGTCAGTCCCTGCCACATCTTCTCGGTAGCCAGCGGCAGCAGCGGCGCGGCCAGGCGGCACGTCACCTCCAGCACGGTGTGCAGCGTGTCGATGGCGTCGGCGTCCTCTTCCCAGAACCGCGAACGCGACCGTCGCACATACCAATTGGTGAGCGCCTCGGCGAACTGGCGCAGCTGCTCGCAGGCGCCCGAGATGTCGCAGGCATCCAGCGATTCGGTCAGGGTGTCCCGCAGGTCGGCAAGCTTGGCCAGGATGTAGCGGTCCAGCACATGCGTCGAATCCGTGCGCCAGGTGCCCTTTTTCGGCGCGTACAACGCCAGGAAGGAGTACGCATTCCAGACCGGGAGCAGCACCTGGCGGACACCGTCGCGGATGCCCTGCTCGGTGACGATCAGGTTGCCGCCGCGCAGGATCGGCGAGGCCATCAGGAACCAGCGCATGGCGTCCGAGCCGTCGCGGTCGAACACCTCGGACACGTCCGGGTAGTTGCGCAGCGACTTGCTCATCTTCTGGCCGTCGTTGCCGAGCACGATGCCGTGTGCCACACAGGTTTTGAACGCCGGACGGTCGAACAGCGCCGTCGCCAGCACGTGCATGGTGTAGAACCAGCCGCGCGTCTGCCCGATGTACTCGACGATGAAATCGCCCGGGAAATGGGCTTCTTCGCTCGCCGAACCGTCGAACCAGTCCTGGTTCTCGAACGGGTAATGCACCTGCGCGTAGGGCATCGAGCCCGAGTCGAACCAGACGTCGAAGACGTCCTCGATGCGGCGCATGGTCGACTTGCCGGTCGGGTCGTCGGGGTTGGGCCGGGTCAGCTCGTCGATGTACGGGCGGTGCAGATTGTCCGGACGGACGCCGAAGTCACGCTCGAGCTCGTCGAGGCTGCCGTAGACGTCGATGCGCGGGTACGCCGGATCATCCGACTTCCACACCGGAATCGGGCTGCCCCAGTAGCGGTTTCGCGAGATCGACCAGTCGCGGGCATTGGACAGCCACTTGCCGAACTGGCCGTCCTTCACATGCTCGGGGTACCAGGTGATCTGCTGGTTGAGCTCGACCATCCGGTCCCGGAACTCGGTGACCTTGACGAACCACGACGACACCGCGCGGTAGATCAGCGGATTGCGGCACCGCCAGCAGTGCGGGTACGAGTGCTCGTAGGTCTCGTGGCGCAGCAGCACCGGCGCATTGACCGCGACCGGGCCGGTGCCGTTCTTCAGGTCCTTGATGATCTGCGGGTTGGCCTCGAAGACCTGCTGCCCCTGGTAGTCGGGCACGGTCGAGTCGAAGCGCCCGGTCGAGTCCACCGGCGTGACCGCCACGATCCCGGCGGCGTCACACGTGGCCTTGTCGTCCTCGCCGTAGGCCGGCGCCATGTGCACGATGCCGGTGCCGTCCTCGGTGGTGACGAAATCACCCTGCAGCACCTGAAAGGCGTTCTGCGCCTTGTCGCTGTCGACGAAGAACGCGAACGGCGGCAGGTAGTGCGTGCCCAGCAGTTCGGCGCCGAGGTAGCTGCCGACGATCACCGGCTCCTCGCCGAACTCACGGGCGTAGGCGGCCAGCCGGGGCTCGGCCAGCACGTAGTTCTGCTCGTCGGGACCCACCACCTGCACGTAGGTGACCTCGGGATTGACGGCGACCGCCTGGTTGGACGGCAGGGTCCACGGCGTCGTGGTCCAGACCAGCAGGCGGGCCCCGGCCACCGGGCCGTCCGTCGCGACGAAGCCGACGGTCAGCGCCGGGTCCTGCCGGCTCTGGTAGACGTCGTCGTCCATGCGCAGCTCGTGGTTGGACAGCGGCGTCTCGTCATTCCAGCAGTACGGCAGCACGCGGTTGCCCTCATAGGCCAGGCCCTTGTCCCACAGCTGCTTGAACGCCCAGATCACCGACTCCATGAAGGTCAGATCCAGGGTCTTGTAGTCGTTGTCGAAGTCGACCCAGCGGGCCTGGCGCGTGACGTAGGACTGCCACTCGTTCGAGTACTTCATGACCGAGGCCCGGCAGGCGTCGTTGAAGGCGCCGATACCCATGGCCTCGATCTGGGCCTTGTCGGAGATGCCGAGCTGGCGCTGCACCTCGAGCTCGGCGGGCAGGCCGTGCGTGTCCCAGCCGAAGCGGCGCTCGACCTTGTAGCCGCGCATGGTGCGGTAACGGGGAACGATGTCCTTGACGTAGCCGGTCAGCAGATGGCCGTAGTGCGGCAGGCCGTTGGCGAACGGCGGACCGTCGTAGAAGACGTACTCGGGGGCGCCGTCGCGGCGCGCGATGCTGGCGCGGAAGGTGTCGTCGCGGGCCCAGAACTCCAGGACCTCGGTTTCGAGGTCGGGGAAGTTCGGTGTGCCGCTTGCGGTCTTGGGGTACGCGCTCACGTCGGGTCTCCAGTGCCGTCAGCACCAACAGGTGCTCAGTCCAGGCACGGGGACGACGATCTCGCGTCTGGACGCGAGCGCCGCGGTACCACCCCGCTTGCGCACAGCCGACCCCGGAAGGTCGCGCGTGTACGCCGCTCAACTACAGGCGATGACGGGCCTACCCGTTCGGTTCTACTGAGCCGCAGCCGTTCTTCCGAATGCTCCCCGGTGATGGCCGGATCGATGCGAATGCAGCGATTCTAACGGGCGCGGGAGGCTCCGTATCACTCGGCGACCGGCATGGCCTCCGAGGCGAGCTCGATGACGGCGTAGGAGAACTGCTCGGCGAGTTCCTCGACGGTGTAGGGCTCGAACTGATGCCGGGCGTACCACCAGTCGACGTGCAAGGCGTCGTCGGCGTGGAACGCGCGGACCTCGAGCGTGTGCGCCGGGCCCGGGTGCTCGCCGTCGATCGCGGCCATGCCGTAACTGAGCAACACGTCGGCAACGTCGTTCGGGTCGGCTGTGGCGGCCGCCAGGGCGCCGCGCACCGTCTGCACCATCGCGGTGGCGTCGACGTCCGATGCCGAGACCGCGTCGACCTCGACCCGGCGGATCACGGCGAGTCCGCCACCGGAGCGTTCCTTCGCTGCGGCGACGTCGACAGCAGCTCGGCCGGGTCCGATCACGCGCTCGATCGCGCGGCCGAGCGCCGCGATCAGCAGCACCTCGGCATCGACTCCCAGGTATTCGACCGCGCCCTCGAGCTCGGCCGTGATCACCGGCGACAGCGGGGCCTCGAGGCGCCGCATGTCGACCGCAGTACCGGCGGTGTCGTAACCGCCGAACTCGTAGTCGGCGACGTGCATCGTCGCCGCAGCAGCAGAAGGGAGAACGGCATCGATCTCACCGGCGTACGCAACAGTCATGTGATGCACACTACAACACGATTCCCAAATTTGGGACATAGCTCCCGAAACTGTGACGCCCATGTCAATTACGGCTTATGTGTCGCAAAAACAGTTGCTAGCAACCAAAGGGGGGAAGGGTCTATCGTGGCAGAGTGCCCCGAACAGACCAGAACGGCAGACAGCTCAAGGCGCTGCTCGACTACATCTTCGACGGCGATGTCGAAGCGAGGGAGATCTACGGTGCGCTCGGAACGTCGAGCAGTACGTACTACCGGCGGATCAAAGAGGCCGACTATCCCAACGCGGAAGAGCTCCGCCTGGTGGCCGATCACTTCCGGTTGAGCTACCCCGACCTGCAAGTTCGGTTCGGTCTGATGAGCCACGACGAGGTCATCAGCTACATCCAGTCGGCACCCCTCGCGGTTGCCACGGCGGCGCCGGCGGTCCCCAAACGCGCCACGAAATTGTCGGAAATGACGCGACGTGCTGATGCACCGCCGCTCTGACAAGTAAAATCTGAGCAGTCACAAAGCGCTGACACGGGCTTCCAAAAGGCTTCAACCATGGCTCTCACATTTCTCATCACGATCACTCTCGCCTGCATGGCGTGGAGTCTCTGGATCCGTCGCGTCACGTGGTCCTGCCGCTGGGAAGTCGCGGCGACCCTCAACATCGCGCTGCAGGCCGCGGCCGTCGCCCTGATGTCCCCGATGGCCGCCGACACGCTGGGCCGTGCCATCCACTCGATGACCGGCGTCTGGAACCTGCCCGCCTACCTGGGCCACGACTGCTACATCGTGGCCGCGTCGGCCATCGTCTACAACGCCATCGGCCGCCTCGCCGACGACTCGGCGATGCAGAAGATGTTCACGCAGTACATCGAGCGGCCCGCCACCCTGTGCATCCCGATCCTGCTGGCGCTGTTCTCGATGAGCGTCGCCGGACGCGAGTACTCCCCCGACCTGTTCACCATGCCCACCGACGGCTGGCTGGCCGCCTACTGGCTCGTGCTGTGCGGCACGCTGACCTACCTGCTGGTGTTCGGTGCGCGCGCCCTGCTGGTGCTGCGCAAGAACGAAGACTCGCGGCGCATCGCCAACATCTACCTGTTCGCCACCGGCAGCGGCATCCTGGCTTGCGCCACCCGCATCCTGACATCGCTCGTACCGGAGCTGCAGCCACTCGAGGACGGCAAGTTCGTGTGGGTCTTCGCCTGCATGTGCGGCGGGGTCTTCGCACTGGCGTCCGCGCACTCGTGGCTGATCAAGACCAAGTGGTTCTCGAAGGCCGCCCGCTGACCCTCCGTCACCCACCGCCGGAGACTCGTCAGCAAAAAGCCTGATACGTCAAAATCTGCGCGTATGCCTTACTCTGCTATCCGGCACCCGGTGTCAGTTTGACTGTGTTTCACCGTCTTCGACGACACCCGGCCTTCACCCCTGCCCGTATACCCCCGAGGAGGAAGTGTCCGTGATCGAGTCGTCTCTGCCGGCCGTCCTGCGCGAGCGCGCCAGCCTGCAACCCAACGACCTGGCTTTCACGTTCATGGACTACGACACCGACCCCGACGGTGTGGCGAAGACGCTCACCTGGGCTCAGCTGTACCAGCAGAGCGTCGCGGTGGCCCACGAACTGCGCCAGCACGGTGAGATCGGTGACCGTGTGGTGATCGTCGCTCCGCAGTGCCTCGAATACGTCGTCGGCTTCCTCGGCGCCCTCGAGGCCGGCATGATCGCCGTCCCGCTGACCCAGCCGATCATGGGTCACCACGACGAGCGCGTCATCTCCGTCATGAAGGATGCGCAGCCGGTCGTCGCCCTGACGACCGCGGCCAGCAAGGACGCCGTCGCGCAGTACGCGACGCCGAACGACGACGGCCGCAGCCCCGTCGTCCTCGCGGTCGACGAGCTGGACCTCGAGACCCGTCGTAAGCCGTTCTCGCGCCGCGAAGTTCGCCCCGAGACCGCGTACCTGCAGTACACCTCCGGCTCGACCCGCACGGCCGCCGGCGTCATGGTGTCGCACCGCAACGTCTCGGCCAACTACGAGCAGATGATCGCGGTCTTCTTCTCCGAGTGGGGCAAGGTCGCGCCTCCCGGAAGCACCGTCGTGACGTGGCTGCCGCTGTACCACGACATGGGCCTGCTGCTCGGCGTGTGCACGCCGATACTCGGCGGCTGGCACACCGTGATGACCAGCCCCATCTCGTTCCTGGTCAAGCCCGCCCGCTGGATGCAGCTGATGGGCAGCCACAAGAACGTCATCACCGCCGCGCCGAACTTCGCCTTCGACCTGGCCGCCGCGCGGACCACCGACGAGGACATGGCCGGCAAGGATCTGAGCACCGTCCTGACGGTCTTCAGCGGCGCCGAGCGCGTGCAGCCGACCACCGTCAAGCGCTACATCCAGCGCTTCGCCAAGTTCGGCCTGCCGGGCAAGTCCGTCCGGCCCAGCTACGGCCTGGCCGAGGCCACCCTCTACGTGGCGTCCCGCGAATCCGGCGAGCCGCCGACGGTCGTGGAATTCGACACCGAGAAGCTGGCCGACGGCATCGTCGAGCGCGTCGAATCCGGCAGCCCGCTGGTGAGCTACGGCTTCTCGCCGTCGCCCCTGGTTCGCATCGTCGACCCGGAGACCCGCCGCGAGGCCCCCGAGGGCACCGTCGGCGAAATCTGGACGCACGGCGAGAACGTGTGTGCCGGGTACTGGAACAAGCCCGAAGAAACCGAGAAGACCTTCCGCGGCGTGCTCGAGGACGCCCCCGAGGGCACCCCGTCGGACACCTGGCTGCGTACCGGCGACCTCGGCTTCATCTCCGAAGGCTCGCTGTTCATCATCGGCCGCATCAAGGACCTGCTGATCATCCGCGGCCGCAACCTGTACCCCGACGACATCGAGGCCACCGTCAGCGCGGTCTCGGGCGGCCGCACCGCCGCCGTCGGCTTCGAGGAGGACGGTGTCGAGCAGTTCGCCGTCGTCATCGAGATGAAGAAGCGCGGCGAGACCGAGGACGAGGTCCGCGAGAACCTGGCCCAGGTCAAGCACGACATCACCTCCGCCATCTCGCAGGTGCACGGCGTGAACGCCGCCGACCTCGTGCTGGTCGGCCGCGGCTCGATCCCGATCACCACGAGCGGCAAGATTCGCCGCCAGGCCTGCACCGAGCTGTACCGCAAGGGTGCCCTGGCGCGTCTCGACGCCTGATCCGCCTGATCCGCCGCCGCGACCAGGCTGCGCACCGCGCAGCCTGGTCCGGGGCGGCTGACGGCGCTAGGCGCGCGTCAGGAGAATATCGGTTCGCCGCTTCGGCGCTGTCTGCAGTTCATTGAGCGGACCGCCTTTCCATTTGAGATACCACGCATTGCTGTAGCCGTTCTCCACTTCGTAGGCGGCGAAGTTTTGCTGAATTCGCTTGAACATGACATCGAACGCGGCTTGGTCGTCTTCCGGATTGGCCTCGAAGATGATGCTCATATTCTCGGGAAACGCATCGATGTGGTCGAAAATGTCGTTGAGAATTGTCGTTTCAGCACCTTCGACATCCATCTTGATCAGGCGCACACGTGCCAATTCCTCCGGCGAGAGAATATCCAGCAACGGCGCCGCTGCGACCGTCGCGCATTTCTTTCCCTTCCGGGACGGCAACGTCGTGGTGGCACCGATGTTGCGGGGGCCGAAGTCATACAGGTCGAGTTCGCCCGCATGGTCGGACACCGCAACATTCACCGGGCGGATGTGGTCGGCGAGATCGCGGTTGATCTCCAGATTGCGCAACATCTTTCGGTAGATGTGGGGTGCCGCCTCGATCGCGACGACGTCGGCCCGGGTGGCCGCGAGCATGGCGTCGTAGCCGATGTTCGCGCCGATGTCGACGAACAGATCTCCCGGCGCGAGACTGTTTTCGATGATGCGCGAAATGGCGGGTTCCCACACGCCGTAATAGATGATGCTCCGCTGAATCGAGTCGACGGGGTCGCAATGAATGGTCGCCCCGTAATAGGTGGTCGCGTCGCGCGGCTTTCTGAGCCCGAGTTGATACCAGTCGAGAATGCCACCCCCGATCCATCCTGGAAGTGGCCGCAATGCGTCAGCGAATTTCCGGAGATCCATCGGTGATCGAATGTCCTGTTCTTCAGAGTCGCGGTGCGGGCGCATCTGGTCGCCGCACAAAACATCGACCCCTGAATCCCCCGCCGGACGCCAGGAATTCAACCAGGTTTATTGACGAGAAAGTTCAATTTCTCGGAAATTCGATATCCGCTCAGCCGAAGAAGCCGCGGTGCTGGACCGCTCCGGCGGCCTCGAAGGCCGTCGTCATCTGGCAGGCGTCACACGTGGCCGCGTAACCGCACTCCGGGCACGGCTCGACCTCGTCGGACTCCCGGCGGGCCTTGCGCTCGGCCAGCAGCCGTTCGGTGGCGGCCGCGGCTTCGGCCTCCTCGGCCTCTTCCCGCTTGCGCCGCGGCGACTTCGACGGCCACCAGTTGGCGTCACCGAGCAGTGCCGCGGTCGCCGGCACGGTGACCGTACGGACGATGAACGTGTCCAGCAGCAGGCCGACGCCGATGATGAAGCCGAGCTGCACGGCGCCCAGGATGCTACTGACGGTCATCGCGAGCATCGACGCCGCGAAGATCAGGCCGGCAGAGGTGATGACGCCGCCCGTCGCGGCGACCGTTTTCACGATCGCCGAGCGCACGCCCCATTTCGCCTCGTCACGTATTCGGGATATCAGCAGCAGGTTGTAGTCGGCGCCGACCGCCACCAACACCAGGAAGGCGATACCCGGCACACTCCAGGAGATGTCGTAGCCCAATATGAACTGGAAGAACACCACGCCGATGCCCAGCGCCGAACCGTACGACAGCACCACCGACAGCACCAGGTAGAGCGGCGCCACGACCGACCGCAGCAGCTGCACCAGGATCAGGAACACCACGATCAGCGTCACGATGACGATGTACTGGATGTCGCTGTTGTAGTAGTCGCGAATGTCGCGGTTCACCGCGGACAGACCGACCATCGACACCTTCGCATCGGACAGCGTCGTGTTGGGCAGTGCCGTCTGGGCCGCCTTGACGATCGCGTTGGTCTGGTCCATGGCCTCGGTGCCGAACGGGTTCAGCGCGGTCTGCACCAGGTAGCGCACCGTGTGGCCGTCCGGCGACACGAACAGCGTCGCGGCCTTCTCGAACTCGTTGCGGCTCAGGATCTCCGGTGGCACGTAGAAACCGGCCATCTGCGGCGTGTTGGCGTCGCGGCGCATACCGAGCAGGAACGACGAGGCCTGGTTCAGACCGCCGCCCATGCCCCGGACCTGGTCGACCAGCAGCTTCACACCGTCGGCGAGCTGCTTGCTCGAATCTGCCAGCAGGTTGACGCCGTCGACCGCCTGTTGCAGCCGCCGCTCCAGGTCCGCGGTGTCATACAGGCGCAGCTGCTTGAGCAGGCTGGTGATGCTCTCGATGTTGGTGCCCATCCCGCGGACCTTGTCGTCCATCCCGGGGTCGCTCTTGTACTGCTGCAGCATGTGGCCGAGGTTGATGACCTTCTGCACCGTCTCGGGGTCGTTGCCGTCGTTGACGTTCTGCAGACCGATCTTCAGGTCGTTGCACGCCGGGTAGTAGTTGCAGAACGGCGTCGCGTTCAGCGTCTCGAGGGCCTTCCCGGACCACTTGTAGACGTCGCCGACGCGGACCAGCTGCCCGCCGACGGCGTCGCCCAATGACGTCATCTGGGACACCATCTTGGCCGACTTGTCGAGATCGTCCAGCGTCTTCGACCCGCCGTACTGCTTCTGCAGCGCCGACATCTGGGTCAGCATCTGCCGCACCGGGCCGATCCCACCGAGCACCTGCGTGCGGATCTGGTTCAGCGCGTCCGCGAGCTGATACTCGCCGTCCACCAGCTTCTGCAGCAGCGCGTCATTGCCGTTGATGAGGTTCGAGGCGTCCTTGAGCTTGCTGCCGACCTCACCGGCCTGGTAGGTCGCCTTGGCCTGCTCCAGTACGTCACCGGTGGGTCGGGTGATGCCGCGGACGGCGTCGATGTGCGGCAGCTGGGCGACGCGCTGTGCCATCTGCTCCATGTCGGCGAGCGACTTCGGGGCGCGCAGGTCGCGTGGCGACTGGATCAGGATGAACTGCTGCATCGTCGTACTGATCGGGAAGTGCTTGTTCAGCGCCGTGTAGGCGACGTTGCTCGCCGCGTCCGGGTCGAGGTCTTTGCGGTTGTCGTAGTTGTAGCGGACCATCGTCGCGCAACCGGCGAGTGCCAGCAGCACCGCGAGGCTGCCGGCCAGGTGGGTCACCGGGCGGCGCACGATGTTGACGCCCGAGCGACGCCAGAACTTGCCCGTCATGTCCTTGCGCGGCTTGATCCAGCCGCGGCGCCCGACCAGGACGATCAGCGCCGGCAGCATGGTCACCGACGCGAGGAAGCCGACCAGCACGGTCACGGCCAGCGCCGGCCCGATGGTGGCAAAGACCCCGAGGGTGGCGAACGACAGCGCCAGGAACGTGATCGCGACGGTGCCGGCCGAGCCGGCGATGACTTCACCGATCGACGTGAGCGCGGATACCAGCGCCCGGTCGGTGGCGACGCCTTGTCTGATGAACTCCTGATATCGACTGAACAGGAATATGGCGTAGTCGGTCCCGGCGCCCATCATCATGCCGGTCATCAGCACCAGGGTCTGCGGTCCCACCGCGAGACCCAATAGTCCCAGTCCCGCCACCAACTGTTGCGCGACGATCAGCGAGACACCGATGGTGACGAGCGGCAGCAACATCGCGACAACGCTGCGGTACACGATGATCAGGATCGAGAAGACCAGGATGCCGGTGGCCGTCTCGATCATGTGCTGATCGCGGGCACCGATGTCATTGATGTCCTGGAACGTGGCCGACGCGCCCACGATGTTCAGCGTCAGGTCGCTGCCCTTGACCACCTCTTCGATGGTCTTCTTGGCATTGCGGTACGCCAGCTGGCCGGGGCCGGTGCCCATACTCCCGACGAGGCTGACGGGCAGCTGCACCGCTTTCCCGTCCTTGCTGGCCATCACCTGGCGCAGCTCGGGGATGTGGATGAAGTCCTGTGTGGACCGGACGTTGGTCTTGTCGGCGTTGAGCTTGTCGACCAGCCGCCGGTAGACCTCTTCGTCTTCCTTGCTGAAGCCCTTTTCGTTGGTCAGCAGGACGACCGCGATGTTGCCGGCGTCGGCCTCGCGGAACGCGTTCTTCATCGCGTTGGAGGCGATCAGCGTCGACGAATCGGGCGGCAGGAACGGCGGCGGACGCCGGCTGGCAACGTCGACCAACGTCGGAAGCGCGAGAAAAAGGACGATCGCAATGCCGACCCACCCGGCCAAAACCACGACGGGACGCCGCACCACGAACTTGCCGAGTGCGGCGAAACCCGCATGTGCCAAAGCACCGCTTGGCCTGGCACGTTTCAGCATCCCCGACAGGCTACACGCCGCAAACGGATCTGATGCACCGACCGGCAGCGCAATATCGACGCCGTCAAAGAGCCGCATTGCTGTCGCCATGCTGTAATCGGGTGTGCCACTGATGAAGTCACCCATCCCCCGCCATGCCTCCGGGCATCCGGCGTTCCCGTTGCCATTCATGCCCCAGCAATGCGGAGATCAGCGGCAGACCGATATGTGTGGAATTCTGTGAAGTTTGCTATCGCCATTCATGGCACGCGCGGAGACATCGAGCCCAGCGGCGCCGTGGCCCGAGAATTGCTGCGCCGCGGCCACGAAGTACGCATGGCCGTGCCGCCGAATCTGGTTTCGTTCGTCGCGTCGGCGGGCCTTCCCGAGCCTGCCAGCTACGGCGTGGATTCTCAGCAGCAACTGGATGCGGACATCTTTCGTGACCACTTGAGCATCAAGAACCCCGTGAGTGTGGTCCGCGAACTCCGGGATTACATGACGCAGGGCTGGCAGGACATGAGTGCCACCCTCACGGAGGTCGCCGCGGACGCGGATCTGCTGCTCGCGGGGACCACCTATCAGGAGGTGGCCGCCAACGTCGCCGAGCATTTCGACATCCCGCTGGCCGCGCTGCACTACTTCCCGTTCCGCCCCAACAGCCAGGTGCTGCCGGTCCCGCTGCCACTGCCGCTGATCCGCCGCGGCTTCGCGGTCGGCGAGTGGTTCCACTGGCGCATGCTCAAGGAGGCCGAAGACATCCAGCGGCGCACCCTGGGCCTGCCGCCGGCCACCGTGCGGGCGGTCCGGCGCATCGAGGACCGCGGGGCCCTGGAAATCCAGGCCTACGACGAAGTGCTGTTCCCCGGCCTGGCGGCCGAATACGGTGACGCCAAGCCGCTCGTCGGGTCCATGTCGATGGAGCTGCAGACCGACACCGACTCCGACGTGATGGCGTGGATCGCAAATGGCAAGCCGCCCATCTATTTCGGCTTCGGCAGCATG
This sequence comes from Mycobacterium sp. UNC410CL29Cvi84, assembly GCF_000686745.1. Taxonomy (NCBI): domain Bacteria; kingdom Bacillati; phylum Actinomycetota; class Actinomycetes; order Mycobacteriales; family Mycobacteriaceae; genus Mycobacterium; species Mycobacterium sp. UNC410CL29Cvi84. Next base: position 79,757 of record NZ_JMLM01000015.1, read on the forward strand.
CCGGTCGAATCCCCCGCCGAGGCCGTCGCGATGATCGACACGGTGTGTGCCGAACTCGGCGAGCGGGCGCTGATCAGCTCGGGCGTCTGGGATCTGCCGGACACCACGCTGGGCGACCACGTGAAGCTGGTCGGTGCGGTCAACCACGCTGCGGTGTTCCCGCTGTGCCGGGCCCTGGTCCACCACGGCGGCGCCGGCACCACCGCGGCCGGGCTGCGCGCCGGGGTGCCGACGGTGGTGCTGTGGGTCAGTGCCGATCAGCCGGTGTGGGCCGGGCAGGTCAAGAAGCTGCAGCTGGGCGCGTCGCGCCGGTTCTCGAAGACCACACCGGCGTCGCTGAAGGCCGCCCTGCGCACCGCGCTGCAGCCGGAGTGCGCGGACCGGGTCCGGGCCGCTGCCGCCCGCATGACGAAGCCCGCGGACAGCGTCGCACGCACCGCGGACCTGTTGGAAAAGGCCGCCCAGGCCCGTTAGGGGCCTGGGCGGGACCGCCCGTCAGTAGATGGTCAGCGGCGTGAGGTCGAATTCCTCGAGCGTCTCGCGGACGAGTTCGCGCAACATGGCCCGGTTGTTCTCGGCGCCCACCTGGTAGCCGACGATGCCGAGGTTCACCCGGCCGTTGTAGCGGCCGGACGCGACCACCAGCAGGCCGCCGGGCCGCTCGATGTCGGCCCGCTTGACCTTCTGCTCGACACCCCAGCAGTTCAGGAACGTCGCCTGGTTGACGCCGTCGGGGCGGCACATCAGGTCCGGCAGCTCAGCGAAGTTGGAGCACGTCACCGGCATGTCGCCGAGCACCAGGTCGGCCGTCTTGTTCACCGCGCGCAGCGGGATGAACGGCGTCAGCGGCAGCAGGATGAACGACTCGTCCGGCTGTTCCTTGGCCGTGGACAGCGACGTGCGCAGCGCGCCCCGCAGATCCGTCAGGTCCTTGGCGACGTGCGTCGGGTCGACGGTGAGGTTGGCGAACGCCATGGCGTTGGCGCGGGTGTCCTCCATCGACGTCCGGTCGTTGACCGCGACCATGAGCGCAATGTTGTTGTCGTGCTTGCGATGCCGTTCCATCCGCACCCCCAGCCGGGCGGCGAACGCCGCGGCCAGCGAGTAGGTGTTGCCGCCGAGGGTGGCGCACTTGGCGTCCCACTGCTCGACGTCGATGTGGGTACCGGCGAACGGCAGCAGCACGTACTCGTCGGGGTTGGCCGCCGTCGGCGCGGGCCGGGTGTCACCGGACTTGGAGATTTCATGCCGCCGGCGGTGCAGCATCTTGGCCGCGGCCACCACGGTCCGCCGGACCTCGGGCCAATCGCGCCGGGCCTGGCGCAGGTCGGCGCGCAGACCCTGCCAGCGGGTCCGGGAGCCCGGCTGGGCGTAGCCCAGATCGCGGCCCTGTCCGAGCACCGACTCCATGATCGCGGCCACCGCACCGGTGCCGTCGATCAGGCAGTGCGACAGCGCCAGCGCCACGCCCGTCGAACCGTCGCTGAACTTCTGGACACCCAGGTGCCAGCCGGGGCCGTGCTCGGGATCGATCGGGATCTGCGAGCGCTCCTCCAGCCAGTCGGTCAGTTCCGAACGCGGACGGGCGGTTTCGACGATGTCCAGCGGGCGCTCGACAGCCGGCGCGGCCACCCAGCGGGCGCGGCCGAACGGCAGCGGCGAGCGCTCGATGCGCCGGGCCGCCAGGCTCCGGCCGAAGTTCGCGTGGAAGCGGCGCAGGCCGTCGAGGTCGACGGGCCCTTCGTAGAACCACAGCGCCAGCATTACCTGGACCCGGCCACTGGCCCGGTACGACAGGAAGGTCGCCTCGTCCATGTAGTCCAGACGGTCCTGCGGACGGTCCAGTTCGTCAGGCAGCTTGGCGAACCGGCCGCGGCCGGTTCCGTTCGACCGGGTATCAGTGGACAAAATAGACCTGGCCCTTCGCTTCGGTTATTCGGTTGTCGAACTTGGGATTACGCGGATTATTCGTAGACCGCCGACAGGCCGAACTCGGCCAGCGTCGCTTCCACGTGCGCCCGCAGCGTCGCCTTGGTGTTCTCGGCGCCCGGCTGGTAGCCGATGACGGCCATCGACACGCGCCCGATCATCTGCATCGAGATGACGGTGAGAATGCCTTTGCGGTGCTCCAGCACGCCGCGCGGAACCTGCCCGTCGACGCCGCGTGCCATGACGTATTCGGCCTGAGTTCCGTCGACGCGAGCCAGATCGTCCGGCAGCACACCGAGGTTCGAGCAGAAGACCGGCAACTCGCCGAACCCGACCGCGATGTCAGCGGCCTGCGTGACGGCCCGCTTGGGGATGAACGGCGTCAGCGGCAGCAGCTCCAACTTCTCGTCGGGCTCCTCACGCATCTTGCGCAGGGCTTCCTTGATGACCGCCCGCGTCTCCGTCAGATCCTCGGCGACACCCTTCGGATTGACCCGGGCATCACCGATCAGCACCGCGTTGGCACGGGTGTCCTCCAGCGTGCGGTCGTTGATCGGCACGACCAGCGGCACCACGCCCTCGGCCTCGCTGAACCGGCCCATCCGCTCGGACAACCGGGCGGCGAATCCGGCGATCAGCGCATAGCTGTTTCCACCGAGCGCCTTGGCCCGCGCTTCGAACTCGGCGGCGTCGATGAACGCAAAGATCGCAGGTACCACGAGATTTTGCTTGGCACTGTCCGAATCCAGATGGGCCGCAGGCGACTTCCCGGAGCGTCGCAGCTCGCTGCGCTTCTGATAGGCCTGCTTCGCCGCCGACTTGATCGACCGGCCGAGTTCGGGCAGATCGCGGAAGGTCTGGCGCAGATCGGCGCGCACCGCGCCCCAACGGGACCGGGAGTGTGGCTGCGGCAGACCGAGGTCGCGCCGCTGGCCCGTCACCGATTCGAACACCGTCAGCATCGCGCCGCCACCGTCGGCGATGCAGTGCGAACCGACCAGGCTGACCACCGTGGCGCCGTCGTCGAGCGGCTGCACACCCATGTGCCACGTCGGTCCGAATTCGGGGTCGACCGGGATCTGGGCGTGCTCGTCGAGGAAGTCGCCGAGTTCCGACCGGGGACGCACGGTCTCGTACATCCGGATCGGCGCGGGCGGCCCGAGCGCCGACACCCAGCGATGCCGGCCGAACGGCAGGATCGACGGCTCGATCTGCCGCCCGCCGAGGCCGTGACCGAAGTTGTAGTGGAACCGGCGCAGACCATCCATGTCGACCGGGTGCTCGTAAACCCAGCCGAACTGCATGACCGCGGCCTGTCCGGTGGCCCGCAGACCCAGGAACATCGCCTGGTCGACGTAGTCGAGCACGCGGCTCTCGTCACCGTCGTTGTCGTCGGCGAACCAGCGGCGCAACAAAGGCACACGCGGCGGCCGCGTGGAGGTCGTCACAGGTCAGCCCTTCACAGCTCGAATCAGTTCGCTGCGGCAGCCGTTGTGGCGCAAGGCATCTGAGCGCCCCGAACCAGAACCGCCGCCGTCGGCGACGCGCAGGTACACCGCACGCATCGCGTGCAGGTACTTGTCCACCGATTCGCGGGCGATCGGGTTGTCCGGGTAGGCGATGGTGACCGAGGTTTCCTTCTCGGAACGGTTCACCCAGATGCCGATCTGGTACGCCGAGCGGGCATCGCTGTACACGCGGCCGTTGAGCCGTTCCCACTCGTTCATGATCGCCGGCGACAGCGGCGGCAGGTTGGTGTCGAGGTACGACACCATCGGCACGCCCGGGTCCGCCTTGCGGATCGAGGCGACCTTGCCCTCGGCCAGTTCCAGCACGCGCTCGAACGGGACGTGCGCGAGTTCCATGCCGGCGTCGAACGCCTTCTGCATGGCGCGGGCGGTGTCGCCGAACGACTCCGGCACCACCGGGACGCTGATCGGCACGACGCCGGTGAACCAGCCCGTCGTCATGAACTCGGCCGGAGTGCGGCGCGTCGTGGTCGGGGTGATGACGTTGTAGATCGGCCGGCCCGTCAGCTCGTGCTCGGCAAGCGCCGCGCACGCGATGACGCCACCGATCACGCGGGCACCCGCGGACAGGCAGGCCGACTCGAACCGCTCCGACTGATGCTTGTCCATCAACCGGACGGTCAGCATCTCGCCACCGCAGGGCACCGACGGGTCGCCGAGCGGCAGCGGGAAGCACGGCAGCGTGCCATCGTTGGCCTCGGCGAACTTGATCCAGTCCTTGACCTCCGGGGACTCCAGCGTCAGCGCCGACGTGAACTCCGCCTGCTTGACGCAGTAGTCGTCGTAGCTGCCGGCGTCGGCCAGCGGGATCGGCGGGGCGCCACTCACGAGAGCCGCGTACATCAGGTGGATCTCGACGAGCACCAGTCCCATCAGCAGTGCATCGGTGTGCACGTGGTCGATGCTGAAGTAGAAGGTGAAGTGGTCGTCGCGCTGGATGATGCCGAAGTGGAAGCAGTCCCACTGCAGGGGATCGGGCGTCGCGAGCACGTGGTCACGCCACTGCTGCGCGTTCATCTCGCCGTGCTCGGTGGCCACCAGCTTGATGTCGCGCGGGCTCTTCGCCGTCCGGCGCACCACCGAATCGTCGTCGAGCAACTCGAACCAGCTGTGGAAGGTGTCGTGCCGGCGGACGTAGGCGTTGATGACGTGCGTCATCGCCCGGACGTCGCACTTACCCGGCATGTCCCATGCGGCGATGTTCAGCCGGGCCATGTCCGTGCCGTTGCGCTCGTGCGAACGGAACGCGCGGATGTGCTGGCTCTGCTGGTAGCTGACCGGTACCGAGCTGACCGGTGCGTTGCGCAGCTTGGCAAGCGACGCAGACGAAGGGTTCCAGGAAGTCAGAACACCCGAGGAACCCATCCAGTCATGGATGGTCCTAATCGCAACCATGTTCACTCTCCTGTGCTTCGGTGAATTCAGCGCGCGGCTTCTGTGACGCCCTACTCTGACCCGTCATGTCGAAATCGCCGTCGAAATCGCCTCCCCCAGGCGTTCTGCCAGTGCTCGGACATTCGTGATGTCCGACGAACCGATCCGGACACCCGTCTCAGCTTCGATACGGGTCCGCAGTTCCAGCGCCCCGAGTGAATCGAGGCCGTACTCGGCCAACGGACGGTCGGGGTCGACAGATCGCCTAAGTATCATAGACATAGCGTCGGTGATCAGGCGCCTCAGACGAGCCGGCCGCTCCTCCTCCGACAGTGCGTGGAACTCCGCGAGGAATTCGCTGGTGCCCGCACCGCCCCGCCCGATGTTGGCGAACGACTCCGCAAACTTGCTGGTCTGCGCGAAAGCCACCAGCCAGTCGGCGCCGGCCACCGGCGCGTAGCCGGCGTAGGCGCGGTCGTGGCGGATGATCGCGTCGAACGCGTACGCGCCGTCCTCCGGATCGATCGCCATGGCCTCGTCGGCCGCCATGCCCTGCCCGGCGCCGATCTTGGCCCACGCACCCCAGGCGATGACCGTCGCCGGCAAACCCTGCGAACGGCGCCACTGGGTGAACGCGTCCAGCCAGCTGTTTGCCGCGGCGTACGCACCCTGTCCGGGTGAGCCCACCATCGCGGCTGCCGACGAGAACGAGCTGAACCAGTCCAGCTCGGACCCGGCCGTCGCCTCGTGCAGGTGCCATGCGCCGTACACCTTGGGAGCCCAGTCGCGTTCGATCAGCTCGTCGGTGATGTTCGGCAACGTCGCGTCCTCGACCACGGCGGCGCCGTGCAGCACGCCGCGCAGCGGCTTGCCGGTCGACTCGGCCGCGGCGACCAGGCGCGCGGCGGTGTCGGCGGCAGCGATGTCACCCAGCACCACCTCGACCTCGGCACCCTTGCTCCGGACGGCCTCGATGGCCTTCGCGGTCGCGGCACTCGGCTCCGAACGCGCGTTGAGCACGATGCGTCCGCAACCACCGGCGGCCAGCTTCTCGGCCAGGAACAGGCCCAGGCCACTCAGACCACCGGTGACGATGTAGGAGCCGTCGGCCCGGTACACGGGAGCGTTCTCCGGCGACAGCACCGCCTCGAACTCCCCGGTGTGCGGGATGTCGAGAACGAGCTTGCCGGTGTGGCCCGCCGCGCCCATCACGCGGATGGCGGTGGCGGCCTCGGCCAGCGGGTAGTGCGTGGTGTCCGGCACCGGCAGCACGCCGTCGGCGATCTGTCCGAAGATCGTCTCGAGCATGCCGCGCGTGACGTCGGGGTTGGTCAGCGTCAGCAGCGCCAGGTCGAGCGCGTAGAACGACAGGTTCCGGCGGAACGGGAACAGGCCCATCCGGGTGTCGCCGTAGATGTCGCGCTTACCGATCTCGACGAACCGGCCGCCGAAGGTCAGCAGCTCGACACCGGCCTTCTGCGCCGCACCGGGCAGCGAGTTCAGCACGACGTCGACGCCGTAGCCGTCGGTGTCGCGGCGAATCTCCTCGGCGAAGGCGGTGCTGCGCGAGTCATAGACATGCTGGATTCCCCAGCTGCGCAACAGGTTTCGACGATCGTCACTACCGGCGGTGGCGTAGATGTCGGCGCCCGCGGCCCGCGCGATGGCGATGGCGGCCTGGCCCACACCACCGGTGGCGGAGTGGATCAGCACCTTGTCGCCGGCCTGGATACGGGCCAGGTTGTGCAGGCCGTACCAGGCGGTGGCGTGCGCACTGGGCACCGCCGCCGCGCTGCCCTCGGGCAGGTCGTCCGGAATCTTCACGGCCAGGTTGGCGTCGCAGGTGACGAACGTCTTCCAGGCACCGGTCAGCGAGATGCCCGCGACCCGGTCGCCGATCTGATGATCGGTGACGCCCGGGCCGACCGCGGTGACCACACCGGCGAAGTCCGCGCCCGGCTGCGGCAGCCGGCCCTCGAAGCTCGGGTACCGGCCGTAGGCGACCAGCACGTCGGCGAAGTTGAGGTTCGACGCCGCGACCGAGACCTCGATCTGGCCCGGTCCCGGAGCGACGCGCTCGTACGCCGCCAGCTCGGCCGACGACAGGTCTCCGGGGGTCCGGATCTGCAGCTGCACACCGTCGGTTTCCGGCCGCACAACCGTGGTGCGACGCTCCTCGGGCTGCAGCTGGCTGAGGTTCAGGCGTGCGGTGAACCACTCGCCCGACCGCCAGGCCGTCTCGTCCTCTTCGGAGCCGGACAGCAGTTCGGCGGCGACGTGCGCCACGTCGGCCTGCACGTCCAGGTCGATCTGCGTCGGCCGCATCGCCGGGTACTCCATGCCGATCGCCCGGACGAGGCCGCGGATGCCGCCCTGCTCCAGGTTGGCCACATCGGCAGACAGCACGGTGCGGGCACCCCGGGTGAGCACGTACAGCCGCGCCGGCTGGCCCGGGACGTCGGGCAGGCCCCGCACGATGTGGACGAGCTGCTCGACCTGCGTCACGCCGCGCTGTGCGGTGGCCACCGATGCGGAAGCGGCCGAGTCCTCGGGCGCACCCGTGACGATGACGACGCCCTTGAACGGCTTGGCCGTCAGCGTCGCCTGCAGCGACTCGAGGTTCGACGCATGGTCGGCGTCGGCCGGCCACGCCATGGTGGACACGTCGGCCTCGTCGGACTGCAGCACCTCGGACAGCTTCTCGGTCAGGCTGTCCGCGTCGGCGGCGGCCGAGATCAGCAGCCAGCGACCCGGATCGACCACGTTGGCGACGGGCGCGTCCTGGCTGCGCCACTCGATGTTCAGCAGCCGCTCGTTGAGCAGCCGCTCACGCTGGCCCTCCTCGGACACGCCGGTGCCGAGCCGCAGGCCGCTCACCGCGAGCAGCACCGCGCCGTGCTCGTCGAGCACATCGATGTCGGCTTCGACCGCGGTCGGCGAGAGGCTGACGAGCTTGACGTAGCAGTAGTGCGCGTTGCGGGTCGACTCGTAGGCCCGCAGCTTGCCGACGCCCAGCGGCAGCATCAGCGCGCCGGTGGTGTCGCCGTGCAGCTCGGGATGCGCAGCCACCGCCTGGAAGCATGCGTCGAGCAGCGCCGGGTGCACGGTGTAGGCACTCTGCTGCGACCGGATGGCACCCGGCAGCGCAACCGCGGCGAGCACCGTGGTGCCCGCGGTCGTGTGGGCCGCCGTCAGGCCCGAGAACGCCGGGCCGTACTGGATGCCGCGCTCGCCGAACCAGGTACGCAGGTCGCCACCGTCGACGTCCTCGGTGTGGGCGGCGACCAGCTTGGCCAGGTTGTAGCTCGGCCGGGAGGCGTCGTCCTCGATGGCATGCAGCGTCGCGGCCGCACGGCGCACCTGCTCGCCGTCCTGATAGGTCTCGACGAGGAAGTCGATGTCGCCCGACGGCACCGCGGTGGCCACCGCCGACACGGCGGTCTCCTCCTCGAGCAGCAGCATGGCCTCGAACGTCACGTTGCGGACCTCGGAGGCCTCGCCCAGCACCTCGCGGGCCGCGCCGAGCGCCATCTCGCAGTACGCCGCACCCGGCAGCGCCGCGACGTTGTGCACCTGGTGGTCACCCAGCCAGGGCTGGACGCCGGTACCCACATCGGACTGCCAGACGTGCCGCTCGGGCTCCTCCGGGAGCCGCACGTGCGCGCCGAGCAGCGGGTGCACCGCGAGCGACGCCCCGCCGGGGGCCTGCTCGTGCGGATCACGCGTCAGGATCAGGTGGTTACGGGTCCACGTCGGCAACGGCACGTCGACCAGCACGCCGTCCGGGTAGATCACCGAGAAGTCGATGGCCGCGCCGGCGGTGTGCAGATCGGCGACGACGTCGCGCAGACCGTTCGGCACGTCCTGTTCGCGACGCATCGCGGCCAGCGCGGCGATGCCGATGTCCTGGTGCGCGGCGTTCTGGTTGACCGCGTGCACCAGCAGCGGATGCGGGGCCAGCTCGATGAACACCCGGAAACCGTCGTCGAGCGCGGCCTGTACCGCAGCACCGAAACGCACGGTGTGGCGCAGGTTGTCCACCCAGTAGTCGGCGTCGTAGTCCGCGGGATCACGCGGGTCGTACTGCGTGGCCGAGTAGTACGGCACCGCCGGCTCGTCGGGCTCGAGGTCCTCGAGGGCGTCGGCGAGCTCGTCCAGGATCGGGTCGACCTGCGGGGTGTGCGACGCGACGTCGACGGCGACCTCGCGGGCCATGACGCCCCGCTCGTCCCATTCCTTGACCAGCGCGCGGATGGCGTCCTTGTCACCACCGACGACGGTCGACTGCGGCGAGGCGACCACCGCGAGCACGACGTCGCTGACGCCGCGCGCGCCGAGCTCGGAGAGCACCTGCTGGGCGGGCAGCTCCACCGACGCCATGGCGCCCGAGCCGGACACCTTGAGCATCAGGTTCGACCGGCGGCAGATCACCTTCACGCCATCTTCGAGCGACAGCGCGCCGGAGACGACGGCGGCGGCGGACTCACCCATCGAGTGGCCGATGACCGCGCCGGGCTGCACACCGTAGGACCGCAGGGTGGCGGCCAGCGCCACCTGGATCGCGAACACGGCGGGCTGGATGCGGTCGATGCCGGTCACCGTCTCACCGGCGGTGATGGCCTCGGTGATCGAGAAGCCCGACTCCGCCTCGATGAGCGGTTCGATCTCGGCGATGGCGGCCGCGAATGCGGGCTCGGCGGCCAGCAGGCCGGCGCCCATGGCCGCCCACTGCGAACCCTGACCCGAGAACACCCACACCGGACCGCGGTCTCCCTTACCGGCCGCGGCCTGGTACGGGGTCTCGCTGTCGGCGACCTCACGCAGCGCCTCGATCAGGCCGGCGGCGTCCTCGGCGAGGACGGCGGCGCGAACCGGTCGGTGGGCGCGGCGGCGCGCCAGCGTGTAGGCGGTGTCGGCCAGGTCGAGGGCCTCGCCCTGGGTCGCGGCCCAGTCGGCCAGTTTGCCGGCGGTGCGGCGCAGTTCCTCGGCCGAGGTGGACGACACCGGGAACAGCAGTTTGCCATCGGCGCTGAGGCTGCCCTGTCTATCCGCTTCCACGACGCGCGGCGACGACTCGGCCGGGGCCTGCTCGACGACGGCGTGCACGTTGGTGCCGGACAGGCCGTAGGCGGACACGGCGGCACGGCGCGGGTGGTCGGCGGTCGCGGGCCACGGTACGAGGTCCGTCGGCACGAACAACCCGGTGCTGATGGCCGCCATCTCGGCGGGCATCTCGTTGAAGTAGAGGTTCTTCGGAACCTCGCCGTGCTGCAGGGCCAGGACGGTCTTCATCAGGCCGACCGCACCCGACGCCGACTGCGCATGTCCGACGTTGGTCTTGACCGAGCCCAGCACGACGGGCCCTTGCTTGCCGTAAACCGTTGCCAGACTTGAGTATTCGATCGGATCGCCGACGGGCGTTCCGGTGCCGTGCGCCTCGATGTAGCCGACGGTGGCGGGGTCGATGGCGGCGAGGTCCAGTGCGCGCCGGTAGACGGCGACCTGGGCGTCCGCGCCCGGGGTCGCGATGTTGACGGTGTGGCCGTCCTGGTTGCTCGCCGTGCCGCGGATGACCGCGAGGACGCGGTCGCCGTCACGCTGCGCGTCGTCCAGGCGCTTCAGCATGAACATGACCGACGCCTCGGCGGAGACGAAGCCGTCGGCGGCGACATCGAAGGCGTGGCAGTGGCCGGTCGGCGACAGCATGCCCTGGGCCGAACCCGAGGACATCTTGCGCGGCTCCAGCATGATCGAGACACCGCCGGCGAGGGCGGCGTCGCTCTCACCGTCGTGCAGGCTGCGGCAGGCGTTGTGGATGGCGAGGAGGCTGGACGAACAGGCCGAGTCGACCGTGTACGACGGGCCGTGGGCACCGAGGTGGTACGACACACGACCCGAGGCCAGGCTGAAGTTGTTACCGGTGAAGCCGTACGGGCCCTCGATGGCGTGGGCGTCGGCGGCCAGCAGCTGGTAGTCGCCGTGGGTCATGCCCACGAAGACACCGGTGAGCGAGCCGGCCAGGGTGGCGGGATCGATGCCCGCGTGTTCCACGGCCTCCCAAGAGGTTTCGAGGATCAGGCGGTGCTGTGGGTCGATCGCGGTGGCTTCGCGGTCGCTGATGTTGAAGAAGTCGGCGTCGAAACCGGCAACGTCATCCAGGAAACCGCCCCACTTGGAGACCGACCGGCCGGGCACGCCGGGCTCCGGGTCGTAGTACTCCTCGGCGTCCCACCGTTCCAACGGAACTTTGGTAACCAGGTCGTCACCGCGCAGCAGGGCTTCCCACAGCTCGTCCGGCGAGCTGATGCCGCCGGGAAGCCGGCATGCCATGCCGATGATCGCGACGGGTGTCGTCGGTGACCCACCCACTTAGCTACCGCCTCTCCGTGCAGTCCGGCCGGATTCCGACACACCGTGTCGGGTGGCTTTGCAGACCGCGCTCAAAATCTCTGCGAAATCGTCTTTGCCGCGTTAAACAAACTGGCTCGAAATCCTACCGGGTCAAATTAACTGATCCGCCGATTCGGGGCTACCCGTTTCGGTCGAATCGCTACCAGGCGACCGTCAGCAGCGGATATCCGCAGCACACTCGCTGCGGAAGGCCCAACCCGCCCGGCGCGCCGTTGCGCAGGGGTTTGGTTCGGAGCCATTTCGAACCAGCCACGGGGCGGAAGCATAGCGGTCCGTAGCGAACATCGTTCACCCCAGCACCGCACCCACGCGAGGGCTGCGACACCACAAATGTTTGCGTGGATATCGTTATTGAAATTCGAGCAACGCAGCGAAAATCGTAGAACTACAGGCTGCGGCCATAAAATCGTATTGTCGGCAATGGTCAATACGCATGGTACGAAATATCTACTGTGACGAACTCCGCTCGATACGGGCAAAAAATCAACATGCCGGACATCTGCGTGTATTCGAAAGTCCGGTGTTGAGGGCGGTCCGCATCGCTTCCGATGCGGCCACATATCTCGCGCGCGCAAACTCCGTCAGCCCGCAACCGGAGCCGGATCGGCGTATGACGCACCGAACTCCGTGACCCGGCAGAAGCCGTTGCTGCGCGCCTGCGCCGCGCCGTGTCGCACCATTGCCGCGAGCGCCACGAAACCGGCCTGATCGGCCAGCATCAGCGGCGTCAGCAGGCGGTTGTGCACGAAGCCGAAAGCCAGGCCGCGGTCAGGATCCGCCCATCCCAGCGACCCGCCGAGACCGACGTGACCGAACCCGGGCATGACACCGGGGAACGGCACGCCGTGGTATCCGAGGTTGAAATCCATGGGCAGGCCGAGGCCCAGATCGGGAAAGACGCTGCCGGTCCCCCGCAACTGTGCCACCGTGCCCGCGGACAGGAAGCGCAGGCCGTCGATCTGGCCGCCGTTGGCCATCGCGCCGTACACGCGCCCCAGCGATCGAGCCGTGGCCACGCCGTTGGCGCCCGGCATCTCGGAATCCAGCAGCGGCGTGTCGCCCTGTGCCATCGACCGCATGCCGGTGAAGTACATCGAGCCGAAGCCGCCGGAGAACGGCAACTTCGCCACGTGCGGCGCCACCGCGTCGAACAACGGATTGCGGATGCGGAACTGCGGGCCGATGATCTGCGCGGGCTGCGTGGGCGCGTCCGCGGCCGGGCGGCCGAGATGCAGGCCGTCGGTGCCGAGCGGCTCCGCCAGCTCGGTGCGGAACAGTTCACGCATGCTCTGACCCGTCACCGCGCGGGCCAGGCCCGACAACAGCCAGCCGTAGGTGATGGCGTGGTACGCCGGGCGCCCCTTCATCCAGCTCATCGGAGCCGCCGCCAGCCGCCGTTCCATGAGGCGGTGGTCCATCAGCTCGTCGCGCGTGGCGCCGTTCAGCTGCGACAGCCCGGCGCGGTGCCGCATCAGCTCCCGCACCGTCACGCCGGCCTTGCCGTTGGCCCCGAAGGCCGGCCAGTACTCGGCCACGGGCGCGTCGTAGGCGATCAGGCCCCGGTCGGCCAGGCGGTGGATGACGGTCGAGGCCAACCCCTTGGTCGCCGAGAACACCATGGCGCCGGTGTCGGCGTCCCACGGCCGGTTGCCCCACCGGTCGGCCCACCCCGTCCACACGTCGACGACGGGAACGCCGTCGAGGTACACCGAGAGGGCGCCGCCGCCCAGATAGCGACTGGGGAACATGGCGGAAAAGGCCCGCACCACCGTTGCGAAACTCGGGTCAGCGGCACCGTGGACGCCCTGCGGAAGAGGCCCGCCGGCGGACCGGAGAGGCGCGACGTTGCGCTCCCGGCGAATAGCGTTGGTCATTACCAAATGATGACGTGCGCCTGCCGCCGATCATCTCCGACGTTATCAATCTGTTAGCTAAAAAGTCTGGATACACAGGCTCGGCGCCACCGGCATTTCCACTTCAAGATCGCACTTACGCCGGCGTAACCGCTTGCGAAGGCATCGTCATGCCGGCGAGTTCAGAGGTCAGCGTGCATGCCCGAGGAAACAGTCAGATAGCCAGGAACGCGCGACCGCATTTTCTTCCGCAGTCCGGGCACGCCGCGGCACCGTCCCGAAATTGGTTTCGCCAGCGCCTAGCCGGAATACCCGCCGGGCCGGTTCCCCTATTGCGCCGGCCAACCTGCCGGCAATCTCGGGCCGGTCAGTTCGCGAGGTCGATGATGCGCTGCGCGGCCAACGCCGGCGTCAGCTCACCCTCGCGCACCTGACGTTCCACCTCGTCGCGATTGGCCTTGACGGCGGGATTCGACAGCACCCGGTCCAGGACCGTGTCCCGCACCATCGTCCAGGTCCAGTCGACCTGCTGGGCGCGCCGCCGGGCCTCGAATTCGCCTGCCGCGCTGAGGGTTTCACGATGTTTGAGCACGGTGTCCCACATCGCGGCCAGACCGTCGCCGGTCAGCGCGCTCATGGTCAGCACCGGGGGCCGCCACAGCGTGTCGCGCGGATAGATCAACCGGATCGCCCCGGACAGTTCCCGCGCCGCGGCCTTGGCTTCGATGGCGTGCTCGCCGTCGGCCTTGTTGACGACGATGACGTCGGCGAGCTCCAGCACGCCCTTCTTGATGCCCTGCAACTGGTCACCGGTGCGGGCCAGCGTCAGGAAGACGAAGGTGTCGACCATGTTGGCCACCGTCACCTCCGACTGGCCGACGCCGACGGTCTCGACCAGGACCACGTCGTAGCCGGCCGCCTCCAGCAGCACGATGGTCTCGCGGGTGGCCTTGGCGACCCCGCCGAGCGTGCCCGACGTCGGTGACGGCCGGATGTAGGCCTCCGGCTGCACGGCCAGCTGCGCCATCCGGGTCTTGTCGCCGAGGATCGAACCACCGGTACGGGTCGACGACGGGTCGACGGCCAGCACTGCGACGCGGTGGCCCCGCCCGATGAGGTGCATGCCGAGCGCTTCGATCGTCGTCGACTTGCCGACGCCGGGGACGCCGGTGATGCCGACGTGCAGCGCGCTGCCGGCCTCTGGGGTCAGCTCGAGCAGCAACTGCTGTGCGGCATCACGATGGTCGGCCCGGGTGGACTCGACCAGCGTGATGGCACGTGACAGCGCCGCTCGATCGCCGGCCCGGATCCTGGCTGCGAGTTCAGGAACCGGGGTCGTCATGCCCGCCACCTCAGAGCTTGTAGCCCAGCCGCTCGGCGAGCTTGCCCAACAGGCCGATCGCGGCGTCGGCGATCACCGTCCCGGGCGGGAAGATCGCCGCGGCGCCCGCCTCGTACAGCTCGTCGAAGTCGCCCGGCGGGATCACGCCGCCGACCACGACCATGATGTCCGGACGCCCCACCTCGGCCAGTGCGTCGCGCAGCGCGGGCACCAGCGTGAGGTGACCCGCCGCCAGCGACGACACGCCGACCACGTGCACGTCGTTGTCCGCCGCCTGCCGCGCCACCTCGTCGGGCGTGGAGAACAGCGAGCCGACGTCCACGTCGAAGCCGATGTCGGCGAACGCGGTGGCGATGACCTTCTGGCCGCGGTCGTGGCCGTCCTGGCCCATCTTGGCCACCAGGATGCGGGGGCGACGGCCGTCGGCCTCGGCGAACTTCTCGACCAATTCGGTTGCGGTGCTCACGTTTCCGGTCTTCCCCACCTCGTCGCGGTAGACGCCGGCGATGGTGCGGATCTCGGCCTGGTGCCGGCCGTACACCTTCTCCAGCGCGTCGGAGATCTCGCCGACGGTGGCCTTGGCGCGGGCCGCGTTGATGGCCAGCGCCATCAGGTTGTTGCCCAGTCCGTCTTCCCCGGCGTGCCCGGATTCGCCTGCGGCGCGGGTCAATTCGGCCAGTGCCGCCTGCGTGGCGGCCTCGTCGCGATCGGCGCGCAGCTGCTCGAGCTTGGCGAGCTGCTCGGCCCGCACCCGGCTGTTCTCGACCTTGAGGACCTCGATCTCCTGGTCCTCGTCCACCTGGTACTTGTTGACGCCGATCACCGTCTGGGCACCGGAGTCGATGCGCGCCTGGGTACGTGCGGCGGCCTCTTCGATGCGCAGCTTCGGGATGCCTTCGCCGATGGCCTGCGCCATGCCGCCGTGCTCGGCGACCTCCTTGATGTGCGCACGGGCCTTCTCGGCGAGCTGGTGGGTGAGCCACTCGACGTAGTACGAGCCGCCCCAGGGGTCGATGGGCCGCGTGGTGCCCGACTCCTGCTGCAGCAGCAGCTGGGTGTTGCGGGCGATGCGGGCCGAGAAGTCGGTGGGCAGCGCCAGCGCCTCGTCGAGGGCGTTGGTGTGCAGCGACTGCGTGTGGCCCTGCGTGGCGGCCATGGCCTCGATACACGTGCGCGCGACGTTGTTGAACGGGTCCTGCGCCGTCAGCGACCAGCCCGAGGTCTGCGAGTGGGTACGCAGCGACAGCGACTTCTCGCTCTTGGGGCTGAACTCGGCGACCAGCTCGCTCCACAGCAGACGGCCGGCGCGCAGCTTGGCCACCTCCATGAAGAAGTTCATGCCGATGCCCCAGAAGAACGACAGGCGCGGCGCGAACTTGTCGATGTCCAGGCCCGCGTCGAGACCGGCCTTGATGTACTCGACGCCGTCAGCCAGCGTGTACGCCAGCTCCAAATCCGCTGTGGCCCCGGCCTCTTGGATGTGGTAGCCCGAGATGGAGATCGAGTTGAACTTCGGCATCTTGGTGCTGGTGTAGCCGAAGATGTCCGAGATGATCCGCATCGACGACTTCGGCGGATAGATGTAGGTGTTGCGGACCATGAACTCTTTGAGGATGTCGTTCTGGATGGTCCCGGCCAGCTTCTCCGGCGGCACGCCCTGTTCCTCGGCGGCCACGACGTAGAGCGCGAGGATCGGCAGCACGGCGCCGTTCATCGTCATCGAGACGCTGACGCTGCCCAGGTCGATACCGTCGAACAGCTGACGCATGTCGAGGATGGAATCGATTGCCACACCGGCCATTCCGACGTCGCCCTGGACGCGCGGGTGGTCCGAGTCGTAGCCGCGGTGGGTGGCGAGGTCGAACGCGACCGACAGGCCCTTCTGGCCGGCGGCCAGGTTGCGGCGGTAGAACGCGTTGGACTCGGCGGCGGTGGAGAACCCGGCGTACTGACGGATGGTCCACGGCTGGTTCACGTACATGGTCGGGTACGGCCCGCGGATGAACGGCGGGGTGCCCGGGAAACTGTCCAGCGGGTAGCCGGCCGCGGCGACGGCGTCACGGTCTTCGGCGATGTACACCGGCTTGACGTCGATGCCCTCGGGCGTCGACCAGGTGAGCTGCTCCGCGGTGTAGCCGTGCGCCTGGGCGGCGTCGGCGACGTGGGTGTCAACGGCGCTGGAGGACGGCGCTACCGGGCTTTCTCCGTGCAGCGGGACATCGGCGAAACTACCGATGGTGGTCACGTCAGAAGCGGTCATTGTCATGCCCCCAATCGGGTGAGCAGGGTCGAAAGCGCTTCGACGGCATCGATTTTCATGGTCAGGTATTCGTCCGGTCGAGCGGACGCATCCACTGTGTTTTCAACGGCCTTCTCCGGCCCGGCGAGGTAGACGTGCGCGACGCCGGCCGCGCGGGCGGCCTTGACGACATCGCTGGCCTCCTCGGCGTACCGGGCGTCGGTGCCACAGACCACCGCGGCCACCTGGCCCGCGGCAGCGGCCGCGACACCCGCGGCGTCGACGGTGCCGGGGTTGACGGCCTCGATGCCACCGGAAGCCAGCAGGTTCGCGGCGAACGTGGTGCGGATGTTGTGCTCGGCGAGCGGGCCGACGGGCAGCAGCACGGCCTGCGGGCGCTTGCCGGTCTTGGCCAGGTACGCGTCGGAGCGGTTGCGCAGCGCCTCGAAAGCCGCGGCGTAGCGCACCACGCCGGGGAACGAATCCGTCTGCGCGAGCGGGGTTTCCGCGAGGTTCGGGAACTCGTTCACACCGGTGAGCGCCGTACGGCGGTGCGCGATGTCGTCGGCACGACGGGCCGCGACCTCGGTGATCTGAGCACTCAGGTGATCACGGGCGGCGACGAAACCGCCCAGCGACTCCAGCTCCTGGAACTTAGCCCAGGCCTGCTGCGCCAGCTGATCGGTGAGGTCCTCGACGAACCACGAGCCGCCCGACGGGTCGACGACGCGGCCCAGGTGTGACTCCTCGAGCAGCAGCAGCTGCGTGTTGCGTGCCATGCGGCGGCTGAAAGTGACTGCGGTACCGGGCAATCCGCCGTCGATGGCGGCGTCGAACGTCTCGACCAGCACGGTGTCGGCGCCGCCCACGCCGGCGGCGAACGCCGCAAGGGTGGTGCGCAGCATGTTCACCCACGGGTCGCGCTGCGACATCATGGCCTTCGAGGTGACGGCGTGAATTACTGCCGCACCGGCTTCTTTTGTATTGCCGGCTCCGCCGGCGGCGGGGTCACCGACGACCTCGGCCACGCGGGCCCAAAGCTGGCGCGCCGCACGGAGTTTGGCAATGGTGGCGAACTGGTCGTCGTCAGCGGCGAAGCGGAAGCTGATCTGCCGCAGCGCGTCGGCGACCGACAGTCCGCTCTCGGTGAGCAGACGCAGGTACGCGACACCGGCGGCGATGGCACCCGCCAGCTCCAGCGAGGCACTCGCGCCGAGGTTGTGCAGCGCGGCGGCGTCGACCGTGACGGCGCGCACTCCCCCGTCGTAGTCGGTCAGTTTCGTGGCGGTGGCGACGACGTCGGCCTCGGTCGCCGCGGTGCGGCCGGACAGCGGCGCGGTCAGCGGGTCGGCGCCCAGGTCGATCGACAGCCGGGCACGCTGGTCGGCGTCGAACGGCTTGACCAGCGTCAGCAGCTGATCAGCGGCACCCGCCAGATCGGCACCGGCATCCAGGAGCACCGGAACCAGATCCAGGAAGACGCCCTCGAATACGCGGTCGAGCTGGTCGACGGGCACGCCGCCCGAACCGACCCGGACCTCGAGCGCGCTCGTGCCGTCGGTCAGGGCGAGCAGGATGGCACCGTTGACCGTGGCGACGTCAGCATCGCTCGCGATCGGGAAGGACTCGGCCACCTTCCAGCCGGCGAGCACGTCGCGGTGGGCGTCACCGCCGCGGGTGAACGGCCAGTGTCCGGGCAGCGCGAGCTCGGCCAGGCCGTCCAGGCTGGTGTACAGGGGACGGACCGGGAAGCCGTCGTACGTGGGCGAATCGAGCAACCGCTCGGGGTCGGCCGGCAGATCCTCGACAGCCTTGCGCGTGCTCTTGGCGAGCACACCGGCGACGTTCGTCTGCCACCGCGCGTAGCGGTCCCGAACAGTGGACACGTCGACAGTCACCGGCGACTCCCAATCTTTCGGCCATCGGACATATGGCACTGCATGCAGAAATGCCTATCACACCTGACTTTCAGGCTAAATCACGCAGGTCGCTACTACCCAGTAGCTCTACGGCGCACCGGCTGGCCGCCTCGTCGGTGCCGGTGGTGGCCAGTGCCGCGGCCCATCGGTCGGACACCCGCCGGACGTCGGCGATGGGCGATGGCCCCGTACCCTTGGAACACGTGAACTCCGTTGTCAGCGCGCTGCGCACGGTCCTGTCTGCAGTGCAAGCCACTGCGGCTCAGATGCCGCTGCGCCGGGCCGTCGGCATCGGGGCAGCAATTGTGATTCTTGTCGCAATCGCCATCTGGGTGCCGTTGCCCAGCGCGGTGCAGATGCGCGACTGGGCCGCCGCGGCCGGCCCCTGGTTCCCGTTGGCGTTCCTGGTCGCGCACACGCTGGTCACGGTGCTGCCGTTCCCGCGTACCGCGTTCACCCTCGCCGCAGGACTCCTGTTCGGTTCCGCCCTCGGCGTCACACTGGCCGTCATCGCCAGCACACTGAGCGCATTGATCGCGCTCTGGCTCGTCCGGGTGCTGGGCTGGCAGTTGAGCAAGCTGTCGCACAAGCACATCGACAGCCTCGACGCCCGGCTCAAGGAACGTGGCTGGGCGGCGATCCTGTCGATGCGCATGATCCCGGCGGTGCCGTTCTCCGTGCTCAACTACGCCGCCGGGGCGTCATCGGTCCGGGTGGTGCCGTACGCGTTCGCGACGTTCTTCGGACTGCTGCCCGGCACCGCGGCCGTCGTCATCCTCGGCGACGCCCTCACCGGTCAGATCCGCCCGTCGCTCCTGGTCGTGTCGGCCTGCACCGCGACCATCGGCATCTGCGGGCTGATCTACGAGATCCGGCTGCACCGCCGGGCCCACGCCGCGCAGCACCCGGTCGACGCGCACAGCTGACTAGGACTCCCGCTCGGGCAGCCCCTTCGCCGTCATCGCGGTGAACAGCGCCAGGAACAGCACCGCCGGCGCGGCGTTCACCGGCTTGTCGTGGGCCCTGACGTGCGCGCCGACGGCCAGCGTGAAGTACAGCGCCAGCATGGCGGTGGTCAGCCGAGCCAGGGCCGAATTGCGTTGTCCGGCAAGCAGACCCACGGCGGCCACCGCTTTGGAGCCGACGAGGATCCACCGGTACTCCAGCGGGAAGTTCACGCCGTTCAGCGCCTTCTCGATAGGGGCGACGGGGACGGCACACGCCGCCGCGTCACCTGCCATCAGGAGCCCCAACGCGGTGTAGGTGCTGCGGGACGTCAAGAAGCTCATGGTCACCTCGAGTGTTGTCCGGCGGGCGGGTCGATCTCCGGGAACGGACGCGCCTCGAGCGGCTGCGTCGGGGGTGCCGGCGGCACGGGCAACGACGGTGCGCCGTAGCCGGGCTGCTGCACCGGCGTGCGGGCCTCGGCCTCGGCCTTCGCCACGGCCTGCGCGATGGCCGGATCGGTCTGGGTGTTGAACCAGTCGGCGACCTCGTCGTCGTCATCCTTGACGGGGGCCTCGTCGACCGGCGACGGCGTGTAGCGGAACACCCCGTCCTCCCCCGGTGCCCCGAGCAGCTTGGTGAAACCCTGTAGCGCCGAACCGAAGTCGCTGGGCACCACCCACACCTTGTTGGCCTCACCCTTGGCCATCTGCGGCAGCGTCTGCAGGTACTGGTAGGCCAGCAGCTCGGGCGTCGGCCGGCCGGCCTTGATGGCCGCGAACGTCTTCTCGATGGCCTTGGCCTGGCCCTGGGCGTTCAGGTACTGGGCGGCCCGCTCACCCTGCGCGCGCAGGATGCGCGACTGCCGGTCTGCCTCGGCGGCCAGGATCGCCGCCTGCTTGGCGCCCTCGGCCGCCAGAATCTGCGACTGCTTCTGCCCTTCCGCCTGCTTGATGGACGCCTCACGGGCGCCCTCGGCGGTCAGGATCATGGCGCGCTTCTCGCGGTCGGCGCGCATCTGCTTCTCCATCGAGTCCTGGATCGACGGCGGCGGATCGATGCTGCGCAGCTCGACACGCGCGACGCGCAGGCCCCACCGGCCGGTGGCCTCGTCGAGCACGCCGCGCAGCTGGGCGTTGATCTGGTCACGTGAGGTCAGCGTCTGCTCCAGCGTCATGCCGCCGACGACGTTGCGCAGCGTCGTCGTGGTCAGCTGTTCGACGCCGACGATGTAGTTGCTGATCTGGTACACCGCGGCCTGCGGGCTGGTCACCTGGAAATAGACGACGGTGTCGATGTTCACCGTCAGGTTGTCCTCGGTGATCACCGGCTGCGGCGGGAACGACACCACCCGCTCACGCAGATCCACCCGGGCCCGGATCTTGTCGATGAACGGCAGCAGCAGCGTCAGCTGGCCCGAGACGGTCTTGCTGTAGCGGCCCAGCCGCTCGATGACCGCTGCCTCGGCCTGCGGGATGAGCGCCACCGATTTGACCACCACCACGATGGCAAACGCCACCAGGATCAGCAGAAGGACAAGTGCACCAGTCAATTTCAGCTCCCCTTGCGTTCAGATGGCCCGGAAGACCACCGCGGTCGCACCGTCGATCCGCATCACGGTGACGTGATCGCCGGGCTCGAAGACATCGTCGTCGGCCATCGGGCGCGCCGTCCAGATTTCGCCGTCGAGTTTTACCTGCCCTTCATGGCGGGTCACCCGTTCCAGCACCAGCGCCGACTTGCCTTCCAAGGCCTTCACCGGTTCGGGCAGGCCCGCGGCACCCAGCCGCTTGCGCAGCGCCGGCCGCACCAGGACCAGCAACAGCACCGACACGATGAGGAAGGAGAGGCCGTCGGCCCAGATGGGCCAGTCGGTGGCCCAGCTCAGACCTGCGGTCGCCAGGGCACCGCCGGACAGCATGAGCAGGAACATGTCACCGGTCAGCGCTTCGGCACCGGCAAGCCCGATCGCCACGATGAGCCACAGCAACGGCACCGGCATGCGACCAGAGTAGCGCCTTGCAGGCCTAATCGGCCGGAGCGTTTTACACTGCGTGCATCATGTGGTGTCCAAGTGTTTCGCTGACGGTGTGGGCCAATGCCTGGCATGCCGGCCTGGCCGCACCCGACGATGTCCTGGATGCGCTATCGCCGTGGGCGCCAAGACATTCCATTGCCGCGTACGACGCCGTGGCGGCCAGCCGCACGGGCCTGCCGTGGCCCGACCTGACCAACTACGGCGGCGTCACGTTGCTGCAGACGCTGCGGCACGCGGCCGGAGCTGCCCGCTCGGAGCCGGCGTTGAACCTGGTACTGCCCGTACCCGGGGATGTCCGGGGCCTGACCCCCGGCACCCGGTTCCAGCAGGACGCCGTCGACATGGGCGAAGCCGTCGTCATCACCTCCAACTACGGCGAGGCCGTCGGGCTGGTCCCCGATTTCGAATACGAGGACGACACCGACGACGCCGAGGTCAAGGCCCTGTCCTGGACGGTGTACTCGCTGCCCAGCGCTCCCGTGGCCGGCCACTTCGACCTCGGCGAAGAGGAGTACCGACTGCGCGACGCGGTCCGGTCCGCGGCCGACGCCCTCGGCCGCCTGCGTGCCGAACCCGGTTCGGACATCGAGGATCCGCGCGAGATGGTCGAACAGCTGCTCGAGGCCGGGCATCTGCACAAACTGCCGGACCACGCCCCCACCCGCGCGGTGCGGGTGCTCGAGACCGCGGCCCACATCGACGCGATCATCACGGTCAGCGCCGGGCTGGCGCCCATCGGCCTGCAGAGCGCATCGGAGATGCAGATCGCGACGGAGGCCATGCGGCCCCTGTCCGACATCGTGCGCTCCGCCCGGCTGGCCGCCGTGACGGCCATCCTGCATTCGGCCTGGGAGCGGTAGGACCGGTCAGTCGCCGCAGCAGCCCGGCAGGCAGGACACCCCGTTGATGCTGCAGCCGTGCCCGGGCACCGGGTCCGGGCCCTCGACCCGCGCCGGCGGCGCACCCGTGCGCAGTTCGTCGACCAACGACGCGGCCAGCCGCGCGAACCGCGGGTCGGCATTGGGAGTCGTGGTGCGCACCAACGTGATTCCGGCCTCGGCCGCCTGCTCGGCGAGCTCGTTGTCGAGGTCCCACACCACCTCGATGTGATCGGCGACGAACCCGATGGGGCAGACGATGACGGCCTTGGTGCCGGCGGCCGCGAGCGCCGCCAGGTGGTCACCGATATCCGGTTCCAGCCAAGGGATTTGGGGCGGCCCGGACCGCGACTGCCAGACCTGGTCGTACTCGTCGTAGCCGGCGGCCGCGGCGACCAGCCGGCTGGCGTAGCCGACCTGACGGCTGTAGAGCCGTGGTCCGTCGCGCTCGTCGACCCGGACCGGAATCGAGTGCGCGGTGAACACGAGGCGGGCCGCGTCACGCAGGTCGGCGGGCAGCTGGGCGGCGGCTTCGCCGATGGCCTCGGCGAACATCTCGACGAACAGCGGATGGTCGAAGTACTGGCGCAGCTTCACCAGCTCGGGCGCCTGCGGGCCCGCCGCGACCCGGCCGCGCGCGATGTCCTCGATGTACTGCCGGCAGCTGGAGTACCCGCCCCAGGCGGACGTCGTGAACACTGCCGCGCGACGAATCCCGTTGTCCCGCATGGCGGTAACCGTGTCTTCGATGTACGGGTCCCAGTTCCGGTTCCCGAAGTACACCGGCAGCTGCGGCATCGCCGCCTCGAGCTCCGACATCAGCGCCCGGTTGATGGCGTTGATCGGCGACGCGCCCCCGAAGTGCATGTAGTGCTCGGCGACGGCGTCGAGGCGCTCCGGCGGCACGCCGCGTCCCCGCGTCACGTTCTCCAGGAACGGCCGGACGTCGGCGGGCCCGTCGGGCCCGCCGAACGACAGCAGCAGCAGTGCGTCGAAATCCATCAGCGCTGTTGGTTCTTCGCGCAAGCGCTCATCACAGCAGCTGGGTGCTGGCGCCACCGTCGGCGTAGATGATCGAGCCGGTGGTCGCGGGCAGCCATTCGGACAGCAGCGCACAGACGGTCTTGGCGACCGGCGTCGGGTCCTTCATGTTCCAGCCGATCGGCGCGCGCTGGTCCCAGCCCTCTTCGAGCAGCTGCATCTGCTGGCCGGCCTCGTCGCCGAGGGCACCGCCGACGATGGCGCTCATGGCCAGGGTCCGGATGGGGCCTGCCGCAACCAGATTGGAGCGCACGCCGAACTTGCCGGCCTCGCGCGCGACGAACCGGTTGACCGACTCGAGGGCGCTCTTGGCGACCGTCATCCAGTTGTACGCGGGCATGGCGCGGGTCGGGTCGAAGTCCATGCCGACGATGCCGCCGCCTTCGTTCATGATCGGCAGCAGCGCCTTGGCCAGCGAGGCGTACGAGTAGGCCGAAATGTGGATGCCCTTGGCGACGTCCTCGTAGGGCGCGTCGAAGAACGGGTTGATGCCCATGCCGCTCTGCGGCATGAAGCCGATGGAGTGCACGACGCCGTCGAGCTTGTTGCCCTCGCCGATCACCTCGGTGACGCGCGCACCGAGCGAGGCCAGGTGCTCTTCGTTCTGCACGTCGAGCTCCAGCAGCGGCGCCGGGTTGGGCAGCCGGTCGGCGATGCGCTGGATGAGCTTCATCCGGTCGAAGCCGGTGAGCACCAGCTCGGCGCCCTGTTCCTGGGCGACCTTCGCGATGTGGAACGCGATGGACGAGTCGGTGATGATCCCGGTGACCAGGATCCGCTTGCCTTCGAGCAAACCTGCCATTGTGCTGACTCCTTTAAGTTCTGGTAAGCCAAAGCGTTTTCAATTGAGCGCCGCGGGTCAGTGACCCATGCCCATGCCGCCGTCGACCGGGATGACCGCACCGGCGATGTAGCCGGCGTCCTCGGACGCCAGGAAGCTGACGGCACCGGCGACCTCTTCGGCGGTGCCGACGCGCTTGGCCGGGATGAAGTCCAGCGCGCCTTCCTGGATGCGCTCGTCGAGGGCACGCGTCATCTCGGTGTCGATGTACCCGGGGGCCACGACGTTGGCGGTGACGCCGGCCTTGGACAGCTCACGAGAGATGGAGCGCGCCATGCCGATCAGGCCGGCCTTGGCGGCCGCGTAGTTGGCCTGGTTGCCGATGCCCCACATGCCCGAGACCGAGCCGATGTAGATGATGCGGCCGAAACGCTTGCGCTGCATGCTGCGCGACGCGCGCTGCGTCACGCGGAACGCGCCGGTGAGGTTGGCGTTGATGACCTCGGTGAACCGCTCCTCGGTCATGCGCATCAGGAACGCGTCCTTGGAGATACCGGCGTTGGACACCAGCACCTCGACCGGGCCCTGGTGCTCCTCGACCTCTTTGAACGCACGGTCGACGGCCTCGGCGTCGGTCACGTCACACACGACGCCGAACAGGCCCTCGGGCGCACCCGAACCGCGGTGGGTCACCGCGACCTTGTGGCCGTCCGCGGCCAGCCGCTGCGCGATGGCCAGGCCGATACCCCGGTTACCACCGGTGACCAGCACGGAACGGGAAACGAAGGCCGGACGGCCAGGAGCAGCCTCAGTGGCAACAGCGTCACTCATGCTGGTCAACTTATCGTCTCGGCCGGTGCACGCCTAAATCGGCACGCCACGACGGCGAGCCGTCCAATGGACACAGTGGTTGACAGCTACCGGGCCGCCATGGCGCCGCGGCGACGGTTCGCCACGAACCGGACGACGTCGGCGATCCAGTCCCGGTCGGTGCGCAGCGTCAGCAGCGGAGCGTCGCATCGGCGCAGCGTGCGGGCCACTTCGTCGCGGTGCGCCTGGGCGGCGCGGGCGAAGTCGTCCCGGAGTTGCTCGTCGATGGTGAACTCCTTGGTGATGCCGGACTCGGCGTCCTGCAGCACCACGTCCCCCACGGCTGGCAGCTCCACATCGCGCGGGTCGATGATCTCGATGCCCAGCACCTCGTGCCGCCCGGCGATGGCGCGCAGCGGGCGCATCCAGTTGATCGGGCCGAGGAAGTCACTGATGATCACGGCCATGCCGCGGCGGCGCTCGGGCCGGCGCAGCGCGTCGATGGCGGCGGCCAGGTCACCACGGACCCCGGCCGGGGCCTTGGGTGTGGTGGCGATGGCGCGCAACAGTTCCTGCTCGTGCAGCCGGCCGGACAGTGCGGGGACCCGGCGGACGGTGTCGCCGTTCGAGATGACCGCGCCGAGCCGGTTGCCGCCGCCGCTGTTGAGGAACGCGATGGAGGCCGCCGCGGCGACCGCCAGATCACGCTTCTCGCAGCCCGCGGTGCCGAAGTCCAGGCTCGCCGACATGTCGACGACGAGCCAGGTCTCCAATTCCCGGTCCGCGATCATCTGCCGCACGTGCGGATGCGTCGTGCGCGCCGTGACGGACCAGTCCATCCGGCGGACGTCGTCGCCGGGCTGGTAGAGCCGGGACTCCCCCGGCTCGGATCCCGGACCGGGGATCAGGCCCTGGTGGTCGCCGTGGAGGACACCGTCCAGCTTGCGCCGGACGGTGAGCTCCAGCTTGCGCAGTGCGGCCGACAGTTCGGGATCGCGAATCTGGCCACGCTGCAGTGACGGCAGATCGACGGACCGGCCGGTCTGCGGCGAAGCCGAACGATCAGACCCGGGGGCGGTCACCGACCAGAGGCCCCAGCTGCGCCGGCCATCACGGGCGGAACCGAATGTCCTTGCTGCGGAATGGCATTCACCTGCGGCAGCGCGACGGTCTGCAGGATCCGGTTGACGACGGTCTCGGCTGAGATCTCGTCGGCGAGCGCGTCGTAGGTGAGCACGAGACGGTGCCGCAGCACGTCCGGGATGACCTCGACGACGTCCTGCGGGATGACGTAGTCACGGCCCCGGACCAGCGCCAGCGCACGGGAGGCGCTGATGATGCCCAGCGAGGCACGCGGCGAGGCGCCGTAGGCGATCCACGCCTTGGCGTCGGGCATGCCGAACTTCTCCGGCTCACGCGTGGCGGTCACGATGCGGACCACGTAGTCGACGAGGGCGTGGTGCACGAAGGTGTTGGCGGCCACGTCCTGCAGGCGCAGCAGGTCCTCGGTGGTGAGGATCTGCTTGGGCTCCGGCGGCTTGACGCCCATCCGGTAGATGATCTCGCGCTCTTCCTCGGGCGACGGGTAGCCGACGTTGAGCTTGAACAGGAATCGGTCGCGCTGCGCCTCGGGCAGCTGGTAGACGCCCTCCTGCTCGATGGGGTTCTGGGTCGCCATGACCAGGAACGGGCTGGGCAGCGGGAAGGTCTTGCCACCGATGGAGATCTTGCGCTCGGCCATGACCTCCAGCAGCGCTGACTGCACCTTGGCGGGCGCACGGTTGATCTCGTCGGCGAGCAGGAAGTTGACCATCACCGGGCCGAGCTCGATGTCGAACTCTTCCTTGCCGACGCGGTAGATGCGCGTACCGACGATGTCGGTGGGCACCAGGTCGGGGGTGAACTGGATGCGGGCGAACGAGCCACCGACCACCTTGGCGAAGGTCTCCACGGCGAGGGTCTTGGCGACGCCCGGCACACCTTCGAGCAGCACGTGGCCCTTGGCCAGCAGGCCGACCAGCATGCGCTCGACCAGCTGGTCCTGGCCGACGATGATGCGCTTGACCTCGAAGATGGCGCGTTCGAGGGTGTGCACCTCGGACTGCAGCGAGCCGCTGACGGGCGGCTGCGCGGCGGGGGCGGCGTGCGCCCCGGGCGGGTAACCCTGTGTGGGTGCCGGGCCTGGGTAGCCTCCGGCGCCGTCGGGCGGCCCACTCGGTGACGTCATCTAGCTTCCTCCCACAATTGTTTCGGCCGGATGTCCGGCGCAAAATCGCTGGTCTAGCGGGTAGCCGCCAATATAGCGGCGCGCCCGGAGTCAACTATTCCAGGCGGCTGCGTATCCGTCGAACGTTTGCCGACGGCGGAGCCGTCAGTGCTGCTAGGGCGGACTTTCCGCGTGTCTCAGGTCTCGATGATGCGGGACAGGTGCGGCGACATACCGGCCGTGCGGACCGGACTGACCGTCACCTTGCCGGCACTGCCGGACGCCTCCAGCATCTTTCCGTTGCCGAGGTAGATCGTGACGTGCTGGCTGCCGCCGGGGCCGTAGAAGATCAGGTCGCCGCGCTTGGCCTCCGACGGCGCGATGGCACGGCCGGTGTTGTACTGGTCGCCCGAGTACTTGGGAATCTGCACGCCCACGCCGGCGTAGGCGTAGCGGGTGAAACCCGAACAGTCATAACCGATCTTGCCGGCGTCGTAGTCCACGCCGGGTCCGGGACCGGTCAGCGTGCCGCCGCCCCACGAGTACGGGACGCCCATCTGGGAGCCGCCGCGCCGGATGACGTACTCGATGGCCTGCTTACCGCCGACGCGGCCGCCGGGCATCATCGCGGCGGTTCCGCCGCCACCGCCGCTCGGTTTGCCGCCCAGGCCCAGGCTGGACAGAAAGCTCTGGCCGAGGTTCTGGGTGGTCTGCAGAGCCAGCTGGCTGGCCTGGAACGTCGCGTTGGCGATGGCCACCGGGTCACCGGGGGCACCCGAGCTGGCCCGCATGGGCAGTGTCGGGTCCCACCCGCCGTCGGGCTCGGCAACCGCACTCGGCGCAGGCCCGAACGCGAGTGCCAGCGCCAGCGCGCCCACGCCCGCGAGGAGGTCTCTCCGGTGAAATTCCTTGCCCTGCAATGCAATAACCCCTGTATCAGTATTCGATGTAACGGATCACGTATGGCGTCATGCCGCTGGTTCGCACCGGCGACACCTTGACGTTGGAACCGGTGTAGGGCGCTTCGAGCATCTGCCCGTTGCCGAGGTACAGGGTCACGTGCTGGCTGCCACCCGGGCCGTAGAAGATGACGTCCCCGCGGCGGGCCTGCGATGTCGGGATCTTGCGGCCCGCCTCATATTGGTTGCCGGAGTAGTGCGGCAGTTTGATGCCGACGCCGGCGAAGGCGTAGAGGATCAGACCCGAGCAGTCGAACCCGACGGTGCCGGCACCCGAGTCGATGCCCGTGCTGGGACCGGCGGCGGTGCCGCCGCCCCAGGAGTACGGGACGCCGATCTGCGACATGGCGCGCTTGATGACGTATTCCGAGGCCTGCTTGCCGTAGACGCGCGGGATGGCGCCGTTGGTGTAGCCCGACTTGGTGACGGTGGCGGGCACCAGGCCGAGTTTCTGCAGGAAGCTGTGGCCCATCTGCTGGGTGACCTGCGCCGACGTGGCGGTCATGCCGAGCACGTTGTTGATGACGGCGATCGGGTCACCGGGGATGTTGGCGCTCGGAATCTTGGGCAGGGTCGGGTCCCAGCCGCCGTCGTCCCACTTGCGGGGGCCGGCCGCGGCGGGCGCGCCGTCCCAGTTGGCGGCGTACCGGCCGGGGTCGGCCGCGGGAGTTCCGGACGCGGGGGCGCTCGCCGCCCATTGTGTGCGCGCTGCGTTGAGCTTGGCCTGCGCCGCGTCGCGCTGGCTGACCAGCTGGTCCAGCTGCGTCTGCTGGTCGGCGAACGTGGTCCGGGCATCGGTCAGGGCCCTGACGGCGTCGTCCTGCCTGGCCTGGGCATCTTTGACGGCCTGGTCGGCCTTCTGCTTGGCCAGGCGGGCGGCGGATTCGCGGTTGGCCAGTTCGGTGCGGCTGCGCTGCAGATCGGCGATGGCCTCCTGCGAGCTGATGGTCAGTGCCTGGCCGGTGGCGGCGGTGTTGATCATCTCGCCGGGATCGGTCGCGGTCAGGTAGGACGCGGACGGCCCGTTGATGTACGCCGCCTCGGCGTACTTGTCGAAGTGCGCCTGGGCGGCGGCGATGGCCGCGTTGGCGTCCTTCAGACCGGTCTGGCTGGTGTCGATGTCCTGCTGGGCGGTCGCGGCGTCGTCCCGGGCGGTCTGCACGTCGGCGATGGCCTTGTTGACCGATTCCTGCCGGGTCTGGATGGCGGCGCCGAGGTCCTGCAGTTTTTGATTGGCGTTGGCGAGATCGGTGACCAGGGCGGCGATCTCGCTGCTGCCGGGTTGCGCCGACGCGATACCGGAGGCGAACACGGACGCGGTCATGACACCGAACACGAGCGACCCGGTGCCGACGCGACTGCCCAGCCGGGTGGCCAGCCCACCACTAAAGGGGCGAATGCTGCGTCCCATTGACTCAGGTCTCCTAAGGCTCCAGCGCGCTGGTGCCCGCCTAAGGCAAAAGCGGGCTCGATCCGTTGGTCCCGTAAGTCGCAGAAATCACAAATCATCACAACTGCAACATGCGGTACCAACTGCACCGTACGTCACAGGTTGCACAAATGAAACGTTAGTAACAAACCACACCGTTGTAATTGAAAAAGGTGTGACCGAATAGTGATATTCGAATTCGCGGCGCCCCGCGCGCAGCTACCGAGATGCCGGCGCGGCGGCGTCCTGCGGCGCCGCAGCTGCGGCCGCTTTCCGGGCCCGGACCTGCAGAAACCGGGTACCGACGGCAGCCGCTACCACGCCGAGGATGACCACCACAGTGAACGACGTCCAAGGAAATATCGGCGTTTCCAGCTGACTCACAAAATTCTTCGAGTTCTGCACAACGCTCGGCGTCTTCGCGAGGTCCTGACCGGCCTCCAACAGCGACCGGTCATAAGTCGGACTGACCGAGCCGGCGAAGCCGGGACTCAGGGTCAGCACGGTCGACTCGGGATACACCCGGCCGACGTCCGCGGCGATGTCACGCAGCGGGGTGTCGATGCCCGGACTCGTCGGCAGCACCACGATCTTGAGGTCGATGCCCTTGGCATGAGCGTCGGCGACGACCTGACGCAGGGCGGCGGCCTCCTGCGCGGCCTCGGCGGCCTGCTTCGCTTCCTGCGGCGTGGCCGGCGTCTTGGCGGGCGCGATGCCCGGCGCGCTGACCCCACCGTCACGCACCTGCGTGATCACCGCCGCCATGCACACGTCGACAGGGGTCTTGGCCGGGTCCTGCCCGACCGTGGCGCAGACGTCCGGCGGAATGAATGCCGCGAAAGTTGTCACGCGGCAAACGGTACTGGAATTTCCTCGAACTCCCTGACGGCGCACCCGGAACCCGACAAGACTGTAGCCACCCCCTGGGCGCTCATAGGACAAGCGTACTGTTAGGGTAGCAACGCGCCGCTGACACAGCCCGTCGCGGCGAGATCTAGCCGGGAGTTGATGTGAGCAGCAATTCATTTGGAGCCCGTGACACGCTCGTTGTCGGGGAAAACAGCTACGAGATTTTCCGCCTCGACGCGGTTCCGGGTACCGAGAAGCTTCCCTACAGCCTCAAGGTGCTTGCGGAGAACCTGCTGCGCACCGAAGACGGCGCCAACATCACCAAGGATCACATCCTGGCGCTGGCCAACTGGGATCCGTCGGCCGAGCCGAGCATCGAAATCCAGTTCACCCCGGCCCGTGTGATCATGCAGGACTTCACCGGCGTGCCCTGCGTCGTCGACCTGGCCACCATGCGTGAGGCCGTCACCGCCCTCGGCGGCGACCCGAACAAGGTCAACCCGCTCTCTCCCGCCGAGATGGTCATCGACCACTCCGTCATCCTCGACGTGTTCGGCACCGCCGACGCCTACGAGAAGAACGTCGCCCTCGAGTACGAGCGCAACTCCGAGCGCTACCAGTTCCTGCGCTGGGGCCAGGGCGCCTTCGACGACTTCAAGGTCGTCCCGCCGGGCACCGGCATCGTCCACCAGGTCAACATCGAGTACCTGGCCCGCACCGTGATGGTCCGCAACGGCCAGGCGTACCCCGACACCTGTGTGGGTACCGACAGCCACACCACCATGGAGAACGGCCTGGGCGTGCTGGGCTGGGGCGTCGGCGGTATCGAGGCCGAGGCCGCCATGCTGGGCCAGCCCGTCTCGATGCTCATCCCCCGCGTCGTCGGCTTCAAGCTGACCGGTGAAATCCAGCCGGGCGTCACCGCCACCGACGTGGTGCTGACCGTCACCGACATGCTGCGCAAGCACGGCGTCGTCGGCAAGTTCGTCGAGTTCTACGGCAAGGGCGTCGCCGAGGTGCCGCTGGCCAACCGCGCCACCCTGGGCAACATGAGCCCCGAGTTCGGCTCGACCTGTGCGATCTTCCCGATCGACGAAGAGACCATCAACTACCTGCGCCTGACCGGCCGCACCGACGAGCAGCTGGCGCTCGTCGAGGCCTACGCCAAGACCCAGGGCATGTGGCACGACGCCGACCACGAGCCGGCCTTCTCGGAGTACCTCGAGCTGGACCTGTCGACGGTCGTGCCGTCGATCGCCGGCCCGAAGCGCCCGCAGGACCGAATCCTGTTGTCGGAGAGCAAGATCGCGTTCCGCAAGGACATCCACAACTACGTGGAGGAGCAGCACCCGGCCGACCACACCAAGCTCGACGAGGCCGTCGAGGAGTCGTTCCCGGCTTCTGACCCGGCCGCCCTGTCGTTCGCTGACGACGGTGCCGTCAACGTCCAGTCCGCCGCCAACGGCGCCGAGGGCCGGCCGAGCAAGCCGGTGCGCGTCAAGGGCGACCGCGGCGAGTTCATCCTCGACCACGGCGCCGTCGCGGTCGCGGGTATCACCTCCTGCACCAACACCTCCAACCCGTCGGTCATGATCGGTGCCGCCCTGCTGGCCCGCAACGCCGTCGAGAAGGGCCTGACCAGCAAGCCGTGGGTCAAGACCAACATGGCCCCGGGCAGCCAGGTCGTCACCGACTACTACGAGAAGGCCGGCCTGTGGCCCTACCTGGAGAAGCTGGGCTTCTACCTGGGTGGCTACGGCTGCACCACGTGCATCGGTAACACCGGCCCGCTGCCGGAGGAGATCTCCAAGGCCGTCAACGAAGAGGACCTGACCGTCACCGCGGTGCTGTCCGGTAACCGCAACTTCGAGGGCCGCATCTCCCCCGACGTCAAGATGAACTACCTGGCCTCGCCGCCGCTGGTCATCGCCTACGCCCTCGCCGGCACCATGGACTTCGACTTCGAGACGGACTCCCTGGGCAAGGACACTGACGGCAACGACGTCTTCCTGCGCGACATCTGGCCGTCGGCCCAGGAGATCGACGACACCATCAAGAGCGCGATCAGCCAGGACATGTTC
This sequence comes from Mycobacterium sp. UNC410CL29Cvi84, assembly GCF_000686745.1. NCBI lineage: Bacteria > Bacillati > Actinomycetota > Actinomycetes > Mycobacteriales > Mycobacteriaceae > Mycobacterium > Mycobacterium sp. UNC410CL29Cvi84. The sequence goes on from NZ_JMLM01000015.1 coordinate 112,370, forward strand.
CGCAAGTCCTACGCCGACGTGTTCAAGGGCGACGACAACTGGCGCAACCTGTCGACCCCCGCCGGCGACACCTTCGCGTGGGACGACGCCTCGACCTACGTCCGCAAGGCGCCGTACTTCGACGGCATGGAAATGGAGCCGGCGCCCGTCACCGACATCAAGGGCGCCCGCGTCATGGCCCTGCTGGGCGACTCGGTGACCACCGACCACATCAGCCCGGCCGGCCCGATCAAGCCGGGTACCCCGGCCGCGGACTACCTGGACGCGCACGGTGTGGCCCGCAAGGACTACAACTCGCTGGGCAGCCGTCGTGGCAACCACGAGGTCATGGTCCGCGGCACCTTCGCCAACATCCGCCTGCAGAACCGGATTCTGGACACCATCGGCCTGGAGGGCACGCAGGGTGGCTACACCCGCGACTTCACCCAGGAGGGTGGCCCGAAGGAGTTCATCTACAACGCGTGCATGAACTACCAGAAGGCCGGCATCCCGCTGGTCGTGCTGGGCGGCAAGGAATACGGTTCGGGTTCGTCGCGTGACTGGGCCGCCAAGGGCACCACGCTGCTCGGCGTCAAGGCCGTCATCACCGAGTCGTTCGAGCGCATCCACCGGTCGAACCTGATCGGCATGGGCGTCATCCCGCTGCAGTTCCCGGCGGGCGAGAGCGCCAAGTCGCTGGGCCTGGACGGCACCGAGACCTTCGACATCTCCGGCATCGAGGAGCTCAACGCCGGCAAGACGCCGAAGACCGTGCACGTCACCGCCACCAAGGAGGACGGCACCAAGGTCGAGTTCGACGCCGTGGTCCGCATCGACACCCCCGGCGAGGCCGACTACTACCGCAACGGCGGCATCCTGCAGTACGTGCTGCGCAACATGCTGCGGTCGGGCAGCGAGGCCTGATAGCTGGCTGATTCGGTTGGGCAGCTCTCGGGCTGCCCAACCGAACGCCAGTAGGAGTCCTGGTGCCCAAAGTTAGCGACGATCATCTCGCCGCCCGTCGAGCGCAGATCCTCGACGGCGCCCGACGCTGTTTTTCCGAGTTCGGGTACGAAGGCGCGACCGTCCGCCTTCTCGAAGAAGCCACCGCGATGTCGCGGGGCGCGATCTTCCATCACTTCCGCGACAAGGACGCGTTGTTCTTCGCGCTCGCCGAGGAGGACGGCGAGCGCATGGCCGAGACCGTCGAGAAGGACGGCCTCGTGCAGGTCATGCGCAACATGCTGGCCAAGCCGGAGAACTACCAGTGGCTGGGCACCCGGCTGGAGATCGCCCGGCGGCTGCGCACCGATGCCGAGTTCCGTGCCGAGTGGCAGCAGCGCTACGAGGAACTCAACCAGGCCACCATCGCGCGTCTGGAGCGCAAGAAGGCCGCCGGCACCTTGCGCGACGACGTGCCCACCGAAGTGCTGCACATCTATCTCGACCTGGTGCTCGACGGCCTCATCGCGCGGCTCGCGTCGGGTCAGACCGGCGAGGATCTGACCGCCGTCCTCGACATCGTCGAGGCGTCGGTGCGGCGCAAGCCCTAGTCTGATCTGCCGAACTCCTCAACGCGGCTCGTACCTCGCCGCTTGATCGTCGTCCGGCTCAGCGGTTCGCGCTCATCACCGACAGCAGCTCGTAGCCGACGTGTGCGGCGGCGATGCCCGTCAGCTCGGCGTGGTCGTATGCGGGCGACACCTCGACGATGTCGGCGCCCACCACGTTCAGCCCGGTCAGCGAGCGCAGCGAATGCAGCAGCTCGCGCGACGTCAGTCCCCCGGCTTCCGGTGTCCCGGTGCCGGGCGCGTGCGCCGGGTCGAGCACGTCGATGTCCACCGATACGTAGACCGGACCGCCGGCCAGGCGCTTCACCATGCGCTCCCGCACACTCGCCAGGCCGTCGACCTGGTAGTCGTCGGAGCGGATCACCTGGAAGCCGAGGATCGCGTCGTCCTCGAGGTCCTTCTTGCTGTAGAGCGGGCCGCGGATACCCATGTGCAGCGAGCGCTCCATGTCGATGAGGCCCTCTTCGCTGGCCCGGCGGAACGGGGTCCCGTGCGTGTAGGCGGCGCCGAAGTAGGTGTCCCAGGTGTCGAGGTGCGCGTCGAAGTGCAGCACGGCGATGGGGCCGTGGTCGCGGTGCAGTGACCGCAGGATCGGCAGCGCGATGGTGTGGTCGCCGCCGAGCGTCAGCACGGCGCTGCCGTCCTTGCGCAGCGCGGTCACCTCGCTGTCGATGGTCTCGATGGCCTCATTGATGTTGAACGGGTTGACGCCGATGTCGCCGGCGTCGGCGACCTGCTGGTTGGCGAAGGGCGACACGTCGAGCGCCTGGTTGTAGGGCCGCAGCAGCTTGGACGCGGCACGGATGTGCCCGGGGCCGAAGCGCGCGCCCGGCCGGTAGGACACGCCGGAGTCGAACGGGACGCCGAGGATCGTGACGTCGGGCGAGGAAACCTGGTCCAGGCGCGGCACCCGCGCGAAGGTGGCCGGTTCGGCGTAGCGCGGGAACCGGCTGGCATCGACCTGGCCGATGATCTCGCGGCCGTCGGGCGCGGTGGTCGTGATGTACCGGTCGAAGCTCATCAGTTCTCCAAAGTCGTGGCGTGTGGCTTGGGTCTCATTGTTTCCGGCAGTAGAATTATTGTCAACCTTTGTTTCCTAGGAGGAAAACGTGGGCGGTTCGCCGGCAACGCAACTAACGATCGCCGCACGGTTGAAGGCCGCCCGCAGCGCCAAGCGCATGACGCTCGACGAGCTCGCCGCCGCCAGTGGCGTGACCAAGGGCTACCTGTCGAAGGTCGAACGCGGCCAGTCCAACGCGTCCGTCGCCGCGCTCATCCGCATCTGTGACGCCCTCGAACTCCAGGTCGGTTCCCTGTTCGACGAGACACCCGTCGGCGAGGTGGTCCGCGCCGGCGAGTACCCGCGCATCGAGTTCGGCGGCACCCGGATGACCGAATTCCAGCTGACGCCGACGGGCGAGCGCCGCTTCCAGGTCCTGATGAGCGACATCGCGCCCGGCGGCGGCAGCGGGAACGACACCTACTCACTGCCGGCCGAAGTGGAGTTCGCGATGGTCATCGAGGGCCGGCTGCACATCGACTTCGTCGAGGGCAACGGCAGCCGCATCACCCTGAACCAGGGCGATGCGCTGACGTTCGAGGCCGACCGTCCACACGCCTTCCACGCCGACGCGCAGTCCGGCGCGAAGGTGTTGTGGGTGCTGACCCCGGCCCTGGCGCACCGGCGCCTGGCCGAGGCCGCCGAATAGCTAGGCGGCCGTCAGCTCCTGACGGCTCCGTTCGACCGCGGCGTGCTCAGGCGCCAGGTCCACGCCGCGCGTCAGCACGTAGTACGCCAGCCCAGATACCGCCAGGCCGACGACGAACGAGATGTCCACTCCCCCAAGCATCTTGGCGATGGGCCCCTCGTAGAAGTGCAACGAGATGAACGGCACCATCGACACCATGCCGACGAGGTACGCCGCGAGTCCGCGCCAGGACCACCGGCCGTAGATGCCGTCGGGCCGGAAGATGTCGACGATCGAATAGTGCCCGCGCCGAACGAAATAGAAGTCGACGAGGTTGACGGCCGTCCACGGGATCAGGAAGTACAGCATCAGCAGCACGAAGGTGTTGAACGACTCGAGGTAACCCTCGGGCAGCGACAGCGCGACGACGAAGGCGACGAACGACGTGAGCGCGATGCCGAGCACCCGCAGGCGCACGGTCGGCGTGATCGGCCGGAAGGCGTCGAGGGCGCTCATGCTCGTCAGGCTGGCGCCGTAGGCGTTGACGGACATGATGGTCACCAGGGCGATCGACGCCACCACGACGGTGAAAGTGCCGAAGCCGGGCAGTAATTGGTTGCCGACGGTCTGGATCGAGACGATCGCGTCCGGCGTCGGCAGCGCCGATGCCAGCACCGCGCCGAGCGACATCAGCCACACCGACGACCCGGCGGCACCGAGGTAGGTCCACCAGATGACGTGCTTGGCCGAGGTGTTCTCGGGCAGGTACCGCGAGTAGTCGGAGACATAGACCGCGTACGAAATCTGGTATCCGGCCGCGGCGGCGAACTGCATGAGGAACACCGTCAGCGAGAACTTGCCGCCGTCGGGAACCGCCGCATTGAGGTGCAACGTCGACAAGGCGTAGACGGTGAGGACGCCGAACACGACGATCAGCAGGTATGTCAGCCACCGCTGCACGACCATCATCAGGTCGAAGCCGACGACGGCGATGACGATCGCGGCCACCATCAGCCCGAGGTACCAGAGCCAGTTCGGGCCGGGGAAGACCGTCTTGAAGCCGGATGTGGCGAGGATCGTGTTGAAGACGTTGAAGCCGATGTACACGAAGATCACGGCGATGAACGGGACGAGCGCGCCGCGCGAACCGAACTGCGCGCGCGACTGGATCATCTGCGGCAGGCCCATCGTGGGGCCCTGGTTGGCGTGGAAGCACATGAAGAGCGTCCCGAAACAGGCGCCGGCGACGGCCGCCAGCACCGACCACCCGGCGGACAGTCCGTTGGCCGGCCCGAGGAAGCCCGTGACCATCGTGGTCAGCACGAAGTTCCCGGTGAACCAGAACGGTGCCTGGTGGTGCACCTTGCCCCTGCGTTCCCCGGTCGGGATCCAGTCGATGGACCGGGTCTCGATTGCACCTGCCATGGCATCCCCTTTGATGTGGCTCAGATCACTGGCCCTAGAGTAGGCATCCGCGGTCGCCAAAGGCAACAATTGTTTCCTAGCTCACTCCACATGTTGACAAGCGGGAGTGACGTACCGCACTCTGTTACGCGAGTCACAAATCTCGTGGCGCGCCCTCCTCCCCACGGAGCTCCCCTTGGCCATCACCGAGGCCCCTCGTCCGGGCATTCTGCGCGCCATGAGCGCACAAAAATCCGTCGACGACATCGTCGCCGCCAACGAAACCCCCGACGGCCCCCACCTCAAACGCTCGATGGGTTTCATCCATCTGACCGCCCTGTCCATCGGCGCGACGCTCGGCACCGGAATCTTCGTCATTCTCGGCGCCGCCGTCCCGAAAGCCGGTCCGGCAGTCCTGCTCTCGTTCATCCTCGCTGCCGTCACCGCGCTGTTCTCGGCGCTGTCGTACGCCGAACTGGCCGGCACCATCCCCGTCTCCGGCAGCTCCTACTCCTACGCCTACGCCACCCTCGGCGAGTTCTGGGCCTGGGTGTGCGGCTGGTGTCTGATGCTCGAATACGGCGTCTCGGTCGCCGCCGTCGCCGTCGGCTGGGGCGGCTACATCAACACACTGCTCCACCAGTTGTTCGGCATCGAACTTCCCGCCGCCATCACCGGCGCACCGGGCGAGGGCGGTGTCATCAACCTGCCGGCCATCGCGATCGTGGTCCTCGCCTCGATCCTGCTGCTCAGGGGCGCATCCGAGTCTGCCGCCGTCAACACCGCGATGGTGATCCTCAAGTGCATCGTGCTGGTGTTCTTCTGCGCCGTCGCCTTCACCGCGTTCAAGGCCGGCAACCTCACCCCGTTCATGCCGCTCGGCTTCCTCGGCGTCTCCGCCGCCGCGTCGCAGGTCTTCTTCTCCTACATCGGCTTCGACGCGGCCTCCACCGCGGGCAACGAGGCCAAGGACCCGAAGCGGGACCTGCCGCGCGCCATCATGGCCTCGCTGCTGATCGTCACTGTGCTGTACCTCGCGGTCGCGCTGGCGGCCCTCGGCGCGATGAGCTGGACCAAGTTCAGCGCCGACGAAGGCGCCACCCTGGCCGTCGCCCTCAGCGGCATCACCACCAGCAATGTGCCGGCCATCATCCTGTCGATCGGTGCCGTCATCGCGATCGCCAGCGTCGTCCTCGCCGTCCAGTACGGGCAGACCCGCATCCTGTACACCATGGCCGTTGACGGCCTGGTTCCCGGGCTGTTCGCCAAGATCAACCCGAGGACCTTCGTGCCGACCTGGAACATCGTCATCTGCGGTGTCGTCGTGTCGCTGTTGGCCGGCTTCGTCTCGCTGGGTGAGCTGGCCAACGCCACCTCGATCGGCTGCCTCTTCGCCTTCGCGCTCGTCAACATCGCCGTCATCATCCTGCGGCGCACGCGCCCCGATCTGCACCGCACGTTCCGGCTGCGGCTGTTCCCCGTCGCGCCGGTGCTGGGATTCCTGTTCTGCTGCTACCTGATGTGGGCGCTGCCCGTCGCGACGTGGATCGCGTTCGGCATCTGGGGTGCCCTCGGTCTGGCGATCTACTTCGGCTACAGCATCCGGAAGTCCAAGCTGCGAGTGGGCGCTGCGTAGATGATCACCGTCGGCATGTTCCAAGGTCCGCAGGAATCCGGGACCGTCGCCGAGAACCTCGCCGCCATCGCGGCGGCGGCCCAGCAGGCCGCCGCCGCCGGCTGCCAGATCGTCGTCACGCCCGAGATGTCGGCCACCGGCTACAACATCGGCAGCGAGATCGCGCAGCGCGCCGAACCCGCCGACGGCCCGATCTTCCAGGCAGTCAGCACGATTGCGCGCGAGGCCGGAATCGCCGTCGTCTACGGATATCCCGAGGCCACCGAGGGCAAGCCGTACAACAGCGTCCAGGTCGTCAGCCGGGACGGTGCGGCCCTGGCCAACTACCGCAAGACCCACCTGTACGGCTTCGACCGCGACTACTTCACCGCGGGTTCGCAGTGGGTCACGCAGTTCGAGCTCGACGGCGTCACCTGCGGACTGCTGATCTGCTACGACATCGAATTCCCCGAGAACGCCCGCGCCCACGCCGATGCCGGCACGCAATGGCTCGCAGTCCCCACCGGACTCATGGAGCCGTGGAGTTTCGTTGCGACGCACATCGTTCCGGCCCGCGCCTATGAGAGCCAGATGTTCGTGTCGTACGTCAACCGCACGGGGTTCGAGAACGGCCTCGAGTACTGCGGACTGAGCTGCACCATCGCGCCCGACACGACCGAACTGAGTCGCGGTGGCCGCACCGAGGAACTCCTCATCACCCACATCGATCCCGGCGCGGTGGCCGTGTCCCGCGCCGTCAACACACATCTCGGCGATCGCCGCCGAGATCTCTACCAGGAGAACCAGACCCGATGACCGTCCCTCAGCCCATCGAAGAGACGCAGCTGTCGGAGACCGGACCACGGTCGTCCGACAAGCCGATCACCATGTTCGGCCCCGACTTCCCGTTCGCCTACGACGACTACGTGTCCTCCGCCGACGGCCTCGGCGAGATCCCGGCCGACCGCCACGGCACCGAGGTCGCGATCGTCGGCGCCGGCTGCGCCGGCATCACCGCCGCCTACGAGCTCATGAAGATGGGCCTGAAACCCGTTGTCTATGAAGCCGATCAGATCGGCGGCCGCATGCGGTCCATCCCGTTCGAGCACGCCCCCGACGCGGTCGCCGAAATGGGGTCGATGCGGTTCCCGCCGACGTCCACGACGCTGTACCAGTACTTCGACAAGGTCGGCATCGAGACCGTCGAATTCCCGAACCCGCTGTCGGCCGCCGCCCCCAGCACCGTCGTCGACCTCAAAGGACAGACCTACTACGCCGAGAAACTCGCCGACCTGCCGCAGGCCTTCACCGACGTCGCCGACGCCTGGCGCCAGACGCTCGAGGACGGCGCCGACCTGCACGCGATCCAGAACGCCATCCGGGAGCGGGACACCCAGGCCCTGAAGTCGGCGTGGGGCAAGCTCGTTCGCGAACTCGACGACGAGACGTTCTGGGGCTTCCTGACCAAGTCGCATCACTTCAAGTCGTTCGAACTGCGCGAGATCTTCGGCAAGGTCGGCTTCGGCACGGGCGGCTGGGACACCGACTACCCGAGCTCGATGCTCGAAATCCTGCGCGTCGTGCTCACCGAGGCCGACGACAACCACCGCGGTGTGGTCGGTGGATCGCAGCAGCTGCCGCTGCGGTTGTGGAAGCGCGCCCCGCAGCGCCTCGCCCACTGGCCGGCCGGCACCTCGCTCGAATCGCTGCACGGCGGCCGCACCCGGGGCGCCGTCACCGACATCCGGCGCACCTACCCGAACCGCTACACCATCACCGACGCCGACGGGGAAACCCGCACCTACGACGCCGTCATCGTCACCGCCCAATCGTGGATGCTACTCAACAACATTCGCTGCGACGACGACCTGTTCCCGTCCAACGTATGGTCGGCCATCGAGCAGACGCACTACATGGGTTCGTCCAAGGTGTTCGTGTTGGTCGACCGCCCCTTCTGGAAGGACAAGGACGCGCAGGGCCGCGACGTCATGTCGATGACGCTGACCGACCGGATGAGCCGTGGCACCTATCTGCTCGACCAGGGGCTCGACGCCGACGGCAACGAGAAGCCCGGCGTCATCTGTCTGTCGTACACGTGGGAGGACGACTCCCGGAAGATCGTGCCGCTGAGCGCAACCGAGCGCATGGACCTGATGCTCAAGTCGCTGCAGGCGATCTACCCGAACGTCGACATCCGCAGCCACATCATCGAGACGCCCAAGACGGTGTCGTGGGAGACCGAGCGCAACTTCATGGGTGCGTTCAAGGCCAACCTGCCGGGCCACTACCGCTACCAGGAGCTGCTGTACACGCACTTCATGCAGCGCGATCTCGACCCACGGCATCGCGGCATCTACCTGGCGGGTGACGACATCTCGTGGACCGCGGGCTGGGCGGAGGGCGCGATCACCACGGCGCTCAACGCGGTATGGGCCGTGATGGATCAGTTCGGCGGGTCGACGTCGCCCACCAACCCCGGGCCGGGCGACGTCTTCGACATGATCGCCCCGGTCCGCCTGACCGACGAAATCTAGGACGCGTCAACGGGTTACGACCCGAGGAGCCGTCGTGCGCGTCCCCCGACCGCGCATGGCGGCTCCGCGACGGTCCGTTCGCGGCGAAAGCGGCTGGGCCGCAGGATGTTCAGGCGATCTTGCGGCTGCGGTGATTCGGGCCGCCGCGGCTGCGCATGACCGCGCCGGACTGCACCAGCATGCTGTGCACCGACCCATAGGATTTTCCGGACGTGGCCACCAATGACCTGATACTGGCGCCGCTCTCGTAGGCGTTACGCAGCTGGGTCATCATCTGGTCGCGAGATGCTTTGGATTGCCTCATCGCCGGTCCCCTGACTCTCCCCCGGCGGTATACCGGGCTGACGGGAATCAGCGTAAGAACAGCAGTCGCTCGGCGCGGGCGATTCGGTGAATCAGGTCAGGCCAATTCGATGAGATCGCGGTAGGTGTCCGACCAGAAGTCCTCGGTGGCGTCCGGCAGCAGCAGCACGCGCTGCGGATTGAGCGCCTCGGCCGCACCTGGGTCGTGCGTCACGAGCACCACCGAACCGGCATAGCTGCGCAGCGCGTCGAGCACCTGCTCGCGCGACGCCGGGTCCAGGTTGTTGGTCGGCTCGTCGAGCAGCAGCACGTTGGCGGTCGAGGCGACCAGGCCGGCCAAGGCCAGTCGGGTCTTCTCACCGCCGGACAGCGTGCCGGCGGGCTGATCCAGCTGCGGGCCGGTGAACATGAACGCGCCCAGCAGGCCGCGCAGATCCTGCTCCCCGGTGTCCGGGGCGGCGTGCCGGATGTTCTCCCACACCGTCGCGGCGTTGTCGAGGGTGTCGTGTTCCTGCGCGAAGTAACCGATCTTCAGGCCGTAGCCCGGTTCGATGCCGCCGGCGTCGGCGGTCTCCACGCCGGCCAGCAGGCGCAACAGCGTCGTCTTACCGGCACCGTTGAGGCCCAGCACGACGACGCGCGAACCCCGGTCGATCGCGAGGTCCACGCCGGTGAAGATCTCTAGCGAGCCGTAGGTCTTGGTGAGGCCCTTGACGATCAGCGGCGTCTTGCCGCACGGCGCCGGCGTCGGGAACTTGATCTTCGCGACCTTGTCGGCCACCCGCTCGGCATCGAGCTCGGCGATCATACGCTCGGCACGGCGCAACATGTTCTGCGCGGCAACAGCTTTGGTGGCCTTGGCGCCCATCTTGGCGGCCTGCGCCCGCAGTGCGCTGGCCTTCTTCTCGGCGTTCGCGCGCTCGCGGCGGCGGCGCTGCTCGTCGGTGGCGCGGGCGTCGAGGTACTTCTGCCAGCCCATGTTGTAGACGTCGGCCTCGCCGCGCACGGCATCGAGGAACCACACGCGGTTCACCACGTCGGCGAGGAGTTCGACGTCGTGGCTGATCACCACGAGGCCGCCGGTGTGGCTCTGCAGGAACGTCCGCAGCCAGCCGATGGAGTCGGCGTCGAGGTGGTTGGTCGGCTCGTCCAGCAGGAGCGTGGTGTTGGAGCCGGAGCCCTCGGATGCGGCGAACAGGATGCGGGCCAACTCGATACGGCGACGCTGGCCGCCGGACAGGGTGCGCAGCGGCTGCGTCAGCACCCGGTCGGGCAGACCCAGGCTGGCGCAGATGCGGCCGGCGTCGCTCTCGGCGGCGTAGCCGCCCAGGGCCGAAAACCGTTCCTCCAGAACGCCGTACCGCCGGACCGCCTTGTCGCGGGCGGCGTCGTCGACGACCTCGGCCATGATGGCCTGCTGCTTCTCCAGGTCGGCCAGCAGGGTGTCCAGGCCGCGGGCCGAGAGCACCCGGTCGCGGGCCAGGACGTCCAGGTCGCCTTCCTTCGGATCCTGCGGCAGGTAACCGACTTCGCCGATGCGCTCGACCGAGCCCGCGTAGGGCTGTCCTTCGCCGGCCAGGATGCGCAGCGTCGTGGTCTTGCCGGCTCCGTTGCGGCCGACCAGACCGATCCGGTCGCCCGGCTGGATGCGCAGCGCGGAACCCTCGAAGGCCAGCAGCGTGCGCGCTCCGGCGCGGACCTCCAGGTCCGTTGCGGTGATCACGCTGCTGCCTCCTTAGGGGTGCCGGGCTGTCCGGGCCGGCTTACTTGTCGTCTGTGAAGACCGCGGGTCGCTTTTCGGCGCGCGCGGCAACCGCCTCTTCGAAGTTGGCGGTGAGCAGTCGGATGAAGAGCTGACCCAGGCCTTCGGCCTGCATATGGCTCTCCAGACTACCGGCGTCCAGTCCACTCCAGAGAGTCCGCTTGGTCAATTCAATTCCCGGGCGGGAGAACGAGCCGATGCGCTCGGCCATGTCGAAGCAGGTTTGCAGGAGCTGATCGTCGGCGACGGTCCGCGACACCAGACCGATCCGCTCGGCCTCTGCCGAGTCGATGTCCCGGCCGGTGAGCATCACCTCGAACGCCCGCGACGTCCCGATGGCCCGCGGCAGCAGATAGGACAGGCCCAGTTCGCTGGCCGTCAGGCCGTTGTTGATGCCCGCGGCCCGGAAGTAGGCGCCCTCGGCGGCGACGCGGATGTCGCACGCCAGCGCGAGGCACAGGCCGCCGCCGATCGCCGCGCCGTTCACGGCCGCGATGACGGGTTGATGCAGCTTGCGCAGGGCGAGGATGACATCGTCGAGCACTTCCATGGAGCGCAGTGCGAACGTCGGCCGGGTCAGTCCCGCGACGTGCGGCACCGAGCCGGCCGACTTGTGGTCGGCGCCGGACGAGAATCCGCGGCCGGCCCCGGTGAGGACGACCGCGCGCACGTCGTTGTCGTTGGTGATCTCGTCCAGGGCCGCCTTGAGCGGGACCATGACGTCGAAGGCCATGGAGTTCATCCGCTCGGGGCGGTTGAGGGTGACCAGTGCGACGCCGGGGCGCGGACGGTCGACGAGTACCAGTGGGTTCTGTTCGCTCACGTCCTGCACGCTAGCGGGTGCGCAAAGTCACACCCGCCGGCAGTGCTCGGCCACTCTCAGGCGTCGGTGGCGTCGCCCTTTTCGGCCATCGCGGCGTCGATGTCGAATTCCTTGATCTGGCTGATGACCTCGTCGAGCTGGTTGGCCGCGAGCATGCCCGAGTGCCGGAAGACCAGCTGGCCCTTCTTGAAGGCCATCAGGGTCGGGATGGCCTGGATCTCGGCGGCGGAGGCCAGCGCCTGCTCGGCCTCGGTGTCGACCTTGGCGTGGAAGACGTCGGGGTGCTTCTCGGACGATGCGGTGAACGTCGGAGCGAACGCCCGGCACGGCCCGCACCATGACGCCCAGAAGTCCACCAGCACGATGTCGTTGTCGCTGATGATGCCGTTGAATTCGGCGGCGGTGATGTCCTTGGTGCTCACGCTTCTCCCAACATTGCGGTGTACCTGCTTGTTCCCAGTATGTGGTCGGCTCAATCCTGGTCTGGTCAGCTCAATCGCGCCAGCGCAGTGGCCGCGTCGTAGCCATTGAACCCGTCCAGGGTGCCGCTGCGCAGGCGGTTGACCCATCCGGGGTCGGCGAGCAGCGCCCGGCCGATCGCGACCATGTCGAACTCGCCCGCGTCGAACTGCTCCACCAGCTGATCCACCGGTCCCGGTTCGATGACCTGGCCGGGCTTCTCGGAGCGGAATGCGGTCTGCAGGCCGACCGAACCGACCGTGATGACGGGCGTCCCGGTGACCTTCTTGGTCCAGCCGGCCAGGGTCAGGGCGGGGTCGGCGTCGGGGAACGCCGGCACATAGTGCCGACGCGTCGAGGGATGCAGCGCGTCGACACCGGCATCCACCAATGGCGCCAGCAGTTCCTGCAGCTGCATCGGGTCGTCGACCAGCGTCGCGTTGTAGTCGGTGCCCTTCCACTGCGAGAAGCGGTAGATGATCGGGTAGTCCGGGCCGACCGCGGCACGCACCGCCGCCACCACCTCGGCGGGGAACCGGGTGCGGTTCTGGACCGAGCCGCCGTACTCGTCGGTGCGCAGATTCGTTCTGGTCCACAGGAATTGGTCGAGCAGGTAGCCATGGGCGCCGTGCAGTTCGACGGCGTCGAAGCCGACCTCCTTCGCATTGCGGGCGGCCTCGGCGTACCACTGCGCGACGGCGGGGAGCTCGTCGGCGTCCAGCGCCCGGCCGATCTGCTCACCGTGGCCGTTCACGCCCGACGGACTGACCGGCGCCACCCCGTCGCGGTCGCCGCGCTCGGCGCCCTGGTGCCACACCTGGGCGGCGATGGTCGCGCCGTGGCGGTGCACCGCGCTGGTGACGCTGCGCCAGCCGTCGAGCGCCTCGGCGCCCACGAGCGTCGGGATGTCCGGCGAGCCGGCTGCCGACGGGTCACCCACCCGCACGCCTTCGGTGATGATCAGGCCGACACCGCCGGCGGCCCGACGCGCGTAGTACTCCGCCACGTCGGGCCCCGGGACACCTCCGGGCGACGCCTGCCTGGTCATGGGAGCCATCGCGAACCGATTGGGCACGGTAAGGTTCCGCAGGGCCAGAGGGGCGAAGAGTGCAGATGCATCGACGGTCATGAGCCTATGCAACACCGTGCCGGCTCAACCGATTCCGCCGGCGCCCGGCCGGCGGTCAATTGTCGGCCCTCACGCCGACGACGGGAGCTCCTGCGCGCGGCGTGCTTCGAACCGCCAGATCGCCTGGTGCAACGCATCGGCGTGCCAGCCAGCCGCCGCCGCGACAGCGGCCAGGAGCCCCGCCGTGTCGGCGGCGTCGCCACCGACCTCACGCGCGACGTATCCCGCGACCGTCGGATCAGTACCAGGCAGTTCGGCCAGCATCAGCAGGAAGCGCCAGGTGAAGCCCGACCGTTGCCCGGGCACCGCGCACCACGCCCGCTTGGCCTCCCTCGCCAACTCGGGGTCCCCGGCGATCACCCGCAGGTCCTCGGTGGTGCGTATCCCCAGTGCGACGAAGGCCTGCGCCGTCTCGGTCAGCGCCACCGATCGCAGCGGTGCGTCCTTCCTCGTGGACGTCGGCCGGCGGTTGCCGATCTGGGCGGCCCACTGCTCGGGACCCCCGAGCGCTTCGACATTGGCGAGCAGTTCGGGTGCGCCGTCGGTGTCGGCGTCACCGCCCTGCCCGGCTCGGTAGCTGCGGTACCGCTCGACGATCGAGTCGACGGTGAGGTGCCGGGCGCCGGGTGCATAGATCGCGTCAATGATGCAGAGTGCCAACGAATCCGGATAGCCGACGGGCGTCGGCCAGCCGGCGGGGTCGCCGAGATCGCGTTCGCACGCGGCCCGCAGTCGTTCGATGCCAGCGTTCATGGTGATGCCTCCTGTCGCAGTGGACCGGTGTGGTCCTGTTGCGCTGGAAGCTAGAGAAAGGCTCCGACAAGAACGCGGCGAAATGGCGTCAGAATCGGGAGTTATCCACAGGCTCGGTCGATATTTTCGACTGTTCGGTCTGTACGCCATCATCGGCGGGCCGGCGTCGTCAGCCCGGCCCACTGCCGCAACAACCAGCGGTCGGCGGGCACCTGGGGATTCCAGTCGCCCCACTCCCAATCGAAGCCGCTGCCGACGACCCTCGCTCCGTAGAGTTGCCGGCGCACGCCTCTGGCGCCGATCAGATCGAGGACTTGCCTCACCTCATCCGACATCGCCAGGTTCACCGCTCGAATGACGATTCGATCAGCTTGCCTGCGAGCTTCCGCGATCTTGCGAAACAGCCCCCGCGCCTCGCAACCGAAGTACGTCTTGAACTCGACCAGCGTGCCGCTGACGATGGCATCGGCGGAGGCCGTGCCGTCCACTCGACTCACAGGCAACGCGATGACGTTGTGCCCTTCAGCGGCAAGCTGTTTCGCGATCACAATCTCGTTCTCATCGAACGCCTGCATCGATTCGTCGACCCAGCCGGTCGGCGCCCCAGACCAGTGCGAGGCCTCGATTTCGGTGAGCATCTGGGCAAGCTCTACAGCGTCAAGCCCAAAGTGGAGCCACTGCAGCACCGCTTGGTGATGCGGCCCATACCGCAGGGATTCACCCGAAGCCCGACAAGCGCACCAGATCGGACGATCGTCCGCACAGCCGACCATCCCGACTCCTTCCGTCTGATCAACGGAAGGACGTTACGGATGCGGTACGACAAAATTCGGCGGCGAATGCCGTCTCGAGAAAACTAGACCGTGAAGCCCAGTGCCCGAAGCTGTTCGCGACCGTCGTCGGTGATCTTGTCCGGACCCCACGGCGGGTTCCACACCCAGTTCAGCTTGAGGTCGCTGACGAGGCCCGCGCCCACCAGGGCGGTCCGGGACTGGTCCTCGATCACGTCGGTCAACGGACAGGCCGCCGACGTCAGCGTCATGTCCAGCTTCACGACGGTGCCTTCGTCGCCCTCTTCGAGGGTCATGCCGTAGACGAGACCGAGATCGACGACGTTGATGCCGAGCTCGGGGTCGACGACGTCGCGCATGGCCTCCTCGACGGCGTCGAGCAGTTCGGGGTCGTCGACCACATTGGCCGCCGCGGTGGTGGCTTCGGGTGTGCCTTCGGTCATCGCTTGTCCTCCGCAATTGCGCCGGCGGATGCCAGCGCCGTGTCCGATGCGCTCGCCAACGCGAGCGCCGTGTCCGATGCGCTCGCCAACGCGAGCGCCGTGTCTTTGGCGCTCGCCTCGGCGAGCGCGGCTTTGAACGCGGTCCAGCCCAGCAGCGCGCATTTCACCCGCGCCGGGTACTTGGCGACACCGGCGAACGCGATGCCGTCACCCAACACATCTTCGTCCCCCTCGACGTTGCCGCGGGAGGAAATCATCTCGGTGAACGCGCCGACGGTCTTGAGCGCCTCGTCGATGCTCTGACCGATCACCTGGTCGGTCAGCACCGACGTCGACGCCTGGCTGATCGAGCAGCCCTGGCCGTCGTACGAGATGTCGGCGATGGTCTCGCCGTCGTCGGACAGCGTGACCCGCAGCGTGACCTCGTCACCACAGGTCGGGTTGACGTGGTGCACCTGCGCGCCGAACGGCTCGCGCAGCCCGCGGTGGTGCGGGTGCTTGTAGTGGTCCAGGATCACTTCCTGGTACATCTGTTCCATTCTCATGCAAAGAACTCCACAGCGCGTTTGACGCCCGCGACCAACCGGTCCACTTCGTCGAGCGTGTTGTAGACGGCGAACGACGCGCGGGCCGTCGCGGCGATCCCGAACCGCCGGTGCAGCGGCGCCGCGCAGTGGTGCCCGACCCGGACCGCGATGCCCTCGTCATCCAGAATCTGGCCGACGTCGTGGGCGTGCACACCGTCGAGCACAAAACTCACCGGGGAACCGCGGTGCTCGGTGGTGGTCGGCCCGATGATCCGCACCTGCGGAATCTGGGTCAGCCCGTCGAGCGTGGCGGCCACCAACTCGGCTTCGTGCGCCTCGACGGCAGCCATGCCGATGGCATCGAGATACCGTGCGGCAGCGGCCAATCCGACGACCTGGGACGTCATCGGGGTGCCGGCCTCGAACCGCTGCGGCGCCGGCGCATACGTCGCCTGCTCCATGGTGACGGTCTCGATCATGGAGCCGCCGGTGAGGAACGGCGGCAGCGCGTTCAGCAGATCGCGGCGCCCGTACAGCACACCGATTCCGGTGGGCCCCAACATCTTGTGACCCGAGAACGCCGCGAAGTCGACGTCGAGGGCGTGGAAGTCGATGGGCTGGTGCGGCACCGACTGGCACGCGTCCAGCACGGTCAGCGCACCGACAGCCTTGGCTCGCGACACCAGTTCCGCGACCGGCGCGATGGCGCCCGTGACGTTCGAATGATGGGTGAAGGCAACCACTTTCACCCGGTCATCGAGCTGCAGCGAATCCAGGTCGATGCGGCCAGCCTGATCGCCTGAGTCGGTCACTCCGAACCACTTCAGTTCGGCGCCGGTCCGGCGGGCCAGCTCCTGCCACGGGATCAGGTTGGCGTGATGCTCCAGCTCCGTGGTGACGATGACGTCGCCCGGGCCGACCACGCGGTCGAACCGGCTGTCCCCCACCGCATACGACACCAGGTTCAGTGCCTCGGTGGCGTTCTTGGTGAAGACCAGCTCGTCGTCGTCGGCACCGACGAACGCCGCGATGTCCGCACGGCCCTGCTCGTAGGCGTCGGTCGACTCCTCCATCAGCTGGTGCGCACCACGGTGCACCGCGCCGTTGGAGGTGGTCAGGAACGCCCGCTCGGCGTCGAGCACCTGCAGCGGCTTCTGCGACGTGGCCCCGGAATCCAGGTACGCCAACTGATTCCCGCCACGCATGACGCGGCTGAGAATCGGGAAGTCCGCCCTGATCCGCGTCAGGTCAAGGTCAACCGACGACGCGGTCATGTCAGGCCTCTGCGGCGGCAGCCGTGTAGCGCTCGTAGCCGTGCTCTTCGAGCTCGTCGGCCAACTCCGGACCACCGGAGGCGACGATCCGGCCGTCGAAGAAGACGTGCACGAACTGCGGACGGATGTAGCGCAGGATGCGGGTGTAGTGCGTGATCAGCAGGACGCCGCCGTGCTCGGCCTCGGCGTACCGGTTGACGCCCTCGGACACCACGCGCAGCGCATCGACGTCCAGGCCGGAGTCGGTCTCGTCGAGGATGGCGATCTTCGGCTTGAGCAGGCCCAGCTGCAGAATCTCGTGGCGCTTCTTCTCGCCACCGGAGAAACCTTCGTTGACGCTGCGCTCGCCGAACGCCGGGTCGATGTCCAGCTCGGACATGGCGGTCTTGACCTCTTTGACCCAGTGCCGCAGCTTGGGGGCCTCACCGCGGACCGCGGTGGCCGCGGTACGCAGGAAGTTCGACATCGAGACGCCGGGCACCTCGACCGGGTACTGCATGGCCAAGAAAAGACCAGCACGGGCCCGTTCATCCACGCTCATCTCCAGCACGTCCTCGCCGTCCAAGGTGATGGAACCGGAGGTGACGGTGTACTTGGGGTGACCGGCGATGGCGTACGACAGCGTCGACTTGCCGGAACCGTTGGGGCCCATGACCGCGTGGGTCTCGCCCGACTTCACGGTCAGGTTGACACCCTTGAGGATCGGGACGTCGGCACCGTCGGGTGCGGTGACCGAGACGTGCAGGTCCTTGATTTCCAGTGTGGTCATGAGTTGTTGCGTCCTTCAGTCAATTCGAGTTCGTGTTCGATGGCGGCGGTGAGGCGGTCGCGGACTTCCGGCACGGCGATCTTCTGGATGATCTCGCCGAAGAAGCCCCGGACCACCAGGCGGCGGGCCTGGTCCTCGGGAATACCGCGGGCCTGCAGGTAGAACAGCTGCTCGTCGTCGAAACGTCCGGTGGCACTGGCGTGTCCGGCGCCGACGATCTCGCCGGTCTCGATCTCGAGATTGGGCACCGAGTCGGCGCGGGCGCCGTCGGTGAGCACCAGGTTGCGGTTCACCTCGAAGGTGTCGGTGCCGGTGGCCGCGGCGCGGATCAGCACGTCGCCGATCCACACGGTGTGGGCATCGGGCTTCTTCGAGTCCGGATCCCCTTGCAGCGCACCCTTGTACAGCACGTTGGAGCGGCAGTTGGGCACCGCGTGGTCGACCAGCAGGCGCGACTCGAAGTGCTGGCCGTCGTCGGCGAAGTACAGGCCGAGCATCTCGGCGTCGCCGCCGGGGCCCAGGTAGCGGGTGCGCGAAGTCAGCCGCACGACATCGCCGCCGAGGGTGACGGCGACGTGCCGCAGCACGGCGTCCTTGCCCAGCGTCGCGTGGTGGGTGCTGACGTTCACCGCGTCGTCGGCCCAGTCGGCGATCGACACGACGGTCAGGCGGGCCGCGTCACCGACGACGAATTCGATGTTGTCGGCGTAGGTTCCGCTGCCGGTCTGGTCGACGACCACGACGGCCTCGCCGAGTTCGGCGACCCGCAGCTGCAGCTGGCCGTACGCGGTCTTGCCCTCACCCGGTCCGGCGATGGTGATCTCGATGGGCTCGGCGACCTGGACGTCGCGACCGACCGACACGATGGTCGCTTCGGTGAACGACGAATACGCCTGCGCGGCAACGCGGTCCGCGGGCACGCCGCCCTGGCCCAGGCGCTCGTCGTCGCGGCCGACAGTCTCGACGGTGACGCCGTCGCGCTCCGACACCTCGACGCGCGCGGCGCCGGTGGCGACCGCGGAGCCGTCGTGCAGACCGTGCAGACGCTTCAGCGGCGTGAACCGCCACAGCTCGTCACGGCCGCCCGGCACCTCGAAAGCGTTGACGTCGTAGGACGTGAACAGCTCACCCTTGTTGGCGACGATGCCTTCCGTCGCCTCAGTCAGATTCGAACTCACTAGCCGACAGCACCTTCCATCTGCAGCTCGATCAGCCGGTTGAGCTCGAGCGCGTATTCCATTGGCAGTTCCTTGGCGATGGGCTCGACGAAGCCGCGCACCACCATCGCCATGGCCTCGTCCTCGGTCAGGCCGCGGCTCATCAGATAGAACATCTGATCCTCGCTGACCTTCGAGACCGTGGCCTCGTGACCCATCGTGACGTCGTCCTCACGGATGTCGACGTACGGGTACGTGTCCGAGCGGCTGATGTTGTCGACAAGCAGCGCATCGCATTTCACGCTCGACTTGGAGCCGTGCGCGCCCTTGTTGACCTGGATCAGGCCGCGGTACGACGAGCGGCCGCCACCACGGGCCACCGACTTGGACACGATGTTGCTCGACGTGTTCGGCGCCAGGTGCACCATCTTGGCGCCGGTGTCCTGGTGCTGGCCTTCGCCGGCGAACGCCACCGAGAGCACCTCGCCCTTGGCGTGCTCGCCGGTCATCCAGACCGCCGGGTACTTCATGGTGACCTTGGAACCGATGTTGCCGTCGATCCACTCCATGGTCGCGCCGGCCTCGGCGCGGGCCCGCTTGGTTACCAGGTTGTAGACGTTGTTCGACCAGTTCTGGATGGTCGTGTACCGAACGCGCGCACCGGGTTTCACCACGATCTCGACGACGGCCGAGTGCAGCGAGTCCGACTTGTAGATCGGCGCGGTACAACCCTCCACGTAGTGCACGTAGGAGCCCTCGTCGGCGATGATCAGCGTCCGCTCGAACTGGCCCATGTTCTCGGTGTTGATCCGGAAGTACGCCTGCAGCGGGATGTCGACGTGCACGCCCTTCGGCACGTAGATGAACGAGCCACCCGACCACACGGCGGAGTTCAGCGCCGAGAACTTGTTGTCACCGGACGGGATCACGGTGCCGAAGTACTGCTTGAACAGCTCCGGGTGCTCGCGCAGGCCCGAGTCGGTGTCCAGGAAGATGACGCCCTGCGCCTCGAGGTCCTCGCGGATCTGGTGGTACACGACCTCGGACTCGTACTGCGCGGCGACACCGGCGACCAGGCGCTGCTTCTCGGCCTCCGGGATGCCCAGGCGGTCGTAGGTGTTCTTGATGTCCTCGGGCAGTTCCTCCCAGGACGTGGCCTGCTTCTCGGTGGACCGCACGAAGTACTTGATGTTGTCGAAGTCGATGCCCTCGAGGTCACTGCCCCACCGCGGCATCGGCTTCTTGTCGAAGATGCGCAGCGCCTTGAGCCGGAAGTCGAGCATCCACTCCGGCTCGTTCTTCTTCGACGAGATGTCGCGCACGACAGCCTCGTTCAACCCACGGGTCGCGGCGGCGCCGGCAGCGTCACTGTCTGCCCAGCCGTAGCCGTACGTGCCCAGGGAGGCAATGGTCTCCTCCTGGGTCAACTGTTCCGGGGTGGTCGTCATTGCGACACTCCTTCTTCTTGGGTCGCGGGGTGGATCGAGTGGACTGCGTGCTCGGGGATGACGGGGACGTGCGTCGTACACGCACAATCGCCGTTGACGATGGTGGCCAGGCGCTGCACGTGCGTACCCAGGACCTCGGCGAACGCTTCGCGCTCGGCGTCGCACAGCTCGGGGAACTCCTCGGCGACGTGCGATACCGGGCAGTGGTGCTGGCAGATCTGCACCCCGCCGATCGGGCCCGTCACCGGGGTCGTCGTGGTGGCGTAGCCGGCCTGGGTCAGTGCCGCGGCCACCTGGTCCGCGGTGGCGGTGACGTCGTCGGTGGCGGTGACGCCCGACAGGATCGAGTCGATCCGGCGACGCGCGAACGTGCGGATGGCGTCGTCACCGCCGATCTCGCGCAGCTGGCGCATGGCGGCCGCCGCGAGGTCGTCGTAGGTGTGGCCGAGCTTGGCGCGCCCGGCGGCCGTCAGTCGATAGCGCTTGGCGGGGCGGCCGCGGCCGTTGTGCTGCCACGCGGCGGCGGCGCTGGATTCGGCGTCGCCGGCCTCGATGAGCGCGTCGAGATGACGCCGCACACCGGCGGCGGAGATGCCGAGCTGCTCGCCGATCTGGGTCGCGGTGACCGCGCCTTCCAGCAGCAACTGCACGATGGCCGAGCGGGTGTGACCATCGGAAACAGCCGTCGCCGACGCCACCGCGGTCGCGGTGCCGACAGCTTCGGGAGCTCCGGACGGTAATTTCACAACACCATTGTGACGGAATTCAGAACCCGAATCTAGGAAGGTAACCCTTATCACCGAGTTGGCGGGGGCCGAACAGGCCTACGGCTAATCTGCTCTGATGCCCGACCGCCTTCAGCACCTGAGCACGGCCGTCGCGCATTGGCACGCCGACGAGCCGTCCGTCGGCTCCCCGCTCAACGCGTCCGAGGTCGCCTCGCTGCGCCGGACCCGGCGATTCGGCGCCACCGGAACGGTACTGATGGCCATCGGCGCACTCGGCGCCGGCGCCCGGCCCGTCGTGCAGGATCCGACGTTCGGGGTGCGCCTGCTGAACCTGCCGTCGCGCATCCAGACCGTCTCACTGACCATGACCACCACCGGCGCCGTCATGATGGCGCTGGCCTGGCTGATGCTGGGCCGCTACACGCTGGGCAAACGCCGGATGTCGCGAAGCCAGCTGGACCAGACGCTGCTGCTGTGGGCGTTGCCGCTGCTGATCGCGCCGCCGATGTACAGCAAGGACGTCTACTCCTATCTGGCGCAGAGCCAGATCGCGAGCATCGGACTGGACCCGTACCGCGTCGGCCCGGCGACCGGCCTCGGGCTCGGCCACGTCTTCACCCTGACGGTGCCGAGCCTCTGGCGAGAAACACCGGCGCCGTACGGACCGCTGTTCCTGTGGATCGGGCGCGGCATATCGGAGCTCACCGGCGACAACATCGTCGCCGGCGTGCTCTCCCACCGGCTGGTCGTGCTGCTGGGTGTCGCCGCCACGGTGTGGGCAACGCCACGTCTGGCCCGCCGCTGCGGTGTCGCCGAGGTCAGCGCCCTGTGGCTCGGGCCCTGTAATCCCCTGCTCTTCATGCACCTCATCGCCGGCATCCACAACGAGGCCCCGATGCTCGGCCTGATGCTCGCCGGCACCGAATTCGCCATGCGCGGCATCGATTCCGGCCGTCCCCTCATCCCCCGGCCACTGCACTGGCCGCGGCACCGCGAGGACTGGTCGGCGTGGTGGCCACTGGCGATGCTGCTCACCGGCACGGTGCTCATCGCCATGTCGTCGCAGATCAAGCTGCCGTCCCTGCTCGCGCTGGGGTTCGTCGCGATGGCCCTCGCACGCCGGCTGGGCGGGACGGTCAAGGCCTTCTTCCAGGCCTGCGTGCCGCTGGGCACCGTCGCGCTCGCGGTCATGGCGCTCATCGGCTGGGCCAGTGGCCTGGGCTTCGGCTGGCTGTTCACCCTCGGCACCGCGAACGTGGTGCGCTCCTGGATGTCGCCGCCGACGCTGGTCGCGCTCGGCACCGGGCAGGTCGGCATCCTGCTGGGCCTGGGCGACCACACCACCGCGGTCCTCGGACTGACCCGCGGGATCGGCGTCTTCGTCATCGGCGTGCTGGTGAGCTGGCTGCTGTTGTCGGTGCTGCGGGGACGGCTCCATCCGCTCGGCGGTCTCGGCGTCGCCATGGGCGCGACGGTGCTGCTGTTCCCCGTCGTGCAGCCCTGGTACCTGCTCTGGGCGATCATCCCGCTGGCCTGCTGGGCCACCCGGCCGGGCTTCCGCGGCACCACCATCGTGGTGACGTTCGTCGTCGGCGTCTTCGGCCCGACGGCCAACGGCGACCGGTTCGCGCTCTTCCAGATCCTCGACGCGACGCTGGCCAGCACCGTCATCGTCCTGCTGCTCATCGGCCTGACCCGCAACCGCCTGCCCTGGCGCGGATTGCCGGAATCAGACAACGGTGACGCCCCTGGTAGCGGCGCTGCCAGGCCCGACGCTTACGCTGAATCCCCGTGAGTTCCGGTGAGACGCCCGTATTGCTGCGCGGCGTCAGCAAGCGCTACGGCGATATCCAGGCCGTGAACAACCTGGATCTGGAGGTGCGGCGCGCCGAGGTGCTGGCCCTGCTCGGACCCAACGGGGCCGGCAAGACCACCACCGTCGAGATGTGCGAAGGCTTCAACAAGCCCGACTCGGGCAGCATCTCGATCCTGGGCCTGGACCCGACGGCCGACAACGCCAAGCTGCGCGCCCGCATCGGCGTGATGCTGCAGGGCGGCGGCGGCTACCCCGCTGCCAAGGCCGGCGAGATGCTGAACCTCGTCGCGGCGTATTCGGCGAATCCGCTCGACCCGCAGTGGCTCATGGACACCCTCGGTCTGACCGAAGCCGCGCGCACCACCTACCGCCGGCTGTCCGGCGGGCAGCAGCAGCGCCTCGCGCTGGCCTGCGCCATCGTCGGACGCCCCGAGCTGGTGTTCCTCGATGAGCCCACCGCGGGCATGGACGCCCACGCCCGAATCGTGGTGTGGGAGTTGATCGAAGGCCTGCGCCGCGACGGTGTCACCGTCGTGCTGACCACGCATCAGCTCACCGAGGCCGAGGAACTGGCCGACCGCATCGTGATCATCGACCACGGCGCGGCAGTGGCCGCGGGCACGCCCGCCGACCTGACGCGAGGTGGCGCCGAGAACCAGTTGCGCTTCTCGGCCCCGCCCAAACTGGACCTGACCCTGCTGATCTCGGCGCTGCCGGAGGGCTACCGCGCCACCGAAGCCGGCGCCGGCGAGTACCTGGTGGAAGGCCACATCGACCCGCAGGTGCTGGCCACCGTGACCGCGTGGGCCGCCCGCCTGAACGTGCTGGCCACCGACATGCGCGTCGAACAGCGCAGCCTCGAGGACGTGTTCCTCGACCTGACCGGACGGGAGCTGCGGTCGTGAGTACCGAGACCAATCGGTTCGCCCCGGGAACGTTCACCCCGGACCCGCGACCGGCGGGCATCCCCGCGATGCTAGCGGCGCAGTACGGCCTCGAGCTCAAACTGCTGCTGCGCAACGGCGAGCAACTGCTGCTGACGATGTTCATCCCGATCACGCTGCTGGTCGGGCTCACACTGCTGCCACTGGGCTCGCTCGGTGATCACCGGCCGGGGACGTTCACCCCGCCGATCATGGCGCTGGCGGTCATCTCGACGGCCTTCACCGGACAGGCCATCGCCGTCGCGTTCGATCGGCGCTACGGCGCGCTCAAGCGCCTCGGCGCCACCGCGCTGCCGGTATGGGGCATCATCGCCGGCAAGTCGCTGGCGGTGATCACGACGGTATTCCTGCAGTCAATCCTGTTGGGCGGCATCGGCATTGCGCTGGGTTGGCGGCCGAGCCCGCTGAGCCTGCTGCTCGGCGCCCTCGTCATCGCGCTCGGCACCGCGTCGTTCGCGGCGCTGGGCCTGCTGCTCGGCGGGACGCTGAAGGCAGAGATCGTGCTGGCCCTGGCGAACCTGCTGTGGTTCGTCCTGGCCGCCCTCGGCGCCCTGACCATAGAGCACCGCGTCGTGCCCGAGGCGCTGCGCTGGGTGGCCCGGCTGACACCGTCGGGTGCACTCACCGAGGCCCTCACACAGGCGATGATGCTGTCGGTGGACTGGTTCGGCATCGCCGTGCTGGCCGCGTGGGGCGTGCTCGCCGGGCTCGCCGCGATGCGCTGGTTCCGGTTCAGCTGACAGCCCCTACTACGCCGCGTAGTTAGCCCTGGCCTACGATCAGACCGTGCTCGACAAGCTGCCCATCCCCTCGCTTCGGGTCCAGCGGCTCATCGCGTTCCTGGTCATCCTGACCCAGGGCGGCATCGCCGTCACCGGGGCCATCGTCCGCGTCACCGCATCTGGACTGGGCTGCCCGACGTGGCCGCAGTGCTTCCCCGGCAGCTTCGTGCCGGTGCCACACGCCGAAGTGCCCGTCGTGCATCAGGCCGTCGAATTCACCAACCGCATGTTCACGTTCGGCGTCGTGCTGACGGCCGCCCTGGCGGTGCTCGCCGTCATCCGCGCCGGCCGCCGCCGCGAGGTCCAGGTCTACGCCTGGCTGATGCCGGCGTCGACCGTCGTGCAGGCGGTCATCGGCGGCATCACCGTCCGCACCGGACTGCTGTGGTGGACCGTCGCCGTCCACCTGCTGGTGTCGATGGTGATGGTCTGGCTGGCGGTCCTGCTCTACGTCAAGATCGGCGAACCCGACTCGGGCACCGAGGAACTCGTCGTGCCGCAGCCACTGCGCTGGTTCACCGCACTGACCGCCGTGACCCTGTCCGCGGTGCTGGTCACCGGGACCTTGGTGACCGGCGCCGGACCGCACGCCGGCGACAAGAGCGCCCTGCAGCCCGTCAAGCGCCTGCAGGTCGAGATCACCGATCTGGCGCACCTGCACTCGTCGCTGCTGGTGGCCTACCTCAGCTTCGTGATCGGGCTGGGCTTCGCGCTGCTCGCGGTGCACGCCCCCAAGCCGGTGCTGCTGCGGCTGGCGGTGCTGGCCGGGCTGGTGCTCGCGCAGGGTGCCGTCGGCGCGGTCCAGTTCTACACCGGCGTGCCCGCGGTTCTGGTCGCCATCCACGTGGCCGGTGCAGGCGCCTGCACCGCGGCCACCGCAGCGCTATGGGCGTCGATGCGAGTGCGGACGTCCGCGTAGCGAGTCCCTGGCTTCAGTCGGGTCTGCGACATCCCGTCACAGATTGCAACCAGGGACGCCGCGACGCCGAACTTGATCCCTGACTTGGGCCAAAGTAGCGACACGTCGCCGCAGATTGATGTCAGGGATCTCGGCTCAGCACTTCGCCCGCTGACCATGCCCCAGGCAGCCTGGTTATCCCAGGCCCGACAGCGGGCCGAGGCCGAGCCGCTCCAGAGCTGACTCGACACCGAGGGCGAATTGTCGTTGGGCCGCAGCACGTTCGGGCTCGGCCAACTGCCGCCAGCCCAAGCCCGGTTCGACCAGTTCCAGCTCGAGCAACCGCGGGTCCCGGTGGTCGCCGATGACGTCCACCCGGGCGTACAAGAACTCCGCCGGCTCGATGCCGAGATGCGCGGCCGCGGCGGCCAGGGTCGCGTAGCCGACGTCCCACAATTCGAAATCCGGGTCGGCAGGTTGCAGCTGTTCCTCGGCGTACGTGCCGGATTCGTGCATCTCCACGCTGCCACCGGGCGGCGGCAGCATCGGCCCCTTGATGAACGCGTGCGACTGCTTGCCGGCCAGGAACACCAGCGCTGTCTCCCCCGCCTCGATGCGCTCGTCATACGGCTGGATCAGCGCCGTGCGGCCGTCGGCCTGGAGTACGGCAGCGTGCGCCGCGGCCGCGGCGGCATCGGTGAATCGTTGCGCGCCAACCGAACCCGCCCCCACCGCGGGTTTGACCACGACCTGACCACTGGGCACCGTCACCGGCTCCCCCGGCGCGAAGAAGCCGCTGGGCACCGTCGGCACGCCGGCCGCCGCCAAATCCGCCAGGTAGCGCTTGTCGCTGTTCCACGCGACCACCTCGGGTGCGTTCAGCAGATTGGGCACCTTCCTGGTCCAGGCCACGAACTCATCGTGCCGCTCGGTGTAGTCCCACGTGGCCCGCAGGATCACGAGATCGGCCTGCAGCGTGGCTGGGTCGTCCCACGCCAGCCAATGCGCGTGCAAACCGCGGTCCCGTAACGCCTTGACCAACCCGTCGTCGTCGCCGTCGCCTTCGACGAGGGCCTGGCAACCTGCGAAAACGATACGGGGATGACGGATATCGGGCCGCGCGAGTTTCACGTTGGAATGATAGGTGGCATGCATGCCATCGAAGTCGCCGAACTCGGCGGTCCGGAAGTCCTGTCCTTCGTCGAACGCCCCGAGCCCACGCCGGGTCCGGGCGAGGTCCTGATCAAGGCCGAGGCCATCGGCGTCAACTTCATCGACACGTACTTCCGCTCCGGCCTGTATCAGCGCGAAGTGCCATACATCCCCGGCACCGAGGTCTGCGGCACCATCACCGCGGTCGGCGACGACGTGGCGGCGCTCGCCGTCGGCGACCGGGTGGTCACCGCCGCGGCCGACGCCACCTACTCCGAATACTGCGTCGCCCCAGCCGATTACGTGGCCTACGTCCCGGAGGGCGTGGACCCCGAGGTGGCCGCCGCGGCACTGCTCAAAGGCATGACGGCGCACTACCTGATCAAGTCGACCTACCCGGTGCAGCAGGGCGACACGGTGCTGCTGCACGCCGGCGCCGGCGGCGTCGGGCTGATCCTGACCCAGTGGGCCACCAGCATGGCGGTGCGCGTCATCACCACGGTCTCCAACAGCGACAAGGCTGCGCTCTCGCGGCAGGCCGGCGCCATCGAGGTGTTGGACTATCCCGACGATCCCGCCGAGTTCGGCGCCAAAATCCGTGAACTCACCGACGGCAACGGCGTCGCCGCGGTGTACGACGGAGTCGGCGCCTCCACGTTCGAGGCGAGCCTGGCCAGCCTCGCGGTACGGGGCACCTTGGCCCTGTTCGGCGCCTCCAGCGGCCCGGTGCCGCCGATCGATCCACAGCGCCTGAACAGTGGCGGATCCCTGTTCCTGACCCGGCCGACGCTCGCGCATTACACCCGCAACACCGACGAGTTCTCCTGGCGGGCAGGCGAACTGCTGCAGGCCATCTCCGATGGCACCCTCAACGTGACGATCAGCCAGCGCTACCCGCTGGCCGATGCCGCCCGCGCACACGCCGACCTGCAGGCCCGCCTGACGGTCGGCTCCGTGGTGCTGGTGCCCTAAACCGGAGCGGCCGCCGGGAACCTCCAGCTGCCGTCGAGAATCTCGGGCCGCGGGCGGTAGAGCCGCACGGTGTAGTTCCAGCCCGGGGTGATCGGCAGCAGATTTTCAGCACCCGCGCCACCGAACTGGATGGTCGTCGAACCGTCGGCGGCCTTGACGGCAGTGATGTTGTTCACCGAGTAGGCATTCTGCTCGTTGGCGGTGAAGTAGCCGTCCTTGTTGTAGACCGTCACCGACCAGAAGCCGTCCACCGGAACGTCTTTGACGGTCAACCGGTGCACCGTGGTGCCGTCGTTCTGCGCGGGCACCACGGTCAGGTAGAACGCGTCGCGCTCGGGATTGCCGCCCCAGGCGTTGGCCGAGCCGATCAGATGCCGCACCGGGTCGGTGTCGGCCGCGGTGCCGAACATGCCCTTGGTGTCCGGCAGTGTGGTGGCCAGCGTGACGAGCGCGTCGCGGACGGTCTTCTGGCTGACCGGGTCCCAGTCGGGTACCGCAAAGCTCCCCGGCGCCTCCTGCGCGACGGTGATGGCGTCCTGCAGCGCGTGTACGGCGGCCAGATCAGCCGCATCGTTGGGATCGACCAACGTGCGGACGGCCACCGCCACGTAACGGGTACCGACGGCCGCGCACGTCAGGTGCACCGTCGCCGGGGCATAAGCGACCTCGGTCGTGTAGTGGTCCTCGTTGATGACCTGGAGCGACATGAACCGGCCCGCGCTATCGGGCAGGGTGACAGTGACCGGTCCGGCGTCGAGGTCGAACACCGCGGCCGAGTAGAGGGTGTCGCGGTTCTGCCGGATGACCACCTGGTGATCGATCGAACTCAGTTCACGGTGATGCAGAAAGCCACCGACGCCGCCGTCGTTGACGATGCCGGAGAAGTACAGATCCGATTCGGCGCGGGCGAAGTTGTCGGGGCTCACCAGTTTGGGCATGCCCCAAAACTAGCGGGTCCGTCAGTGGCCGAAGACCATCGGCAGCGCGAGCGCCGAGTCGACCGCCAGCGCGCAGAACACGACGGCGAGGTAGTTGTTCGACTGCAGGAACAGCCGCAGCGGCTTCACCGGCTCGCCGCGCTTCACGCCCGAGTACAGCTGGTGTGCCATCACCAGGAACCAGACGCCGGCGACCAGCGCCACCGCCGCGTACAGCCAGCCGGTGGCGAACGCCAGCGCGAGCGTCGTCAGCACCGTCGCCCAGGTGTAGATCAGGATCTGCTTGGTGACCTGGCGCTCGGTGGCGACGACGGGCAGCATCGGCACGCCGGCCGCCTCGTAGTCCTCCTTGTAGCGCATGGCCAGCGCCCAGGTGTGCGGCGGCGTCCAGAAGAAGATGATCAGGAACATCACCAGCGCGGGCCACTGGATGGTTCCGGTCACCGCCGACCAGCCGATCATCACGGGCATGCAGCCGGCGGCGCCGCCCCACACAACGTTCTGCGACGTGCGGCGCTTCAGCAGCAGCGTGTAGACGAAGACGTAGAAGGCGATGGTCGCCAGCGCCAGGAGGCCCGACAGCAGATTCGAACTGCGCCACAGCCACAGGAACGACGTGACGGTGAGCACCAGGCCGAAGATCAGCGCGTTCCGGGTGGGCACCGTCGCGCGGGCCAACGGCCGGCGGGCGGTGCGCTTCATCACCTTGTCGATGTCGGCGTCGGCGACACAGTTCAGCGTGTTGGCGCCGGCCGCCGCGAGCAGCCCGCCGACCAGGGTGTTGAGGATCAACAGCGGCTTGATGGGACCTTGGCTGGCCACCACGTCGAAGCGGTGCGCCAGCAGCATGGCCGGGATGGTCGTCACCAGCAGCAACTCGATGACACGCGGCTTGGTGAGGGCGACGTAGGCCAGCAACGTGTCCCGAACGCGGTGCGGCGACTTGGTCCCCGAAGCAGCGTCGTGCTCGTCAGACGCCGCAGCTCCGGGACCGAAACCGTGTGCCCCGTGGACGGAACGGCGCTCGCGAATGCTCACGCAGATATCTCCTCGGAAGTCACGGCCGCGCAGCCTCTACTACAGACGATGGTAGACCGCGCACCTGAGTGCTCCACACCGCAGGGTGCATTCAGGTGAACGGAAACCCAATCACGGACAGGCCAAAGGTGAAGCGGTCTGCACCACACCAGCGGCGCGCATTAGGGTAGTCATGCAGCTCGCTTGCGATTTGCCGAGCCCGAGACGTCCCTCAGTAGGAGTGCGCCCGTGACCACAGTCGAAGAGATTTCCGAACTCACCCGCCCGCACCACCCGGACGACTGGACCGAGCTGGACTCGGCCGCCGTCGACACCGTGCGCGTGCTGGCCGCGGATGCGGTTCAGAAGGTCGGAAACGGCCACCCCGGAACCGCCATGAGCCTGGCCCCGTTGGCCTACACCCTGTTCCAGCGCCAGATGCGCCACGACCCGTCCGACACCCACTGGATCGGCCGTGACCGCTTCGTCCTGTCGTGTGGGCATTCCAGCCTGACGCTGTACCTGCAGCTGTACCTGGGCGGCTTCGGCCTCGAGCTGGCCGACATCGAGGCGCTGCGCACCTGGGGCTCGCTGACCCCCGGCCACCCCGAGTACGGCCACACCAAGGGCGTGGAGATCACCACCGGTCCCCTGGGACAGGGCCTGGCCTCGTCGGTCGGTATGGCGATGGCGGCCCGCTACGAGCGCGGCCTGTTCGACCCCGATGCCGCTCCCGGTGAGAGCCCGTTCGACCACTTCATCTACGTGATCGCCTCGGACGGCGACATCGAAGAGGGCGTGACGAGCGAGGCGTCGTCGCTCGCCGGCACCCAGCAGCTCGGCAATCTGATCGTGCTGTGGGACAACAACAAGATCTCCATCGAGCACGACACCAACATCGCGCTGTCCGAGGACACCTGCGCCCGCTACCGCGCCTACGGCTGGCACGTCCAGGAGGTAGAGGGCGGCGAGAACGTCGTCGCGATCGAGGAGGCGCTGGCCGCCGCACGCGCCGTGACCGACCGGCCGTCGTTCATCTCGGTGCGCACCATCATCGGCTACCCGGCCCCCACCAAGATGAACACCGGCGGGGTGCACGGTTCGGCGCTGGGCGCCGACGAGGTCGCCGCCACGAAGAAGGTGCTGGGCTTCGATCCGGACAAGAGCTTCGAGGTGAAGCCCGAGGTCATCGACCACACCCGTGAGCTGGTCGCCCGCGGCAAGAAGGCGCACGACGAGTGGCAGGTCGCGTTCGACGCCTGGGCCGCCAAGGAGCCCGAGCGCAAGAAGCTGCTGGACCGCCTGGAGGCCGGCGAACTGCCCGAGGGCTGGGACGCCGACCTGACGTACTGGGAGCCGGGCAGCAAGGCCGTCGCGACGCGTGCCGCGTTCGGCAAGGTGCTCAACGACGTGGCCGGCAAGCTGCCCGAATTGTGGGGTGGCTCAGCCGATCTCGCGGGCAGCAACAACACCACCATCAACGGGGTGAAGTCGTTCGGCCCGCCGTCGATCTCGACCGAGGACTACACCGCCGACTGGTACGGCCGCGTGCTGCACTTCGGCATCCGCGAGCACGCGATGGGCTCGATCCTCAACGGCATCGTGCTGCACGGCCCGACGCGTCCGTTCGCGGGCACGTTCCTGCAGTTCGCCGACTACATGCGTCCGGCGGTGCGGTTGGCCGCGCTGATGAACATCGACCCGATCTACATCTGGACCCACGACTCCATCGGTCTGGGTGAGGACGGTCCGACGCACCAGCCGATCGAGCACCTGGCCGCGCTGCGCGCGATCCCGAACCTGTCGGTGGTTCGTCCCGCCGACCCGAACGAGACCGCGTACACCTGGCGCACCATCCTGCAGCGCACCCACGGCAACAACCCGACTGGTTTCATCCTGACCCGTCAAGGGGTACCCGTCCTCGAGGGCACTTCTTCGGAAGGCGCTGCC
Organism: Mycobacterium sp. UNC410CL29Cvi84; assembly: GCF_000686745.1. NCBI lineage: Bacteria > Bacillati > Actinomycetota > Actinomycetes > Mycobacteriales > Mycobacteriaceae > Mycobacterium > Mycobacterium sp. UNC410CL29Cvi84. Next base: position 143,996 of record NZ_JMLM01000015.1, read on the forward strand.
AAGGGCGGCTACGTGCTCGGCGGCGGCAACCCGGCCGACGACGCCGACGTCATCATCATCGCGACCGGCTCCGAGGTACAGCTGGCCGTCGAGGCACAGAAGCTGTTGGCGGACAAGGACATCGTCGCCTATGTGGTATCGATGCCGTGTCTGGAATGGTTCGAGGCGCAGCCCAAGGAGTACCGCGACGCGGTGCTGCCGCCGGACGTCTCGGCACGTGTTGCGGTCGAGGCCGGCATCGCGCAGCCTTGGCACAAGCTGGTCGGTGACACCGGCGAGATCGTCTCGATCGAGCACTACGGCGCATCGGCCGACGACAAGACCCTGTTCCGGGAGTTCGGCTTCACCGCTGAGGCCGTCGTCGCCGCCGCAGAACGCTCGTTGGACAACTGACAACCAATTCAGAAAAGAGCACCCTCATGACTCAGAACCCGAACCTCGCGGCGCTGAGCGCCGCCGGTGTCTCCGTGTGGCTCGACGACCTGTCGCGTGAGCGGCTGCAGTCGGGGAACCTCACCGAGTTGATCAACACCCGCAGCGTCGTGGGCGTCACCACCAACCCGTCGATCTTCCAGGCCGCGCTGTCGAAGGGCACGGCCTACGACGAGCAGGTGCACGAGTTGGCAGCGCGTGGCGCCGATGTGGACGCCACCATCCGCACCGTCACCACCGATGACGTCCGCAACGCGTGCGACGTGCTGGCCAAGGTGTACGAGGCCTCCGGCGGGGTCGACGGCCGAGTGTCCATCGAGGTGGACCCGCGGCTGGCGCACGACACCGACAAGACGATCCTGCAGGCCATCGAGCTGTGGAAGATCGTCGACCGGCCCAACCTGCTGATCAAGATTCCGGCGACGCTGGCGGGCCTGCCGGCGATCACCGCGGTCATCGCCGAGGGCATCTCGGTCAACGTCACCCTCATCTTCTCGGTCGAGCGGCACCGCGCCGTGATGGACGCCTACCTGACCGGGCTCGAGAAGGCCCGCGAAGCCGGCCACGACCTGTCCAAGATCCATTCCGTCGCTTCGTTCTTCGTGTCCCGCGTGGACACCGAGATCGACGCGCGGCTGGAGAAGATCGGCGGCTCGGCGCTGGGTCTGCGCGGCAAGGCCGGCGTCGCCAACGCCCGGCTGGCCTACGCGGCCTACGAGCAGGTCTTCGGCGGACCGCAGTTCGCGAACCTCAAGGCCGAGGGCGCTCGCGTGCAGCGTCCGCTGTGGGCGTCGACCGGCGTGAAGAACCCGGACTACCCGGACACGCTGTACGTCACCGAACTGGTGGCCGCCAACACGGTCAACACCATGCCGGAGAAGACGCTGGAGGCGGTCGCCGACCACGGTCAGATCACCGGAGACACCATCTCCGGCACGGCGGCCGCGGCGCAGGCCGTGTTCGACGAGCTCTCGGCCGTCGGCATCGACCTGGACGACGTGTTCAACCTCCTCGAGGTCGAGGGCGTGGAGAAGTTCGAGAAGTCCTGGGCCGAGCTGCTCGAGGCCACTCAGGGTCAGCTCGACGCGCTGAAATGAGCGACAGCAGCGGGCGGCCGACGGACTGGGTGAACCCGCTGCGGGACAAGCGTGACAAGCGCATGCCCCGCATCGCCGGCCCGTGCGCGGTCGTGATCTTCGGTGTCACAGGCGATCTCGCCCGGAAGAAGCTCATGCCGGCGATCTACGACCTCGCGAACCGTGGGCTGCTGCCGCCGTCGTTCGCCTTGGTCGGGTTCGCCCGGCGAGACTGGGCCGACGAAGATTTCGGCAAGGTCGTCTACGACGCCGTCAAACAACATGCTCGGACACCGTTCCGGCAGGAGGTCTGGGACCGGCTGGCCGAGGGATTCCGGTTCGTGCAGGGCACGTTCGACGACGACGCGGCGTTCCAACGGCTGCGTGACACGTTGCACAAGCTCGACGAGGAACGCGGCACCGGCGGCAATCACGCGTTCTACCTGTCGATTCCGCCGAACGCGTTCCCGCAGGTGTGCGAGCAGCTGTCGACGTCCGGCCTGGCCAACAAGTCGGACGGGTCCTGGAGCCGGGTGGTCATCGAGAAACCGTTCGGTCACGACCTGGCCAGCGCCGAAGCGCTCAACGGGGTCGTCAACAGTGTGTTCCCTGAGTCGTCGGTGTTCCGCATCGACCACTACCTGGGCAAGGAGACCGTCCAGAACATCCTGGCCCTGCGGTTCGCCAACGAGTTGTTCGAGCCGGTGTGGAACGCCCATTACGTCGACAGTGTGCAGATCACCATGGCCGAAGACATCGGGCTCGGTGGCCGCGGCGGTTACTACGACGGGGTGGGCGCTGCCCGCGACGTCATTCAGAACCACCTCCTGCAGCTGCTCGCGCTGACGGCGCTGGAGGAGCCGGTCAACTTCTCGCCGCATGAACTGCAGGCCGAGAAGATCAAGGTGCTGTCGGCGACGCACCTGGCCGAGCCGCTGGACGAGACCACGGCACGCGGTCAGTACGCCGCCGGCTGGCAGGGCGGGCAGAAGGTGGTCGGGCTGCTCGATGAGGAAGGCTTCTCGAAGACGTCCACCACCGAGACATACGCCGCGATCACCGTCGAGGTGGACACCCGACGGTGGGCCGGGGTGCCGTTCTACCTGCGCACCGGAAAACGGTTGGGGCGCAGGGTCACCGAGATCGCGCTGGTGTTCAAGCGGGCCCCGCACCTGCCGTTCGATGCGACGATGACCGACGAGCTCGGGCAGAACGCATTGGTGATCCGGGTGCAGCCCGACGAAGGCATCACCCTGCGGTTCGGTTCGAAGGTGCCCGGGCATCTCATGGAGGTCCGCGACGTCAGCATGGACTTCTCGTACGGTTCGGCGTTCGCCGAGGACTCCCCCGAAGCCTACGAACGACTGATCCTCGATGTCCTGCTCGGCGAACCGTCGCTGTTCCCGGTCAACGCCGAAGTCGAATTGTCCTGGAAGATATTGGATCCCGCGCTCGAACATTGGGCGGCGCAGGACCGCGCCGGCGGCCGGCCCGAGGCCTACGAAGCAGGCACATGGGGGCCGGATTCGGCGTTCGAGATGTTGCGGCGTACCGGCCGCGAATGGAGGCGGCCGTGATTCTCGAACTGCCCGACACCGATACCGGTGCGATCAACAAGAAGATCGTCGCCCTGCGCGAAGAGGGCGGCGCCATCACCCTCGGGCGGGTGCTGACCCTGGTGGTGGCACCTGACACCGAAGCCATGCTGGAAGAGGCTATCGACGCGGCCAACACCGCCAGCCGCGAACACCCGTGCCGCGTCATCGTGGTGATCCCGGGTGACCGCCTTGCCACCGAGGCCCGCCTGGACGCCCAACTCCGGGTGGGCCGCGATGCCGGCGCCAATGAGGTTGTGGTGCTTCGCCTTTCGGGGCCGCTGGCCGGCCACGCCAGCAGCGTGGTGACGCCATTCCTGCTTCCGGATACCCCGGTGGTCACCTGGTGGCCCGATGTGGCACCGGCGGTGCCGGCGGCCGACCCGCTGGGCAAGCTGGCGATCCGCCGGATCACCGATGCCACCAACGGCGAAGACCCGCTGGCGTGCATCAAGAGCCGACTGGCCGGCTACACGTCCGGGGACACCGATCTGGCCTGGAGCCGGGTGACCTACTGGCGGGCGCTGCTCGCCGCCGCGCTGGATCAGGCACCGTATGAACCGATCACCGAAGCATTGGTGTCGGGGCTGAAAGACGAACCGGCCCTGGACATCTTGGCCGGCTGGCTGGCGGCCTGCATCGACGGTCCTGTGACACGTGCAGTCGGCGATCTCAAAGTCGTGCTGACCCGGCCGAGCGAGACCATCACGCTGAGCCGCCCGCAGACCGGTGTCACCGCGTCGCTCACCCGCACCGGCCGACCGGAGGCCCACATTCCGCTGGCGCGCAGGGAAGCTCGCGACTGCCTCGCCGAAGAGATGCGCCGGCTCGATGCCGACGAGATCTACCATCGCGCCCTGGTGGGCCTGGACAAGGTCATATATGTCTGAACAGATCATCGAAAAGTATTCCGACGCAGACGCTCTGGTGACCGCGGTCGGCGATCGCCTCGTGACGGCCATCAACGGCGCCATCGAGGCCCGCGGCGTGGCGTACATCGTGCTGACCGGCGGCGGCACCGGCATCAAGTTGCTCAAGCATGTCGGCGGGCATCCGATCGACTGGGCCAAGGTGCACCTGTTCTGGGGTGACGACCGTTTCGTGCCGGCCGACGACGCGGACCGGAACAGCAAGCAGGCGCGCGAGGCGTTGCTGAATTCCGTTGCCATTCCGGCGGAGAACGTGCATGCGATGGCCGCCAGCGATGGCGAGTTCGGCGACGACATCGACGCCGCGGCCGCCGCCTACGCGCGCGAGCTGGTCGAGGTGGCCGGGAATGGTTCGCCGACACCGGAATTCGACGTGCACCTGTTGGGCATGGGCGGCGAGGGCCACATCAATTCGCTGTTCCCGCACACCGACGCGGTGCGCGAGACGGCACGGTACGTCGTCGCTGTCACCGACTCCCCCAAGCCACCGCCGCGGCGGATCACCCTGACGCTGCCCGCAGTCCGCCGCGCCCGTGAGGTGTGGCTGGTCGTGGCCGGTGCCGAGAAGGCCGACGCGGTCGCGGCCGCCGTCGGTGGCGCTGCGCCAGAAGACATTCCAGCAGCCGGCGCCATCGGCACCGAGGCGACGGTGTGGTTGCTCGACGCGGCCGCGGCGGCGAAGCTGTAGCCATGGTCGACAAAGGCGATGGGCGGACCCGTCCGGTCGGCGGCCGGATCCGGACGCTCACGCAGGCGGCGCTGAACGCCGATGTCACCGTCTCCCAGGTCGATGCACTGCTCGTCGACATGGAAGGCACGCTGGCCACCCTCAGCGGGCTGACCGACAACCTCGACGCGACGATGTCGCGGTTCAACGAGACCATCACCCAGATCGACGAACTCGCGCCCCGCATTTTTGGGGTCGTCGATCGGATGGAGGCGATCGTGACGCGTGTCGAGGCAATCGTCGGCGTCGCCGAGACAGTGCTGTCGCCCATCGCGCTCACCGAGAGTGCCGTGCGTGGCGTGCTGAAGTCAGTTCGCGGTTGGGCTCCGTAGCGCACCTGCTGCCTACCCAACGGCATCCCAAGGCGCCGTTAGGCCACGATTTCCACTGCCATCCGCGCACCGCCCAAAAAACTCTGGTCACTTTGTTTTCCCTGGTCACAGTAGGTAACTAGCGCCACATTTCCCGCAGGTTCTTGTCGGTGCTTCGAACTAGTGTTCGAATATGGCCACGGACCGCGCCACCATCTTCGCCGCTCATGCGGCGCTGGAGAATGCGGTCACCGAGATCAACGAGTTCGACTACAGCGGCCTATCGGTCACTGATCAACTCGAACTGCTGTCGCGCCGGGAAGTGCTCGCGCGCCGCATGCCGGTCGCCGACCACGCACTTCTGGCGGGCCTTCAAGGGCAAACCACGCCGCACGAGATCGGAGCGAAGAGTTGGGCCGACGCCCTGACCATCCGCCTTCACATCTCCGCAGATGAGGCCCGGCGACGCGTCCGCGACATGGCCGATCTGGGCCCACGCACCGCTGTCACCGGCGAGACGCTGGCACCGGCGTACGAACACATCGCCGCAGCCCAAGCCGCGGGCGCGATCGGCGCCGAACACATCGCGATCATGAACACGTTCGTCAAGAACCTGCCCGCCTGGGTGGACACCACCACCCGCAGCCAATGCGAAGAAACGCTGATCACCAACGCCGCCGCAGGTCAAACCCCCGAAGAACTCAAAGCGGCCGCCGATCTGCAGTTGTACCTGCTCGACCAGGACGGGCCACTACCCGATGACGCCGAACGAGCCCGCAAACGCAGCTTCCGAATCGGCAAGCAGCAACCCGACGGAATGTCCAAGGTGCAGGGCTGGCTCGACCCCGAAGCGCGCGCCACCCTCGAAGCAGTCCAGGCCAAACTCGGCGCCCCCGGCATGTGCAACCCCGCCGACCCCACACCATGTCAGTCGGGCACACCCACTCAGGCCCAGATCGACAACGACACCCGCAGCGCCGAACAACGCAACCACGACGCCCTCACCGCAATGGGCCGGATCACCCTCGGCACCGACCTCGGCCATCACAACGGCATACCCGTCACCATCGTGGTCACCACCACCCTGCAAGAACTCGAACACGGTACCGGGCTGGCCCTCACCCACACCGGCTCCAAACTGCCCATCCCTGACCTGATCCGGATGGCCGCCCGCAGCGCCCAACCGTATCTGCTCGTGTTCGACAAGCACACCAACGTCCCCCTGTACCTGGGCCGCAGCCGCCGCACCGCATCACTGGGACAGCGGCTGGCACTGTTCGGCCGCGACCGCGGCTGCACCCGCCCCAACTGCACCGCCCCCGCCTCGCGCTCCCAAGCTCACCACGTGAATACCGACTGGCGTGACGACGGACCCACCGACATCACCAATCTCGCCTTGGCGTGCGGCTGCGACAACCGCCTCGCCGACACCGGCGGCTGGACCACCACCATGAAAAACGGCAGAGCCCACTGGACCCCACCACAACTACTCGACGTCGACCAACCAAGAACCAACCAGTACTGGCATCCGCAGCTCTACCCCGCCGAAGGCGAAGGTGACAGCGAAAGTGACAGTCCCGCAAATTGATTGGGCGTTTCACAGCGTCCCACCATCGCCGAGCACCCGGTCGGCTGACGAACTGCGCCGCCGGCAAATGGGGTGCGGCGCGCCACGAACCGCTCGTTGCGCCGCAGTTCTCGGAGATGAACTGGTCGCTGTTGCCGACGCTCGCCGCCGCGGTCTGCACTTCCACCCTCGCGCCCGCTACCGCATCACCGAAGAGGCCGGTCAGCCCTTCGCGACAATGTAGGTCGATGCTGTAGCTCTACACTGTTGACAGCAGGGAAAATGGGGCGTGTACTGGACTTCTAGCAGTATTAGAGGTGCCACCATGATCGTCATCATTGGACTAGTCGTACTGCTCATGGCGATGATCGCAGGATTCGCCGGCGTGCTCACCAACTCGGGAGCCGCCCACCCGCTGACCGAGAACTTCTCGCTCCTGGGCTATCACGTCACAGGGTCGACCGGCGCGGTGTTCCTGGCCGGGATCGCGGTCGGCGCAGTGGCGATGCTGGGTCTTGCCGTGTTGCTGGCAGGCGCACAGCGTACCGCTGGGCGCGGGCGAGATGCCCGACACCAACTCAAGGATTCGCAACGTGAAACGGCGTTGCTCAACCAGGAGCGCGATCAACGGCTCGAGCATCAGCCAGCCGACACCACCACCGGATCACCGGTGAAGCGCCAGCGAACGACCTCGGGGCACAGCAGGTTTCCCTTGCTCCAGCGCTGGACGCGCGGTCTGCGACCTGCGGGCACCGCGCATGCCTACAGGCCGCGGTAACACCCGCCTGCGATCACAAGCGTCAGCCGCAGTCGCGGCGTAACCAAAAGAAGGAAGGCGACAGCCAATGAGCATCACCAGGACCATGGCCAACAAGACCGAGGCCGCCAAAGGCGCCTTGAAGAAGTTCATCGGCCAGAGCACCGGCAACACCCGGTTGCGCACCGAAGGCCGGGTCGATCAGTTCAAAGGCAACGCCAAACAGGCCGGCTCCAACATCAAAAACGCTTTCAAACCCTAACCAGCTATCCCCCAACCACATCGGCATCGAAACGAGGTAGACGCCATGATCGTCGCCGGAATCGTCCTCATCATCGCCGGCATGCTGCTCAACACCAACCTGCCCCTGGTGCCCATCGGAGTCGTCCTTCTCGTCATCGGCTTGGTACTGATGGCCATGGGACGGATGGGACGCCCCGCATTCGGCCGCCGCCACTACTACTAGCACTGGCCGGCAACACGTCTCGCCGAGACGTGATTCACCGCGGCGTGGGCACGGCGCAATCACTTACCGCTGCCAAGTGATGCAACTCCCCGCAGCCACCCGGCCGAATGTCAGAGGAGAAACATCATGCGATACGCAGGGCTATTGGTAGTCGTATGGCTGGTCATCGGCGCCTTCGCCACCGGCCAACGCGGCTTCTTCACCCACGCCGAACAGAACTGCGCCAGCGTGGGGACCATCGCGGTCACCGTGATCGCAGGACCACTGAACTACCTGGGTGTCAATCCGAAGGTCACGAACTGTGTTGTGCCCCAGCCCAGTTCGTGACAACCATGGCTCAAGTCCGATCGACCTGCACCTAGGTATCCTACTCAACCACTCCAAGAAGCCAGCATGATCATCAGCACCCAGGCTTTGATCGTCGTCGTCGCGATCGCAGCCATCGTCTTACTCATCGCCCTCGGGGCGATGTTGATGAAAAAGAGCGTTCTCCTGCTTGTCAAAAGCCGGGCAAGCCGGCCGGCGCGCGCCGCCCACCACGGCTCGACGCCGTTCGTCTAACGGCGGGCCAAAATCGCCGCTACCCGCTGTTGCGCAGCGCGGTGGCCAACCCACTCATGGTCAGGAGAATGCCGCGCTGCACGAGTTCGGCGTCGTCGCCCGAGCGGTAGCGGCGCAGCAGCTCGACCTGGAGGTGGTTGAGCGGCTCCAGGTACGGGAACCGGTTGAACACCGACCGTGCGAGGGCCGGGTTGTCGGCGAGCAGGTCGTCGTGGCCTGTGATCAGGGCGTGCATCCGGATGGTCCGCTCATGTTCGGCAGCGATCTTGTCGAACACCCGGTGGCGCAGGGCCTCGTCGTCCACGAGCTCCGAATACCGCGCCGCCAGGCCCAGATCCGACTTGGCGAGCACCTGCGCCATGTTGGACAGCACGGTCCGGAAGAACGGCCACTTCGCGTACAGGTCCTGCAGCACCTCGAGGCCGCCGTCGGTGTTGTCGATGAATTCCTCGAACGCGGTCCCGGTGCCGTACCAGCCGGGCAGCATGACGCGCGACTGGCTCCAGGCCAGCACCCACGGGATGGCCCGCAGATCGGCGATCGACGTGGTCGGCTTGCGGGACGTCGGGCGGCTGCCGATGTTGAGCGCACCGATCTCGCTGACGGGCGTCGACGCCTTGAAGTACTCGACGAATCCCGGTGTCTCGTGCACCAATTCGCTGTAGGCCCGTTGCGCGCGGGCGGCGAGATCGTCGAGCACGTCGTAAGCGGGTGCCGCGGCGTCGCCGAGCCCTTCGACGTCGAGCAGGGTCGATTCGAGGGTCGCGGCCAGCAGGGTCTCCAGATTCCGATGTGCGGCATGCGGTTCGGCGTACTTGGCGGCGATCACCTCACCCTGCTCGGTGATCCGCAGCGAGCCCCGGACCGCACCGGGCGGCTGGGCGAGGATCGCGTCGTAGCTCGGGCCACCACCGCGGCCGACGGTGCCGCCGCGGCCATGGAACAGCCGCAGCCGGATTCCGGTCTTGCGCGCCGATTCCACGAGATCGAGCTCGGCGCGGTACAGCGCCCAGTTGGCCGCCAGGTACCCGCCGTCCTTGTTGGAGTCGGAGTAGCCGAGCATGACCTCCTGGTGGTCGCCGCGGGCGGTGACGATCGACCGGTACAGCGGAATGGCAAGGGCCGCTTCCAGAATGGCCGACCCGCGTTGCAGGTCGTCAATGGTCTCGAACAAGGGCACGATGCCGACCGGGCTGTACGGCTCGGGCCCCGCGGCATCGAGCAGGCCGGCCTCTTTGAGCAGCACTCCCGCCTCGAGGAGATCGGATACCGACTGACACATCGAGATGATGTAGTTGGGGACGGCCTCGGACCCGAACACCTCGACGGCCCGGGCAGCCGCCGCGACGATGTCCAGTTCCTTGCGCGCCAGTTCCGACAGCTGGGCGTCGCGCCCCACCAGCGGCCGCCGCGTGGACAGCTCCTCGACCAGGACGGCGACCCGCTCGTCCTCCGGCAGCGAGGCGTAGTCGGGGTGCACACCGGCCCAGGCCAACAGCTCAGCCACCACCTGCTCGTGCACTTCGGAGTTCTGGCGCAAGTCCAGGCCACACAGATGGAACCCGAAGACGCGCACCGACTCTCGCAACCGGGCCAGCCGGTCGTCGGCCAGCACGCTGGTGCCGCCGGCGCGCAACGAGGCGTCGATGACGTCCAGGTCGGCGAGCAGTTCGGCGGGCGTGGCGTACGGCGGCAGGCCGAGGTCCAGCTCGTGCTCGGGCTGCCGGTCGAGAATCTCGGCGGCGGTGGCCGTCAGGCGCCCGCGCAGCACGTGCAGCGCCTGGCGGTACGGTTCGTCGGCGTGGGCCGGTTCGGGATGCTGGTCGGCCAACTCCTGCAGCGCATCGCTGACGCGGACCAGCCGCGCCGACATCGACAATTCGTGTTCCAGCGCAAGGAGTTCGGCGAAGTAGCGGTCGAATGCGGTGTAGGCCGCACCGCCGGTGGCCAGGCGTACCACGTCGGCGGTGACGTTGGGATTGCCGTCGCGGTCACCGCCGATCCATGAACCGGGCCGCAGGATCGGCGTCTCCAGCAGCGGCTCACCCGGCCAGCGGGCCTGCAGCGCGCCACGCACCTCCGCGTTGACGCGTGGGATGACGTCGAAGAACGCAGCCGGGTAGTAACGCAGCCCGGTGGCGATCTCGTCTTGAATCTTCAACCGCGACAAGCGGATCAGCGCCGTCTGCCACAGCGTGAGAATGTGCCGGCGCAGCTCGGTCTCGATGTCGCGGTCGTCGCGCGTCAGGCTGTGCCCGTGCAACCGCAGCCGCATCAGGTCGGTGATCCGGTTCTGGGTGTCGAAAATGGTGCGCCGCCGGGTTTCGGTGGGATGAGCGGTGATCACGGGCGAGACCAGCGCACCGCGCAGCGCGTCGGCGACCGCGGCACCGTCCAATCCCCCGGCTTCGTCCAGCTTACGGTACGTCGCGGCCAGGCTGCTGTCCTGCGGCGGCTCCCCCGCTGCCACGTGCACCGCGCGCCGCCGCTCGCGGTGAATGTCCTCGGCGACGTTGGCCAGCAGCGCGAAATGCGTGAATGCCCTGATCACCGGGATGGCCTGATGAATGTCGATGCCGGAGAACAACGCTGCGAGCTCCGCCCGGTCGATCTCGGAACGACGCACGCGGAACGATTCGACCCGTGCCCGTTCCACGAGGTCGAAGACGGCGTCACCGTTCTGCTCGCGCACCGTGTCACCGAGAATGGCGCCGAGCAGCCGGATGTCTTCGCGCATGGGTTCGGTGGCCTCACGGCCCAGTTCGGTGCGCTGAACCGATCCGATCGGCAGCAGCGTGGTGTCGGGAGCGTTCGGAACCTCGGCCATCACTTCAGTATCGACGCCATACGCCGTTGGCGCAGAGCACGGAGACCGACTCGGTCACGGGGAACCAACGGGGACGATCGGCGTCGACGACGTCGTGGGTGTGGCCGGGCCGCTCGTTCGCGACGTCGTGGTCGACGGTTTCTGCCCGTCGGGCAACACAATTGGGTGCGAATCGCCGCCGTCGCCGCCCTCGCCGGAACTGTCCGCATCCAGGTTCGGCGGCCAGTCCACCGACGTCGGCGGCCAGGCCTTCGCCGACGAGCTGCCGCCACCCGGTGGCGCACAACCCGATCCGGCACCGAAGTCGCCCGCGCCGGTGCAGTCGGCACGAGCGACCGGTGCAAGAACCAAGAACCAGGCCGATGCCGCGACGCCGACCACCGCGGCCCGGCGTCTCACCGGCGTTCGTACGACACTCATAGCTGCAGGATGTCCCCGTAGGCGTTGACGCTGTCGTCGTTCTTGTCTGTATCGATCGTCACCGTCGAGAAGAACCGGACGGCCACCGCCCCGCCGCAGGCGTCAACCTTGACGTGGGCGTCGTGGACGGTGATGCCGCCGGTGCGGCCCTTCAGCGATTTCTTGCCGAGCACGACGTTGGTGATCGTGCCCGGCAGCAGGTTCACCGAGACGTTGCCCTCCAGATCGGCGTAGGGACCGATGGCATTCAGCACGTTTCCGCTGAATCCGGGGTTGATTCCGATGTCGGCGTCGCCGCCGACGCTGGCGCCCTCGCTGAGGTCGACCTGACAGCCCAGCTGCAGGCCCACGATCAACGTCCCGTTGTTGACGGCCGACGAGCCGCTCCCGTCGATGGTGGCCTCGGCCCGGCCGGTGACGAAGCCTTCGCGCGTGAAGGCTGTCGCCGCCATGTTGGGCACCGAGTTGACGGTCATCTGGGTGAGCGAAACCCCAAGGCGCCAGCCATCTTCGGTGTTGACGGCCTGGCGGACATCCGCAACCGGCAGCGGATCGGCAGACGCCACACCACCGGCCACGCAGAGCAGCACCGCCGCGCCTGCGCCGATACGAAGAAGATGCACCACGAGGCGAGATTAGGGGCCGGCGCTATGCGCGCCCTGTCATCGGGATAAGCGCCGGCACAGCACCCGCTGGACGGTTGCTGTCAGTAGCTGAACAAACAGAACCGGCCACGCCTGAGAGGCGTGGCCGGTTCTGGAAGTCTGAAGCTAGGCGCCGTACTTGATCTGCAGCGCGATGCCGATGATCGACACCAGCCAGATGCCGGTGATGAAGTAGGTCAGCCGGTCGAGGTTCTTCTCGACCACGGTGGACCCGGACAGGCTGGACTGCACACCGCCGCCGAACAGGGTCGACAGACCGCCACCCTTGGCCCGGTGGAGCAACACCAGCAACACAACCAACACGCTGGTGATGATCAACGTGATCTGCAGGGCCAAAATCATGAGCCACAGCTTACCGGGTGAAGTGCCGTAGCCCGGCCGCGGTCCGCCGTCGCGTCGTCCCCATGACCACAACTGCGTTGCTGATTCCGCGCCACCGGCGACCGTGACGGCGCACCATGGACACATCAACATCCACTACTCGGCCTATTTGGAGGCCAACATGTCCGTAGTGAAACGTGCTTCCGCGGCTTTGCTGACTGCCGCATTTGCGCTGACGACACCGGCAATATCGCTCGCCGCGCCCAGCGACGACACCTGGGATATCGAGGCATACGACAACTGCATGAAGAAGACCATCCGGAATCCGGACTTGTGCTGTGTCGAGTCCGGGGGCATTCCCGGAATGGACCCCGAGACAGGTTGCCACGCGCCGCCGGCCAAGGCGGCAGACGCCCCGTTGACCACCACGCCGACCCGGCAGCTACCGGGAGGCATCAACAGGGGCAACCTGCCCACCATGGTGTTGGAGCCGGCGAACTAGCCCGTCAGGGCAGCGGACCGCCCGCGGCGATCGCCGACAGCGTCGCGAACTGCTCGCCGTCGAGGGATGCGCCGCCGACCAGCGCGCCGTCGATGTCGGACTTGGCGACCAACTCGCCGACGTTCTTGGCGTTGACCGAGCCGCCGTAGAGCACGCGCACGGTCGCGGCGATCTCGGGCGACGCCAGCTCGCCCAGGGTCGAGCGGATGGCGGCGCACACCTCCTGCGCGTCGCCGGCGCTGGCCACGCGCCCGGTGCCGATGGCCCAGACGGGCTCGTAGGCGATGACGACCTGGCTTATCTCGTCCGCCGACAGCCCCGCCAGCGAGCCCGTGAGCTGGCTGGTGCAGTGCTCGACGTGGTTACCGGCCTCGCGGACGTCCAACCCCTCGCCGATGCACACGATCGGGGTCAGGCCGTGCTTGAGCGCGGCCTTGGCCTTGGCGGCGACCAGGGCGTCGTCCTCGTGGTGGTAGGTCCGGCGCTCGGAGTGCCCGACGACGACGAACGTACAGCCCAGCTTGGCCAGGAACGCGCCACTGATCTCACCGGTGTAGGCGCCGGAGTCGTGCTGGGACACGTCCTGGGCGCCGTAGGTGAGCAGCAGCTTGTCGCCGTCGACCAGGGTCTGCACGCTGCGCAGGTCGGTGAACGGCGGCAGGACGGTGACGTCGACCTTGGCGAAGTACTTGTCCGGCAAGGCGAATGCGATCTTCTGTACCAGGGCGATGGCCTCGAAGTGATTGAGGTTCATCTTCCAGTTGCCGGCGATGAGCGGCTTACGCGCCATGGTCTACGACCCCAGAACTTCGATGCCCGGGAGGGTCTTGCCCTCGAGGTACTCCAGTGACGCGCCGCCGCCGGTCGAGATGTGGGAGAAGCCGTCCTCGGCGAGTTCGAGCTGGCGCACCGCGGCAGCCGAGTCGCCGCCACCCACGACGCTGAACGCGCCCTTGGACGTTGCGGTGATGATGGCCTCGGCGACGCCCCGGGTGCCGTCGGCGAAGGCGGGGAACTCGAAGACGCCCATCGGGCCGTTCCAGAACACGGTCTTGGCGTTGGACAGCAGCGCGGTGAAGCGCTTGACCGACTCGGGGCCGATGTCCAGGCCCATCTTGCCGTCCGGGATGCGGTCGGAGGCGACGGTCTCCGGCACGGCGTCGGCGGCGAACTTGTCGGCCACCACGATGTCGACGGGGAGGTGGATGACGTCGGCGTAGGTGTCCAGCAGCCGCTTACAGGTGTCGATCATCTCCTCCTGCAACAGCGAGGTACCGACCGAAAGCCCTTGGGCCGCAAGGAAGGTGAAGCACATGCCGCCGCCGATGACGATGCTGTCGGCCTTGGTGGCGAGGTTCTCGATGACCGCGAGCTTGTCGGACACCTTCGAGCCACCGAGCACGACGGCATACGGACGCTCGGTCGAGCTGGTCAGCTGCTCGAGCACCTTGACCTCGGTGGCCACCAGCGTGCCGGCGTAGTGCGGCAGGATGTTCGCGACGTCGTACACCGAGGCCTGCTTGCGGTGCACCACACCGAAGCCGTCGGAGACGAATGCGCCGGGCGAGCCGTCGGGACCCTCGACCAGCGCCGCCAGCTCACGGGCCAGGGCAGCGCGCTCGGCGTCGTCCTTGCTGGTCTCGCGCGGGTCGAAGCGGATGTTCTCCAGCAGCAGCACGTCGCCGTCGGTCAGACCCTCGGCGCGGGCGAGCGCGTCGGTGCCGACGACATCACCGGCCAGCTGGACGTGGCGACCCAGCTTCTCTCCGAGCGCGGCGGCAACCGGCGCGAGCGAGAACTTGGGGTCCGGTCCGCCCTTGGGCCGGCCCAGGTGCGCGGTGATGACGACCTTGGCACCGGCGTCGGCCAGCGCGGCCAGCGTCGGGACCGAGGCGATGATCCGGCCCGGATCGGTGATGTTGCCGTTCTCGTCGAGCGGGACGTTCAGGTCGGAGCGGACCAGGACGCCCCGCCCCTCTACGCCTTCGGCCAACAGCTCATCGAGGGTCTTGATGCTCATACCTGTCTTTCTCTTACGTGCGTCTACAGCGACTTGCCGACCAGTGCGGCCAGATCGGCGATCCGGTTGGAGTAGCCCCACTCGTTGTCATACCAGGACACGACCTTGGCTTGGTTGTCGATCACCTTGGTCAGTCCCGCATCGAACAGTGAACTGTGCGGGTCGGTGACGATATCGGACGACACGATGGGCGCGTCGTAGTACTTCAAAATCCCCTTCAACGGACCCTCGGCCGCGGCCTGCATCGCCGCATTGATCTGCGCCGCCGTCGCCGACTTACCCAGGTCCGCGGTCAGATCGGTCACCGACCCGGTCGGCACCGGCACCCGCAACGCATACCCGTCCAACTTGCCCTTGAGCTCGGGCAGCACCAGCCCGATGGCCTTGGCCGCCCCGGTCGAGGTCGGCACGATGTTGATCGCCGCCGCCCGCGCCCGCCGCAGATCCTTGTGCGGCCCGTCCTGCAGGTTCTGATCCTGGGTGTAGGCGTGGATCGTGGTCATCAGCCCGCGCACGATCCCGAACTCGTCATTGAGCACTTTGGCGATGGGGCCCAGACAGTTCGTGGTGCACGAGGCATTCGAGATGATGTTCTGGCTGCCGTCGTACTTGTCGTCGTTGACACCCATCACGATGGTGATGTCCTCACCGGTCGCCGGCGCCGAGATGACCACCTTCTTGGCCCCGGCCTCCAGATGCCCCCGGGCTTTGGCCGCGTCGGTGAAAATCCCGGTCGACTCCACCACGATGTCCACCCCCAGATCCCCCCAGGGCAGCGCCGCCGGACCCTCCTTGACCGCCAGCGCCTTGATCTTGGTCTCACCCACGATCAGGGTGTCCCCGTCCGCGCGCACGTCATAGGGCAACCGGCCCAGGATCGAATCGAACTTCAACAGATGCGCCAACGCATCGGTGGA